>JAOARN010000151.1 GCA_025210485.1 Marinifilaceae bacterium | reverse complement strand
GTTGTTTAGTTATATGATTATTTGCATGCTGTTTAAAATTATGATTTATATTTTGAAACGTAGTCTTATTTAGTCTTTCCTGCACCTTTTTTAATAGCTATTTGGGAATGTTCTCGTTTGTGGTTGGTGAAGAAATCTAATCTTATGATAATCTTATGTTTTAGTATAGTTTTAGGCATTGTTTTGGTAATAAGTAATTTGTGTGATTGAGTTCTTGGTTTATTATACATAATTAATTAAATTGATGATCGAGAATATATTTATGTAAATATCTTTATATCAATTTAGTATATGTGTCGATTTGAATGAGTTTTATTTACCAACCATAAACGGTAACATTGTGAAAAACTAATTAGTAGAATCAAAAAGTATATAAATTGTTCGGTTGATTAGCTGAATGTTTTACTAAGTTATAATAGTAAAATTTTATAGGTGAGAAATCTATTCAGTCTATTTTGTATAATAAAAAAGAACCACCTTTACTATATAAAATAGAAGATGGTTCATTTGGTTGAGTTAATTATTTATGATCAGCTCTAAAAGCTTCTAATCTTTCTTTTAATGCAGGGAATTGGTCTCTTGATATTTGAGACACACAAGCTCTAAGTCCCTCTCTTTCACTTCCAGTTTCGGCCAAGTTAATAGCAGATACTCCATAGTAAAGTAATTCCTTATTTAATTCAGCTCCAGACATTTCTGGGTATGCAATTGTAAAATAGAATCCATCAGCTAAGTCTTTGTCTACATCTTTATTGTAAACGATTTCGAATCCATTGTCAGTAAACATTTTTTTCATGATTCCAGCTCTTTCACCATATTCTTTAACATCGCTTATGAAATCAAATTTACCATCATTCGCTTCTTTTAACATTGCTGCTAATGCATACTGAGCTGAGTGAGATGTACCAGAAGAAAGAGTGTAGATAATTCTGAATACAATAGTGTATCCAAATTCACCACCACCGAATCTAGTTTTTAAATTTTCGAATCTTCTTGAGTATAATTTGTCCGAAATACAAAGTAATCCAATTCTTTGTCCTGCGTAACTAAATACTTTAGAACTAGAAATCATCAAAATGTAATTGTCTGTATATTTAGCAACAGTTGGTTGGTAAGGAGCCTCACCTGGTTTTCCAAGATCGCTTCTAAAGTCCATTGCAAAGTATGCAAGATCTTCAAGAATAATAGTGTCATATTTGTTCGAAATTTCACCGATAATTTGAAGTTCTTCATCGTTAAGGCAAATCCAAGCAGGATTGTTAGGGTTCGAATATACAATAGCTGCAATATTACCAGCCTTGTGCAATTCCTCTAATTTTGCTCTTAGTTTTTCACCTCTGAAGTTGTATATATCAAAAGAAGCGTATTTTACACCCATGATTTCCAATTGTGTTTTTTGTACAGGAAAACCTGGGTCTATAAACAAGATTGTGTCTTTTTTAGGATCGCAAGCTGCAGCAGTCATAAATGCAGCATATCCACCTTGCATAGAGCCAACTGTAGGAATAATTCCCTGTGGAGCAAGATCTACATTCATGAAGTTTTTAATAAATCGAGATCCTTCTTCTTTTAAAGGTTGAATACCTTCAAGCATAGGATAATCAGCAACAACACCGTTATCTATAGCATCTTTTTCTGCTTGACGACCTATTTCTGAAGCTTTCAAACCAGGAACACCCATTTCCATTCTAACAAATTTTTCGCCACTGTCTTTTTCAATCATATTCACAACACGTACAATGTCACGAATACTAGCTTGGTTCATATCTTTGATTTCACAGTTTTCTAGATTATTATCAACAATCTCTTTTTTTATAGGTGTATTATTCATCTTAGAAATTTTTTAATTGTTTTTGTGCTTAAGTTATATTATGGTTTTTGAGTAAACCTCTTTATTAAGTTTTATAAGAGTCAAAATATTTTAAACTAGTTTTGATAATATTAAACCAAGTTTAAAGATTAGATTAAATCTTAAAATTATAATAATGCACAATTTTAAGAATTTTCCTTACAATTTAAAACTAAAAAATCTTAATTCCTTACAATTTATATTTATTATGCTAATATTATAATAATTATATCGCCGTTTATATTTGGGTTTAGAAAATTAAGAACATTTTACCTATTGTTAAAGATTGTTAAGCTAAATTGCTGTCTTTCTATTTTTGATATATTTGTGTGTCATAAAAGTTTTAGGACAAAACACAGTTTTGCTTGAAATTTCATATAACCAAGACGATATAGAAGCCTAGGTTTTACATAATTGAAAAAAGACTTTAGATGAATCAAAAGTATATTTGGTTAGTTACCATAATTCTGTGCCTATCTTTATTTGGATTAATTATTGTTCAAATAAGATATTTCCAATCGGCCTCTCGAATCAGAAAAGAACAATTTGACCTTACAGTTAATATTGCAATGGATCAAGTGGTGTCTTCTTTAAAAACAGAAGACCTATCAAATATGATTCTAAGTTCGGAGTATCAGGAGTACAACAATAATATATATCAAGAAAATAAGGGAAGACAGCTTTCTGGAATGAGTATTTATATTCCTGTAGGCCCTAAAAATCAGAAGAATGCAGAGCTAAATGTATATGAAGCAGCACGTCGAAAATCATTACTTAATACCTTTGCATACCCTAGATACAAAAAAAGAGGACAAGGTCTGTCAAGTTCAAATGATAAAATTCATAGAGATTTTGAAAAAAATCAACAATCTGAAGTCGATGATCTTGTAAAATTTGTAAATCAATTAAAACGTTCAGCCCTTAAAATAGAGGATAGAATAAATCTTGAAAAAGTAAAAGATAAGATTTATAAAAGCTTAAAAGATAATGGGATAAAACTCGAATTTGAATATGCCATTAAGTCAGAAAATAATTATGAAAAGTATTCCAAAAATTATTTCGCAAATAATATTTCAGAACTTTACTCAAAACAATTATTTGCCGATGGAATAATCAAAAGTAATAATTTCTTATGTCTATATTTCCCAACCAAAGCAAATTATCTAGTTGGTTCATATTCAATGTTAATACCATCTTTTGTTTTAATTGTAATTTTAGTTTTATGTAGTGTTTTTACAATTTTGATTATATTTAGGCAAAAGAAAGTGTCAAACATAAAAAATGATTTTATTAATAATATGACACATGAGTTTAAAACACCCATATCTACAATATCTTTGGCATCTCAAATGCTTAAAGATTCATCTATTATGGGTAGTACCAGCTCATCTGTTGATAATATTGCTAAAATAATTAACGACGAAAGTAAAAGACTTACATATCAGGTGGAGAAAGTATTGCAAATGGCAATATTTAACGAAAGCAGAATGAAGCTTAAATTAAAAACAATTCAAATTCATACTGTGATTCAAAATTTATTACCTAATTTTATAATCCGTGTCGAGGATAAAAAAGGTAATATGTATCAAAATCTTGATGCTGTCGAAGATGAAATATTGGCTGACGAAGTTCATGTAAGTAATGTGATAATGAATTTACTTGACAATGCGGTGAAGTACTCAAAAGATGCACCTGAAATTTCTATAAGTACCAGAAATAGAGATAAATGGGTGGTGATTTCGGTTACGGATAACGGCATTGGTATAAGTAAAGATGATCAGAAAATGATATTTGAAAGATTTTTTAGAGTACATACAGGTAATGTTCATAATGTTAAAGGTTTCGGTCTTGGACTATCTTATGTAAAGAAAATTGTGGATGCGCATTCTGGTGTAGTTCAGGTCGAAAGTACTCTAAACAAAGGATCTAAATTTGAAGTATACCTTCCATTAAAAAAATAAAGTATGAGCAAGAGTAAAATTTTATTAGCAGAAGATGATACTAATCTTGGATTATTGCTAAAGGAGTATTTAATCGCAAAAGAATATGATACTACTCTCTGTGAGGATGGAGACAAGGCATATGATGAATTTCTAAAAAATCCATATGACCTTTGTATTTTCGATGTGATGATGCCAAATCGTGATGGTTTCACACTTGCTAAAGATATCAGGTCGATTAATAGTGAGATTCCGATTATATTCCTTACAGCCAAATCTATGAAAGAGGATGTCTTGGAAGGATTTAAGATTGGCGCCGACGATTATATGACAAAACCTTTCTCTATGGAAGAACTTATCGTTCGGATTGAAGCTGTTTTGAGAAGATCTGGTGCTAATTCAACGGAAATTCAAACAGAAGTTTTCAAACTTGGTAAATTTGTTTTTGATTCAAAAAAACAATTGCTTACATATGAGGAAGATAAGGTTATTAAACTTACGACCAAAGAATCCGAATTATTAAAATTATTATGTAATAATGCAAATAAGGTTTTGGAACGTAATCTTGCTCTTAAAACTATTTGGATTGATGATAATTATTTCAATGCAAGAAGTATGGATGTATATATTACAAAATTACGTAAGCATCTTAAGCCAGATTCTAGTATCGAAATTATTAATGTACACGGAAAAGGATATAAACTTATAGTTTGATTTTTTCTTATACAGATATATTTATAAAATAATTTGCACCATAAAACAGGATTTTATGGTGTTTTTTTATTATGAACATTGTATAATATATACTCTCAGCTTTTTTAAATTAGATTGTAAATGTTAAATTTGAAAGTATCTAATTAATATAATAGTCTGAAAATACAAAATATAATAAAATGAATATAAAAATTGGAGATGAGGTTAGATTTTTGAATGATGTTGGTGGTGGTAGAGTGGTCGAAATTATAGACTCAAATACTGTTCTTGTTCTAAACCCTGATGATGATTTTGAAATACCATGTCTTGCTAAAAATCTTGTTGTTACTAAACAAGCCGAAAATAGCAGAGCTCAAGAGGAAGAAATAATTCAAGAAAAATTTGAACATAAACTTAGTTCTGGCAAAAAGATAGAAAGTCTTTTTGCCGACAAAACTGATGTTCTTGCTGTCTTTGTGCCTAATAGCGAGGAAAATTATCTTGATAGTGATATGAAATTATATTTAGTGAATAATACTAAATATAATATCTTATTCAGCTTTTATCATAATACGGGAGCAGGATTAAAGGGAATTAAACAAGGCAAACTTGAATCAAAATCCAAAATTGAATTATCAGGATATTCTCGCTCTGAAATTGGAGATATTAAAAATTGCTTATTCCAGGTCATTTTTTACCAAGATGGTCTGAATAATCCTCTGAAACCTTTCGAAAGATTATTGAAAATTAATCCTGTTAAATTTAGAAAGGAATCTTCCTATATGGAAACGGCATATTTTAGACAACCAGCCGTTGCATTTAAACTTAATAACGATGCTCTTGAGGCTAGTATCGAAAATATGTCTGATAAAGAATTCAAAAATATAATTCGAGAAAAATCAAAAATTGTTCAAAAACAGCAGATTAAGCAGAATGAAAATGAAATTCTCGAAATTGACTTACATATTAATGAATTAATAGATTCTGTTGTCGGGATGTCAAATGCAGATATTTTGGAATACCAGCTTTCTAAATTTCATGAAGTCATGCGTGAAAATCATAGCAAAAAGGGAAAGAAAATTGTATTTATACATGGTATAGGTAATGGAACCTTGAAAAAGAAAATATACGAGGAACTGAAACGTAAATATTCCAAACTATACTTTCAAGATGCCTCATTTAAAGAATATGGTTGGGGAGCAACTATGATAACTATGTAAAATATAAAAAAAAATACTCTAGTTTGATACTTCAGTATCTAGAGTATTTTTTTTAATCCTATTGGCAATAGTTATTTACTCTTTCTTCTGCCAATTTAGAGCTTATTACGGACATCGGAAGACCTGCACCAGGAACCGTTGATGCTCCAACATAAAAACAGTTCTTGAATTTTTCATCATAATTGCGAGGACGTAAGGCTCCAATCTGTAACATATGATGCGATAATCCCAAACCTGAACCTTGGTATAGATTAAAATTGTCTCTCCATTCCTTAGGCCCAAATGAAAGTCTAGTAATAATGTGATCTTTAATTTTAAAATTTATCCTACTTGAAAAATCCTCGATTATACTGTCTATTATATCATCTTTGTCGGACCAGTCTGTTTTGTAAATCAAATTAGGTACGGGACAAACAAAAAATAGAGCTTCGCAGTTTTCGGGTGCACAATTTGAATTGTGTTTTGAAATCGCATTTACATAATAATACGGTTTTTCCAATATCCCAGGGTTTTTCATAATATGTTTTGAGTAGTCTTCATAATTGTCTCCTAAAAAATAATTATGATGCTCAACCTGCTCTAGTTTGGTGTCAATTCCGAGATAGAAACATAAATATCCCATTGTCCAATTCATCTTACTCAGATTCTTGTCGTTATATTTTGTTCTATTAAGTACACTACCTCTAAATAGTGCTGCATCTGCATTTATTACGAATATATCAGATGTCCATACCTTACCGTGCTTGTCAATCAAGCCTGTTAATTTATCTCTATTTGATTCATAATCTATTATCTCGGTTGAGTAATGAAAATCACAATTGAGTTCTTTTAGTTTATCTACCAAGCTCTCGACAATTGTGTACATGCCGTTTTCAACATTATAGTAGCCTGTTCGTGTAAACTCAATATGAGACAGTAATGTATATACAGCATTGGTATCAAAAGGTGTACGACCCAGGAAAAAAGCAATCAATGAAATGATTTGTCTGGCTTCTTTTGATTCGAAATATTTATTAACCTGTTGCCAAAAACTTTTTAATAATATGTTAAGATGTTTTGGGTTGACATTCATCAATGATCTTACATAATCTGGGATACTATTGAAATTTTGTTTTATTACTATGTCAATTGTATCATTATATATTTCCTCACATTTTTTAAGATATTTATTAAATTTTTCTTTAAAATTGCTTTCTATTCCTTCGAATTGTTCTGCCATTTTATCTATATCCTTATGAATATAGAATTTATTAGGATTTCCTTTGAAATTAACAGTGTACAGTGGATCTAGTTCAACAAATTTAAATGGCATTTCGATACCGCAATCATTCATCATCTCTTCAAATTCATATGGCATACTGAAAAAGCTGGGACCAATATCGAAAGTAAATCCATCTTTACTTATCTGATTAAGCCTGCCTCCAGCTTTATGATACTTCTCTACAAATTTTACATGGTAGCCCTGTTTAGCTAATCTTAGTCCTGTGGAGAGTCCTCCCAAGCCTGTTCCAACTATCAATACTTGTTTGTTATTTTTCATATTGTTTTAAGAATTTTGGGTATATATCATTTTTAATCCACATGTAATCTGGTTCTAATGTCAATATTTTTTTGTAGTATTTGTCAGCCATATCTAGCTTTTCTACTTTTTCATAAGCATGTGCTATCAAGCTTAGCAGACTTAGGTAGTTCCAATTATGTTTAAGATTCTTATTTCTAACCATTATTTTTTCTGCTGTGCTATAGTATTCGATAGCCGCTTGTACCGAACCACCTAATACCTTAGCCATATAAAATTTCGAATTACCCATTAAAATAAGGGCATCTGTGTTTTCAGGATCTTTATCTAGAGCATCTTTTGTATCTTTGAGTATTTGTGGACCAAGAAAAAGAGCCATGAAATTATTCATTCCAATCCTTAATCCATTTATTGAGGCTCGATAAGTAATGCTTTTCGAGGCTTTGTAATTATTGCTTTCTAATATTTCTATGTTCTTTTCAGCAATTTTAATATACTTCCTTGCTTCCTTGTATCTTTTTTCTCCTACACAGTAACCGATGTATCCAATTTGATAATTGATTAATTCTATCTTGAAATCAAGACTTTTGTGTCTCTTTTTCTCCATTTTCATGATAATCTTTTCCCATTCTATCATATTCCCAGATATAAATGCTTTATATATTCGTTTATGATAATCTGCATAGCTTATCATATTACTGAATATCATTATTATGATGAGTATATATTTCTTCCTTTCCATATAAGCTTTCTTTTATTGCTTTTGAGAATAGAGTTGATAACTAGTGAAAATATGATCAGTTGATGTATTGGAAATAATATAGTGTTTAGTATTATGTTTTGTTTGCTGATTAAAGAATATAAAATGGCTATCGATATGGAAAATCCAAAATATATAAGTATATAATCAAACTGATATATTAGTATTGGAACTATCCCGAATAGACAAATTCCACTAAACATAAAGGCTAAAAAGTAACTGTTCCCAAAAAACATTTTTATGTTTTTTGAAAATCCATTAAATGCTTCTTTAAATGAACTATACATTCTACATTGTACTCTCGTTTCTGAGCTAATACAAGCTATTTTAAGCCTATTTTTTTTGTAATATCTTGAAATTAGTATATCCTCAATTGCCGAAGATTTAAAAACCTTATGTGGTGTATATTTCTTGTATGTTTCTGCATCGAATAACATGAATTGACCATTTGCAGCCGAGTGTGATACAAAAGGTGATTTTCTAACAAATATTAATGCAAGCAGACTTAACAGAATATAATTCATTATTGGTATTATTAATTTCTCTCCCTTGCTTTTTATTATTTGTGTTGGAAATATAGACATTAGTTTTAGGTCTTTTTCTTTTATATAAGCTACTGCATCTAGTATTAAGTCAGATTTAATTCTTACATCTGAATCTAAAAAGAGAAAATATTCTCCTTTTGCTATTTCTGATAACTGATGGCAGGCGTAATTCTTTCCTAACCAGTTTTTTGCTAATTTATTCGATTTGTAGACTTTTATTCTATTGTCAGTTTTTGAAAATCTCTTGCATATTTGAAATGTCCTATCTGTAGACTCGTCATCCAAGACTATGATTTCAAGATTATTGTAATTACTTTTTGTTAAATCCGACAATAAGAGTCCTATGTTTTCTTCTTCGTTTCTAACAGGTATTAGTACAGATATCAAGTCTTCTTTAATCTTAATCTTAGTATTATTTGCTCTTATGTTTTGTTTGAAAATTAGATTTATTATCAGATTTAAATTCTGTAGTGCTAAGAATGTTAATATTATGTATGTAATTATATCCATCTAATCTGTTTTTTGTTTCTGTTTATCCTGACATTCATTATAAAAATTCTGATATAAATCTTGAATTTTCATACCCTTTATATCTTTTTTATTAAGTGTTTTGTGGTAAATGTAGAGATTTGGTTTTTTGTTTGACAGATAATCTATAAGGTTTACTATCAATATTATATTATTATCTAATTCAGAGTTTTCTACTATTTTATCAATACCCGATTTGAAAATAAATTTGTTTTGATACAATGAGTTGATTTTACCTTGAGGGAAAATAATTACTAAATTGGATTCATCTGTTAAAAGTTTTGTGCAATATTTTATTGAATTTAAGGCATCTCTACTATTGGGTTTTACAGAAAATCCACCAATGAATTTGAAGTACCAATGCTTTATTAGTTGACTTTCGAGCATCATAAAATGAAATCGTTTTTTTAATATTCTGTTATTATAGTAGAGTATCCAAAATCCGTCCCACCAACTTATATGATTCGAAATTAAGAGACATGATTTATCGGATTGATAACTATTTCCAATAATATAAGTACTGTTGAAATACCTGTAGATTAACAGTTTGGTAAGTAAACTGAAAATTCGATACGCTACTATATTGTATTTAGATTTAATCATTTTTATGATTTACATAAATATGGCAATTAGAGAGAAAAAAAATATTTGACATAAAAGTATAACTATACTTAGCGGATTTTTCGTTTTGATATTAAAAATCGAGATCAAAAAACAAAAAAATAAAGCTAAACAATACCAAGCGATGTAATTTTGTATTGGTACACTGTCATTCGCCCAATGCCACATATTCATCTTTGGAGCACATATTTCTAGAATAAAGTCATACCCTACCATAATAAGTGGAGCAATTAATAATAGCAAAAATCTATTCTTCGTGAAAAATTGTGTCACTGATGTGCTCAAATATATCATTAATAACCAATTTACACCGATTAAAATTGGGGTTTCAAATATTTTTGGACCCAAGGCATAATTGTAATTGTAACTTCCGAATATTTCGCCAGTATATACTCCTATTGCTTCTATAGAATAACCAAGAATAAAAATAGTTGAAAATATTATGATGTCTCTTGCTCTGAATTTCTCATGTCTGAAAGCTAGTAATATGCAAGATAAAATTATTGCAAATGATATCAAGTACGAAAATATTATGCTAAAATAAGGTATGATAAAACCTATGCTGCCTACTAAATAAAATATAATAATAAACTTACGTATCTCATATAAATTTAGATTTTTATAAAAATTTAGTATCATATTTTTGATTGGTTTATATATGTGAAATAAGTATTATATAAGTTTAGTTTTATACATAAAGCTGACTTTTAGGAAGATTAGATATTTACGAAAATTGGATATTCTAGTTCTTTTTGCAAGTATGTCTGAAAAACTATTTTGCTCCAATTTCTTAAAAAGTTTTATATAGTAAAAATAGGCTATAGATACTGCCAGTTTAGATCTCCCCGGTAGCTTTTTTATTCCTTTCAATGCTATATTAAAATCATCTCTGATTGATTTTTCAATTATAAGTTTCGATTCTTTGCTGAATTTTTTATCACATAGTTCAGGGAAATAACATCTTCCAAGTCCATTAATGTCAGCATGAAGATCTCTCAAGAAATTTACCTTTTGAAATGCAGAACCAAGTTTTTGTGCCGAGTATTTCAAATTCTCATACTTATCCTTGTCTCCATTGCAGAAAATCATTAAACACATTAGGCCAACAACATCTGCCGAACCGTAAATATATTCATCCAAGCTTTCATTATTATTATAATTGTTTTTATCAATATCACTTCGCATGCTTTTAATAAAACTCGCTATTTGGGATCTATCTATATTGTATTTAAATATTGTTTTTGTAAATGAATCAATAACAGGATTTGTCGAGATTCCATTCTCAATTGCATAATCCAAGTCACTTTCAAGTTTGTCAAGTAGATATTCTTTATCCTGATCATGAAAACTGTCAACAACTTCATCGCATAATCTGACAAATCCATATAATGAGTATATAGCTTTTTGTTGTTGTGTTTTTAAAAAGGAACAAGCTAGTGAAAACGAGGTACTGTATTTTCTAGTAATAAGCTTGGATATACTAAAGCAAGAGTCAATATAAAAATCAATATTCATTTTATTAAATGTTGTCTTATGAATAATTAAACATCTGGTTGTAAGTAAATTTATGAAAAGATAAGTGTAAGTAAAAATAAAATTATGACAGAGTGTATTTGTTGATTATAACCTATATGTGTCCATCTTTTTATGTTCCATATTAAAAATCTGTTGATTTATTTTTAATTAAGCCTAATATTGCTTGTTCCAATTTTGATAATAGATTGATGTGCTTTGTTATTTTTGCACATACTGTTTAATTAATACCTTAATTTAAAAGCTTTATATTTTATTAAAAACAAAAATTATTCCTTGTATTTTATCAAAAGAATTAGTTCTTTTATTGATTAAATAATGATGTTTGTCTAAATATTATCATTTTTATTATATGTTGCTGAAAAACTGAATACTAAAAATGATAATAAAGAGAAATATTATTATGAAAATCATGTTGGAAAATCTAATTGCTGATGCTTTTTTTGAGTTTTTTGAACTTGTATCAGAATATTTATTTATGTTTCTTATTTTGTATAATAGTTTATGTTTTAATTTATCTTAAAGGTAAGTTCTTTTCATATTGTTATCATATAAATTTTAATAAGCTAAGTATTTTTTCGAATATAAATTCTAAATCGCATTTTGCTAATTAGGGTGTTTAATGTTTATGCAGGTTACATAATATATAATCTGATTCGGCTAATAGGCAAGAAAGTAAATTATTTACTGATGAAAAAAAATGTAAAACTTATTCTGTTCGTTTTCTCTTTGGTTCTATCCTTGAATTCACAAGCTCGTGATTTTTACTGGGTAGGAGGTTCGGGAAGTTATAATGATATTAATAGTTGGAGTGATAGACCAGGTGGTAAAATTAATCCATATGCGGCTATTCCTGATAAAGATGATGATGTTTATTTTGATAAATACTCTTTTCCAACTCCTGGTGCTGAGGTGCTAATTACCGATGTTGCTAGATGTGCTAATATGTATTGGGATGGTGTCACCAATAAACCTACATTAAAAACTGATGTAAATCCTGCTCACTATTTGGTGATTTATGGTGGGGTACAATTCGACCCCGATATGATCATTGACCTTGATCGATCTTTATTTTTCAGATCCAGCAAGGATGCTAATATTATTGATTTTGCAGGCAATGATTTTGATGGTGATTTGGTATTTGAAAACAATGGTTCATGGACTCTTCAAGGAAATACTAACTTGTTAGATAATGACCTAATCATTAAACAAGGGAATCTGAGTATTAATGGACAATTATCATGTTCGTCTATTATATCAAGTTCTGATGTCTCAAGATCTTTGCGTCTAAACAATTCGGAGATTAATCTTTCTAAAGCTACTGGTAATGCTATTGACTTTAATACGGTCAATTTTGTTTTTTCTGCCAATACTTCTAAAATTAATATAACAGGTCAAGATGCGGTTCTGAATATTGCAGGTGCTAGTTTTATTAATTTCAATAATGTAACTTTTAAAAAAGATGCTGGTATTGTTAATGCTTCACTTTTAGCTGAGTTTAGAAATGTAAGTTTTGAAAAGAATTCAAGTCTTACAGGTCCAAATAATTTTGGGAATCTTGTACTTGCAAAAGGAACCAACTGTGTGATTAATGATATTAGTTTGCAGAAGGTAAAGAATAAACTTACGGCTATAGGTACTTGTTCTGAATATATTACAATCTCAGGGCCTAATATTGGTGCTAATATAAATGCAAAGGATGTAGAGCTTGTATATTGTCGTGTGCAGAATATTACCGCAACAGGCAAGGGAATTCCTTTTGTTGCTGATAAATCAATAAATTTGGGTGGAAATAATGCCGATTGGACTTTTAATCCTCCTATTACAGCCGACTTTACATGGACTGGAAATATTAATAGGGAGTGGGATTTACCAGGAAACTGGGATTTAAACTGTGTTCCAACCCGACTTAACAATATAAGGATTCCTGCTGGTAAACAGGTTGATATTACTTCAAATGCGGAGTGTAAAAACTTTGTAGTTGATAATTCCGCAATTGTTAATGGAGATGGAAATCTACAGGTTTTCGGTAATTTTGAAACTGGTATTGCCGATTGGAATTTTATCGGTTCCACCAATTTAAAGTCTACAGCAGCCACAAATTGTAATATTCGTATAAATGAACCAATTAATGGAACTTTTATTATCGATTCTGAATCTACATACACGCTTTTAGCTGATATTACTACTACTAATGGATTCGATTTACTGAAAGGTAAACTTGTGTTAGCTGGAAATGAATTAATCACAAATAAATTAACAGCTATAGGTTCGGGTGTAAGAAGTATTGATTTACGTAACTCTACTATTAGAATAAAAAATGGCGGAGCTAAGGCATGGGAACTTTCTGGGAATAATATAATTTTAGAATCTACTAATTCAGATATCCTTATGGAAGGGGCTAATTCTGAATTTTATAATAATACCACAGTATTGGTTCAGTATGGAAATCTTAAATTTTTAGATGCTGCTTCCAAATCTATCTTAAAGAATGAGGGTGGAGGTATTCCTTCTTTTATGGAGGTTAATTTTGCTGGGAATGCTGATTTCTTTGGTGATCATCAAAGTGAAAAATTTATTTTCAAGAAAGGGCACGAATATATATTTTCTAAAAACAGTGAACAAAAAGTATTGGCAAACAATGGTCTGATTGCAAAAGGGGATTGTGCTGCTAATATTAAATTTACCTGTCTGGATGGCGTTGCTTATTTCGAATGTGACGACCAAATGAATGATATTGAATATGTTCGAATCGATGGAATACAAGTACGAGGAGGTCTGATTGGAGCAGGTAATAAGTTGCAAGCCAAAAGTTCGATAGGAGAACGTGGATACGAGGGATGGGAGTTTATTAACAACAAACTGCCTGAAACTGTTAACTGGACTGGTGCTGGCAGAGATAATAACTGGTTTAATGCTCAAAACTGGAGTAATAATTGTGTGCCTACTAGAGTTGATAATGTTGTATTTAGAGCGGCAAATGTTGTTGCAGGAGGATCTTTCGAAGTAAGTATTTCGGACACTGAAAATAGTGCGGAATGTGCAGATATTAATTTTATTAATCCGGGAGCAATTAGATTTACTGGTGATACAGAATTAAAAGTTTTCGGATCTGTAGATTTTTCAAGCTTGCCTAATGCAAATTATTCTTATACTGGTCAATTTATTTTCAAATCAACGGCTACTGAGGATATTAATTTTAATGCTCTTAATCTTAATAACGAACTTGTGTTTGAAGGAATGGTTCAGCCAGATGGAACTAATTTAGGAGGTGTTTGGAATCTGCTATCAGCTGTTAATACAACTAAGGATATAGATTTGAATTGTGGAGAGCTGAATGTTGGAGATTTTGATCTTACAGCCAAAGATGTTTTCTCAAATTATTCGAATGATTTTCCTCGTAAATTGCGCCTAGCTAATACAAATCTTAATATTGCAAGCCTTGAACTAAGTGCCTTAGGTATTGATTTAATAAAAGGCAACTCGACTATAAATATATCAAGCAATAATGGTTTACACGTTTATGATGGTGATAGATTGATTGAGTTTAATGATGTCAACTTTACCGCTACTACTGGTTATACAGAAGTCGAAGTTTTGCCTGTAGATGTGAGTTTCAATAATATAACAACATCTTCGAATATGTCTTTTATTGGTTCTCCTGCCGATGGAATAGGATACAGGGCTAATTCGCTTAGTTTATCTGTTGGGAAAACTATAAATTTTGAATCGGAAATTATCTACGAATTCGGAAATTTAATTGCTAATGGAACTTGCGATGGTAGTGTTGATATTACTTCTGATAATCCTGCTCTACCTGCAATTTTTCAGGCTAAGGCAGGTGTTCTGAATATTACATTACAAAAAGTTAATATCTCAAATATTGAGGCACAGCCTGTTGGTGTTTGGACAGCCGACAATTCGTTTGGTTTAGGTGTAACTGATGGATGGAATTTTATTAATACCCCAACTGGAAGAGATTTGTATTGGATTGGAGGTACTGGAGACTGGGATGATAAAAACCATTGGTCTTATACTTCTGGAAATGTAGGTGGAGTTATTGCTTGTGTACCAACTGCTAAAGATAATGTACATTTCGATAATAAATCATTTACAGCGAACAATCAGGTAGTAAGTATGGGCTCGGGTGATGTGAAATGTAATTCTATGACCTGGGATGGAGCTGGTGCTAGAACGCCTATATTTAGAAAAGGTACTGTAGCTGCATCAGCTGTGTATATACATGGCTCGCTTGAGTTTGATGCTGGTATGACTTTAGATTTGGATAAGGATATTCCATTCTATTTTAGAGCTGAGGATGCTCAAACGATTACATCTGATGGAGTCAACTTTTCATCTGATCTATATTTTCAAGGAGCAGGAGGGGAATGGACCTTTAATGATAATATTAAAACCGAAGGTGATTGTTATGTCGATTTAGGGAAAATAATTCTAAACACTAATGAATTTGAATGTCGTAGTTTAACTTCTGATAATATCACGGATGGTCTTTTTTCTCGTGGTATTGATATTTCGAATTCAGATTTAGTTATTACAGGTAAATCTGATAAAGATATTTCATTAGATCTATTAACTCAGGCAACTAAGAACCTTCAAGGTCTTAATTTTGAAACTACCAATAGTAATATAGTTTTTAAAGAAGATGCAAAAATACAAGTTGTGGGTATTAAACCACATACGATTACTATGCATAATCTTACCTTCGAAAAACGTGGTTTTATTAGTACCGTAGGTCCAATAATTCCAACTTATAATTTTGTATTAATGAAGGGTGATGGTAGAATTCCAGGAAATGCAGTTTTCGGCAATCTTGAATTCACAAAAGGTCATTCATACGAGTTTGGAAATACTAAGACTTACCAGATAGGAAATCTTGTTGCTGATGGTACTTGTTATGCTCCTATTAATATAATGTCGGACCGACCAAGTTCGCAAGCTACTGTTTCATCAACAAAGAATATGGATCTTAGTTTTGTTGAAATGAGTGATATGAATGCTGATTTAGCTACAGGTGTTACCTACACAGCTGTAAATTCTCATGCTGTAAGTAATGTGAGCAATTGGAGAATTGATGGAAGAGTTGCTGCAATTGATTTATATTGGACTGGTAATGCTGGTGATTCAGATTGGCATAATTACCAAAACTGGAGTAAAAGCTTTGATGGATCCACAGAAGGTTGTGTTCCTACAATTAATGATAATGTATTTTTTACCTCTATGTCATTCCTTGGAAACAAGGAAGTTAGAATAGATGCTGACTTCGCTACTTGTCATAATATGAATTGGGATGATGATATTGATCCTTCAGCCTTATTTATAGTTGATAATACTCTTACTATTGCTGGTAGTCTTCAATTATGTACTACTATGGGAATTGATATGCTTGGGACTATGAAGTTTGTAGGTGACGAAACAATTGATATGAAAACTATCAATTTTGCTGACAAATCTCTTGACGGTGATATTATCTTTGACGGAAATTATAAAAAATGGACTATTTTAACTGGTTTTAGAACAAGTGGAACATTCAAACTCGAAGCAGGAACTGTTGTAGCTAGTAATAAGGAATTTACATTCGATAAATTCGAATCATTGGGAGCTAAAGATCCAAATGCTTATAGAGAAATTGATTTCACAAGTAGTATTATTACAATAAACTCATCGGCTCCTCAATCATGGAATCTTGATTTAACAACTATTGGAGGCGCTAAATTTAAAGGAGGGCATTCGAAAATAGATTTCCCAAATGGCGGAGAATTGGCTGTACGAACAAAAGCTGTAGCTGACTTCACTATAGACGGCTTAGAATTCCATAACAATGGAATATTTAGAGTATCTGGAACTGGTTCGGGGCGAGTGAAAACTTGTGAGTTTCATGAGCAAGGTCAGGTATTTGGTGATAATGAGTTTAATACCTTGAAATTTACTTTAGGTTATGAAAATAATACCATTGAGTCGGGTAAAATAATTACTGTTAATAATGATCTAATTATGGAAGGGGTTAGATGTTCGTATATATTCTTACGAGCTAGTACCCCTGGAAATAAAGCTAATATACATAAGCCAGTTGGTAAATTTACCAGAATATTTAATGCTGCCATTACTGATATTAGAGCAACAAGTGGTGATGGTTTGACTCATCCTGTATATTACAAATATAGTAATGATAGTAGTATTGGTTTTGCTTTAGAAAAAGCTGGCGAAACAAATCCTCCTTCTGTTGATGAGGATTTTGATAAGCCATACGAGGAGTGGTGTAGTAATGTTGCAGTTCTAAATCATGTTGAAGGATTTCCAATAAATAAAAATACAAGTTTCGAATGGTATTATTCTGATGATAATGTTAAACCATATGTGTTAATCCCAGCCGAAGCGGGTCCTACTATTACGGTTAATAAATCTGGATTTTTTAAAGCAAAAATAATCTATGATAAATCAAATAGCCCGGCTCCTTGTGTGTTAGAATCCGTGATCGAAGTTAAGTTAAATAAAACTTCTGATGTTAGATTGGTTATTACTCCACACAATGTTAAATGTTATGGCCAAACAAACGGTGAAATTATTGCAAAGGTTCCTAATCCATTGCATCCAGTTTATACTTTTTCTTGGAAGACTGAAACAGGGGAGGATATTACTCACAAATCATCAACAGTACCTGCAACTTGGACTAATTCGGTTGGTGATTTAGGTGCTGGGAAATATACTGTTACGGTTGTTGATGGGAAAAATTGTGAATATTCTACGAATGTTAAAATATTTGATGCTTATGAGCTTAAATTAGAGGATGTTGTCACCAAAGATTTAGTTTGTTTTAATAAGCCTGAGGGTGAAATTGAAATTACTGCTTCGGGTGGTACAGGAACTTTAACTTACAAACTTAATGATAAACCAGCAGCAGTAGTTAATAAGGCGCTTGAATCTGGTTCATATAAAGTTGAGGTTGTAGATGATAATAGATGTTCGCAATCTAGAGATGTTGTTCTTAATTCGAATCCTGAGATTACATTTGATTTTCTTAAAACGGGTCTTGAGTGTAATGGAACTGCTGATGGTACTCTAGATCCTCGTCTTTCGGGTGGTGTGCCTGCCTATACATACAAATGGACAATGGGTGCTACTTTCAATTCTACTGATTCTAAGCTGACAGGTTTGAGTGGAGGTAAATATAAACTCGAAGTTACAGATGCGAAAGCATGTGTATATACCTCTGAATTTGATGTGCACGAGCCAGAAGCATTGAGCACTCGAATATTCGAATCTCAGCCAGTTACTTGTTTTGGAGATACGGACGGTGAAATTTATGTAGTAGCTGAAAACGGTACTCCTGATTATACTTATGAGATAGCTGGACATACTGGAACCAAAGGCTTATTTAGAAATTTATCTCCTCAGGAATACGATGTTGTTATTAAGGATAAAAATAATTGTAGTTTAACTAAAAAGATTGAGGTCAAAACTCCTAGTCAGCTTGGATGTATTGTGAATGATAGAATTATGCCAAAATGTGATAATTCAAGTGATGGTCAGATAAATATAAGCCCATATGGTGGTAATGGAGGCTACGAATTTAGTTGGACTGGACCTAAGGATTATCGTTCTGTTAGTCAGAATATTGATAAACTTGAATCTGGTGAATATAAATTAAGCATGGTGGATGCTAAAAATTGTCAGCATACCACAGATGTAGATTTATATTTGGGTATTCCCTTACAGGCTGGTTTGGTTGCTGCTCAGCACGAAAGCAAGGACGGGAAAAATGACGGAGCAATTAATATTGAAATATTAGAAGGTGTTCCTCCTTATACATTCACCCTTACAGGTCCTGCGGGTTATAAATTAGATTCGCCAGCTGACTTTGATGACCATAGTTTGAGAGTCGAAAATCTTGCAGCTGGAAAATATGATATTGAAGTTCAGGATTTTACCAAATGTAGAACTCTCAAACGTTCCGTTGTTATTAATTCTCCTTCTAGTTTTGGAGTTTATATTCAAGAGATAAAACCTAATGGATGTGTTGGTAGTAATGATGCTGAATTAAAAGCTGTTGTCAGTAAAAATTCAGGCACAATCACCTACGACTGGACTGGTCCGGGTGCTTTTACAGCAAATACAAATACAATTAAGAATCTGGCTCCTGGTAATTATCAGTTGAGAGTAACAATGAATGGTGTTACTAAAAATGCTTTTTACGATATTGCTGCTGCAAGTCCATTAAATGTTACTGTTGCAAGTTTCAAAAATGTTAGTTGTAATAATGCTAAAGATGGTGAGATTGATTTAAATATTGATTCAGGTAATGCTAGATATACAGTTCTATGGGAAACGGCATCAAAAAATGGATTTTTATCTTCGGCTAAAAGTATTATACAATTAGCCCCTGATACATACAATTACACAGTTACTACAGAGTATGGTTGTACAGCAGTTGGAAATCAGGTTATAACAGAGCCTGATCCCTTAGAATTAAATATTACTCCTACAGATATCACAAAAGCAGGTGAAAAGGATGGAGAAATATCGGTTGATGTCAATGAAGGAACTGCTCCGTATACTGTAAACATATGGGGACCTGAAGGATACTCAAATAAAACCCCTAATAGTCCTGATGGAATTGTAGATGTTGATGCTCTTGCAATGGGTATTTATCAGGTTGATATTATTGATAAAAATAATTGTAGAATTGAGAAAACAACCAAAATTCATGAACCTACAAAGTTTATTGCTTTTGTTAGTGATACCACTAGTGTAAGCTGCTTTGGAGGAGCTGATGGTGCTATTGAAATTCAGACAAAAGGTGAAAGTCATCCTTTAAACTTACAGTTTTATTGGGTTGGTCCTGATCATTTTTCTTCTACTAAACAAAATATTACAGGCTTAAAAGCAGGTAGATATCGTTTAAGCGTTCTTGATATGATACTGGATGAGGTATTTAATTTGAGTGTTGAAATTAAGCAACCAAAACAATTGATAGTTGAGGAGTGGCACAAGGATATTACATGTGCTGGTAGAACCGATGGTTTTGTGAATGTACATGCCTCAGGAGGTACACCTCCATACAGATATGAATGGATGGATGCTACGGGAGCTGTTAGTACAGAGGAAGATAAAAATAATTTAAAGGCTGGTAATTACAATGTTACAGTAATTGACAGTAAAGGCTGTCGTCCTAAAAATCCGCTACCAATAAACTTTACAAATCCTAAACCTTTAGATGTTGCTAGTAAAATAATGCAACCTACCTGTTTCGGACTCGAAGATGGAAGTATTGAGTTAACTATAAATAACGGAACTTATCCTTACTTTGTGAATTGGGAAAATTATGGTAGTGTTACTCCTACTATCGCAGGAATTAAAAAGGGCGAATATGAGTATAGCATTATAGATAATGAAGGCTGTGGAACAAATGGAAAAATTACTGTTGGCGAACCTGATAGTTTAATTGTTGAAATTAACGACTACAGTGATATCTTATGTTATGGTGCCGAAAATGGTTATGCTCAGGCCGAAATTACTGGTGGTACTCTGGATTATAGTATTACTTGGTCAAACGATGTTACTACAGCATTAAATGAAAACCTTACCGAAGGGAAATATAATATTAAAGTATTGGATGCTAACGGATGTAAAGATACTGCGAGTGTAATAATTAATGAGCCTGCTAAAATGTATATGGATGTTCAAGCTGTCAGACCTACTACAACTGATTCATATGATGGTAAAATAGACATCAAAGCTTGGGGTGGAGTTCTTGATTATACAATTAATTGGTCGCATATTGCTATGACAGGTCTTCATGAAGAAAATTTAGGAACAGGAAAATATAATATTGAAATAGTTGATAAAAATAATTGTGTTTTGGATTCATTAATCGTTCTTGAGCATTTATATGATACCAAAGTTAGAATACCTGCTGCTTTTACTCCTAATGGAGATGGATATAATGATAAATGGGAAATTGAGAGAATTGAATATGTACAAAAAGTCGATATTTTAATATATGACAGATGGGGAAATACAATTTATCAATTTACAGGAACAGGAAATCAGTATTTGTCAGAACCATGGACGGGCAAAAACAAAGGTAAAGATCAAGCAATTGGATCTTATTATTATGTTGTCAAACTCGATGATGACAGTCCTTTGATGGGTACGGTTACTATTGTTAAATAATAAAAGAAATTAAAAAAAATAAATTTACTTCGAGGATAGATGAGAAGAATTTTAATCACACTAACTATATTGTTGAGCTTTCATATTTTTTCGAATGCTCAGCAGTTACCTTTATATAGTCAGTATATTGAGAATGGATTTATGTTGAATCCAGCTATGGCAGGAAGTAGAATATTTTCTCCAGTGCGAATTAGCATGCGACAACAATGGACAGGGGTAAAGGGAGCACCAGAAACACAAGCGGTAAGTTATAACAAGAACTTTGGACCTAAGAATAGGGAATGTAATATTATGGGTAGTCCAATGTCTGGTCGTAACAACCAATTAGGTGTTGGACTTGGTGGATATTTTTTTAATGATAAACAGCATTCGATTACTCGAACAGGTTTAGAGATATCTTATGCTTATCATATGCAAATAAGTGGTGGTCGTTTAAGTAATAATGGAACCAAATTATCCTTAGGTTTTGGTGGTGTGTTCTATCAATTTAAATTTGATAGTAGTGAATTGCCAATGAGTGATCCATTGTACACTGGAGCTAACGAGGTTTCTTTTGTTCCTGATTTCAATTTAGGTGTATATCTGTATAATGATAATTATTTTGTCGGTTTGTCTGCTTCACATGTCATGGAGTCTACTTTTAAAATTGGAGATAATCACATTACCGACAATGTAATGGAAAGACATATGTATGCCTTGGCTGGTTATACTTTCCATTTCCCAAAGTTTGTCGATTTAGAACCTTCGGTTATGGTTATGAAAACTAATACTTCGGACTTGTATTATGATGCAACTCTAAAATTGTATATTAATCATCTTTGGTTGGCAGCCTCATACCGTACCAATGAACAGTTCGTTGGAATGATAGGAGTGAGTTATAGTCATTATTACCTAGGATATGCTTATGATTATTATAGTAATAATGTTTTGGCAAGTACAAGTAATGGGACACATGAAATAACGGTTGGTGTGAATCTTGACATACCTCCTAAAATGCTACGACAAGAGAGACTTAGAAAACGCAGAGCAGCTGATAGAAATTATAGTCGAACCAAAACATCAAGATTTAAACGAGAGAGTAAAGGATTCTTATTCTTCTAATATATTTTTTAAAAAAAGGGATTTGTTTATTGAAACAAATCCCTTTTTTGTATTATCTGAGCTGTAATTTATTTACTTTTTTGAGTAAGAAACAGATTTTTAAATATAAAAAATACTGTCCACAATTTGATAGATATTCAATATAATTACTTTATAGGAGAAGTTATATCCAAAGTTAAAAGTCAAATTAGAGAATATGGGATAATTGTGTTTAATCGTGAATAAGAAAGCCAATTTTCACTAAATATAATGTGTTATGTTGATGTTTTTGTTATTGTATTTGGAACATAATTTAGATTGAGTATTCAAATAAAATGAGATTCTAATTATATGAAGCACAAGTTAGGTATAATGAAATCCTCACTAATTTTAAACTCGCACTAAATTCAATTATTACCAGTGCTTAGTTGTTTTTTTGAGTTTTAGCCTTACCGTTTCGTATAAAATTTTAGCAAGAGTAGACTGAAATTTGTAAATTTGAACTTTATTAGTATTTTAAATAACATATTAAATGTATATTGAAAACCATAAAATACATAATTACAGAGGAGTTAATAATGTAAACTTTAAACTTGATTCAAAATTAAATTTATTCGTTGGAGTGAATGGGTCAGGTAAAACCACGATTTTAGATTCAATAACTATAGCTCTTTCATGGTTAATTAATCGTATTCAACGAGAAAATTCATCAGGGAAACATATATCCGAATCAGATATTAGAAATAGCACTCCATATTCTTCAATCGAGACTATAATAAAAAAAGATTCAAATGAATTTAATTGGTCTATAACGAAAACTCAGAGAGGAGAATCCCAAGTGGAAAAATCTAATTTAAAGCAAGTTTCCGATTTAGCAGAATATTTCAGAAAACAACTAAAATATAATAAACAATTACCTGTAATAGCATACTATCCTGTTAATAGACTTGTTAAAGATACAGCTCCTGAATTATCAAGCAGAGAGAATTATTCTATTCTAGATGTTTATGATAATGCTATAGGAGTAAAGGCTAATTATCAATCTTTCTTTGAGTGGTTTAGAATACAAGATGATATTTTAAATGAAAATCTTGGTTCGAGAACCAAATGGATGATAAATAATAAAAAATGGTTAAAAGCTAAGATAGATAAATCTATATCCAAACTTACTAGTCTAACTAAAAATCAAGAAGAATTTAAATATTTTACAGAAAGAATCAAAAATGATGATTTAATATTTGAGGAACCTCGATTCTTATTCAGAGAATTAATCCACATTCTACATACTGTTGAGTTTAAATTTCAAAAATCGCATCATTTTGAAAAAATATTGCATGATATTGAATTTTTAATACACATAATAAGCTCAGTGTCAGAAAAAAGAAAGGATAGTTTAATTGATAAAGAAAAAATCCTTTTTCATATTAGAAGAGTATTTGAACAAATCGAGGATATTTCTCATGATAGTAAACTAAATGATGATTATAATATTTTAATTGCTTTTATATGGGAGTTATTTCTATTTTCAATACTATTAAGTTTTTGGTGGTTGAGCGATATAGGTAAATCAGAAATTGAAAATCTTTTTAAGGAGTATGAGCTATCAGGACAAAATGATTTTAAAAATTGGGATGATATTAATAAATCATTTCTGAATAATATTGAACAAATAATAGGAAATGACACTAATCGTCAAGATTTAGCAACCAAAAATCAAGGTCGTGAAATACAAATAGTAACTAAAACAATAGAAAAATTTATTGAAGGTTATTCTAATTTAAGAATAAAAAGAACGCCACGACCTCATATGCTTGTAGATAAGAATGATGAAACTTTTAATTTAGAACAATTATCTGATGGAGAAAAAAACTTAATAGCATTAGTTGGAGATATTGCCAGAAGATTATCAATTGCCAATCCTAATAGTGAAGACCCTTTAAAAGGAGATGGTGTTATTCTTATTGATGAAGTAGATCTCCATCTTCATCCATCGTGGCAGAGAATTATTATTCCAAAGCTAACTCAAATATTTTCGAATTGTCAGTTTTTTATTTCTACCCATTCTCCTCAGGTTTTAAGTCATGTAAAACCCGAAAATATATTTTTGTTAAGCAATGAAAAGAATGAACTTAGCTATACAAAACCTATAGAATCTTATGGTAAGAATACTGATAGAATTCTTGAAGATATACTTGGTGTTGATGCTCGCCCTAAAAAACAGAAAGAAGATTTAAGCGAAATCTATACTCTTATTCATAATAATGATTTAGAGGAGGCTAAGAATAAAATTAAGAAGTTAGAGGAATTGATTGGCGAAGACTCTGAATTGGTAAAAGCAAGAGTTTTAATCAAACGTAAAGAGATTATTGGGAAATGAAATTTATAAATAAAAATCAGGAACCAACTGAGTTTAGTGATTGGAAAAATAAAGAAAATGAAAATTGGCAACCTACATATAATGAACTGCAAAATCCTGAAAAACAAAAAGTATTTCAATCATTATTAGATGAGCAAGGCTATATCTGTTGTTACTGTGAAAGAGAACTGAAAAACAATGATTATCATATTGAACATTTTAAACCTAAGGATCAAAATGAATTTCCAGAGTTGCAGTTAGAGTACGCCAATTTATTGTGTTCCTGCCAAAGAAATGTTAATCACGGTGAACCACTTCATTGTGGAAATAGCAAGAAGAATTGGTATGACGATAATCTATTAATTTCACCACTTGATACAGACTGTGAAGAGCATTTCTCTTATAGAGCTGATGGGCATATTATCCCTTCTCAAGCAGATAATAAAAAGGCAGAAACAACAATCGAGAGACTTCAATTAAATATTGAAAAGTTAATTGATCTCAGAAAAAATGCAATTGAACCTTTTTTAGATGGAGATTTAACAGAGGAAGAACTGGACTCTTTCGTTAATGGATACTTGATTGAGAAAGATAGTAATAATGGAAAGTATAATGAATTCTACACAACAATTCAGTATTTATTTAAAAAGTGAAATAATAAAGCACGAAAACCTATATGGATAAGCGAGTTTTGATGCATAATTGAAATTTATTGGTCTATAATAACATTATGTATAAATCAAACTGATTGCTCTTTTAATCTCGTTCTCCAAATAGCTCTGGTTCGTTTGTTTTCGAACCAATATAATCAATGAAAGATACCAAATTCGATTATTATAATAAAATTGCCCCTGCCTTATCTTTTTTGAATAAAAATTACACATTACAGCCTAGTTTAGCTCAATTGGCAGAGGAGATGAATATGAGTGTTTTTCACCTGCAAAGAATTTTCAAAGAATGGCTTGGTATTTCTCCAAAAAAAATATCTGCATTTTCTCAATATTCAAAATGCAAAAGACTTACTAAAGAATAAAAATATAGAGCAAAGTTCATTCGAACTTGGTTTGGCAAACACATCTAGTTTGCATGATATGTTTGTGAAAATTGAAGCAATGACAGCTATAGAATATAAAAATGGAGCCGAAAATTTAAGTCTAAGTTATGGGTTGTATGATAGCTGTTTTGGTGAGATTTTAATAGCCTCTAGTTTAAAGGGTATTTGCAATATCTCTTTTGCTGACAGTAGGTCTAGGGCTTTGGAAGAACTTAAAAATTCTTATCCTAAAGCATGTTTTCAGGAACGAAAAGATTTAGTGCACAATAGTGTTGTCGATATATTTAATTCTGATTTTAATAATCCACAGGAAGTGAAACTACATTTAAAGGCTTCCGAGTTTCAAGTAAAAGTATGGGCTGCTCTTTTATCTATTCCTACAGGTCATTTGAGTTCTTATGGTGATATTGCAAAACAAATAAATAATCCAAAAGCTTCACCTGTTGTTGGTACCGCTATAGCCAATAATCCCTTGTCATAGGGTGATTCAGGCGAGTGGTAATTTCGGAAATTATCGTTAAGGTGTATTTCGAAAGAGGATGATTATTGCATACGAAATGTCAAAGCAATATTTAAAAAAGTGAAAGATTACAGATGTTAACTGCTAGTATCTCTAATGCTTAAGCTTTCTTTTTATTTTGCTACTTTGATTTAGGCATGTGTTCAAAACAATCCTTAAAGATAGCTCAGTTTAAATGATAGGTGGACTACATGAAATTATGCTTTTAGTGTAGATAAACTGTATAAGAAAAGGTATAAATCATTTTATGAAAGGAATATTTATGATAATAGAAAAAATGGTAAAAATATTATTGTTAAAATACTCCACAAATTATAATATAACAAGTGTAAAATTATGCCTGAAAGGCATTGAGCATTGTAATATAAAAAATAAAAGGCTGTAATCCTGAAATTTGCATTAATAAATAATGTTTAAAATTAAACCACTATGTAGTTATACTGATCCTTTATGTTTACCAAGATCACAGCTTTTATAGTCCCATAGATTCTGTATAAATTCTAATTTAAATAATCTTCCATACTGTACCTGAAATTTTAAAAAAGTAAAAAGATCCACATTGCATTTATTATGTTAGCTAGCAGTAGTTTACCTGTAAAAATGCGTTTATTGAAAATTGTCTAGAAATTTTGAACACATATATCAAGTTTTTGGACACAAAAAAAAGTATAAATGATTTTAGTTTTGACTTTTAAATTTAAAACTAAAGAAATGAAAAATTTAATTTTATTATTAGTGTCAGTTGTTATATTGGGTTTGACTTCTTGTGATAAAGATAAAGAAATAAAGGGAGAAGGAGTATTGTCTTTTGCCTTTCAAAATTCAAATAGTAAACAAACAAAATCTGCACTTACCGAAGAAAATGAGATTGTAAAAGCAGTAATTACAATCAAGAAAAATGGAAGCGTATACAAAGACTATACTTTAAAAGAAATAAAAGTAAATAAATGGAATAGCGATAATTATTCTACTGAAGAAATAACATTAGAAGAAGGAACTAAGTATGAGCTTACACATTTTTCGCTGAAAAATAAGAATGGAGAGACCTTGTTTGCAACTCCTGCTAAAAATTCTAAAAAGGCATCGAGTGTTAACAATCCATTAAATATAGAATTTTCTGTAAAAGCAGGACAAGTTTCTAGACTGGATATAGAGGTGGTTTCTGCAATCAATACTACTCCTTCTGATTTTGGTTATGTATTTTTTAATATCAAATTTCCTAAAATAGGAAATAATTTAGTAAGGATGGAGAAGAAACGAGCAAATGAAGATAAGCCATATGAAGTTTATGAATATTTCTATAAAGAAAACGGAGAGATCGATTATTATCTACTAAATAAGAAAGATAAATATACATGTAATTATTCTTCTGGTAAGTTGATAGAAGAATATTTAAATAAGGATTTCAGAAATGTATATGTTTATGATAAAGAAGCTAAGAAAGTAAGATACATAAAAGGACAAACATCTACTGGACATTTTAATGAAAAGCATATTTACGACTATATTGATGGTGAATTAAAACTGGATGTACTTCAAAATTCTCAAGAAAAAGATATCTCTAGAACATATTATACCAAAGTATTTTGGAGAGATAATAGTGATTATAAGGTTGAATATTTAATTGATTCAGAAGGTAAGGCTGTTTTAAATGCATTTATTACTTATACGCAAGATGCTAAAGGAAGAATTATAAAAGAAACAAAATCTTTAAACTCAACCAATGAAATAGTATCAGAGATTTCATATATATATTCTGATAGTGAATAGATATATAACACTGAAATTTTGTGATATCTCAATTAATCTGATAATTTGTTTATGAGATAGCTAATATTTTAGTTTAGGCTAGTATTTAGTATATTTTGTTTTAAAAGTGCAAAAACTACCCTTTTGACTGTTGTGGATTTTCATCTTCTTAAAGTCCCTAGGCTAGTTTTTGCATTCTATTGAATCTAAACTATATGTTTTTAAAAGTCTTATCTAGCATAATAAAAGCAGGAGTGGTTTTTATCCTAATTTTAATATTGTTGATAAAATAGCTATCGATTATTTTGTGAGAAGATTATCCTTATCTTCAACGATACATCTATAACCGTCTTCAGTACTATGTTCCTCTAAGGAGTCCGCCTTTGATTGTATACATATAAATACTAATTCATCGTCCATGCTGTTTTTTAAACCTCTGATTGCATCAGGCGCTACTCTGACAATACTGCCTTCTTTTACCTCAAAACAATCATCATCTATTTGGAATTTACCTTCTCCCTTTAAGAAAATATATGTCTCTTCATCTTTCCTATGTTTGTGAAAATAACCTATCTCAGAATAAGCAGGAATGCTTGTAAATGATATTTGTGTTCCTGTCGACTTTGTTAGTTCTTTTAAAAATAGTTTACCTTTTATTTCGGTGCCTAGTTTTGGATGTATTAATGAATAATCTTTTACTGAATCAAGATTTCCAATATTTATAGCAGTGTAATTATTTCCAGTTGATAGCTCTTCTGTTTTTTTCATTTGGTCATTATTAGTGTTTACGAATATTTTGTTGTAATCAAAAATACAATTACCTATATAAAAAAAAGAGTGTTCATTTATTGAACACTCTTCCTTTCTTCTATCTGAAGAAATATGTTAAACCGAATAATAGGTTTTCCTTAAACTGAATTTTCGAACTAGTATCATCATCTGAGATTACATGGGTTGTTATCTTAGTTGTGAAATATTGGTTGAGTGGTAATATCCATGAAAACTCCCAGTCTATATCTATGTTTTTTGCTTCTTCTGCATAATTTGAATATAGTTTAAGTTTATTCTCAATTTCAGAATCTTCCCAAAATTTAAATTTATGTTTGAAATTTAAGAAAGCACCAACTTCCTTTTTTATCTTCTTATCTTCATCAATGCCATACAAGGTTTGATCGATTCGTGCAGTATCCGATACAACAGTATATTTCGATGTAAATGGAGAAAGGAATAGAGATGTTCTAGAATTAGGCTTATAATCCAAACCTAAAGAACCTATGATATAAGCAGGACCAAAGAATTTTGTCTTTAATTCACGAGGTCCTTCATCAGGATAGTCATAGCCATCAAACATTTGTGTCTTGGCATTAAACTGAGCTGTGTAATACCACTTTTTAAATGCCCTTTGTCCATATTTACTATTAAGTTCAATTTTATCTTCATTCTTTCTAAATTCTTCATCAGGTGATTTAATAGTTCCTAATTTTATGTTGATAGTATTATCCCAAACACTATTCCCTTTCTTGTAATTTATATAAGAATCGCTACCAAAAAGAAATGCCATGGAACTCTCGCCACCGTTCGAATAACTCTCACTTACATATCCTTGAGTATAGTTCAAGCTAATCTTCGATCCAAATTTCCAGTATCTTACATGCCTTTTGTATTTTTGTAAAGTAGCTAGTTTTGAATCATTCTTACTAAATGCACCTTCAAGTTTCTCTTTAATAAGACTTTTTTTTGTCTTGTTTACCGATTCTTGATAGACATCATCATCTATTAAAATTCGGATATTTCCCTGTTCTGCATTTTGAACCCAAATCCCAATTGAATCCGTTTTGTTTTTCTTAAGCCAAAATCTCTTAAATTCTCTTTTGCCATTGTTGACCCACATTTTTACTGAATCGCCAATAATATTTTTAACTCCAATGTTTATAGAATCTCTACAAATCTCCCTAAGCCAAAGATTTACGCTATCTTTTTCAATATAGTCATTCAATAATTTAATTGTTGACTCATCGATTTCGTATTTGCGCTCCTTTTTTGTCATACTTAGAGCAAGTTGCTCATTCTCAAACTCTTCTTTTTTTATTTCTGCTCTGATTCTTTTCAGCGCATCGTCTGTTTTTCTGTTCTTTACATATTCTTTTAAATATAATACCATATTTCGAATACTATCATTTTGAACATAATCAAGGAGTACATTTACAGCATTTGATATCGAATCATTATTAGAATACTCTGCTTGAAGTTCACGAAAAACATACCTCATTCCTATATTGTCTATATTTTCAAATGAAGTTTTGTAGGTCTTATTTATCTTGTCAATCAAAACGGGCTTGCTAGCCTCTAATTTGGCACTCTTCACCTTCAATAAATCATTTGGTAATCTATTAGATAATAGTATGATAGTGTCTTTCACTAAAACGTCTAACTGCTTGTTTGTAACACTGTCTTTTTTTACCTTATCTATCTCTTTTAAGGCTTTGTTTGAACTTATACTATCAGTTTGAGAGTATGATATGGCTGGAAAAATAGCCAACAAAAAAATAAGTAATTTTTGTAACATAGGGTGTCTTTTATGGTTGTGTTTTATTTGGTTGATCTTCTTTGTTTTGTATATCTAAATTATATAGTTCGATTGTCTAAGTATTAGAATTTGCAGTAGTTTGAGTCTTGTCTGTATAGTGAAATTATTCATTATGTCTGTCTAAATTTTTTTAGCTCAGTCATATATGTTCAATAAATTTAAATATTATGTATTGTATTTAATTAAATCTAATTCTCAGATTTGTAGTTTTTTAGTCTTGTTTAAAGTCTCTGCAAAAATGCATAATATATTTTGTATATAAAAGTTTTTGTTTTGGAAATATTTGGACTGATTTAGAGCTTTTGTTTATTATGTTTATATGTTTCTTTGGGCTATATATTCATAATTAATCCTAATTATAGACTAATCATATTGAATATAAATCTATAATATATTTTCTAGATTGTATAATACATTTAATTAAGTAAACTAACTTGGGTACACAGTAATCTATATAAGCCTAAAAATATTAAACAAAAAACACCTGATTTTTTGTCTTATTTTAAATTGAAATTTTATTTATTCATTATTTTTACTAATATTGTGCATCAAATCATTTATTAAGCTTGTAATATTATGAATTCAACGAATTTTTATTACCAAGATTTTTCTAATGTATACCTCAATATTAAGCGTAGAGACGAATTCGTTTTATGCTAGGTAATTCCTACCTATAATTTTCATAAAAATAATCTAATATGTATGCCTTAACTTATATGGAAAATATATAAGTATGGGGTTGTATTATCATAATAACCATAATGTATGCATGTCACATGAGTGATATGTTATAATTATGTGCCTTGATTTCCTTTCATTAGGATTTACTCTAAACAATAAAACCAAATTTGTATTTAAATTTTTAAAAAGATATAAAGATGAAATTACCTTTCGCAGAATCATTTAAGATTAAGATGGTAGAGTCCATCAGAAGAAGCACAAGAGAAGAAAGAGAACAATGGTTAAAAGAAGCTAACTATAACTTATTTAGCCTTAAGAGTGACCATGTATTTATCGACTTGTTAACAGACTCTGGTACAGGAGCAATGAGTGATAAACAATGGTCAGCTATGATGTTGGGAGACGAAAGTTATGCTGGTGCTCGTTCATATTTTAATATGAAAAGTGCATTGAAAAACATCTTAGGTTTTGATTATTTCTTGCCTACTCACCAAGGTCGTGCAGCTGAAAATGTGTTGTTCTCAGTTTTGATTAAAGAAGGTCATGTTGTTCCTGGCAACTCACATTTTGATACTACAAAAGGACATATCGAATTTAGAAAAGCTAAAGCTATTGATTGTACTATTGATGAAGCTAAAGAAACTGAATTAGAACACCCTTTTAAAGGTAATCTTGATTTAACAAAATTGGAAGCTGTTCTTTCTACTTATCCAAAAGAGCAAATTCCTATGATTATTGTTACAGTTACTTGTAATACTTCTGGTGGACAGCCAGTTTCTATGGAAAATATGAAGGCTGTTCGCGCATTAGCTGACAAGTACGGTATACCTGTTTGTTATGATTCTGCTCGTTTTGCTGAAAATGCATATTTTATCAAAACACGTGAAGACGGATATGCTGATAAAACTATCAAAGAAATTGTTCTTGAAATGTATTCTTACGCTGATATGGCAACTATGTCATCTAAAAAAGATGCTATTGTTAACATGGGCGGATTTATCGCAATGAAAGATCAAGAGCTTTGGAATCAGGCTTCTACTTTCAATATCATGTATGAAGGATATGTTACTTATGGTGGTATGTCGGGTCGTGATATGAATGCTTTAGCTCAAGGTTTGGATGAAGGTACTGAGTTTGATTACCTTGAAACTAGAATTAAGCAAGTTGAATATCTTGGATCTAAATTAGAAGAGTATGGTATTCCTTTCCAAAAACCTGTTGGTGGACATGCTATCTTTGTTGATGCTCGTAAAATTCTTCCACATATTCCAAAAGAAGAATTTCAAGCTCAAACTTTAGGTTGTGAATTGTATCTTGAAGCTGGTATTAGAGGTGTTGAAATTGGCGCTATACTTGCCGATAGAGATCCTGAAACTAGAGAAAATAGATACCCAGAATTGGAATTATTACGTTTAGCTCTTCCTCGTAGAACTTATACTAACAACCATATGGATGTTATCGCTGCTGCATTGAAAAATGTTTATGATCGTCGCGATGAAATCAAAAATGGTTACAAAATTGTTGAGGAAGCTCCAATTATGCGTCACTTCACTGTGAAATTAGATAGAATCTAGAAAAGTTTATGTTCGTGATAGATTTTATATTTTGTATATAAAATCAATTCATTACCGAGTGAAATCTGATTTCACTCGGTTTTTTTTGTTTCTAATTTATTGGCTTGTATTATGATTTTAATATTCGCTATTTAATATAAAATAAAAGTTTGGTTCATCAATAACTATAAATTTAAAAATTTAATTTACACCGATTTTATATTTTTTGAATTGTTTGCAATTGAAGTAATAGCTCTAAATTGTTCTGATAAAAATTTGGTCACTAATATTATCAATAATCCATAAACTGGCATTAATACTATCGAAATCCAACCCGACTTCAGAATGCCTAATCCTAATTGGTGAGCCAATGTGTATGCGTCATCTCCTAATATAATTGTCATCAGCAGGGCTGCTCCTGTGCCGACTATCCCTATCCAAGTTCCTAACCATTCACCAAATGTTTGAATCAAATTTGAAAATACATAAGTGCCAGTCTCTTCATTTTCTTCCATCTTTTTCACTTTTAGTCTTCTATCCCACCATAACTGAAAACTGATCCAACCTGCGAATGTTATTAAAATCCAGACTAATATAAAAACAGTTAGTAATTTTGCTGGACTATCAAATATTCCGTTATCAATTGCTAGAATCAAAAAGTATAATGGCATTATTAAATTTAGTATTGCTATCAGCTTGTAAAGCCAGCTAAAGGGTTTGTGAAAAATCTGACCGTTGTCAATAAAAGATAAATAAGGCTTAATAAATGTAAAAAACTTACTGTTCATAATTATTTATTTAATTTCCTACTCTTATGGCTTTTCAGTTACGCCCCGTTGTTTTTTTGTGGTTTCTGGCTCCACTTTTATGCTTAAAAATAAAATATATTTTGCTAACAATTTAAATTTTTATAGACATGCCTTTATTTATTTGATGTAATTATGTTTTATTAGCATAAATTAATGATATGTTAAGAGCAAACTTTGTGCCGTATTGATTATATTAAGCTAGCTCGCTTGAAGAATTTTTTTTAATCGGATATAGTACCTTGCTTATATCCAAATTTTTAATGAGAAATCTTTAGTAAATTAGAAATAAGCATTTCTTTTTTTGTCTAAAACAGTTTGTGGAATATGTTTCTTATCTGTTGAGTTTTTTTTACCTCTTTCTGTATTCATTGGTATACATTATTTATGCTTGGAAGCCTAAATTTAAGTCCTTGAATCGGATAAAATATAATTGTCTATTATAAATTTTATTCTTAATTTTATATAAACCCTATTAAGTTAATCAACGTCTAATGTTTTTTTGGTTTATAAATGTGTTTAAAATGGCTAAAATTTTCTACATACTATTCCTATTTAACACAACAAACCAATATAAATGCGATAACAATTGTAAGGCGTTCTTTCTGGAATTGCCTTGCAATTGTTTCTTTTTTAGGGGATTTCGAATTTATAAAAACATGAATTTTATAATATATTCACATAAAATTAAATATTATGAGTTTTGAATTACCTAAATTAAATTATTCCTATTCTGATTTGGAACCTATATTGGATGCTCGCACTATGGAGATTCATCATTCTAAGCATCATGCTGCATATACTGCAAAATTTAATGCTGCTATCGCTGATGCTAATATAGAAAATCAGTCAATCGAAGAAATATTTGCCAATATAAATAAGTATCCAGCTGCTGTGAGAAATAATGGTGGAGGTTATTATAATCATAACCTGTATTGGTCGGTTATTGCACCTAACAAAGGTGGAGCACCTCAAGGAGAACTTCTTAGTGCAATTGAAAAAGACTTTGGTAGTTTCGATAATTTTAAATCTGAATTTGAAAATGTGGCAGCTACTCAGTTTGGATCGGGTTGGGCATGGTTGGTGAAACAAGATAACGGTAAGCTTGTTGTCTGTTCCACTTCAAATCAAGTTAACCCATTGATGTGTGATGCTGATATCAAGGGTAAACCAATTCTAACAATTGATGTATGGGAGCATGCTTATTATCTTAAGTATCAAAATAGAAGACCTGATTTTATAGCTGACTTTTGGAAAGTTATAAATTGGGATGCAGTTTTCAAACTGTATAAATCATAATACATAATAGCAATAAAGTCAAAAAGGGGTGAGATACTAATTCTTGTCCCTTTTTTGTTGTACTTAGTTTGCTCAATAATACAAAATTTAAAAACCAAAGTCTAAAAGTTGAATTTATGAGGGAGCAGTTTAAATAATAGGTAGACTACATAAAATTATGAATATAGTTTAGTTAAACTGTATAAAAAAAGATGTAAATCATATTATGAAAGGAATATTTATGATAAAAGTAAAAATGTGTAAAAAATTATTGTTAAAAGATTTTAAGAACTATAATATTCCAAGTATAGTATCTGTCTGAAGAGTATATATAACGCAACCCAATTCATTGTGATATTAAATTTGGTAATGCACAAATATTAGTCTTTCAGGCTTGTTTTAATTGTGGGGTTATAAAACATAAGGTAATTCTGTGGTAGAAAGAAATAATGATGACTTATATCCTGTCTAAAAAGGCATAAGAACACTGTCGGGAACACTGTTCTATTGGGAATTGATATATCTTGCCTGAAAGGCATAAATAACAAAGCTCAATGAATTGTTTTCTGCGAATATGGTTTTTCAATCTGAAAATAATAATTCATTTACCTTGGCTGTAAGACATATATATCCCATTCTTTATGCTTTGCTTTATTAAAAATTAATTTATCTTGCCTGAAAGGCATAAATAACAAAGCCCAATGCATCGCATTGGGCTTTGTTATATGAAAAATAAAAGGCTGTAAGCCTGAAATATGCATTAATAAATAATTTCTAAAATTAAACCATCTTGTACTTACACTGGTCCAAAATTAAGCCATTTTCTCTAAATCTCGAGATTATATAATTTATAAAGTTAAATATTTAAGTATAGAGCTACTTATTAGAACATTATGTTTCAAATTATGACTAGCTATTGCAATTTCCAATATTATGTTTTTTACCTCCTAGCTTTTTAAAATATCTTATATGCCTATATGTGGATTCAAATATTTGTTCGAATTCAAATTATTTCTCCTAGATATAAAATCCAATAAAATTTATTGTTTAACTTGCATTTAAATAAACTTGATGATTGTTAATTTTGACCTCAGATCATTTAGTATTTGTTTTTGAACTTTTCGATGAAATTTTAATTTATGAAATATATAGGATCAAGTATAGAAGCAGTTCAACATATAATTGAATTGTGTTTAAGTTATGGAGTCAAAAAGGTAGTCATTTCTCCTGGATCAAGAAATGCACCTTTAATAATAGGTTTTGCTAATCATCCCGAAATAGAAGATTATGTTATTGTAGATGAGCGCAGTGCTGCATATTTTGCACTTGGTTTGTCTCAGCAATCTTATCAACCAGTAGCTTTAATATGTACCTCTGGATCAGCTTTGTTAAATTATGGGCCCGCACTATCCGAAGCATATTACCAAAAGTTACCATTAATAGTATTGTCAGCCGACAGACCTAGGGAAATGATAGATATTGATGACTCACAAACTATCAGACAGGAAAATTTGTTTGATAATATAGTTAAACATTCTTGTGCGCTGCCTGTTATGATTGCTGAAAATCAGGTTGAATATAAAAGAAAAATATCTTTTGCATTGTCTAAATCAGTTAGTTCTCCGATGGGACCTGTGCATATTAATATACCATTAAAAGAACCTTTGTATGGGAAAAAAGAGCAAGATATCGGTCATCAGTTAAATCATATTATTGAAAATGATACTATATTAACTGAGCAATCATTAGAATATATTTCCAATACTATTAATGAAAGTAATAAGATTATGATTATTATGGCAATGCTTCCTAAGAATCATAATTTGGAAAAATTGATAAAGGAGATATCTGTGTCTAATAAAGTAATTATATTAAGTGAATCTGTCTCTCGTATTTATTCTGATAGTTATATTGCTAATATTGATAGGGTATTAGCTAGTATAAGTGAATCTGAAGAATCCGATTTTATGCCTGATTTATTAATCAGTGTTGGAGGCCCATTGATATCAAAAAAAATAAAACAATTTGTACGCAGAAATAATCTGAATACCCACTTTTATGTTGGTGAAGAAAATAGATTTGTTGATACATATCAAAATTTAACAAAACATATTGATATCAATCCATATCAGTTTTTTGAGCAATTAAAGGATGTATTTGTCCAAAAATCGAATTCCATATTTAAAAACAATTGGCTTCGAAAAGCAAAAATATCTAGTTGTTTACATAATAAATTTACAAAATCTGTTCCTTGGTCAGATTTTAAAGTTTATGATAGTATAGTTAAATCTGTACCTCCGAATTATCATATTCAAGTGTCAAATAGCTCTGTTATTAGATATATACAATTATTCGATTGGAATAGAATGATAAATAATTATTCTAATAGAGGGGTGTCCGGAATCGATGGTAGTAGCTCAACAGCAATTGGTGCAGCTAATGCCACTAAATTGCCAAGTTTGCTTATCACAGGAGATATTAGCTTTATGTATGATTCTAATGCTTACTGGAATAAATATTTGCCTCAAAATTTTAAAATAATTGTAGTAAATAATTCAGGAGGTTCTATCTTTGGATTTATTTCTGATGATTTGTCAAAGCATGAATTAGAAGAATATTTTGTAGCAAAACATAATATGTCTGTACAAAATATTGCTGCTAGATATGGTATATCTTATGTACAGGTAAATTCTTCAGATGATATAGATAGCAAATTAGAAGAATTTTTTGCAGTGAATGATAAGCCTATTCTGCTTGAGCTATTAACGGATTATGAAGAAAGTAATGATGTATTAAAAGAATATTTTAAATATATAAAAACCAATTATGATGACTAGAAATTGGACTGAGATTAAACAATATGAAGATATCAAATTTGATTTCTTCGAAGGTATAGCTAAGATTACTATTAATCGCCCTGAGGTTTACAATGCTTTTCGCCCTCAAACTGTTTTTGATATGTTGGATGCTATGCAGATTTGTCGTGAGAGAGCAGATATTTATACTATTATCTTAACAGGGACAGGTGATAAGGCATTTTGTTCGGGAGGTGATCAAAATGTAAAAGGAACTGGTGGTTATATTGATGATAATGGTGTACCTCGATTAAATGTTCTAGATTTACATAAGGCTATTCGTTCTATTCCTAAACCTGTAATTGCTATGGTTAACGGATATTCTATAGGTGGAGGACATGTGCTGCACGTTGTTTGCGATTTAACAATTGCTTCAAAAAATGCTAAATTTGGTCAAACGGGTCCTAAGGTTGGAAGTTTTGACGCAGGTTTTGGTTCTTCATACTTGGCTCGTCACGTGGGACAAAAGAAAGCTCGTGAGATTTGGTTCTTATGTCAACAGTATACTGCTGATGAAGCTGAAGAAATGGGTATGGTTAACAAGGTTGTTGAACTTGATGAACTTGAAGATGTGACTGTTGAGTGGTGTCAAATTATTATGCAAAGAAGTCCAATGGCAATTAGAATGATTAAGCGCGGACTTAATGCAGAACTTGACGGACAAAGAGGCTTGATGGAATTTGCAGGAGATGCAACTCTTATGTATTATCTAATGGAAGAGGCGCAAGAGGGTAAAAATGCATTCCTTGAAAAACGAGATCCTGAATTTAAAAAATTCCCTAAATTTCCAGGATAATATTTCAAAAAACACTCCCATTGAATCAATTCAATGGGAGTGTTTTTTTAATGCTTATGGAAATACATATGTTCGAAATTAGTTATTTCTTTGAGGCATTCTTTTGTTAGTTTCATTTCTGTCTGTTGTTTCATCTTCATTGCGATTATGCATATTTTGTGAAGACTGCTGAGTAGTTTCATTTTCTTCTTTTCTTTATTTATGTCAACTATCTCTTTTACTCTTTGAAACATAAAGTATTGAGTGGCTATGTCTTGGATCTTTTTACAGTGTTCTTCTTTGTTGATAACCCATCTGATTAGTTGATTGTGATTGGGTTTTGCCATCATTTCTAAGTTTTTTATCTCTTTCATGCTTTTTTCAATGGTTTTTACATGCTCTTTTAGTAAAGAAACTCTCAATGAGTCACCATAAACTCCACACGGAATCTCGCAATGAGGTAGTTTGTGAGATGAAAAAATAAAACTACTGGTTATTAAACAGATAAATAAAATTAATAATTTTACCGACTTTTTCATATTTGTTAGTTTTAATAAATAATTTGTTATTCTAGATTATTTACTTACTAATTTAAACAAATTTATGTACAGTAATCTAATTTATTTTCAAAGTTTAATTATGTTTTCTAGTTGTTTGTCAAAGTAATAATTAAATTTTTTATGATAAAATTCATTAGTTCTTTTATCGTATAAATAAAAACTTTTCCATTTGTCAATATTCTTAATAAGAGTAGAGAGAGATTTTGCAAAATATAAAATTTCCTTATTTGTTGTAGTTGGATGTATCGAAAACCTTACCCAACCAGGCTTGCTCGAAAAATCTCCCGTGTCAATTAAGTTTGTTATCTCTGTAGATCGAATCTCGTCCACTCCTAGTAAATAATGTCCATAAGTTCCTGCGCAAGCGCATCCTCCTCTAGTTTGTATGCCAAATTTTTCACTAAGTATCTTTACTACTAGATTGTAATGAATGTCTTCTATATAGAATGAAAAAACTCCTAATCTATTCCTGTTTTCATTTGCCAGTATTTTTACTTGTGGCAATTTGTCTAATAGTGAAAACGTGTATTTAACTTGTTCTTCTTCTCTTGCCAATATTTTGGCTGTGTTCATTTGCTCTTTTAGTTTTATTGCTAAGGCAGTTTTTATGTTTTGTATTATACCTGGGGTTCCTCCATCTTCTCTCTCCTCAATATTGTCAGTGTATTTATGTTTACCCCATGGGTTGGTCCAGTCTACTGTGCCTCCGCCTGGTTTGTCTGGAGCACTTATTTTATAAAGAATTGAATTGAAAATTAATATTCCTGAGCTTCCTGGCCCTCCAAGGAATTTATGAGGTGAAAAAAATATTCCATCTAGTTTTTCTTCTTCTGATTCAGGATGCATGTTTATATCAACATATGGAGCCGAACTGGAGTAATCAATAAAACACAAAGCATTGTATTCATGCATCAATTTGGCAATTTTGTGCACAGGATTTTGTATGCCAGTTACATTTGAGCATGCTGTAAATGAACCAATGATTCTAGATCTTGATTTATTTTGCTCTAAACAGTCTTTAAGATTGTTTAAATCGAAATTTAAATTTTCATCAGGAGGAACTATTATAACTTCAGCATTTGTTTCATACCAAGAGGTTTGGTTGGAGTGATGCTCCATATGTGAAATTAAAATTAAAGTTTTTTCATTTTCTTTGTGGCATCCTAGCTTGTTGACATGTCCGCAGCTTTTTAAACCTAGTATTCTCTGAAGTTTATTTATTGCTGATGTCATTCCAAATCCTGAATGAATTAAGATGTCCTTATCCGAAGCATTAACGTGATCTTTGATTATTTGATTTGCTTTTTTATATGCCTTGGTCGTCATACATCCAGTATAGTTCGATTCTGTATGTGTGTTGGCATATAAACTAGCAAATTGTTTTGAGATGATTTCTTCAATCGGATGATAAAATCTACCTGATGCCATCCAGTCGGAATAAAGTATTTTTTTCCATCCATAAGGACCTTTAAACTTTGCTTTATTACCAATCGTATTATTTTTATATTTATTAAAGTATTTCTCTAATCGAGTCATTTTTGTTTTATGTTGGGTTTTAGAAATTAGAATACTCAGTTTTTGTAATTGTTATTTCAATGATTTATTCTAGTAGAATAGTTTAAATATAATTAAAAACATCAAGTTTATGTTAGTTTTATTTCTTATTATATTTCAATGATGTGTTTTATGTTATCTATTACTGAAAATACGAGAAAAAAATATTATACGCAAAATAATAATATATGGAAATTATATTTCTGTGCTACAGTTTTATTGTGTGTTTTGAATAATATTAGATAATCTGTTTGTTTCTCAATTAAAACGTGTTCTTAACGATTAAATCTAGTAGATATTATAAAACAGATAAAACAAATATTATTATGATTTGCTAAAAAATGATTAATTTTTCTACTAATTTATGAATTCCAAAATCGTATTAGTTTGTTCTACTGTCTTAAAATATAAATGTATAACTATGAACTGAGAAATAAACTGTATTAGCTACTGATAAATCTAATATCTATGTAGTATTATCAGATTAGGTTTTATATTCCTATTTTTATGATTATTTTAGGGCAGTAAATTTTAATTAATTCTATTGTTAAATAATATTTAATATAGTGTAGAATAATGATATCTAAATATTTAAACCTAAATTGATACTTAATATTTATGAAAAAAATAGTTCTCTCCTTTGTTGCTATTCTAGCATTTGTCTCACTAATGAATTCGTGTAGATATGTTGGAACCCAAAAAGATAATAAAACCACTGTAAAAGTTGGTGTTTTTAATATTAATGGAGATTCACCTTGGTGTATAATTGATGCTATTGAGGCAGTAAAAATAGATTCCAGAATGGAGGTCAATCAAATTTCTGCGGCACAGATAATGAGTGATGAACTGGATGATTATGATGCAATACTTTTCCCAGGTGGAAGTGGAAGCGCTGAAACCAAAAGTTTGGGTGATTTAGGTATGAAAAGAATCAAAACTTATGTACAAGAAAAAGGTCTTGCTGTTGTAGGGATATGTGCTGGAGCTTATATTATGACAAATACACCTAATTATAAAAGTTTTAATTTTATTGATTATAAGGCAATAGATATAGAACATGACCATAGAGGTCATGGAATCGTTCAGTTTTCTCTTTCGGATTGGGGAAAGACTATCTTTCCTGAGCTAAAATCTTTAGATACTTTATATTGTAGTTACTATGAGGGTCCTGTCTTATTTAGAGATTCTTTGTCAAATTCTGCTAAGTCTTGTGCTACAATGCTTTCTGATGTTCATACAGTGAAAGGCTCTCCTGCTAATATGACAAATGATAGACCTTTTATTGTAACCAATTCAATTGGTAAGGGTAAAGTAGGTTGTTTTGTAGGGCATCCAGAGGTTAGTCCTGGTATGCGTTGGATGATACCAAGAATGATTAGTTGGTGTCTTAATTTACCAAGCTTGGAATATCCTAATGCTGTAAATCCTCGTTTTTATGATAAAGAAATTCTTTTTGACTCAATTATGCTTGCCAAGCAAGATCAGATAATAAGAGATCTAAAATCAACTAAGGAAAAGAAAATTTCTGCAATGAATGATGCCGTAAACTATGGTTGTTGGTCGGCAAAGAAATGGCTGAATGGTATGTTAAGAGATTCTATTGCTGAAGTTAGATTAGTAGCAGCTAAAAATATTCTACGACTTGAAAGAACAGATGCTTTGGATGATATTAATTCGGCTATATGTAATGAATCAGATTCAAAAAATAAAAAAATACTAGAAAATACTCAGTTGAAATTACAAAATTATATAGGTTGTGATAAGAAGTGAAATTCTTATTATGATAGTTAACTAAATAGTCTAAATATGTATTTATGTTATTATGATGCATATTTAGGCTATTATTAATTTTCTAAAAAAAACTTTTTTTGAAAAGTAGAATACTCTTTTTTTGAGATTGTGAGTTGAATTTCTCTTAAGTGAATAATTGTATTCCGAAATAGATATACTTATTTTTTCATGAAACCTACATATTTCAGCTTGTTTAATATAAAATAAAAACAATGCCCATATTTGATATTAGATCTTTACTAGGAACATGTTTGATAATGTGTTTTTTTTCAATTATAATTTTATGCTTCATAAAGGTGAAATTAGTGAAAAAATCATTAGTCTTAGATTTATATATCTGCTCTAGAGTCTTACATCTTATGGGACTTTTATTCTTTATTCATTCTAGATTGTGTGATGAGTTTATTTTTATTCAGGCTGTTTTTTCATTTCCTGCATTTATTATTGAGATAATATGTTTTCTTTCTTTCGCCAATGTATTTAAGTTTCTGGATAATCGGTCTTTTTATTTAATATTTATTCCTATACCTTTTCTTTTTGCTATGTTGTTGTGTTATAATAATTCATTTGCATGGCCTATTATAAATTCATCTTACCATTGTTTGCTATATCTTTTGGCCTTGGTTTTAATTTCATTACATAAGAAAAGGTCTAAGTTGATGTGGGTTTTTATTATTTCTTCTTTTCCAATTGTTCTAATAAGTATAGTCAAGATTCTTTTTATAGTCATAAATAACCAAGCTTTAAGTATTTTTGATTATAATATAATACAAATTATTCAAAATATTGTTTGGATTATGATATGTTGCATTCATCCAATATTGATCATATTACTTTTTTTAGAATCAATGGAGAAAGAGAAGAGTGTTCAGCTTAGCACTAAAACAAAATTGTTACGAATAATAGGTCACGATTTAAAAAATCCGATCAACTGTGTGGTAAGCTTTATTAATATTCTAGAGGGAACGAGGCTTGATCCAAAATTGAAAAATGAAATTAATATTGTGAAAAACAATGCTGCTCGAACATATGCTTTGTTGGAATCGATGCAATATTGGTTGTGTCTTGAGGAATACAAGAAGCTTAATATAAAAAAACATTTAATTAAAGATATTCTCAATAAAAGTATTTATGTTGTTTATGACTCCAATAATATTAGTACTGAAAAAATTAAAAATAAGATATCTTATCAATTATACTGTTATTGTGATTTCCAACTAGTTCATATTTGTGTTAATAATATATTGGCTTTTGTTTGTGATAATTCAAATTCAGATATTTATATCTCAAGTATTGATTCTGTACCTAGCATTGGGATACTGATTGAGACACAAATTAATCCCGAAACTTGTAATTTAACCCCAAAAGCTTATTCAAATTCTTATAATATTGATTCTTTTTCAGCATTGGATAAAGAAATTCAGTTGTGCTTTGAAATACTTAAATTCTCTAACATACCCTTTAAATTAACAGTTGGCTCTTGTGGTGAATTTGAATTATTAATAAATTTGAATAAAACTATTGGTTGCGAAAAATATATTGCATAGTCCGAATTTTAGGATAGATCTTTTGATATTATGATGCATTTTAAACGGAATGTAAATCTGATTTAAGAAAACTTGATGAAAACAGAATTATTTGAAAATTTAATAGGGAATTTTGATGTTGGTATTTCAGCTTGGAATAGGGAAGGGGCTTGTCTCTATGCAAATAAAATAACAAGTCAAGTCTTAGGTATTAGTTTGGATGTTTTATTATCTGATTTTTGTATTTACGATATACATAATTGCGTTTACGCTGATGGAACTGCTATAAATCCAGAGAATAACCCAATAACGATTTCTTTTGAACGAAGACATAGAGTCAAAGATATTGTTATTGGCATAAAGCATGTCGAACATGTTGTTTGGATTAGGTTGTCAACATTTCTTGATAAGTTTGAATCAAATGATTGTGTATTTATTTATTTTACTGATATAACCGAAGAATACAATAAGTCTGAAATTCATCGAATTGAACAAATTCGCTCAAAATCACTTCTTTATTCAATTCCAGATTTAGTTTTGGGATTATCCCCTGATAACTATATTAATAATGTTGAGGGACAATATTCAAGTTTCCCTTTGCCAATTGATAATATTTTGGGAAAGGATTTGACTTATGTTTTTAATAAAGAAATTGCTGAAATATTTGATGTGAAGATTGAAAATCTTCGGATTTCGGGAAAGATGCAAGAATTTGATTTTTCCTATCTTGCAGTGAATCGTAAATTGTATACCTTTGAGGTAAGGATGCGTATTAGTCAAGCTTCCGAAATCATTGTTCTGCTTCGAGATGTAACGAATCATAGAATTATCGAACGGGATAAAATTGAAGTAGAGCGAACTCTTTCTACCTTGATTGGTAATTTACATGGAATGGTATATCGTTGTTTGCTTGATCAACAATGGACTATGCTTTTTGTGAGTGATGCAGTTGTTAATTTAACAGGATATTCTGAATTTGAATTAACATATAATAAACTAATAACCTATGGTGCCTTAATTCACCCCGATGATAGAAAGTATGTTAGGGATATTGTAGAAGAATCAAGAAAAGAAAATAATGTTTTTTATCTTGAATATAGAATAATATCAAAAAATGGTGATACTAAATGGGTTGCGGAACAAGGACGTATTATAAAAAATGAATATAATGTCGATATATATATTGAAGGATATATTAATGATATTTCGGACAGAAAACATGCTCTCACTAAATTAAAACATACAAATATCCGTTTTAAAACACTTTTTAATGCATTGAACCAATCGGTGTTAGTTTCATTATGGAATAATAAGGGTGAAAGTAATTTTGTAAGCTCAAATAATTTTGCTTCAGGAAAATATTTATACACTGAAACAGAATTTAAACAAATTAATATATTTGATATTATTGCCCCTGAATCTAAGACAAAATTCCAAAATGAATTTATATCAAAGCTCGAATTGTTTAAAAACTCTTATGCGGAAATTAAGAATATCGATAAAAAGTCATCTGTATTTGATGTCTCAATAAATGCCACTCTGATGATAGTGGATGGATTGACCTATGTTCAGTATGTTATAAATGATATAAGTAATCGTATTAATAATGAGAAAATCCGTTTGTATCGTGCTAATCTACTGAAGTTGACAAGTGAGATTTCTTCCGATTTTATGAATACCGATAGTGAATGTATTAGTTTGACAATTAATAAGTCAATAGCTAAGCTTGGCAAAATAGTCGGTTCTGACAGAGTTTTTATCTATCGTTATAATCACTCGGATAAATACGTTTATTATGACTTTGAGTGGTCTAAAGAAAAAGATTATGAATTGATTAATATAGTCAAAAAAATTCCAGTACAAGACTGTAAGAAATGGATTCAAAAATTAAATGAGGGTACACATATTTTAGTTGAGGATTTTAGTAAAATCCCCAGTAATAACAAGCCTGAATTAGTCGATTTTTATAGAATAAAGACGGCATTACTGGTACCAATGTTTATATCGAATAAATTATACGGTTGTATAGGTTTTGATTTTATTTCGAAAGATAGAAAATGGTTCGATGAGGATATTGCAATTATGTATACAATTGCCGATATTATTAGTGCAGCAATTCAACGTAATAAAAATGATAGGAAACTGATACAAGCCAAGCAAAAAGCTGAGGAGGGAGATTTGCTTAAGTCTCGATTTCTAGCTTCGATGTCACATGAATTAAGAACACCTCTAAATGCAATAATTGGTTTTAGTAGTTTGGTGGAAAAGGAAGATGAGCTAGAAAAACTTCAAAAGTGGAATAAGATCATAAACACTAGCGGTAAGCATTTGCTTAATTTGATCGAGTCTATATTTGATATTTCTATGCTGGAATCAAGACAGATTAAAACTCTTAAACAAGAAGTGCCTCTAAATGAATTTCTTAATGAAATTAATTCTTCGGTTAGCCCATCTTTAATGAAATATGGTAAGGAAAATCTGAAGATAAAATATTTTGATACTTCCAAAGATAGTTCTTGTGTAATTAATACAGATAAGACGAAACTAAGACAGGTGCTGCAAAATTTAATTATAAATGCAATAAAATACACTTTAAAAGGAAGTATAAAATTGGGCTATATTATAAATGGTGATGATATAAATTTCTTTGTTGCTGATACAGGTATTGGGATTCATAGCTCTAAACAGGAAATGATATTCAAATCATTTACTCAAATAGAACAAAGTTCAAGTACGAAAAAGGGAGTCGGAATAGGCTTAGCAATTTGTAAGGAGATAGCCGAAATACTTGAAGGACATATATGGGTAGAATCAGAATTGGGACAGGGGTCTAATTTTTATTTTCGTCTCAATGATGTTGTAAGATGGGATATTAAGAAGCTTAGTGATAATGCTGAATCATGTGAGCTTATAGACCTTAGAGGGAAAACAATACTTATAGTTGATGATTTGGAGGCAAATAGCCTTTTGATAGAAGCTATGTTACACAATACAGGAGTCACTGTGGTGAAAGTAGATAACGGTATTGATGCAATTAGTAAAGCAAAAAAAGGAGTGGATGTTGTTTTAATGGATATTAAGATGAAAAAGATGTCGGGTTTCGAAGCAGCTCGTTTGATAAAAAATAATAATCCAAACATGCCAATCATTGCTCAAACAGCTTATATGTTTGGAGATGAAGATATGAGTCGGTATAAGCAGTATTTTAATTTCTTTATATCCAAACCATTTAGCAAGAGCGAATTACTGTCCGTTATATATCGTTTGGTTACTTGATCTTATGATGTTTAGATTGTTCATAAATTCTAAATATTGAAAAAAATATTAGTAAAAATTACAATTGTATCGAGTTGGTAGATAATATGATACAATTGTAATTAGGATTTTTTAACCTAATATTTTCAATAAAGTATTTTTCTTAGGACTAGTTTGTTTATCTTTGTGCGCTATGAAAGAAAAAATTGTAGTCATAATATTATTGCTAATTGGTTCTTCAGTCTTTGCTCAAACAAACCAAAATAATAATTTTGGAATGCCTCAAGAAAATCTTGACGCTAAACATAATGAGGAAGAACATAAGAATGATACACTAGGATATGGAGATGTTAAATCCAGAATTAGAACTTGGAGAATATCTAAAAATCATATAGGTGTCGATAGTATACATATTGACTCAAGTTTATTCTACTCTCAAAATTATAATCCAATATTTAAAAAGGCTATCTCTAACTCCTATCTAGGAAATTTAGGATCAGCTTATATTTCAAATATCTTCATCAATAGAGAAAACACAAACAATATATTTCTAGATAAATACAGGGCATATATAAAACTCCCTGAAGACTTTACTTTTTATAATACGACTACTCCATTTACGAAATTAAGTTTTGAAACTGGAGGTCCAAAAGGACGATCCGAAAATCTTGTACACATTTTACATACACAAAATATTACACCAGAGTGGAATGCTGGTGTGGTATATGATCTAATTTCGGCTGATGGTCAGTATCAAAATCAAAAAACCAATATTTATAATATGGGTTTTTTTACATCTTATAAAAAAGACAGATATGGATTAAATTTAGTAACAAATGTAAACCGAGGAACTATTGAAGAAAATGGAGGGATTGCAAATGATACTCTTTTAACTAACACTAGTGATAAATCGGAAAATATTCAAGTAAATTTAGAAAATAGTAATACAAAAATTATAAATGTAAATCTCTTACTAAATCATAGCTATGGAGTCGGAAATGCTCAGCTAAATCCTAAGGGCAAAGATACTATTGTTTCTTATCCTTTAAATTTAGTACACTCTTTGAATTACAGAAAAGATTCATGGGCTTATAAAGAGGATGTGGCAGACAAAGAGTTTTACAAAAACACTTATTTAAGTGAAAATACTTTCGATAAAGTAGATAGATCCTTGATTAAAAATACTTTTAGAATTGTATTTCACGAATCAAAATGGACTAATTCAAAGACTAATATTGGAATTAGTAATGAGTTTGAAACTTACAGACAGAGAAAAGAAATTTCAAAGTATTCTCTTGCAATAAAAGAGCGTAAACTTGACAATACAAGTTTAATTGCTGGATTTGAAGGGAAACTTAAAAAACTTATTGATTGGAATTTTAATCTAGATTATTCTCTAATTGGATATAGAAATGGAGAATTAAAGGCAAATGGATACCTTTTGAAAAGTTTGAAAAAGGACAGTATTAATAATACCTATGTGAAAGCTTATGCTTCCATTGATAAATTGAAGTCTAGCCCAATATATGATGAATACTTCGGAAATCATCAAACTTGGAAAAACAACTTCGATAAACAAACTGAGCTTAAACTAGGTGTGGAGTTTTTTGCCAAAAAAATAAATCTTGGATTGAAATTGCAAGCTAATTTATTGAAAAATTATATCTATTGGAATCAGGAGGCTTTACCAACGCAAGCCAATGAAGATATAATGATATATTCAGCAGTATTGAATAAAGATTTTAAAGCTGGTAATTTTTGTTTTTCTCAAAAATTAGTTGGTCAATCATCTAGCAAATCTGATTTAATAAATTTACCAGACTTATCGGTTTATAGTGATAATTATTACTATAATGATTTTTTTGGTGGAGCACTGGATATAAAAACAGGTTTCAGTGTAAGATATAATACAGAATTCTACGCACCTGCTTATATGCCATCCAATGGTCAGTTCTATAATCAAAAGATAAAAAAATTAGCTGATTATCCAAAAATTGATATTTATTTCAACTTTAGGATAAAAAGAACTCGACTTTTTATTATGATGGAAAACCTGAATTCATCCTTTGGAACACGAGATTATTTCTCTTCTCTTCATTACCCTATTAATCAGCGTATGTTAAAATATGGCTTAGTGTGGAATTTCTATGATTGATTAATTTACTTATGTTTATATCTTATGATATATTAACTATAACTAAATTAATTTATAATGTTCTTCCATATAGCTTATTATATGTCTGTATGTTTAAAAATTTGAATAAACTCAATACTATTATTAGTCAAAAATAATTTGATTTTCGTCCATAAAAATGCAAAATTAGTGTAGGAAAACAGAAATCATTATGAATGTTTTTAAATATCTTAAACTAATGTTGCCACTTATATTGATAATTTGCTTACAAACTTGTCATCAAAAAATGGAGTTGATGAAAACGGAACAAATGGTTGCTCCAGTCGTTGAATACAAACATGTTGTATTGCGTGATAAGTTGAAAGTGATCCTAGAATCTAATTCTACAAATTATTTTATATATCGTGGCGAGCCAATGGGATTTCAGTATGAAATGTTTAAACTCATGGCTGAGGACTTTGGTGTTAAACTTAAGCTTAAGACTAATAATAATCTTCCAGATTCCTTCGATAAGCTTTATCGAGGCAGAGTTGATATTATTGGAATGGGATTGTCAGTTACTGATAAACGTCTCGAAAAATATAATATGTCAGTCGCACATAGTTATACCAATCAGCATTTGGTACAGCGTAAATCTAAGGACGAAGACTATTACATATCAAAAACTAACGAGCTGTTTGGTAAAACAATTACCGTTTCTAAAGCATCTGCTTTTGTGGAAAGTCTTGAAAAAATATCCAAAAAAGAATCTGTATATTTTGATATAGATGAAGATGATAAATTTGAAAATGAACAGCTTATCAAAATGGTAGCTGATGGCAAAATTGACTATACCGTTGCAGACAGTGATGTGGCAAAGGTTAATAGTGAATATTATCCTAATCTTGATATTAGTCTCAGATTAAATAGTTCTGATAGCCTATGTTGGGCATTGAGAAAAGATTCGGAGGTACTCACTCAAAAAGTTAATCAATGGCTCTCTAAATTTAAAACTACCAAAAGGTATAGGGTTCTTGTAAATAAGTACTTTAACAACAAAAGTCTTAAAGCACGATTTAACAGTAAGGATTTTCCTCTAAATTCGGGTAAAATCTCCGATTATGATGAGCTTATAAAATTACAGGCTAAGTCTATTGATTGGGACTGGTTGCTTATAGCTGCTTTGGTAAAACAAGAATCTTCTTTTAATCCAAAAGCCAAATCATGGGCTGGTGCATATGGTTTGATGCAATTAATGCCTTCTACTGCCGAAATGTATGGTGTAGATTCTCTTTCTACTGTTTACGAGAATATAAAGGCTGGTGTTAAGTATCTGAAATATTTGGAGGGTCGAATGAAGAAAAAGCTTCGGAATGAAAAAGATTTAATAAAATTTGTTTTAGCATCATATAACGCAGGTATTGGTCATGTTGATGACGCAAGAGCCTTGGCAAGAAAAAATGGTAAAGATCCAGATATTTGGACTGGCAGCGTTGATTACTACTTGTTGAATAAATCGAAACCTGAATTTTATAAAGATCCGCTTGTTAAACATGGCTATTGTAGAGGTTTGGAACCATATAATTATGTGATAGACATATTGGAAAGATATAAACATTATAAGAATATTAAGTTTCCTCAAAAATAAAAAAAAAGGACTAATCTATTTTCTCAAAATGATTAGTCCTTTTTTCTTTTCTATAATAATAGTTTATCGTATCTCGAATTTTCAAAAATAGTTTTTAGTTCCGAAAGAATCATTGCTGTTGCTCCCCAAACTTTATTATCATCAATATTGAAGTATGGAGCAATTATGTTGATGTCAGATCGGGAAAACTCAAAACTACTTATATTGTCAGGATTCAATAGGTCTTTTAACTTACATTCTATGATATACTCAACCTCTTTCTTACTTGGTTTGTATTGTGGAATTGTATTGTATATGCCAATAATAGGGTAGACCATAAAATTACTTATAGGTATGTATAGTTTACTTAGTTTGCCTATAATGCTAATTTTACTAGGATTTAATCCTAGTTCCTCATATGTTTCTCTTATAGCAGTTGATTCATTATTATTATCTTCTTTTTCTTTTTTACCTCCAGGAAGACTCACCTGTCCGCTGTGCTTAGAATTATCGCTAGTTCGTTTGATTAGAGGAAAGCATAATTCTCCTTTTGCATTATGGTAAAATAGAATAAGAACGCTACTATCCCTGGCTTTTGTTGGATCCGAATTGTTTATTGAATCTTCTCTTAATGAAGGAGACATTTTTAATTGTGCCTGAAAACCAGGTAGTTCATCTTTGAAAATTTCTTGTAGTTTATTGCTTTCTTCCGTATCCACCATATTGTAAAAATTTTATATAATTATTCTATTAAGATATGTTTAATTATTTCTGTTAAAGGTATTATGTAAATCTTGAATCTAAGGAAATATTTGTTTTCTTGGTTTCAAGTGAGTTAATAATAAGTTTTTAATTTTAATTTCAATTACATTCTTAAGTCTGATAGGTCAGTTAGAATAAGTAGTTGAAATAAAATCATACAAATGCGATTTTTGTATAAGAAATAATCAATGAATAAATTAATCAGATATTATAATATATCAAAAATATCAATCCAATTTCTAAAATATTGATATATCTTATGTTTGTGTTGATAAATAAAAGTAATTTTTTTTATAGAATATGTAGTTTGGGATTAGGTAATTAGAATGTGTTGTTTATATGATTATAAAATCTTTTTATTAGGGGATTATATTGTACTCCTGTATGTAGCATGCCTTTTAGGAAAGGGATGTGATTAGAAGCAATTTTTTATGATTATAGGATTTTAAGTAATTAGATTAGTTGATCATATTATGGAAAAAGAGATTTTGATAAAAAAAGAGTTATTCAAATATTCGAATAACTCTTTTTTTATGTATATAAAATAATCTTATGTCAATTTTTCATATTCTGTTTTTATCCTAGAAGCGATTTCTTCAAATTCTTCTTTCTCTAATTTAATTTTAGGGTTTGAAAAACTTAAGTCACCAACTTCATTAATTGGAACCAAATGAATATGCGTATGAGGTACCTCAAGACCAATCACTGCTTGACCTATTCTTTTGCATTCGACAGATTTCTCTATAGCCTTAGCTATCTTTTTAGCAAAGATATTAAGATCTGCAAGCATTTGGTCAGGAAGGTCAAAAATATAATCAACCTCTTCTTTTGGAATTACAAGAGCATGACCTTTTGCAAGAGGATTAATATCCAAAAAAGAAATGAAATCTTCCGTCTCTGCTAAAAGGTAGCATGGAATCTCTTTGTTTATTATTTTAGTGAAAATTGTTGCCATTTTTTTAAATACTTATATCTACAATTTCAAAAGGAATAACACCACTAGGAACGGTAATATCTACAACATCACCTACTTTTTTACCAATAAGACCTTTTGCTATAGGAGTGTCAATTGATATCTTTCCTTGTTTTAAATCAGCTTCCGATTCTGATACAAGAGTGTAAGTCATTACCCCCTTAGTCTTCATGTTTTTGATGGTAACCTTGTTTAACATTTGTACTTTTGAAGTATCAACTTTACTTTCATCAATGACTCTAGCATTGGCAATTTTTCCTTTAAGTTGTGCAATTTTTGCTTCTAGTAATCCTTGTGCTTCTTTTGCGGCATCGTATTCCGCATTTTCTGAAAGGTCGCCTTTTTCGATTGCCTCTCCAATTTGTTTTGAGATTTTTGGGCGTTCAACTAATTCTAGTTGTTTTAGTTCTTCTCTCAAATTATCAAGCCCTTCTGCTGTAATATACGAGTTAGCTGACATAATATTTAAATTTTAGATTATTATTCGTGTAATTTTATTGTAATCTCTTCTGATTTTTTTCCATGATTCTTTTTAATAAAATAATAAAAACATTATGCGAAAAATACATAATGAGAAATCGATTATTTTTAATAAAATTAAGAAAAATGGAATTGGATAGTTATGTTGTATTATGTAAACAATAAATCTAAGTGTTTGAGGTCATACACTTATATTCCGCAAAGGCGAGATGTTTATTATTGTAAATTAATAGTAACATATTATATCTTATTAATAAAATCTGAAAAGATTTGCTTCTTTAGAGTAATTAATTATCCTTATAGTCAGGTGTTGTAATATAAACTGAAAAAGAACCCATTTCCAAGGATTCTTTTTTAATTCTACCACTTATATTTTTCAAATATACAACATTTCGTTAATACTTGTATGGTCTTTCTAGAATTTCTTTATAAATAACAGCTTTTTTTATGTTGAATAAAGCTTTTTTCGATTTAGATTTATTTGTCTTAGTCGTATCCTTCGTAGTCTTATCTTCAAATGTTTCAGCTGTTTTTTCAAATTCTGGTCTTTCTTCTATTAATTTTGATTTATTTCTAAAATCTGAGAATACATCGCCTGATTCCTCATACTTAATATAATCTTCTTGGTTATATTTATCCTCAGAATTTAAACTGATTTTTTCTTGATTGCTATTTCTGATTAGATTTATATATTCTTTATCGTCAATATCATCTTCATCTATAATAATTTCCTTTTTGTGGTATTTGATTTCTGAATCAATTCCCTGTTTTTTAAGTATCTCTTCAAACTCGTCTAATACATCTTGATTTTCATTCTCAACTACTTTTTTCTTTTTTGCAAGTAAGCTGATAACTCCTATAACAACCATCAAAAATATATATACTATATTACCTAATTCATCCATAAGATTTTATTTGTTTTACTTTATTATTATCAGATATTACAAAGTAAAGTTTTACAAAATATTTATTACAAAGTTAAATTATTTTCACCTATTATTGTCAGATTATTCTTGCCAATATTTTAATCTTGATAAAAATTAATAATAAGTGAGCAATAATTATATATTTGCAATGTTTTAATTAATAATATCACAAATATCTTTATATATAATTTGCTTGTGATTTATACTTTTTAATAATTAATATATAAAGTTAATAAATTTCATTTATATAATACTATTAATTATATGTTGAAAATGACTAAAATTTCATTTGCCATAATATTGTCAATTATCTTATCTTTTTTGGCTTGTTCTTCTGATACTAATAATGCTCATCCAGTTCCATTTAGACATATAAATATAACACTTGAACTCGATTTTTATAGCGAATTAAATGTCCAAGGCAATTATATTTATATTAATGAATATGCTGGTTCGGGATTAGGATATGCCAATCATGGTATTATCGTGGTAAATGTTGGGGGTGGATTTAAATGCTTTGATGCCTCATGTCCTCTTGATTTTAATGAGGAGCAAGCTTTGGAAACAGAAGAAGGATTTGCTCACTGTTCTATTTGTGATAGCAAATTCAATATTCTAGATTCAGGATATCCTTTTAATGATTCGGCTGCCAGACATAAGCTGAAAGAGTATAAAACCGCCTATAATAAAACAACTAATAGATTGAGGATTTTCAACTAAGGTTCAGGTTTTAACATAAATAAAAGAATTCCAAATTATGAAATTAAATTCTTTTATTTATGTTATGCTTTTATTAAGAAAAATAGGTTTTGATTATGTTCGCCAAGTCCTCAGGTGTATCCACACCTATGCTGTCAAACTTGCTGTCTACGACCTCGATTGTATAAGAATTTTCAAGCCATCTCAATTGTTCTAGTTTTTCACTTGATTCTAAAAAGGATTCTTCAAGTCTACTTATCTCTTGTAATACTTCTGTTCTGTAGGCATATACTCCTATATGTTTTATGAATTCAGATTTGTTTAAGTAATCTTCTTTTTCTGCATCTCGGCAAAATGGTATAGTAGATCGGCTAAAGTATAGTGCTTTGTTGGATTTCGATTTAACTAATTTTACCACATTCGGGTCTAAAACTTGTTCTAAATCTGTGATTTTTTTACCCATGGTAGCAATTTGAGTTGACTCGTCTTGAAAACAATTTGCAAGATTTTGAATTTCTTCTGGATTTATGAGTGGTTCGTCGCCCTGAATGTTTATTACTACATCAAAATTCTCTGAGATTTTATTCTGGATATTGTTTATAGCTTCAGCAATTCTATCTGTCCCGCTATTATGTTTATCAGATGTCATTATAACTTTACCTCCAAAACGAACTACTTCTTCTTCGATTCTGCTGTCATCTGTAGCTACCCAAACTTCGTCTATTGCTTTTTGGGCTTGTCGATATACTCTTTCAATCATAGTTTTACCTGAAATCATTGCTAAAGGTTTTCCTTCAAATCTACTAGATGCATATCTTGCTGGAATTATACAGATATATTTCATTTTTGATATTTTTTAATTCTTAGCAAATCTAATAACAAAAAACTTAATCTTTGATTTTAAATTGTTTTAATTGTTTCTGAAAATTTATTCAAATTATCATTCCTTTCACGCAAAACTATGGTTTGATAACCAAAAAACTTTAATTTAATTTATTTATGATAGTGATATTTTAACTTATGTATTATATTTTTGTATAAATTAACTAAAATATTATGCAAAATAATCTTGTGGAACCCATAGATTTTAATGATATAAATCAACTTAAAAAATTAATTGACAGTTACCCTTATTTTCATTCTTTGGAATGTCTTTATTTGTTTAAGTTAAATAAGTCGAATAATCTTCTTTTTGAACAAGAATTGCAGCGTTTGGCAGCATACGTGCCAGATAGAAAGCAACTTTACTTGTTAATGAATGATGAAAGGATTTCTGCTGATGTTTGTGATAAGTTTTTTAATCCAGTTGACACTGATACTCAAATTAACTTAAATTATGAAGAAAATGAATCTAAGCTCGACTTACAAGCAAGGACTCCAAATTGTGAGGAAGATAAAGAAGATGATTTAAAAATATTGGATAGTGTCGGAAATAAGAATATTGGTGAATCGGATACTGAAAGAGATCTCATTGATTCAGATAAAGTTATTGAACAGTTTGATGATGCGAATGAAGATAATGTAAGTGAATCGAAACCAAAAATAGAAAAATCCACTTTGACTAGAGAGCAATATGAATCGGAGATGAGTAATATACTATCTTCATTAAAGTCGAAGTCGGAGAAGAAAGATGAAGAGGAAATTCTGCAACATGAAAATATTGAGAAAAAAATAACAAAGGAAACCGAGATAGAGGATTCGACAGATAAGCTTGATTTGAGTATAGAGCAAAATGCAGAAGAGAGTTCTGAAACTATTCTAAATATTGAGCTTACAACAGAAGTAAAATCCCAAGATAAAACGAATCTGGAAGCAGAGAAAAAAGAAAATTTAGACAAAGAGCAGGATGCTGATTCAGAAATCAAACCAGCAGCTGTGGATGTTGATAAATCTAAAAGTGATATATCCGTAGAAAAAAAAGAAAATTCGGATATAGTAGTTCAAGAGGATATTCAATCTGAGGGATCAGAGATTGTTGAGTTAGAGAAAACAAAAATAGCAGATTCCGAAAAAGCAGTTGAATCTGATAATTCAGATTTAAAAACAACAGATAAAAAACCCGAAAAACATCCATTTACAAGAGATAAATATGAGTCGGAGATGAGTGATATTATATCTTTGTTAAAGTCGAAGTCGGAGAAGAAAGATGAAGAGGAAATTCTGCAACATGAAAATATTGAGAAAAAAACAACAGAGGAAACCGAGATAGAGGACTCGACAGATAAGCTTGATTTGAGTTTAGAGCAAAAAGCAGAAGAGGGTTCTGAAACGATACTAAATATTGAACTCACAACAGAAGTAAAATCTCAAGATAATACAAATGCTGAATCAGAGAAGAAAGAGAATTTAAGTAAAGAGCAAGATTCTGCTAAAGAACTAGAATCAGAAAATATAGAAATTCCTGATTCTAAAACTGAGAAAGCTTCTTTGACGTCTGAAAATACTACTACAGAAGATCAAGACAATATTCAATCTGAGAAATCAGAGATTATAGAGTTGGAGGAAACAAAAATACCTGATTCGGAAAAGCTAGTTGAATCCGATATTTTAGATTTAAAAACAACAGATAAAAAGCCCGAAAAATCTCCATTTACAAGAGATAAATATGAGTCTGAGATGAGTGATATTATTTCTTTATTAAAATCAAAATCGGAGAAGCAGGATGCCGGGGAGAATTTGAAAGAAGAAATTTTAGAGAATAGGAATATCGATAAAAAAGGGATGGTAGAATTGACTGATTCGAATAAAGAATTGGAAAGTATAGACAAAAAAGAAGAATCGACTTCTGAAACTATTCTAAATATTGAACTCACAACAGAAGTAAAATCTCAAGATAATACAAATGCTGAATCAGAGAAGAAAGCGAATTTAAGTAAAGAGCAAGATTCTGATAAAGAACTAAAATCAGAAAATATAGAAATTCCTGATTCTAAAACTGAGAAAGCTTCTTTGGCGTCTGAAAATACTACTACAGAAGATCAAGACAATATTCAATCTGAGAAATCCGAGATTATAGAGTTGGGGGAAACAAAAATACCTGATTCGGAAAAGCTAGTTGAATCCGATATTTTAGATTTAAAAACAACAGATAAAAAGCCTGAAAAACCTCCATTTACAAGAGATAAATATGAGTCTGAGATGAGTGATATTATTTCTTTATTAAGATCAAAGTCTGATAGTGAAGACTTGTCTAAAAATAAAGAAGCTGATGAGAATTGCCAAAAGGATGCAGTTCGTCAAGAATCAGATTCATCTGCAGATCAGAGTATTCGTGAATCTATTCCATTTGAAAATAAAGAAAATATTGATGCAGATATCCAAATTTATAAAACAGTAAATGAAACCGAGTCAGGATTAAAACTCGATAATTTACCAGAGATCAAAATAGATGAATCAAAAGATGATAGCTTTGAAAATGCAAGCAAAATAGATGCTAGCAATGAGTCAGATTTTGTAAAACAAAAGCAAAAAGACGGAGATATCATAGTAAATACACCTGAGGAAGAAGGAATACTGTTAGATGAACCATTAGTAGAGAAGGATTCAAAATCCGAAAATTTTAAGGCAGAAGAAAAAACCTCTGATAAAGAAATAAAAAAAGCAGAAAAATCTAATTTTACTCGTGAAAGATATGAGTCAGAGATGAGTGATATAATTTCATCATTAAGGGATAAATCAAAGCGATTTGATGAAAAGACAAGCGAAGGTTTGGAAAATAAAAAGACAAAAAAATTAGATAGACACAGTTTAAAAACCGACCTATTAGACCTTGAGGCTACAGAATTATCAGAGACAGAAAATAAATTCAAGCAAATTCTGGATTCCGCTATAGATGATTTGGATAAAACTTTAAAAAAAATTAAGTTTGAGAAGAATCTTGAAAATGATGAGGAATCCTTCGCTATGGGTAAGTCTAGGAGTCATGATGAATCGGATTATGATCTGTCAGATTCAGTGTTGAAAACTAGTCAATCTAAACTTGAATCGAATGATAACTTATCTCAAGATATGGATTCGAAAAGAGACGACTCATTAAATCAAGCTAATGTAGAGGGTTCGTCACCTACAGCAGATAATAAAGAAGAGAATAAAGAAGATATGTTTAGTGTAGAAGAGATTCTAGAAGAAGAAATTGGAGGAGATGAATTGTTTGAATATGAGAAATATTCAAACGATCAGATTATTAAATTGAAATCCGATTATGATTTATTAAATTTGGTTAATGAAAAGCCAGAAGATGATCAGGTGGAAAATCGAGTTTCCGAAATAGAATCTCAAAAAGACCAGTCAGGACAGTCTAATTTGATAGATCAATTTATAAAATCAGATCCTAGATTAAAAACATCTGATGCTAGTCAGGAGAAAGTAAATCTTAATATAAACCTTGCAAAGACTAATAATTCCGAGTCTTTTTTCAGTGAAACTTTAGCAGAAATTTACTTAAACCAAAAATTATTTGTAAAAGCAATTGCGGTTTATGAGAAATTAATGTTGAAAAATCCAGAAAAAAAAGCTTACTTTGCGAGTCTCATAGAAAAAATTGAAAATCTAAAATAATTATTATGTATACATTTATTTCCATATTGATTTTTATCGTTTGTATTTTGTTAATTTTGATAGTTTTAGTTCAGAATTCAAAAGGTGGTGGTTTAGCATCAAACTTTTCTGCAAGTAACCAGATTATGGGTGTTAAAAAAACTACCGATTTTCTTGAGAAAGCTACATGGACTTTAGCTGTTAGTTTATTAGTTTTATGTCTAGCAGCAGCGATGAGTATTGATAGAGGAGAAGCAGTTGTTAAATCTCAGTTACAAGAGGAGTTAAATAGTTATGAAGCTACTCCTGAGGTTCCAAATTTCTCAGATCAAAAAGAAGCAGAAAAAACAGAGGCTACTCCAAAAGCTGATTCAACAGGAAAATAAGAATATTGTTTATTCTAGATATAAAAAAAGCTGTCAATTTTTAAATTGACAGCTTTTTTTTATTATGTTTGTTGAAGTCTTTTATGGCTTTATTCGGTATTTTATTTATGTTAATGCCGCCTGAATTTTAAATCTATAAATCTTTTTAATGTCTGATAAATTATTAAATATAGCTCTTGTTCAGTTCGATATCATTTCAAATAATGTGGATGCAAATTTAGAAAAATTGGATTCTATACTAAGCTCTATTGAAAATGATACCGATTTGGTAGTGTTGCCAGAGATGTTTACATCTGGATTTTTAATGGATAAAAAATCTGAAATTTCTTCAAGATTTAATGACAGTATTGACTGGGTGAAAAAATGGTCAATTGAAAAACAATTATGTATAGTTGGAAGTGTTGTTTTTAAGGATGATAAACAAAATTATAAAAACAAGATTATAGCTTTTGATAATGGTGTAAGTATTTCAGATTATGAGAAAAGACATCTTTTTATGAAAGAAAAGGATCATTTTTGCTCAGGGGATTCTAATAGTTGCATTGACATAAAAGGATGGAAGATTAATTTGAGTATCTGTTACGATTTGAGATTTCCTGTTTGGTTAAGAAATGACGGGACTCATCATGCTTTAATTTGTTTGGCTAATTGGCCTAAGTCGCGCAGGTCTATATGGGATTGCTTACTTAGAGCTAGAGCAATCGAAAATCAAGTCTATGTGCTAGCCGTAAATAGACTTGGTGAAGATTCGGATGGTTTGAAATATGATGGTGGTACTCAGTTGGTTGATTTCAAAGGAGAGCAAATTGCCTTAGCTGAAGATAACATGGAGGACGTTGTTTATTATCAGTTGGATAAACAAAAAATGGATGATTTTAAGTCTAAGTTTCCTTTTTATTTAGATTCAGACTCATTTAATATTAATATTTAACTCAGTTTTAAGTTTTTGATATATAGTTGCTTTGTTTAATTATATTGTATTGCTGTTGTTATTGGTTATTAGTATTGGTAACTTTGGGAGATAATAGCAGTTATTAACACTTTTGTGTTTTAAAGAATAAAAACAAAACATAATGAAAGAACTTACTAAAGCAGAAGAACAAATAATGCAAATTTTATGGAGTCTTGGAAAGGCTTTCGTAAAAGATATTATTGATAAGTTACCAGCTCCTAAACCAGCATATAACACGGTATCAACAATTGTTAGGATTCTTGAAAGAAAGAATTTTGTTGGGCATTTAGCTTTTGGAAAAAGTCATCAGTATTATCCATTGATTGATAAAAAAGATTATACTAAGAAATTTATGAAAGGATTTGTTCGTAATTATTTCTCTAATTCTTACAGAGATATGGTTTCATTTTTCGCAAAAGACGAACAGGTTAGTTTAAATGAGTTAGAAGAACTTAAACAACTTGTGGAAGAGCAAATTCAAAAACAAAAAAAATAAGAATATTAAACAATTTAATTGATTATGACCGAGATAGGTATTCTCATATATTTAACTCAGACTAGTATATGTATGATTTTTTTCTACATGTTATACTGGTTTTTTCTGAAAAAGGATACCTTTTTTAATCTTAATCGATTTTATTTATTGTTTAGTCTCGTGTTTTCATTTGTTATTCCATCTATCGATATTCATTATGTGTATATCGGAACTGAAGTAAATGGAATAATTGATCAAGTTGGTGATTTATTGTTTACTGCTAATTCCTATGTAAATACTAGCCTGCTTGATGAGGTGGAGGTTAAGGCAAATATTAATCAAAATCTACATTGGTATCATTATTTTTTGATAGTATATCTATTGGTGGTGTTTGTATTAGTTTCAAGATTTTTTCGCAATTTGTATAGTATATATGTGTTGAGTAAAAAATGCAGAAAGACAAAGAAGTATGGAGTTACTCTATATGTTCTTGATGGAGATATGCCAACTTTTGCTTTTTTTAATAAAATATTTATTTCTGAAATTGATCTCGAAAGCGATGGAAGTTGGGAAATAATAACACATGAGTGCGGACATATCAAACAATTACACTCCCTTGATATAATTGTATCCGAATTACTAATTGCAATAACATGGTTGAACCCATTTGTTTGGTTCTATAAATTCTCATTGAGTGAGATACATGAGTATTTAGCGGATAATTATGTTGTTAAAAAGATAGATAATCCAAATCATTATAAAATACATATACTAAATAGAGTTGCAGGTATGCAGCTAATTGATTTAGTAAGTGGTTTTGGAAAGTCTTCTATAAAGAAAAGACTTTTAATGCTTGGAAGATTGAAAACTCCAAAGTTAGCATTAGTAAAATTGATAATGGTTCTTCCTATTTCTGTCTTTTTATTATCTGCATTTGCTTTTACTGTTGAGCATAAACATGATAGTGCGAATGTTATTCCTAGTTGGTTTAAGGCAAATATAAATAAACTGAATTTTCTCGAAAATTACGAATATCCAAATGAAGTTGGCTTTTCAGGTCAATCTGCAAAGGGAATTGCAAGTCTGGAACATAAAACAAGTATGAGTATAAAGGCAGCTTATTCAATTGCTGATGAAATGCCTGAGTACGTCGGAGGAGTGAATGCTATGAATCATTTTTTGGCTTCGAATATCAATTATGATAAAATAGATTGTAATAAAAATACTCGTGTTGTTGTTGACTTTACAGTTAGTGAAAATGGAAAGGTTATTAACCCAATTGTCGTTAAGGGGAGTAATTATAAAATGAACAAAGAGGCTATCAGGGTTGTTAAGTCAATGCCTAAATGGACTCCTGGAAAGATAAATGGTATCCCTGTTAGGGTTTCTTATACTGTTCCTCTAGTTTTTGTTGCCAAGTCAGGTGCTATAAAACCTGCAAATGATTCTCAGCCTATATATAAAAAGGTAAAAGAAGATAGCCCTTTGAATGGAGTAGAAAATTATGCTCATAGAAATCTTATGAAAAATAAATTCTTAAGCGAGCTTCCTCGATTTAGTGGAGGTTTGCAAGGGCTTAGATCTTATATTAAAGATAATCTTAAATATCCTGGTTTTGCAGCGGAACAAGGCTATCAAGGAGTAGTATATATTCGCTTTTTTGTAAACGAGATTGGAGAAATTAGTAATGCAAGAGTATTGAAGGGGGTAAACGTGGACTTGGATAAGGAGGCTTTAAGGGTAATCAATGCCATGCCTAACTGGATTCCAGGTAGGCAGAATGGTAAAAATGTAGCGGTAAGTTTCACTGTGCCAATACGATTTGCAATACAATAAAAAAACATTAAAAAAATTTAAATATTTTAACTATAAAGCTAGTTGTATTACTAAAACTTTAGTATATTGCAATCGATTTAATAAGGGAATAAAAGATACACATTTGTATATTTATTATGTTGTTATAAATTAGGAATTGTTATTACACAGACTAACTAAGATTTTAGTTTTTATAGGCTAAGGTTGTAGTGTTTAACTTTATGTTGGGAAGGGCTTGCGTTGCAAGCCCTATTTTTATGCATTAGATTTATTGTAAGTTTTAAAAACTTTATATGCAAAAAATAGAATTTAATAAGATTAAGATAATCTAAAATATTATATTTGTAGCGTAAGTAAAATATTATGTATTTTTTGATATACTAGTTTAGTTTACAGTCAATAAAAAAATAAAATAATATGCGTTCAATTATTTGTTAATTGGATGCTAATGTTTATATTTGCACTCCAAATAATGGAAAATAAATTATTCTAATAAGATAAATCAATAGAGATGAAAAGAACATTTCAACCATCAAATAGAAAGAGAAGAAACAAGCATGGTTTCAGAGAGAGAATGTCTTCAGTAAGCGGTAGAGCTGTATTATCAAGAAGACGTGCTAAAGGTAGAAAAAAATTAAGCGTATCTAGCGAACGTAGACACAAAGCTTAATTTAGCATATACCTTATCTTAATGCTTAAGATATTTACGTTATTTAAAACGTATTAGGAGTTCTGTTTTACAGGACTCTTTTTTTTTGCCTAAATTTTCATAAATTAGAATAATAATTGAAAAAAAACTAAACATATATTATTATAATGCATACTATTTTTATTTTTGTTGTATTATAAAAAATTGAACATATGAAACTTAATAGAACAATTTTAATTTCATTATTAACACTGTCGATTTGCTCTTGCAATTTATCTAGAAAAAAAATTCCTGATGTCTCTAATATTGATTTAGATATTAAATTTATAAGATTAGATTCAATGGTATTTTCTGCAAATGATTCTCTAAAATTAGATGCACTTTGTAGGAGATACCCAAATTTGATGCAATTATATAGTAATAAGGTAATCATGCTTGGAGATATTAATAATCCAAATTTTCCATATTTATATAACAAATTTGTGAGTGATACAACAATGAATGAGGTTTATCAATCAGTTGCGGACAGTTTTCCTAGTTTGAATCAATTGCAGGATGAGTTGACTCTTTCATTTAAATATCTGAAGTATTATATTCCTAAAATTACTAATTTACCTCAGTTCTTTACTCAAATTTCCGGATTCAATCAGAATGTTGTATTGTCTGACAAGTATTTGGGTTTGTCTTTGGATAAGTATCTTGGCAGTAATCATATTTTTTATTCAAGGTTAGCAACTCCCTTGTATGCAAGAAAATATATGACAAAAGAAAATATAGCAGCTGATATTATGGAATCATATCTTGTTGGGGAAAATGATTTTAATCCTAAGTCTGAAAATCTTGTTAGTAATTTTATTTATAAAGGGAAAATTCGATACCTGATGTCAATGGTTTTTCCTAGCAAATTGGAATCAGACTTACTTAAGTTTTCAGACACTCAGCATAAATGGTGTGAAGATAATGAAGCTCAAATATGGGGTTATATTATCGAAAATAAAGAGCTTTTTACTACCGAAGGATACATTATTTCAAGATACCTTAGTCCTGGTCCTTTTACACGGGGATTACCACGTGAATCACCTGCCAGAATAGGAGAGTGGATAGGCTTAAAGATAGTTCAGGCTTATTTTGAGCAAAATCCGAATATTGAATTAATTGATTTTTTGAAGGAGAATGACTACGAAAAAATTCTTCGTGATTCTGGATATAATCCATCTTGATTGCTAGATTAATTAATTTGTCTGGCACAATTATTGAAAACAAATAAACTTTTGAATAAAATACATAACATAAAACCTACAAACATGAAATTGAATTTATTAATAGCTATACTTTTATTTCTTGGCATAAATACTAATGCGCAGCAGGTCGATAAATCGAAATCGATATTAAATAAATTGTCTATACATAATAAAAAACATAGTTCAATTACTGCAAATTTTGTATTTACCTTAGATAACAAGGAGGAGGATATCAAAGAAAGTTCTAATGGAAAAATAATAATTAAGGGTAATAAGTATTCACTCGAGTTTATGGGTGCTGAAACTTATTTTGATGGTACTAATCTTTACACCTACATGAAGGAAACAGAGGAGGTTAATATTAGTATTCCTGACGATGAAGATGGCGAAGATGCTATGATGAATCCAGCAACTATATTCTCAATCTATGAAAAAGGTTTTAAATCAAAGTATATAAAAAAGGATGGTTTGATAGATGTTATTGAACTTATTCCAACCGAAGATAATGACGTAGATTTTAGTAAGATCAAAATCAGGGTGGATATGAGAACAAAAACGATTAAAAAACTTGTTTATTTTGGTGATGATGGTAATATTATTACTATTCGATTAACTAAATTTGTTCCAAATCACATATATCCAGATGAAAGATTCTTGTTTAATGTGAATGCCTATCCTGACGTTGAAGTTATTGATATGAGATAACAAAATGTTAAATAAAAATAAACAAAAGCTCGTATAATAAGTGTCTTAACTTATTGTATGAGCTTTTGTTTTATCATTGTTTTATTTATTCTAAAATTCGATAAGTATTATTTTATTAAATAAAAAAAAATAGTATATTTGATATACCACCTCATTTTTAAATTTATATTAAAGATAAATTATTGTCTTGAGTTAGATTTTTGAAGTCTAATTATACAGATAATATCATTCTATAACACCTCAGATTATAGTTAATTATTTTTCTATCGAAGACTTATAATTCTTCAATAGAGTCGGAGATAATTATTCCATAAAATTATATACACTGCTTTAAAATAATATTAAGTAATGAGGAGTTATAAAAGTTTATTCTACGGGATTGTTTTTTTAATATTTATATTTTTCAGTAATATCTGTTCTGCTTCAAAAGAGAATGATTTTCTTAATGATCAGAGAAAAGGAGAACGTATTTTTAAAGGTTTTACAGTTGAGGGCAAAAGCTATAATGCTTGTATAGAATGTCACAATATAAAGCCAACAGTGAATATAAATTGGGCACCATCCATTTTTGAACTGCAAAACAAAATAAAATCTGATTCAGACTATGATTTGGCTAGCAAATTTAGTAATCCTAGTGGAGAGCTTTTTATAAAATTACATTCTGATATTAGTTTGGATGAAAATGAAATCAAATATATTAAATCATATATTCTTTCTGTTGATAAGTCGAATGTTAATACTCGCAAATCTTATTTTACATTAATTAAATTACTATTTTCTCTTATTTTGATTTTTGTTTCTGTTTTTGTAATAGTAAAGAAACAGAATATTATTCTTAGGTCCTTAATGTCTGTAAGTATAATTGCTGCATCAGCATATTTATCTCACACTATTTATTTACAAGCATCAAACATGGGTTTGTCTCAGTATTATGCTCCAGACCAGCCTATTAAATTCTCCCATAAAATACATGTTCAGCAAAATAAATTAGATTGTCAATATTGCCACCACAGTGTTGATGATTCTAAATCAGCTACTATTCCTCATACAAATCTTTGTCTAAACTGCCATACGGTTGTACGAGAGGGTGGTATGAGCGGTAAGTTTGAAATTGACAAGATTCATAAATATATCACTGAACATAAACATACAAAGTGGAATAGAATTCACTCCTTACCAGACCATGTGTATTTTAATCATTCACAACATGTTAATATTGCAGGATTGGATTGTACCGAATGCCATGGTGACGTTCAGAATCAACATATACAAAAGCAGATTAGTCCTTTATCTATGGGTTGGTGTATTGATTGTCATAAGGAGAGAAATGTTAATGTACACAATGGATATTATAAGGAATTTGATATTAACAGCAATAATAAATCTGTGGCTGATCAAGGGGGGCGAGATTGTTCCAAATGCCATTATTAGTGAGAAACCAGAAAAAAATAATACATCATAAAGCTATTTGTAGAGATGAGTCAAAGTAATAATAGTAAATCAAATAATGCATTAGTTAAGCTTTTCGAAAATATTAAATCGGATAAGGATTTAAAATCTAATCGACGAGATTTTTTGAAATTGTTTGGTTATAGTTTTGCTATTGGAACAGTGCTTTCAAGTTGTGAAAATCATGTTAAAAAAGCTATTCCATATATTATTCAACCTGAACATATCAATATTGGTAAAGCTAATTATTTTGCAAGTTCGTATATAAATGGGAACGAATATGCCCCTGTGCTTGTAAAAACTAGGGAAGGCAGACCAATAAAGATAGAAGTAAATGATTTATCAAATTACTGTCAGGGTACAAATGCTAGAATGCAGGCTTCTGTTCTAGATTTGTATGATAATAGTAGATTTAAAAAACCTGCAAATAGTTTTAAAGAACTTACATGGGATGAGCTTGATAGCGAAATAATTCAAAAACTTAAGAGAATAAAGTCAAATAATGGAAATATACTGTTAGTAACTCCTCCAATTTCAAGCCCATCTACCAAAAGCCTTATCCAAGAGTTTAAAAATCAATTTGGAGCCGAATGGTATCAATATAATATCAATTCACATTCTGCAATGATAGAGGCAAATGAGCTATGTTTTTCTAAACCATATATTCCTGAATATGATTTCTCTAAGGCTGAGTATATTGTCAGTTTTGATGCAGATTTTCTTGGAAACTGGGGAAGTCCTGTACGTGCTGCTAAATTATATGAAGAAAATAAGACAAAAAATATAGGTTTATATTCATACCCTACTCATTATCAAATAGAGTCACGATTAAGTTTAACAGGAGCTAGCGCAGACTATAGATATAAAGCAAAACCATCTCACATAAAGCTATTGTTATTGCAGTTATATAATGAGATATTAAGCCTAAAAGGAAAGAATAAATTCTTTATTCGTAAAACTCCTAAATATATATTAAAAATAGCTAGCCAATTATTCATGAATAAGACAAAATCAATTGTCGTTTGTGGACATAATGATTTGAACTGTCAGCTATTGTGTAATATAATAAATTATGAATTAAAAAATATTGGCAATACTATAGATTTCTCTAAATCTCAAAATCTCAACTTTTCTGATGATAAAAACTTTTCTCAATTAAAAGAGTTGATTCGAACTAAGAATTTTGATGCTATCATTATGTATGATATAAATCCAATATATGATACTGATGCTTCTAATGAAACTATTGCTAGGTTTAAGAATATTCCTTTGAGGATATCTATGCATGAAAAACCTAATGAGAGTTCTGAATTATGTAATTATACTGCTCCGATTAATCATTACTTAGAATCATGGGGTGATGTATCTGCAATTTCAGGAAACATATCTATAATGCAACCATGTATTAAAGCTCTCAGAAATACTAGGCAGTTTGAGGATAGTCTTTTGAAATGGATGGGACAAACTGATTCGTATTATACTTATTTAAAAAATAGATGGAAAAATATCATATATCCTGAAATAAAAGGATATTCAAGTTTCTTTGAATTTTGGAAGAAGCTACTTCAGAAAGGTTTTATTGATTATGTTTTGGATGAATATACGAATCCTGTAAAGTTAAATAAAATAAATATTCTAGATTATATTGACCCTATTATTAATTATAAATTTAATAGCAATTTGGAATTGCAAGTATATTTTGACTATAAGATATACAATGCAAAACTCTCGAATAATGCCTGGTTGCAAGAGCTTCCAGATCCTATATCCAAAATAAGTTGGGATAATTTTTTAATATGTTCATCACATTATGCTAATAGAAAATCATTGAATACTGGTGATGTAGTAAAATTGAAGAAAAAGTCGGATAACTATTATGTTGAGGTTCCAATATATGTCTGTCAACATACGGCAAACGATAGCTTTGCTATTGCATTTGGATATGGGAAATCTGTTGCAGGTATAGCTGATAAAAAATGTGGTCAGTCCGCCTCTAGTTTTATTAATACCGATGGGCATATTGATTTTACTTGTGGTGAGATTGAAATAATACCAACTGGAAAGAAATATAAATTTGCTCAAACCCAAATTCAAAATACTGATATAGGTAGAGAACCTTCCAAGACAATAAAATATACAGATTATTTAAAAGATGATATTCATCTATATCATCACGAAGTGGAAATGGAGGAATCTAAGATATACAAAGATCACGATTATGAAAAACATAATTGGGGTTTGGTTGTAGATTTAAATAAATGTATAGGTTGTGGTGCATGCAGTGTAGCTTGTCAGGTGGAAAACAATATTCCGGTCGTTGGTAGAACCGAAGTTGCTAGATCACATGAAATGTCATGGTTGCGAATCGATAGATATTACACAAAAGAAGGAATGGTGTTTCAGCCACTGATGTGTCAGCATTGCAATAATGCTCCATGTGAAAATGTATGTCCTGTAGCTGCTACTAATCATAGTAAGGAAGGGCTGAATCAAATGGCATACAACAGATGTATTGGAACAAGGTATTGTAATAATAATTGTCCATATAAGGTTCGTCGATTCAATTGGTTTGATTACACAGGAGCCGATTCGCTAGCTTATAATTTACATGATGATCTGAATATGACTACAGATTTGAGACGAATGTGTCTTAATCCAGATGTGACGGTCAGGTCGAAAGGAGTTATTGAAAAATGCTCAATGTGTATTCAACGTATTCAAGAGGGAAAATTAAAGGCTAAATTGGAAAATAGGAAATTGAATGAAAATGATATTCAAACAGCATGTCAGCAAGCTTGTCCATCCAATGCTATCATTTTTGGTGACTTAAATGCCAAAGATACAGAATTTGTAAAACTAAAAGATAGTAAGCGATCCTATTTACTTTTAAAGGAAATAAGGACTCAAGCTTCAGTTAACTATTTAGCAAAACTAAGAAACAAAAAATAAATAAGTATGTATACTTCAAATATACGAGAGGCATTAATAACAGGGAAAAAAACATATAAGCAAATAACTGATGATATTGCGGCTCCCATAAAAACAAAGCCAGGTAAATTATGGTTTATAGGGCTTTTAATATCAATAGGAAGTTTATGTATTGGTGTTTTTTGTATGGTTCTGACCGTATGGAAAGGAATAGGTTTATGGGGTGTAAATAAAACTATTGGTTGGGGTTGGGGAATAACAAACTTTGTCTGGTGGGTTGGAATAGGACATGCAGGAACTTTCATATCTGCAATATTACTTTTGTTTCGACAGAAATGGAGAACTAGTATTAATAGAGCAGCCGAGGCAATGACAATATTTGCAGTGATGTGTGCCGGAATTTTCCCTTTAATACATATGGGTAGATTGGCTTTAGCGTTTTTTATTTTTCCTTATCCAAATACTAGAGGCTTATGGGTAAATTTTAATTCCCCTCTTTTGTGGGATGTATTTGCCATTAGCACATATTTTACTGTTTCGTTATTGTTTTGGTATATAGGTTTGATTCCTGATATAGCTAGCATTAGAGATAAGTTTAGATTTGGCTTTAAATCAAAAATATATAAAGCTTTGAGTTTTGGTTGGATTGGTAGCGCAAAAAATTGGCAAAGACATGAAAGTATTAGTTTGATTTTGGCTGGTTTGGCAGCACCTCTAGTATTGTCGGTTCATAGTATTGTGAGTGCAGATTTTGCAACTTCGATTATTCCTGGCTGGCATACAACTATATTTCCACCTTATTTTGTGGCAGGAGCTATTTTTTCTGGTTTTGCTATGGTGTTGACACTGCTAATAATAACCCGAAAAGTCTTGAATCTTGAGAATTATATAACAGTTGGTCATGTCGAAAGTATGAATAAAATACTGATTGCAACAGGTTCTATAGTTGGCATTGCCTATTTGACAGAATTGTTTATAGCATGGTATTCTGGCGTAGAGTATGAACAATATGCTTTTCTTAATAGAGCTACAGGACCATACTGGTGGGCTTATGCCATTATGATGTTTTGTAATTTAATAAGTCCACAAATATTTTGGGTTAAGAGATATAGAAGAAATTTAAAACTAACTTTTATTATATCAATACTTATAAATATAGGGATGTGGTTTGAACGATTTGTTATAATCGTTACTTCTCTGCATAGAGATTATATTCCATCGAGTTGGAGTATGTATACAGCAACATTGGTTGAAGTTGGAATCTTTATAGGTAGTCTTGGTTTATTTTTCACTTGCTATCTGATTTTTATACGAACATTTCCAGTAATTGCAGTTGCAGAGGTTAAGAGTATTTTAAAAAGCTCTTCAGATAATATGAAAAAATTATAATTATGAAATTTAGTTGATTATGGATAAGATGATTATGATTTCTTTTGAGGATGAGGAACAGTTGCAAGACGCAGTTTTAGATTTGCAAAATCAAAATATTAAAATTACAGATCTAATTAGCCCTTTTCCTATTCATGGTCTTGACGAACTTTTAGGTTTAAAAAGATCTAGAATACCAGTAGTTGCATTTATAGGTGGGGCGATTGGAGCTGTTCTGTCATTCGTATTTCAGGCATGGGCTTTTGTACTTGATTACCCCTTAATAATAGGAGGGAAGCCACATTTGTCTATTCCTTCATTTATACCAATAAGTTTTGAAATTACTATTTTGTTTGCAGCAATATCTATGGTGCTTGTTTTTTTTATTAGTTCAAATATAGGACCTGGAGCAAGAACCAGAATTTATAAAATGGAAAATACAGATAATCTTTTTACTATTGTCTTGTCTGCTATTGATATTAAGGATGCAGGTATGGATTTCGAAAAATTGATCCTAAGATACGATAAGGCTTTAGTTGAAAATAAAACTATGGACTGATGGAAGATAAAATAATACTAAGTTCGAAGCTAAAATTGATCTTGCTGATTGCATTATTTGCATCAATCTTTATATTCTTTTTAGGAATAATTATTGAAAGACCATCATATCAACATATATGGTGTAGTCTGTTGACAAATAACATATTCTTTTTATTTCTTGCTTTGTCAGGAATATTGTTTTTAGCATTGCATAATATTGCATGGTCAGGATGGCATGTAATAATTATGAGAATACCTATGGCAATTTCATCTTTTTTACCTGTATCAGCAGTGTTTTTTCTATTGATGCTTTTTGGTCTTGATTCAATTTTCGAATGGACTAATATTGCATACAATGATTATATATTACTAAAAAAAACGGCTTATTTGAATGTGCCATTTTTCACTATTCGAACTGTAGTTTGTTTGGCAATATGGTTGATTTTATCTTATCTTTTAAAAAGTTATAATTACAAAATGGATGAGGTTTATAATCTAAGTCACTTTAATAAGACAAAATTATACTCAGCTCTTTTTTTAGTTAGTTTTGCAATTACGCAAGCTGTCTTCTCATGGGATTGGATTATGTCGATAGATGCACATTGGTTTAGTACACTTTTTTCGTGGTATGTCTTTATAGGAATACTTGTAAGTGGTATATCATGTATTATCCTTTTTCTTTATTATCTGATTAAGCAACATGATTTTAAACTAGTGACAAAGGCACATTTACATGATTTAGGAAAATATGTTTTTGGATTCAGCATCTTTTGGATGTATTTGTGGTATTTTCAGTATATGTTAATTTGGTATGGTCATATTCCAGAGGAAACAATATATTACACCGAACGACTTTATGACTATCCTATTTTATTCTTTACGGTCCCAGTTTTATGTTTTCTTTTTCCATTATTAGCATTGATGACTCGGGATTCAAAACGAAATCTTAATTGGCTTGCAGTTGTATCTATTGTTGTTATTATTGGACAATGGATGAATGTGTATCTAATGGTAACGCCTGGTGTGCTTTCAGAGTATCCTGATTTTGGCTTAAGCGATATAGGATTAGCTCTTAGTTTTTGTTTACTTTTTATTATCATTTCTATTTACTCTTTAGCTAAGAAAAATATTATCTGTCGAAATCATCCTTATTTTCAGGAGAGTGCAAATTTACATTAGAGGAGTATGGTGGTGTGATACGATAAAGTTTCCTTAGATATCCTTTGTTTTAAAGTGTTTTAATTCGTAAGTGTGCGACTAGTTTCTACTGAAACTAAAGCTGTTTTAATCTTTCGTCAGTAATGATTTGAATTGTAAATAATTAAATAAAAGATAAAAATATTTAAAAAAATATTTGAATCATACAAAATAATTATTAAATTTAATAATATGATACTAAGACGCAGATATATATATACTTGTATGTGTTTTATTCTTGTGTCCTATTTTCTATCTTCTTGTGACTATAATAGAAATTCTAGATCATACACATATTTTCCAGATATGAAAGAATCAAGATCCTATGAAACATATTCACAAAATAATTTTTTCGAGGATAGTGTAGGTATGAGACAGGCAGCTGAAAATACAATAGCTCGAGATTATGATTTTTATGAGATTGAAAAGACTGACTCTAGTCGACTTGTCTTTGCAGGTATGACAAAGAATCCTATTGAAAATACTCAGGCAAATTTGTTTTTGGGTGAAAGTTTATACAAATCATACTGTATATATTGTCATGGAGAAAAAGGAGATGGAAAAGGAGATTTATTTTTACGAGGTTTATATAATTATCCTCCAAAAAGTTTGATATCCGAGAAAATGAAAACCGTATCTGATGCGGATATTTATCATGTCATAAGCGTAGGTTATGGAATAATGGCTGCCCATAATGTGCAAGTTAATAGCCACGAAAGATGGCTTATTAGTTCTTATGTGAAAAATGTATTGCAAAAAAAATAAGATATATTGAATAATGCAACTGTTAAAAGTATTAAAATTTTGAATCTAATGTAACCTATTTAATCTTTTCGCCGTATACCTATTCAATTAGTTTTAATATGATAAATCGAATGATTTTTTAAAAAAACATAAACAAAATCATAACCTTTTATATTTTAAAAACGTATACCAAGAGTTATGTGACAACTTATTATGATTTTTTATTAATCATTTAATGTTGAACTATAATATTATACTAAATATATTCGTTTAGCTGTAGTGTTTTGTTTAACAAATATCATAATCATAAATTAGTTTATATTAATATGATGCTTTATATTCGTGAGCTCAAAATTAAAGCATTGTATAGTATTAAAATTAAGTTAATATAATGAATTTAATATAACTGTATATATTTAAAACAATATATTGACCTAGTTGAAAAAAATCTTAGATATAAGATTCTATTTTTTTGTTTTGAACTACTAGTTTATAATGTAGTATGTAAATTGTTTAAAATACTATAAATCTGTATTCTACATATTGGTGGGTTATTTTATTATATTCGATTTTCAATTCAGAATTTTATTTTTAGAAGAGTCCGTAAACTAAGATTATAATTATTGTACTTTCTTTATTGCTATTATTAATAACCACTATGAGACAGTTAAAAATTACTAAGCAGGTGACTAATCGAGAAACAATGTCTCTTGATAAGTATTTGCATGAAATTGGGAAGGTAGAACTTATTTCTGCCGAGGAAGAAGTATTATTAGCAAGGCGTATTAAGTCTGGAGATAGAAGAGCCTTGGATAGATTGATTAAATCGAATCTGCGTTTTGTGGTATCTGTGTCAAAGCAGTATCAAAACCAAGGATTGAGCCTTTCTGATTTGATAAATGAAGGGAATCTGGGGCTTATTAAAGCAGCGCAGAGATTTGATGAAACACGTGGTTTTAAGTTTATTTCCTATGCTGTATGGTGGATAAGACAGTCTATTCTGCAGGCTTTGGCAGAGCAAGCTAGGATTGTTAGATTGCCATTAAATAAAATTGGTTCTATCACAAAAATAAATAAAACTTTTGCTCAGTTAGAGCAAGAGCATCAGCGTGAGCCTTCAACAGAGGAGATAGCAAATGTATTAGAAATTAGTCCTAAAGATGTAAAGGATGCTTTAAAAGCATCTGGACGACATGTTTCTATGGATGCTCCATTGAATCCTGATGAGGAAAATAATATGTATGATGTTCTGTTATCAAATGATGAAATAAGTCCTGATAAGCCTTTGATGATTGATTCGCTGCGAAAAGAAATCGAACGTGCTTTAATGACATTATCAAAGAGGGAGGCTTCGATTATACGTTTTTATTTTGGCTTGGCTGGCAATACTCCTCACTCGTTGGAGGAAATAGGTAAGGAGTTTAGTCTTACCAGAGAGCGTGTTAGGCAAATTAAAGAAAAAGCTATTCGAAAAATGAAGTCTAATTTTAGAAGCAAGAATCTAAAGAGTTTTTTAGGTGGAAATCTATTTTGAATACAATAAAAAAAAAGCGAAGATTAATTTCTTCGCTTTTTTATTTCTGTCTAGCAGTATATTTTGATAAAATTATTTATTCAATCTTTCTGTTAGTTTCTTGATGATAAGTTTTGCATCACCAACGATTCCAAGATCTGCTACTTGGAAGATAGGAGCATCTTTATCTTTATTAACAGCTACGATTAATTCTGAATCTTCCATACCAGCAACGTGTTGGATTGCTCCAGAAATACCAAATGCAAAATATAAATCAGGACGTACTGTTTTACCAGTTTGACCAACTTGACGTTCATGACCTACATGACCAGCATCTACCATTGCTCTTGAAGCCGAAACCTCAGCATCTAGTACATCAGCTAATTTTACAAGATCATCAAAGTTGTTTCCTAATCCTCTACCACCTGAAACTAATATTTTAGCTTGAGTGATGTCAATCAAATCAGTATCTTCTGATACGTTTTCAATTAATTTAACTTTGAATTTAGATTTGTTGAAATTGATTTCTAAATCTGTTATTTCACCAGTTCTAGATTCGTCTTTATCCATTGCGAATAATACTCCTGGACGAACAGTACCCATTTGAGGACGGTGGTTTGGACAAATAATAGTCGCCATTAAGTTACCTCCAAAAGCAGGACGAGTCATTAGAAGTTCTCCTTTTTCGCCAATTTCTATTTTTGTACAGTCAGCAGTTAAACCAGTTTCTACTCTAGCCGATACTCTAGGTCCTAGATCTCTACCAATAGTAGTTGCTCCAATTAATAGAGCATCTGGTTTTCTTTCGTTAATGATTTGTACAATAGCTTGAGTGTAAGGTTCTGTTAAGTAGTCCTTAAGCTCCGCATTGTCAGCAACGATAACTTCATCAGCACCGAATGCGATTAAATCATTAGCTAGATTTTTAATTTCGTGACCTAATAATATTGCGTGTACTTTTTCATTTACTTGATCAGCTAATCTTCTAGCCTGACCTAATAATTCTAGTCCTACGTTTTGAATAACCCCATTTCTTTGTTCTACAAAAACGTATATTCCTTTATATTCTTCGATATTCATAGCCTAGGTTATTTCAAAATGAATTTTTCTTGTAATTTCTTAATAATCAATCCAACTGCTTCGTCTGTTTCTACTTCGTATAATTCACCAGCTGGTTTTAATCCGCGAGCAAAAGCTTTATGTACTCTTGTTGGAGATCCCTTAAGACCCAATTTTGGTTCTTCTACATCGATATTGTCAAATCCCCAAATTTCTACTTCTTTCTTATAAGCTTCAACTATACCTGCAACATTCATATAACGAGCAGTGTTTGCAGAAGATAAAACTGTTACAACACAAGGTCCTTCTACTTCTAGAATTTGATAACCTTCTTCAGTATGTCTTCTCATAGTGAAGGTGTTGTTTCCATCAAATTTTAAATCTTCAAGATATGAAACTTGTGGTAAATCAAGGTGTTCAGCGATTTGAGGACCTACCTGAGCAGTATCGCCATCAATTGCTTGTCTACCAGTGATTAATAAATCGAAATCGATTTGTTTTAATGCTCCAGCTAATGCGTGTGAAGTTGCTAATGTATCTGCTCCTGCAAATTTTCTGTCAGTTAACAAGATTGCTCTATCAGCTCCCATAGCAAAAGCTTCTCTAAGGATAAGATCAGCCTGTGGAGGACCCATAGTGATAACTGTTACTTCTGCATTGAATTTATCTTTAAGCTGTAATGCCATTTCAAGACCACTCTTATCGTCTGGGTTCATAATACTAGGAACTCCGTCACGGATAAGTGTACCTGTTTTTGGATCTATCTTTATTTCGGTTGTATCAGGCACTTGCTTAATACATACTACTATTTTCATCTTTGTGAATTTTAAATTTCCAGATTTCTCTGATTTATATTGAAATTATATATTAAGAATAATATTCCTTCTTAAGGGAGTATTATTTTAATAAATCTGCAGCGATTACCATTCTTTGAACTTCCGAAGTTCCTTCGTAAATTTCAGTAATCTTAGCATCTCTCATCATTCTTTCTACAGGATACTCACGTGTATATCCGTAACCTCCATGTAGTTGAACAGCTTTTCCTGTCACTTCCATTGCTGTTTCAGCAGCGTATAATTTACACATTGCTGCATCTACAGAGTAAGGAACTTTAAGATCTTTTTTGTTTGCTGCTTTTCGAACTAACATTCTAGATGCTTCTGTTTTAGTAGTCATATCAGCAAGTTGGAACTGTGTGTTTTGGAAGTTTGCAATAGCTCTACCAAATTGTTTACGTTCTTTTACGTATTTAACAGTTTCTGTGATAGCTCCTTGTGCGATACCTACTGCTTGGGCAGCAATACCAATACGTCCACCATCTAAAGTTTTCATTGCAACAGAGAATCCCTTATTTATTTTTCCTAATAAATTTGTTTTAGGGATGATACAATTTTCAAAAATTAATTCACAAGTTGCGGAACCTCTAATACCCATTTTTTTCTCTTTCTTACCAATTGAGAATCCTGGGGTGTCTTTTTCAACTATGAAAGCTGAAATACCACGAGTTCCTTTTGACTTGTCAGTCATTGCAAAAACTACATAAACATGAGCATATTCTGCATTTGTAATGAAGATTTTGCTTCCGTTTAAGATGTAATTTTCACCATCTTCAACTGCTGTAGTTTGTTGTCCAGCAGCATCAGTTCCGGCATTAGGTTCTGTTAAACCAAATGCACCTACCCATTCGCCACTAGCTAGTTTTGGAAGATACTTTTGTTTTTGATCTTCTGTACCATGTTCAAGAATTGGAGCTGCACATAATGAAGTGTGTGCTGAAACAACTACGCCAGTTGTAGCACAAGCAGCAGAAAGCTCTTCTACAGCCATTGCATACATTACATTGTCACCTCCAGCGCCGCCATATTGTTTTGGAATTGGAATACCCATAATTCCAATTTTTGCCATTTTTTCTACAGTTTCAACTGGAAATCTTTCTTGCTCGTCAATTTCAGCAGCAAGAGGTTTCACCTCGTTCTCAGCAAATGACCTAATCATTTGTTGAAATAATTCCTGTTCTTTCGTTAAACTAAAATTCATAACATACACCGTAAACTATTCTAAAATAAAATAATAATATCAATTTATCGACAAGTGAAATTATTTTAGATAGCAATTATATTAATTTATTGTTTTCAAAATAAAGAAGAAAAAACCTGAATAATTATCAAGTTTTTTCTTATAGTCATCTTTGTGCCCTTTTATCTATAATTTGTTTGAAACGGGCTAGTTTCAGTAAATTAACATTTTAGATATCCGAAATTTAAAACCCCTTGAAAAAAAACGAACATTTGATTTTGTTAATAATTAAACAAATTATAAGAAATCTTAAACCGAACTTGTCTCAAAGTGTATTTTTATACTTAGAAACTATGATATTAGCTATTGATGATTAAGATTTACTTGGTAAAGATGATTAGAAATAATTGCATTAAATATGCTGTAAAAATTGAAAAAACATGTTGTAAAATATATTGACAACTTAGTGTTCTGTTAAGATTTAATAGAGGGGATTATGATGTGTTAAATATGTTTAAAACCGTTAAAATATTAACATTTACTATAACACATTTTCATTTTGATTAAGTTCCCATTTTTGAGTGGATTCTTCAAACTGATTATTTTATTTTTGAATACTATATTAACATTGGTCTAATTAGTGCATGGAATTGTACTTTTTTGATTGTGAAATCATACTTTTTGTACGTTTTATAGTGGTTTTCGCCTTTTTTCTGAAAAAATAGCATAAAACTTTTTAACTATAAAAATATATATATAACTTAGTTTTACCTTAAAATTATAACTATATATCATGTTTTTTATATTTGACAGGTTTTACCAAAAAACTTACAAAATCTGCCTACAAAAACTTGATTCTGAAAATTTTTTTTACAAAATGAGAATTAGCTTTAAATTATCTCTACTGTTAGGAGTGATTCTACTACTTAACCTGCCCTTTATGTGTTTTGCTCAATCCAAATTATGTGAGTCTGATTTATTTAATTATTATAATTATGATAATTCTAGAATAGATACCATAATGAAAAAATTATCGGTTGAGGAGAAAATATCTCAACTTTTAATGGTGGCTACTTATTCAAATAAAACGGATGCGGAAAAACTTAAAATCGAAAAACTGATTAAAGATTATAAAATAGGTGGACTTATATTCTTTCAAGGAACTAGTAGTAAGCAAATAGAGCTCACAAAAAATTATCAAAATAAGTCAAAAACTCCTTTGTTGATAGGAATAGATGGAGAAAATGGCATAGGGTCTAGGCTTTCGGATATGGAGAAGTATCCTTTATTAATGACTCTTGGTGCTGTGGATGATAATTCTCTAATATTTCGATTAGGCAAGCAAATGGGCGAAGAATGTAAGGCTGCAGGTATTCATATTAATTTTGCTCCTGTTGTTGATATTAATTCTAATAAATATAATCCTGTTATAAATTACCGTTCTTTTGGTTCTAATAGATATAGAGTTACTCGGAAATCGATTGCCATGATTCAGGGTATTCAGTCAAATAATGTAATAGCTGTTTCTAAGCATTTTCCAGGACATGGCGATACTGATACAGATTCACATCATGCTCTTCCTTTGCTGCGACATAATATTTCAAGACTCGACTCTCTTGAGTTATTTCCTTATTGGCATATGGGAAAGAATTCTCCTTATGGAGTTATGGTCGGTCACTTAAGCGTTCCTGCACTTGATAGTAGTGCATTGTCTGCTTCGCTTTCTAAGCCTATTGTTACCGACCTTTTGAAGGGTAGGATGGATTTTAAAGGTTTGGTTGTGACAGATGCATTAAATATGAGAGGAGTTAGTGGTCATTATAAACCAGGCATAGTCGATAGGAAAGCTTTTGAGGCTGGAAATGATATTTTATTGTTTGTTCAAGATGTTCCGAAGGCAATTTCAAATATTAAAAATTTGGTTCAATCAGATAGTTCTGCAATGCAGAGCTTAAATGAAAGATGCAAGAAAATTATTAAGACAAAACTATGGCTTGGTTTGTATGATAGCAAAATTGAGATTGAACCTTCTGATGTTAAAAAAATAAATTCTGAAAAGGCTAATATTTTAAAACAGAAACTTTATAATAAAGCTATTACTGTAGTGAAAAATAAGTCTGATTTTTTGCCATTAAAGAGGCTTGATACATTGAAGATTGCATCGGTTTGTATTGGTACTAAGACTACTACTGTTATGCAAAAGTATATGTCGAAGTTTACTAAAATTGCTAATTTCAATATTTCAAGAGATGCAAGTGATTCTAAAATAGATGAGCTTTTGTCTAAATTGAAACCCTATAATCTTGTAATAGTAAGCAAGCATAATACGGACTTAAGACTTTCACGAAGATATGGTGTTACAGGTCAATCGATAAAAATATTTGATAAAATTTCAGCAAGAAAAAAAGTGGTATTTGATCTATTTGCAAATCCATATGCCTTGTTATATTTCCGACACAATGATAATGTTTTGGGTAGTTTGGTTTCATACGAAGATAATCAGTTTGCCCAAAAAGCTTCTGCTCATGTTATTTTTGGTGGTTTGTCTGCTTCGGGTCAATTGCCGATTGATGTTAGTACTGAATTTTACGAAGGTTTGGGCATAAGAACTTCGAAATCTAGATTAGGTTTTTCCAGACCTGAATTACAAAATATGAATGTACAGGTATTGGGAAAAATTGACAGTATCGCCAATGATGCTATTGCTCAAAAAGCTTTTCCTGGATGTGTTGTGTTAGTTGCAAAAAAAGGTGATGTGGTTTATCATAAAGCTTTTGGTAAAACTAAATATAAAAGTGGAGAAAGATTGACTACAAATCATATCTTTGATCTAGCTTCACTTACAAAGGTTTGCGTTACAACCCCGTTGGTTATGAAAGCTGTTCAGAATAAGGAATTATCTTTATCTGATTCAATTGTTGAATACTTTCCGCAATATTTTGATTCGGACAAACAAGATATTCAGGTCAAAGAATTGCTTGCTCATCAGTCGGGTTTGAAATCATGGATTCCATTTGTTAATAATATAGTTGATTCTTCATCCTTTAAGGGTAGGATGTATTATTGGAAGAAGACTAAATCTTTTTCAACGAAATTAGACGATAAGTTATATGTCAATAATACCTGCAAATTTAAAAAAGGAGTTTTCAGAACCAAGATGGACTCAACTCATAGCAGAAGAGTTGGTTCTAAGTTGTATGTAAATAATTCATATTCTGATAGTATTGTAAAATACATATTTGAATCAGAGAGAAGGAGCGAAAAAGATTACAGATATAGTGATTTAGGTTTTATTCTTTTGGGAGAATTGATGCAGAAACTTTATTCTAAATCATTGGATAATGCCATTAAAGATAATTTCTATAAGCGACTTAATTGTCCTAGTTTGACTTATAATCCAAAAGAGTTTTATGATGATAAGTTAATTGTTCCTACTCAGCAAGAAAATTTTATGAGAAAAGAATTATTGAAGGGATATGTTCATGATCCAAGCTGTGTAATAATGGGAGGTATAGCTGGTCATGCTGGATTGTTTGGGAATGCAATAGATTTGGCAAAACTCATGCAGATGTATATGCAGAATGGTAAATATGGAGGAGAAGAATTTATTAAAGCAAAAACTCTTAAAGAATTTACATCACAAGCATTCTCTGATTCTGATAATAGAAGGGGACTTGGATTTGATAGAATAGTTCAAGATACCGATGATTTGTCATTAATGTCACATTGCTTAAGTGCTAGTGATGTTAGTTATGGGCATACTGGTTTTACTGGAACTATGGTGTGGGTTGATCCTCGCTATGATTTTATTTATATATTCTTATCAAACCGAATTCATCCATATGAGTCTAATCCTAAATTAAATGAGATGAATATTAGATCTAAAATACAGCAAGTGATTTATGATTCTAATTTTACTGAACGACAAAAACCATTCGAGAATTACCAAACTTATAATCCTATTCTGGATTACTTATTTAACTTGAATTAAAGCTGTAGTATAGAAATATATTTAGTGTTAAATAAAATAATCCTCAATTTATATTCCATTGAGTAAGGAATTTAAATTGAGGATTATTTGTATATCTATTTGCTAGACAAAACAATATGACTCTGATGGTGGAGTATTTGTATTTTAATATATTGAGCCCAAAATATATTTAACACAAATTCGTATAAAAAAAAAGTAATATCTGCAAAATATCTATTATTTTTGCCATCCAAAAAAATATTTTAAAAATAAAGTAAATATGATATCTGTATCAAATTTATCTATTCAATTCGGCAAAAAACCTCTTTTTCAGGACGTAAATTTGAAATTCACTCCTGGTAACTGTTATGGGGTGATTGGAGCAAATGGAGCAGGAAAATCTACCTTCCTTAAGATTCTTTCAGGAGATTTAGATTCAACAACTGGTGATGTAATGATGGAGCCAGGAGAAAGAATGGCAGTGTTAAAGCAGAATCACTTTGAATTCGACAAAAATACTGTTCTTGATACCGTTATAATGGGCCACTCTCAATTGTGGGACATTATGCAGGAGAAAAATGCGATTTATGCAAAACCTGACTTTTCAGAAGAAGATGGAATAAAAGCTTCAGAATTGGAAGAAAAATTTGCAGAGATGGACGGTTGGAATGCAGAGAGTGATGCTGCAGAGTTACTAAGTGGTCTTGGTATCAAAGAGGCTTTTCACTACAAGTTAATGGAAGAGCTAAGTGGTAAAGAAAAGGTGAGAGTTCTACTTGCACAAGCTTTGTTCGGAAATCCTGATAACTTACTTTTGGATGAGCCTACCAATGATCTTGACCTTGAAACTGTTAGATGGCTAGAGAACTACTTGGCTAATTTTCACAATACTGTGATTGTGGTTTCCCATGACCGTCACTTCCTTGATTCAGTTTGTACTGATATTGTGGATATCGATTTTGGAAAAGTGAAAATGTTTTCAGGAAACTATACTTTCTGGTATCAGTCAAGTCAGCTTGCTGCAAGACAGATGGCACAGCAAAACAAGAAAGCTGAAGAGAAGAAGAAAGAATTACAAGAATTTATTTCTAGATTTAGTGCAAATGTTGCAAAATCCAAGCAAACTACTTCAAGAAAGAAAATGTTAGAGAAGTTGAATATTGAAGATATTCAACCATCAACAAGAAGATACCCTGGTATCATCTTCGAGCAAGAACGTGAAGCTGGCGATAAGATATTCACCTGTACTAATTTGAGTAAATCTAAGGATGGAGATGTACTTTTCAAGGATGTAGAATTCACCATAGAAAAAGGGGAAAAAGTTGTATTTCTATCAAGAGATCCTCGTGCAATGACATCTTTCTTCGAAATTATTAATGGTTTAGAAGAAGCTGATGGTGGTGATTTTGAGTTTGGGGTGACTATCAATAAATCATATCTTCCATTAGATAATACAGAGTTTTTCCAAAAGAAAATTAATCTTAACGACTGGCTAGCTCAATACTCAAATGATACTAGTGAGTTATTCTTAAGAGGATATCTAGGAAAAATGTTATTCTCAGGTGATGATATTACAAAGAATGCAAACGTATTGTCAGGAGGAGAAAAAGTGAGATGTATGGTTTCACGAATGATGTTAAATAATTCGAATCTTTTGGTTTTGGATACTCCTACCAACCACCTTGACCTTGAGTCGATTCAATCATTCAACAATGCATTGGTTAAATTTGGAGGAACAGTGTTGATGTCTTCTCATGACCATGAGTTTATTCAAACTGTTTGTGATAGAATTATCGAATTGACTCCTAATGGAACAATTGATAAATTAATGGATTATGATGATTATGTTACTGATCCAAAAATTGCAGCATTGAGAGATAAAATGTATGCAAAATAAAATCAGAGTATTGATTTAGAAAAAATGCGTATTTGAAATTTTTCAAATACGCATTTTTTTTATTTTGTGATTATGACCAATCTGATTCTTTTACCAGTTTGGTTAGGTGTTTCACATTTTCCACATCAATATTTGGAAGTAGGCCATGACCTAGATTGAAGATGTATTTTTTATCATTTCTACCAAATTCTAGACATTTTTGAAATTCTTCTTCTATACCTTTTTTGTCTGCAAGAAGAGCACGAGGATCAAAATTACCTTGGATGATGATATCATTTCCAACCAATTTTCTAGCTTCAGTCAGAGGAGTTTGCCAATCAATGCTGATAGCATCGCAGACATCCTGGTTTATTTTATTCAAACCAATACCTAAACCTTTTGGTAGAAAAATACCTTTTATAGATCTTTCTCTGACAAATTTGAATATCCTCTTAACAGATGGCATAAACAATTCATTGTAAAGATCAACAGGTATTAATCCAGCATGAGTTTCGAATAACTGGAATGCTTGAATTCCTGCTTTTATTTGACCATCAATGTAATAAATGCACATATCCGTCATTCTCTCCACAATGGAATTTATAAGTTTCTTGTCTTTAAATAGATAAGGAACAAAATCTGGGAAATTTTGGTTTTGGCTAAATCCCTGAAACATATAACAAAGAGTTGTTAAGGGTCCTCCACAAAAACCAATTAAAGGAATGTGTTCCTCTTTGGTTTTTATAATTTCCTGAATAGCAGCAAAAACATGGTCAAGTTTTTCTGGCTGATCTTTTAGAAATTGCATTGGATTTGCTACATCTTTAAGAGCAGTTTTAAATCTAGGACCTTTGTTTTCAAAGTCTAAATCCATACCCAAAGCCTCTGGTATAACCAATATATCAGAGAATAAAATTGCTGCATCAACCCCAATATCATTTATAGGTAATAAGGTAACTTTAGCAGCTAATTTAGGGTCTTCCATCATTTGCTTAAAAGTGTATTTCTCTTTTAGAGCATTATATGAAGGAAGTACTCTACCCGCCTGTCGCATATACCATACGGCAGGTCTAGAGCACTCCTTTCCAGAAAGAATATCAAGGAAAAGTGAATTTTTCATCTTATTTTGCGTTTAAAATATCAGCAACATCTTTTGCATGATATGTTATAATTATATCTGCACCAGCTCTTTTGATTGAAGTCATAATTTCCATCATTACACGATTACCGTCAATCCAATCATTGGCTTCAGCAGCTTTCACCATTGAGAATTCTCCACTTACATTGTATGCAGCCACTGGAAAATTGAAAGTATTCTTAACTCGATAAATAACATCAAGATAACTTAATGCAGGTTTTACCATTACAATATCAGCTCCTTCAGCAATGTCCATTTCAACTTCACGAACTGCTTCTTCAGCATTTCTAACATCCATCTGATAGGTAGATCTGTCTCCAAATTGAGGAGCACTTTCAGCAGCATCGCGGAATGGACCATAAAAACCAGATGCGTATTTTGCAGAATATGCCATAATAGGAATTTTTTCATATCCATTTTCATCTAATTTTTTTCTCATATGACCAATTCTTCCATCCATCATATCGCTTGGAGCAACCATATCAGCACCATTTTTAACAAGAGAAATTGCCTGAGCTGATAATGTTTCTAATGTAGAATCGTTATCTACATCGCCGTCAATAATTGTCCCACAGTGACCATGAGTTGTATATTCACAATTGCAAATATCTGCAATAATATACATCTCTGGGTATTTAGATTTTATAGCTCGACAAGCTGTTTGCACTATACTGTGGTCGTGCGTAGCAACAGTTCCATCCTCGTCTTTGGTTTCAGGTATACCAAACAGTAAAACTGATTTAACACCTGATTCTAATAATTTTCCACATTCTTCAACCAATAACTCTACTGAAAGTTGGTAATTGCCAGGCATACTTTTAATCGGATTTTTAACATTGGAGCCTGGGCAAACAAATAATGGCATAACAAGATCGTTAGGGCTCAAAGCTGTTTCAGCAATCATATCTCTAACTACTTTGCTATATCTCAATCGGCGCATACGAGTTGTTGGGAAATTTGGTCTTAAACTCATGATAAATATTTGTGTTTAATTATTATGTAATTTTGTAAAGATCAGATTATAAACATAATACATTTGTTTCTTAATGTTTATATTTTCTAACTGTATCTTTTTTTGAATGCTAATTTTATTAGTAGATTCTTAAGTTTCAATAAAACGACTCTTGGTATTTTCTGAAATTTGATAAAGTATTTTTGTTAATTACAACAGAAATATCAGGCTATACTAATTTTCTTTTTCGATGAATATTGAATCTCTATCTAAATTCAAATTTGTAACAATTAAAGCTAAAAAAAAATTTAAATTAGACTAAATTTTATAAAGACTGTTTATTAACATATTTGAATTGTTTATCAAAACTAAAAGCTTTTAGTTTTTCTTATGTTGACAATACATTGCTATGTCTGTATGTGATTATCAAACTATTAATTATGAGAATAAGTTTTGGATAGATATTGATTAGACTCCATATAGGATCTATATAACTAGAGAGGAGTAATTTTAAAAATTATTTGTTAATGCTTGTTTCAAGCTTACAGCCTTTTTTATTTATTGTTATTCAGCCCAATGCCTCACATTGGGTTATGTTATAAATGCCTTTCAGGTAGTCTATGCAAAAGATAGCTTGTTTTTTCTTTTAAATTATTTCTATATTTGGAAAATATTCAAGTAATAAGAATCTCATAATTTCTATAGCACGACTCTTTGAATTATAGTAGATGTTTCGCAATCTCAACAAGACGTTCCCTCTTCCTACTATCGCTACTACTATCCGCCATCTTGAAGCGAGGCACGAGCGAAAGATCTCATACATTACAAATCATTAAGTCTATATATTACAGAATTGCTTGAAAGGCTTTTCTTATATAATGACCAGGACTTTGGATAGTTTGGGATTTCAAAGTACCAAACTTTCTTTTATCCACTATGCTAAAACCGTAAATTTTGCTTATATTTTTCTTGCCAAAAATTTCAATTATGGATTTGGCGAGATTTCTTTCTTATTCTAAATTTTCAAGCTAGCACGAAAACCAAATTCCGTATCAGTTTTTCTTATACGGTTTAACTATACTAGATGCATAATTTTATGTAATTCACCTGTTATTTAAACTGCCCCCTTAATATATTGTTAGGGAATAGGATGGATTTATGGTATTTGTAAATTTTAAAAGACCTCTATCTGAACTATTGCAGATAGAGGTCTTTTTTATAATAACAATTATTCTAAAATTGAATATTTAGCCCTAAACAAAAGTTAATTGACATACCTGGATACTCAGCCCATTTATAATATTTATCAGCAAGTATATTGTTTATTTTTGCGTATGCATTAAATTGTTTGTTTATTTTATAATCTGCATTAAAATTAAGACCTATATATGCGTCTGACTCTTCTACTTTATTATTGTACAAGAATTTCTTTTTTGATTCAAGATCCAAGCTAGCTCCGATGTTTAAATTCTGCATTATTTTATATGTAGCCCCAGCATATAAATTATATTTCGGACTGTTCCATGCTTCTGATTTATTATCTATGCTGTACGAATTTATTTGAAATTTAGTATCTAGCTTTAGTTTAGATATTTCTTCAGATATTACATATAAGCCTAATTTTAGTAGTTTGCCATCTTCCTTCATGCTTATAAAGTAGTTTGTGGTTATATCAGTATTAGGAGCTAAGTTGTAAAAATATCTATTTTTAAATATTGAGTAGTCAGCATAGATTTGATAATTGGTTTTAGAACTAAATTTCCCTTTTAGTTTTGATTTTAAATTATAGACTTTTTCTGGTGAGCTCAAGATATTAGAACTAGCATATAAATTACCTAGAATCATTTGCTGAATACTGTTTAACTTAAGTTCTCCGTCTGCTGCTAAATTTAAACATAAATTATCATCAATTATTGGAATAATGGCTTCTATATTTGGGAAAATTCCAAAATCAGAATTGTCTGAGCTAAGTGCATCAAGCTTGAAACCTAATTTCAATTTTATATCATTTATGCTAGTTTGGTAGTATGGACTTAGCTTAAAAATAAAGTTCTTTCGTTCGATATCCTCTTCCTTGCTTATAGTAGATCCAAATTCGGATCTTTTTTGTTTTGCTGAATATGATCCTATAGATATTTCCGTGTAAAAATTATTATTGTCTTTTAAACTATTTGCATTAATGTCTAACATAAATAGATTTGATGATGATTCATATTTATCTGAAAAATAATTATAGTTTAATTTTCCTTGTATATTTATCCCATTAAATAAATCGAGATGTTTATTGTAAGAACTTGATAGATTAAAATCATTAATTTTTTGATTATTAGCATTAATCAGTTGTGATTTATAGTCATCAATATTAGCGATTGAATTATTGGTAGATTTCTTATAGAAATCTAGACTATAATTTGTATATGCTGTATTTAAATTTAGATATTCATTTTCATTAAGCTTAAATTCCGTATTTGCATTGATATAAAAATTACTGATATTAGGTTTGGTCTTTATATCATCTTTGATCTTGATTTTTCCTTTGAAAGTATTGTAACCAGCATTTATATGTATATTATACCTATCTTTCTTGTAAGTGAAGAAATTATAATCAGTAAGTAGTCTAGAGTAGCTAGCTCCTTCAATTTTCAATGCATGTTTGTATGTGTTGAATTTTCTTCTCATACTTAATTTTGCAAATGGAATCGCTTGAGGAGCAAAATTAAACTGTTCTGCTTTTGTTCTAATAAAATAGTTGAATTTTGGTTTTTCTCGTATAGTGTCATTAATTACTGGTAATTCAGAAATACGTGTAGACTTTTTTAATTTTGGAGTGTAATTCGTTTTTACGTGAATTTCTTTTTTTAAATTTCTTTTTTCTTGGGCATTGGTATATGTCGAAAAACCTACCAATAAAATAAGAAATATATATATAGTATTTTTAAAGTACATAATATTTAAATTAATATATGATTGTTTACTAATGTATTAAGATATACTGTTAGATAAACTATTTGAATTATTATTTTATGTTGTTTTTTTCTTCCTTGATGCTGATGCTATCGGATTTTGAATTAAGTTTTTCTTCCATTTGTAATTCATTGATTGTAATAACATCTAGTTTGGCTTTAGCCTCTTGTAATACTCCATCAGTTTTTACTGTGTAATTATCTATTAAGCTTTGTAAAGTGTATTTTGCTTGAAAAGAGTCATTTTCAATCATGTATATATCTGCAAGAATTAAGAAACTTTTTCCTAACCAGAAGTGATGGGAAGTGTTTTTAGCAATGAAATCATTAATTTGTTTTTCTGCTAACTTATATTCTTGTTTTCCAAAATATATACTTGCAATCAGGTAATTGGCTTCAGCTCCTTCTTTGCTTTTTGTGTCCGTAGCTATTTTTATAAGTTCGCTTAGTGCTATATCTTTTCTATTAGTATTGAGATTTGAAATGGCTGATTGGAATATTAGTATTCGTTTGCTATTTGCATCTGAAATTTCGTCTATATTAATAAATGCTAAATTCTCTAAGCAATCTTCATATCTTTTTAACTTAAATGCTGAATTTATGCAATTAATCTTTGCTTTATGAACTACTGTTTTGTTTTGTGAATATTCACTTAACTGTTTACTGTAGCTATACAATTGAGTGTAATTATTTTCTTTTTTGTATATAGAGCAGATGTTTATAAGAGCTTTTTGTTTGAATTCATTAGCTGCATTGTCAGCCACTATCAAGTAATGTTTGAGAGCTTTTTCCTGATTGTCTGATTCTTTGTAAAATTCTGCTAAATAATAATTAGCATTTAGTGTGAATTTTCCATTTTTAAAAGTTTTCAGATAGTCTAAAAGTGCATCTTTTGCTTGATTATCCTGAGTCTTTAGGAATATTCGTTCTGCAGAGATATACATTAATGAATCTCTTTCTGATGCTGAGATTGATTTTAATGATTTGTTTTTATCCACATATTTGAAATACTCCTTTGGCTTGTTTATGTCAATATAAACGTTTTTCAATCCGAATAAGGCACTTGAAGCATAATCAGTTTTAGGATACTCTTGGATAAGTTTTTTGTAATTATCAATTGATTTAGTATACTGTTTAGTATTATAATACATTTGCGATAATTGAAGACCTGCTTTCGGACTGTATTCACTTATCGGATAATCTTTAATTAATCTAGAGTATGCCTTAATTGCTTTATTGTAGTTTTCTAATCTGGAATTGATATTACCTAATTCAAAAATAGCAGTGCTTAGATAATCAGAGCTAGGATATCTGTTTTCAAATTCGTCAAGCAGATTTAGTTTTTGATTTTTATTCCCAAGTATGCCATTAATATTGGCAGTTTGAATGTATGCATAATCTGCCATCCATTTTCCAAATTGAATAGCCTTATTGTAATTAATTATTGCTTTTTTGTATTCTGTCGAAACATAATATATATCTGCTAGAAGAATATATGCATGAGACTGGAATTTATTATGTTCACCCTCAAGACTGGTATAATTAATTAAGTATTCTTTAGCTTTTGTGTAATTAGATTTATCATAGTATATATAGGCAATATTATAATAAGCCCTTTTGTAATATTCTGATTGTGCTGCGCCTGGGTAATTCAAGAACTTTGTATATAGTTTTATTGCCTCGTCTGTTTTTGATTGTTTATACTTACACTCGGCTAGCATATAGTAGGCTTCTGCAGCCATCTTGCTATTGTAAACAGAAAATTCAAGTGAGGCATAAAGTACCTCGATGGCTTCATATATATATCCTTCGTTAATTAATTCTAAAGCTCTAAACCATGCTACTTTTTGATAGGCACGTTGGATTGAATTATTTTTTACTTTTATTTTGTTTAATGAATTTAAAGCTTGTTTGTAATTATTTGTATTCATATACATTTTCACCAAATAATCATAAGCTTTGTCATTTCTGTCTGAATTTGGATATAGTTTAATATATGTATCAAATGCGGAAATGGTTTCGTTAAATGGCGAATATGATAATTCGTATGTTAATTTGGCATAGTTAAATAATGCATCTTTTTTTATGTTTTTATAGTAGTCTAACTTCGAAGCTGTATAGAAAGCCATTTTAGCACCTTGTTTATTGTCTGTTTTTAAATAGCATGCCGCTAGACAGTAACTGGAAATTTGAAGTAGACTATCTTGTTTTCCTCCTATTTTTTGTAGTACAGTAATTGCCTTTTTGTATTTTGATAGTTTATATAATGAATAACCATATGCATATTTATCATTACGATTTAGTTTTTCGGGTGATTTTGATAATTGAATCTCTGCGTTTTTGTAATCATTACTATTGTAATATGCTAAACCTAATATTTTGTGCATTTCGTCTACTCTTGATTCTGCAACTTTATCTAAATATTCAGGTGCATATGATATTAAATCTTTATATCTCTCTTGGATAAATAAAATATGAGTTTTGTAGTAGGGAACTAAAGGTGAAAATTCTTCTGTATTTTCGATTTTGCTAAGGCTTTTTAAAGCTGTTCCATATTTTTTATTTGTATATGCGATATGTGCATAGTAATAGTTTGCCGCATCATGATAATCTCCATTTATATCTTTTATTTCATAAAAATTGAAACTTGCCTTTTCTAAGTCATTCAACATAAGGTAAGAATATCCTAGTTTGAATTTTAGTTCACTCTTGGTTTTTTCCTCTATTTTTTTTCTGATAATCTTTTTGTACGAATCTATTGCCTCTTCGTAGTTTTCATTCTCGTAATTCAAGTTACCTAGCATCATATATGCGCTAGTTGTATGTTTATTTTCAGAATGATTTTGGATATATCTTTCCAGAAGTATATATGCTTTCGATAAATTTAAATTATATGCACAAGCTGCTTTGTAAAATTCAGCTTCGTCGGAATATTTGTTATCCTTGTCTTCTGCTATATTATCGAATATTTTATAAGCATTACCAAAATTTTTGTTATTGTATAATTTTGTGGCATGATTCCACTTGTCGATTTTCTGATTTGGATAGATGTCTGCCTGTGCTTTGGTAATATTGTTGATTGTAAGCAGTATAAGCAGTAAGAAAAGATTATAATAGTTTTTAATTTTCATGATTTAAATGTGAAATTAATTTAGATGGTCTAAGTTGTTCCTTATATAACGCGCAAGTTTATAAATTATTGACCATAATGCAAAAACTATACAAATCTTTATTTTATTGCAGTAGATACCACAGAGGCTTTTGCTTTAGGTTTTTTAAACAACGGACACCACGGAAGCTTTTTTTATTTAATCCAAAGTTTATTTTTGTTTCCTTTTGGCGATATCAGCGGCTTCAGCGGTTTATATTTTTAACCACGGACATCACGGATACCACAGAAATTTTACTTGGATTTTTTCGGCGGTTTCCGCGGTTTGTATTTTTTTAAACCACGGACACCACGGATACCACAGAAATTTTACTTGGATTTTTTCGGCGGTTTCCGCGGCTTCCGCGGTTTGTATTTTTTAACCATGAACATCACAAATACCACGGAAGCTTTTTTTATTTAGTCCAAAGTTTATTTTTGTTTCCTTTTTTCGGTATCAGCGGATTAAGCGGTTTTGTTTTTTACCACAGATACCTAGGAAGTTTTGTTTGGATTTTTTCCGCGGTTTGTATTTTTTTAAACCACAGACATCACAAATACAACGAAAGCTATTATTATTTAATCTGAAGTTTATTTTTTATTTACTTTCGGCGGTATCAGCGGCTTTAGCGGTTTATATTTTTAACCACGGACACCACGGATACCACGGAAATTTTACTTAGCTTTTTTCGGCGGTATCTGCGGTTAAATTTTATGATTTATATCTAATCCATTTCCATAATTCGAGATAAGAAACTTTCTTGCCATACATCAATATTCCTATACGGTAAATTTTTGAGGCAATCCAAGTAATGAGAATAAAACTTAAAATTAGAATTCCTCCCGAAAGTAAAAGTTCCCATATTGGAACACCATAAGGAATGCGCACTAACATTACAATTGGAGATGTAAAAGGGATGATTGATCCCCAAAAAGCAAGGCTGCTTTCTGGATTTTGAGCAACAGCAAAACCAATGTACATTGCTAAAATTAATGGTAGACTTACAGGTAGCATAAATTGTTGAGTTTCTGTTTCGTTGTCTACAGCACTGCCAATTGCAGCGAATAAAGCAGAGTATAGTAGATATCCGCCAAGGAAAAAGAAAATAAAAGCTGCCAATATTGAAATAATATATGATAAGTCGAAAAGACTTGAAAGAGCCTCTAGTTGATGACTATCAATATTTTGAAGTTGATTCATATCTATTTGTTGCATTCCATTTTGTGCATCCATTAAATTATTTATTGAATCGCCTCCCAAAATAAAAGATAATGCTGATATAACTATTATAGAAAGTACAATCCAGATTAAAAACTGAGTGAGACCAACCAGAGCTACGCCTATTATTTTACCCATCATTAATTGAAAAGGTTTAACAGAGGATACAATAACCTCGATTATTCTATTTGTTTTTTCCTCAATAACACCTCTCATAACCTGTACTCCGTACATAAATATAAACATATAAATAATAAATGCAGACATAAAGCCAATTGCCATAGCTATTTCAGTAGAGCCCTGTTTGATTTCTCCATCCTCTCCAAGTTTTATAGTTTTGATCTTTATTTTTGTTTTTGTTGCCGCGAGTTTCTTTTCAAATTCAGGATCTTTTAGTTTCGAGAATATTTCATCGCGCTTTATATTTTCAATATGATTTTTGAGTTGGTTAAGAATCTGTGATTTTACCTCAATAGTAATTTGTTTATGAGAGTATATTTCAGCAGAGTTTGTTGTCATTATATCTTTTGGAATATAAACAAAAGCGTAATACTTTTCATTATCCAATTCTTTCCTTGCATCTTCAAAGCTGATGTTTTGATATTTGTATTTAGTAAAATCGCTATCTTTAATAGGTTTAATTAGTTCAGACTTATTTGCAATAAGTATTTCTCGATTTTCAGTATCATCTCTTGACATTAACCAAAAGATAAATGCGTATATTCCTGCGATTAATAGAGGAGTTAATAGACTGAGAATTATAAAAGATTTTTTTCTAACTCTTGAGATATATTCTCTTTTTATAATTATAAATATCTTATTCATGATTTTTTTAGGATTATATGAATAACAAGCGTATTCAGTTTTATTAGCTTTTGTTATAAATTATTTTGTTTGACTCACCATATCAATGAATATATCATTTATACTTGGCAGAATTTCTCTAAACGAACTAAATTCAATATGATCAATAAAATCAAGAATGATTTGGTTTTTAGTTTTTTCAACGATTGGGTTTATTATGATTTTATCCTTTGAAATCCGTTCAATATTGTATTGATTTAATAAGAAATCAAACTCGATATTATCCTTGTTTGTGAATGAAATTTCGTATTTGTTCTTTTTGAATTTATTTTTAATATCTGAAATTCTGCCATCTAAAATGTTTTTTGATTTATTAATGAGGCTAATATTATCACAAATTTCTTCGACAGAGGACATGTTGTGGGTTGAGAATAATATTGTTGCACCATTGTTCCGAAGGTTTAGTATCTCCTCTTTTAATAGATTCGCATTAACAGGGTCAAAACCGCTAAATGGTTCGTCGAAGATTAATAGTTTAGGATCGTGCAGAATAGTAATAACAAATTGTATTTTTTGTTGCATTCCTTTTGATAGTTCTTCAACCTTTTTATCCCACCATGAGATAATTTCGAATTTTTCGAACCAATATTTTAGTTTTTTCTTTGCATCGAAATAGTTCATTCCTTTCAGTTGAGCTAAGTATAGAGCTTGTTCCCCAACTTTCATTTTTTTATATAATCCTCTTTCTTCAGGTAGATATCCTATTTGTTGTATATGTTTAGGCTTTAGTTTCTCATTATTAAAAATAATTTCACCAGAATCAGGTGCTGTAATCTGATTAATTATTCGAATCAAGCTTGTTTTTCCTGCACCATTGGGACCAAGAAGACCATATATACTGCCTTTTTCGACTCTGAGGTTTAACTTGTCTAATGCTCTGTGTTCAGCATAATCCTTTACTATATTTTTTGCTTCAAGAAAAATCATTTATAATGCATATTAGGTTTATATTATGTATGAACAAACATACAATAAAAATATGTTATGCAGTAATTATGTTGAAGAATTATATATTTCGTTTCAATTAAAACTAATAAAGTAGTTGTAGGGAAATAAATGATATAATCAAACTAATAAAATTGGCGTTTAATAATTATTAACACCTAGATTAGTTTTTTAGATAAGTGAGAATTGTGTTTGTTTATGGAAGAATGGAGTGTTTTTGAGGCTTTCCGCTGTTTTGTTTTTGAAGAATAGTGCTTGTTTATTTAGATGAATAAAGAAAAAAATGTTAATCACTGTTAAAAGACTATTGTTTCTGTGTAATTGTTAATTTTTGTTAGGTTTTTAACTCGCCTAATATGAGTATTTTGAGTTTGATAGGCTTTGTTGTTTAGTATTTGAAGTATATATATAAGCGTATTCATATGTTATAAATATTAAAATAAAACCCATAACTGTTAATAAAGCCTAAAAAATATTGGTAAAATGCAAAAAAAAATGTAGACGTGACGGTCTGATTATTACTAATTTGTGAAGCAATTAAATTAAGCTCTTAAATAAAATTAACAATTAAGTTTGAAAATTTAAGAATATTTTACACTTTTGAGCTATTGAAATACTAGTTCTATAGTTGATAGTATTTCTTTCGCAGTAGATTTTTAGATTTTTGAATTTGAAATATTAAATATTAGGGGTATTTAATATATCATCAAAATAGGGAAAGAGTTAGTGAAGTTGGTGACTAAAATTCTATTTGTTATTTGTATAGGGTATAAGGATACGAAATAAGTATTATTAATATTGCCTAAATTACTAGGTAATATTTATTATTATTAACCACTAACTAAACATTTATGAAAAAAATTCTGTTTTCAATGTTTATCCTACTTTTTGTAGGATTGCAGGGCGTTTGGGCTCAACAAAAAACAGTTACCGGAGTTGTAACTTCAGCAGATGATGGTCTTCCAATTCCTGGAGTTTCCATAGTAATTAAAGGTACTACTATAGGTACTGCTACAGATTTAGATGGTAAATTCTCTTTAACTGTAGACAAAGGTAACGAGGTATTGATTTTCTCTTTTGTAGGTATGGTATCACAAGAAATTAAAGTTGTTGATATGAAACCTAATATGAAAGTAAAAATGCAAACCGAATCTATCGGTGTAAACGAGGTTATTGTAACTGCTTATGGTACATCTAAAAAATCAAGTTTCACTGGTTCTGCTGCCGCTGTAAAATCGGAAGTTTTACAAAAAGCTCCTGTGGCATCTTTCGAAAAAGCTTTAGCTGGTAATGTTTCTGGTCTTCAGATATCTAGTCCAAGTGGACAGCCAGGTGCTGCTTCGCAGATTAGAATTAGGGGTATTGGTTCATTTTCTGCTTCACAGGAGCCTCTTTATGTGATTGATGGTGTGCCTGTTGTTTCTAGAAGTATGACTACTTCATTGGATAGTGAAGATCAAAACACAAGTAGTGTAATGTCTTCTATAAATCCAGCAGATATTGAATCACTAACTGTGCTTAAAGATGCTGCTGCTGCTTCTTTATATGGTTCACGTGCCGCGAATGGTGTTATCATTATTACTACTAAAAGTGGTAAAAAAGGTAAAACCAAAATTGACATGAAAGCTTCTTATGGTATTTCTCAAATTGCTACTGATAACTTTGAAACTGTAGATGGAGATACTTATGTTCAAATGATGATTGAAGGAATGGAGAATGACGGTATGTCTGAGGATGAAATCGCTAAAATGGTTAAGGAAAGAAAAATATATAAGCCAGAGGGTGGATACGCAGATTGGGACGATGCTTTGATTAGAACTGCAAAAACTCAAAATTATGAATTATCTGTATCTGGTGGTAATGAAAAGACAACCTTTTATACTTCAGGTAGTTATTTTAATCAAGAAGGTGTTGTTAAAAGTTCTCAATTAGAGCGTATAACATTAAGATTAAATATGACTCATAAGATTAATGATAAAGCTAAACTTGGAATGAATTTAAGTAATGCTTACACTAATCAAGATAGAGTATTGGGAGGTGGTTACTATGCAAACCCATGGTCAAATTCTAGACAATTTATGATTCCAACGGAGCCTATTAAAAATACTGATGGAACATATAATACAGAGTTGCATAATGGCTATTATAATATAGTAAATGAGCAAAGACTTAATGATAGAAATACAGAGATGTATAGAACTACTGTTAATTCATGGTTTGAATACGAGATTATTGAAAATCTTAAATTTAAAACTACCAATAACTATGATTATGTGTATGCTAATGAGATGATTTATTCTTCTCCTTCTTCTAGAGCTGGTAGAGATAATAGAGGAGAAATAGCTAAGGTATCTAGACAAAATAGACGTCTTACATCTTCTAATATCTTAACTTATAGCTATGCTTTTGATGAGCATAATTTTAACTTCCTAGCTGGTTATGAGGTTGAAAAGGAAAAATATACTTATGACTACGCTGGAGGAGTTAATCTTCCAAATGAAACATTGAAAGTTTTAGATGTTGCTTCAAAACCAGATGCTGTTGCAGGATATTTCTCTGAGAGCTCGATGTTATCATATTTATCAAGAGTAAATTATGATTTCCAAAATAAATACTATGCTTCTTTTAGTTTTAGACGTGATGGTGGCTCTAAATTAGGTAAAAATAATCAATGGGCAAACTTCTGGTCTGTTTCTGGTTCATGGAGACTTTCAGAGGAAGATTTCATGAGTAATATATCTTTCCTAGATGATCTTAAATTAAGAGCTTCATACGGTACAAATGGTACTTTGCCTGATGAAAACTATGGTCATATGGGATTGTATTCATACGATTATAAATATAATGCTAGTCCTGCTGCTAGATATACGCAAGTTGAAAATCCTGATTTAACTTGGGAGCAGAGTAAAAGTTTTAACTTAGGTGTTGAGTTTGGAGTTTTCCAGAAATTAAGAGGTAGTTTCGAGTTCTTTAATAAGAAAACGGAAGACTTAATTATGAAGGTGCCTATCTCAAGAACCACTGGTTTTAATGAGATTCTTCAGAATGTTGGTGAGATGGAAAATAAAGGTTTTGAGTTAGAATTACATTCTACAAATATTCAAAACAATGACTTAACTTGGTTAAGTGATTTTAGTATTTCTGCTACAAAAAATGAAATTACCAAATTAAATAATGGTGAAGACATCTTCGACTTTCCATATATTAGAAGAGAGGGAGAAGCTTATAATACTTTTTATTTAAGAGATTGGGCTGGTGTTGATCCTGCTTCTGGTGCTGCTCTATGGCATGTTGTTGATGCAGATGGAAAGAGAACTGGCGAAGTAACTAAAGATGCTAGTAATGCAGGTAAAGCTATCGTTGGAAAAGCAGATCCTGATTTTTATGGAACTTTAAATAATAGTTTAAAATATAAAGGTTTTGATTTGTCTTTTATGTTTGCATTTTCATACGGAGGACAGATTTATAACCACGCTGCCTATGGTTTGATGAGTGATGGTAATACTACAGATTATGCTATTATGGAAGATCAAAAAGACAGATGGCAAAAACCTGGAGATGTAACTAAACACCCAATCAGAACATTTGAATCAAATACAAAATCTAATTTCAACTCATCTCGTAGAGTTTTAGACAATGACTATATTAGACTTAAGAATGTTTCATTAGCTTATAATCTTCCTTCAAGCATACTTGACAAAGCTAAAATTTCAAGTGCTAGAGTTTTTGTAAATGGAAGTAACTTATGGCACACTTCAACTCAAGACCTTGTGGATCCAGAGCAGAATATTAATGGCTCAACTAGCTGGGAAGTACCTCCTGTTAAAACATTCACTTTCGGAGTACAATTAAGTTTCTAATTGATAAAAAAGAATTAATATGAGAAAAATAAATATATTACTTTTAAGTATAATTACTTTGGGTTTATTTGCTAGTTGTTCAGATGATTTTATTGATTTGGAATCTAGTAAAGCGCAGACACCAAGTTCGATTAAGACTGTTGCAGATGCGCAGGTTACCTTAAATGGGGCATATGATTATATGCAAGACGATGAATATTATGGCTCAGATTTCATAACTCTTCCTGATGTTTTGGGTGAGGATTGTAGAGCTACAACTACTGGTCGTTTAGATACTGAGTATCACTATGGATTTTATACAGAAGCAAGTCAAACTGGGCTTTGGATTTTCCCTTATAGAGTTCTAAAACAAGTAAATAATATTCTTGCAATTGTTGACGGTTTAGACGCAGAAACTGACAAATTAATAGCTGAAAGAAATGACTTGAAAGGTCAAGCATTGGCTTTAAGAGCATTGGCACATTTTGATTTAGTAAGATTGTATGGTAAAGCATATTCTCATGATAATGGTGCTTCTTTAGGTGTACCTATTGTTACTGAGCCTTTAAAATTCGATGCTAAGCCAAAAAGAAATACTGTTGCTGAGGTTTACACTCAGGTAATTAAAGATTTTACTGATGCTATTGCATTATTGTCAGATAAAGCTAATAATGGAAAAATAAACAAATGGGCTGCTAAAGCTCTTCTTTCTAGAGTTTATTTGTATCATGGAGATGATAAACTTGCATTTGACATGGCTGTTGATGTAATTACCAATTCAGGTGCAAAATTAGTTCCTAATGCAGAGTATGTTAATTCATGGGTTGATGGTTTCAATACGGAATCTTTATTTGAAATAGCTAACTCCGATGAAGATAATGCTGGTTTAGAAGCTGTTTCTTATTTATGGGATAAAAAAGGTTATGGGCAAATTGTTGCAACAGATAGTTATATTGCTAAATTAGCTGCTGATCCTGATGATGTTAGAAATCAAATGCTTTGGGAAGATAAATCATCAACTGATGATAGTCCAAGATACGGAAGGGTTTTAAAATATCCTGGAAAAGCAAATACTTTAGATCTTATCAAAACTGGGGGAGATGCTAAATCATACAATGCTAATGTTATTGTTATTAGACTTTCTGAGGTGTATTTAATTGCTGCAGAGGCTGGGTTAAAAGCTGGCGAAGCTAAAGCTATCGATTATTTGAATGCTATAGTTTCTAGAGCCAATCCTGCAAATGAAGTTGCTGCTGCTAACTTTAATATTGATAGAATTCTTGAAGAAAGAAGTCTTGAGTTAATTGGTGAAGGTCATAGACTTTTTGATTTAGTTAGAAATAAGAAAGATGTAGTTCGTACAGGAAAAGATCATTGGGGAAATCTGCCAAAAGATGATGAAATTAAAGGAAAAACAATTCCTTATAATTACTATAAAATGATTCAACCAATTCCTAGAGTTGAGTTAGATGTGAACGAATTGACACAGAATCCTAAGTACGAATCGTAATTTTTAAAACGTATGAAAATGAAGAGTATTTTAAAATATATGGCAGCTATTTTGCTGTTGACTACATATTCTTGTGATGAAGAATACACAAAATTTACAGATAATTTTGTAGGTTTTAATAAATCTAGTGAATCTGTAAATTTCGAATATTACAACACTGAAACTAAGACTGCAAAGATTAGTCTTGAGTTAGTGGGTGGTGATATTAGTAAAGAGAGAACTATTAGTATTGCTGTAAACTCAGATAAAGAGGCAACTACTGCTGCTAATGATCAATACAAATTGCTTTCTAATTCAGTTGTTTTACCTAAAGGTTCCTATGTTGCTGAATTTGATGTAGAGGTTTATGGTTCTGAGTTCACATTAGGTGAGGAGAAAGAACTTGAGTTAAATTTATCTAGTTCTGATATCAAAATAATGGGTGATCAGTCTGCTTTAAGTCTAACGCTTTCAAGAGATACTTTCCCAACAGTAGAGCTTTCTAAATTAGCATCTTACGCTTTTGATTATGAGGCACCTAAAACAGAGCAAAAAGATACTGTTGTGTTGAGTTTAAGTGCTAAGGCCGACAAGGATGTAGTTTTAACGCTAGCTGCTACTGATATTAAAGGTGGTTTAGTCGCAGGAACTGACTTCGTTATCCCTGCTTCAGCTACCGTTGCGAAAGGTAAAACATCTGTTAAGGTACCTATAGTTTATAAGCATAATGCTGCGCTTGATTATAATTTAGCTAATTCATTTCAGTTGGAAGTTACTAATCAGGTAGGTATTGATGGTTATACTTTCAAAAAGAATCCTGTTTCTACATTAACTTTTGGTAATGGTTATAAGTTTTTAGAAAAAGAATGGAATGATGTATATGATCTTAAACAGGAAGATGGAACTCCTATTTCAGACGTGTCTATTTTAGCGATTGAAGGTTCAGGAAAACTAATCTTGTCTAATTTTGAAAACTTTCCAATGAATATACAAATGACTATGGATAATAGTAAGCCATTAGAAGTGTCATTTGGAATTGAAACTCAAAGATTAACAGAGACATATGGTGATGTAGTTTTTCAAGAAGAAGTTGTGGATGAAGAAACTGGCAAACCTAAAAAAGTTGATGTTACTCGCAATATTGTTGTCGAATATCAGGAAATAAAAAATGTTAGTGGTTCTATAATCGAAAAGGCTGGTGTAATGCAAATTGTAATGAATTACGAAATATCTAAACGTGTTTATAATAAAGAAAAGGACGCATATTTAGAAGTTGAAGCTGATAGAATTACCAGAGAAAAAGTACAGTTAGTAAAGAAATAAATTTCTTTATCCAAAATACAAAGCCTACGCATTTGCGTAGGCTTTTTTTGTGATTTAAATTTTGTTAGTGAAAATTAATTGTCATTAATGTATCAAGGCTCTGCAATACTCCTTACAATCAAAAAAATATATACCTCTTTTTGTATTTAAGTAAACTAAAAAGATAGTTAAAAGGTCGAATTTCAAATGTTAAATTTCGGCTAAGGCTTAAATATAATTAAACCTAAATTTTGAATATTTAAGAAATTTTTACACTTTTGCCCACCGAAACAAAAATGATAATCTATAAGCCTTTATTTATAGCCTGTCTGGAAGATTTAGGATGAACTGTAATATGATTTGGGGAAATTGTTAATTACAGTTTTATTAGTTTTCTTCCAATTTTTTTTAATTTATACAACTAAATATATAGTTTAAATTAATGTGGTTATAGATATAGGCAATAGATTATGTGTTAACTAATCTACAGCTAAACTAAAAATATAGTCAGTGTATGTAGATTTATTATTAACCACTAATTTAACATTTATGAAAAAAGTTCTGTTTTCAATGTTAATGCTACTTATTGTAGGATTACAGGGCGTTTGGGCGCAACAAAAAACAGTTTCCGGAGTTGTTTCTTCGGCAGACGATGGACTCCCTATTCCAGGAGTTTCCATAGTTATTAAAGGTACTACTATTGGTACTGCTACTGATTTAGATGGTAAATTCTCTTTATCAGTTAATAAAGGCGACGAAGTTTTAATCTTCTCTTTTGTGGGAATGGTTTCTCAAGAACACAAAGTTGCCGATATGAAACCTAATATGGCAATCACTATGAAAAGTGAATCTATTGGGGTGAATGAGGTTATTATCACTGCTTATGGAACTACAAAAAAATCAAGTTTTACAGGTTCAGCTACTCAGGTTAATGCTGATGATATTTCTAAAACTCCTGTGGTTTCTGTAGATCAAGCTTTGTCTGGTTCTACTGCAGGTGTTCAAGTGTCAGGTACTTCTGGTCAACCTGGTTCTTCTCCTTCAATTCGTATTCGCGGTATTGGATCAATTAATTCGTCAAACGAACCGTTGTATGTTATTGATGGTGTTGCAGTATTAAATGATAATTTGAGTAGTTCTTCTTCTGCAGAATTAGGTGTGTTATCTACTTTAAATCCAAGTGATATTGCTAGTATGACTGTGCTTAAAGATGCTGCTGCTGCTGCATTATATGGTTCTAGAGCTGCAAATGGTGTAATATTAATTACAACAAAAAAAGGTAAAAAAGGTAAAACAAAATTTACGTTTAAAAGTGAATTTGGATTTAGTGATTTTGCTGTAAAAACCGCTGAACTTGCTTCACCAGAAGAAACTTATGATTATAAATATGAAAGTATTCGTAATTTTTTTGAAATTGTAAATGGTTTAGATACAGAGTCGGCTAAATCTAAGGCTGAATCTAATATGAAGGCATTATTTCCTAGTTATGATCCAACAAGACCTGATTCAGATTATGATTGGGAAGACGCACTTTTTAGAATAGGTAAAGTTCAAGATCATCAGTTTTCAGCCTCAGGAGGTGGTGAGAAAACTAAATTTTTTGCTTCATTAGCTTATAATAAAACTGACGGTGTAACTATCGGGTCTGATTTTGAAAGAGCTTCAGGTCGTTTAAATCTAGATCATAAAGCTAATGATTTAATTGAATTTGGATTTAATACTAACTTGACTTATATCGAACAGAATACTGTTCCTTCTGATGGTGCGTATAAAAAGAATCCATGGTATTCTACTAGAGGATTCTTAAATCAGCTGATTCCTATTAAAGATTCAAATGGAGATTATTCCATAATACCGAATAAGAATCCGAACCCAATTGCAGAGGAGTCGTTAAACATACAAAATACAAGGGTTTGGAAAAATACCAACCAAGGAAGTTTTACCTTGAATCTAATGGAAGGTTTAAAGTTTAAATCTACTAACAGTATGGATTTAACTCAAACTTATGGACATAGATATTGGTCTCCTAAATCTCAGGATGGTGAATCAATGGATGGATATGCCAACGAGAAAGTCAAAAAAAGATTGAAATTAGTTTCTACTAATATTTTCACCTATAATACAAGAATTAAAGATGTTCATAATATCGATATTTTGGCAGGTTATGAAGTTGAAAAATTAACTGATCATCAAATTAGTGGAGAGTCAAAAGGTTTGCCTACCGAGGATAAAGTTAGGATGGATGTGGCTGCGATTCCATTAAGCAATTCTTCTTACAAAGATTCTGATAGAATGCAGTCTATTTTATCTAGATTGAATTATAATTATGATAATAAATATTATTTCGGCTTGAGTTATAGAACTGATGCAAGTTCTCGATTAGGTTCTGATAATAGATGGGGGCACTTTTATTCTGTATCTGGTTCATGGAGAATTACACAAGAGGATTTTATGAAGCAGTTTGATTTTATCAATGATATGAAATTACGTGCTTCCTATGGTGTAAATGGTACTTTGCCTTCTAGCTGGGTTGGATCAAGAGGTCTTTATTCGTATGCGGAAAGTTATAATGCTGAGGCTGGTCAAGTTTACTATCAAGTAGATAATGATAAGTTAAAATGGGAGAAAAACAAGAATTTCAATATTGGATTTGATGCAAAAATAATGGATAAATTCAATGTAGAATTTGATTACTTTCATAAGAAAACTGTGGATCTCTTATTACCTGTTCCTACAACACGAGCTACAGGTTATACAAAATATTTAGATAATGTTGGTGAGATGACAAATAAAGGATTTGAGCTTACTCTTACTTCTTATAATATTACAAAAGATGATTTCACATGGACTACAAGTTTAAATTTAACTCATTTTAAAAATACTGTTGATAAGCTAGAGGGTGGAGATAATGTATCTACATTTCCATTTATATTAAGAGAAGGAGAATCATATACTTCTATGTATCTTAGAGATTGGGCTGGTGTAAATCCTGAAACGGGTATTGGTGAATGGTATATATTAGATGAGAACGAAAAAAGAGTTGATTTAGATGATGATGGGAAAGCTGATACAACTTCTGATTCTAGACTTGCAGGAAAGAAAATTGTAGGTAATGCAGAACCTAAATTAAGTGGTTCTATTAGAAATTCATTTACCTATAAAGGAATAGATTTATCTTTTATGTTTACATTTAAGATAGGTGGAGATGCTTACCTTTATAATGCAAACTCTTTATGGGATGATGGAGCAGATTTAAATAGACCTGTTTTGAAAAGTAATCTTGATTATTGGAAACAAAAAGGAGATGTTACAGACAATCCTCGTTTAATTTATAGTGCTCCTGATCATGGAAATTATAATTCTTCACGAAGAATTATGGATGCAAGTTATTTACGTTTAAAAAATATTTCATTAGGTTATAGCTTGCCATCAGATATTTGTAAAAAAATAAAGATGGATAATATCAGGTTTTATGCAACTGCTGTTAATTTGTTAACATTCAGTAAAATGGATGATTTTGATCCTGAAACTACTGCTAGAGGAGTTATTTATGATAATTGGAACTTTCCTCCTCTAAAAACTTACACTTTTGGAATTCAAGTAAACTTTTAAATTATGATTAGAATTAAATTATTACTTACATATATAGTTGGTATAGTATTGTTTACATCCTGTTCGGAAGAATGGATGTCCGATGTTTTGCCCTCAGATAAAATTGAAACTAGTGAGGCATTTAAAACCGTTAGAGATTGTAGAAATTCGATTAATGGTGCTTTATCAAAAATGCAGGACGAGGAATACTATGGCGCAAATTACCTAACCTATGGTGATGTTAAGGCAATGGATATAAGAACTGTTAAGGCTGGGAAAAGAACAGAATCTATGTATAGATATAGTGAAACCACAGAATCTTCAACTACTTCTTTATGGTCACATCCTTATATTGTTTTGAATAATGTTAACATGCTTATTGAAAATGTTAATAAAATAGAGATTGACGATAAGGCAACGATATCTAACGATAATGTTAAATATTCTGAGGAAGAGTATCTTAAAGTAATAATGGCTAATGCTTATGCGTTAAGAGCTTTATGTCATTTTGACTTGCTTAAAATATACAGTCGTATCCCAACGGGGCAAAGAGGAGATGCATATGATAAATTAGGAGTAATTCTTGCAGACAAAGTTTTTGATAAGAAATCAAATCCTAAAAGATCAACTGTAGAAGAGGTATACACATTAATTTATAATGATATTGCTGAAGCGAATAAGTTGATGCTTGCAAAAGCTAATTTTGGAGGTTGGTTTAATGCTGATGGTATAAAAGCATTAAAAGCAAGAGTGGATTTGTATAAAGGAAATTATAAAGCTGCATATGATGCGGCTAAAGAACTTATAGATGGAGGAAACTTTCCTTTGAACGAGAAATCTGATTTTATTGGAAGTTGGAAGGGTGTTAACCAAGAAGATATATTTTATATTATTAATACCACTGATGATAATCCAAGCCGAGAAGGTATTGGTTATTTATATCATAAAGATGGATATAATGCAATGTATGTAACTGATGAATATAGATCATTATTTGAAGATAATGATATCCGTAAGTCCTTATTTACTGATGGAGGAGTATTTAAAAAATATCCTGATATATTGGTAAATAATATTCATGTTCTAAGAGTAGCAGAAATGTATTTAATTGCTGCCGAGTGTGCTGTTCATAGTGCTGAGGTTCCAGTATCTGATGGTAGAGATATCCTTAATCAGTTGATTGAGAAACGTACTGGAGTAGCTAATAAGATTGCTAACGATGCTGATCTTACTCTTGATAGAGTTTTATTAGAAAGAAGAAAAGAATTGGCTGGAGAAGGTCATACTTTCTTTGATTTTATAAGAAATAAAAAAGATATAGTAAGGACAGGTGACGATCATTTAGCAAGTGTTTCTCAAGTTATGCATGTTAAATGGAATGATTTCAGAACTATTCAACCAATACCAAGAGCTGAGCTAAATGCTAATAAATTAGAGCAAAATCCAGAATATGCTAAATAATAATTAGCCATTCACAACCAAAATACAAAAAGCTGAACCCAATGGGTTCAGCTTTTTTTTGTATTTTATAATTATCTCAAACGTTTGCGTACAAATATTTGAAATTCTTTGTCTTAGTGCTTTGTTTTTTAAATTTAAAGAATATTTTTGTCTTATAAATTAACTTAAATATTCATAAATTGACTCATGCTATTAGTGAAAATGATATGTGCTAATAACTAGTTATTTTTCCTAGCTATTTTGGAATTCGGGTTCAATGATTAATGAATAGAAAAATTAAATTAAGATGAAGAAAACACTTTTAATGATATTAGACGGATGGGGTATAGGCGATAAATCTAAAGCTGATGTTATATCTCAGGTAGATACTCCATATATTGATTCTCTATTAAACAACTATCCTAATGCTAGCCTTGAAGCATCTGGAGAATTTGTAGGTTTGCCTAATGGACAAATGGGAAATTCGGAAGTGGGTCACTTAAATATCGGTGCTGGAAGAGTTGTTTATCAAGATTTAGTTAGAATAAACAAAGCAGTTGAAGATAATAGTTTAGCAAAGAATAAAAACTTGATTAATCTTTTTAATAAAGTAAAAGAAAATAAGTCTAAATTACATCTTATAGGCCTAGTTGGTGATGGTGGGGTACACTCGCTAAGCAATCATGCTATTGCTGTATGCGCTGCTGCTAAAGAGGCAGGCGTAAACGATTTGTTTATTCATGGACTTACCGATGGTCGTGACACTGATCCTCGCTCAGGATATGATTTTCTTGATAGATTGATTAAAGAAACTGAGGGGAAAGGAACGGCAAAAGTAGCATCCATAGTGGGTAGATACTACGGAATGGATAGAGATAATAATTGGGATAGAATAAAGCTCGCATATGATGCTTATACTAAATCGGAAGGAATAAAAACTGAAGATTTATTAGCAGAAGTTAAAAAGTCATATGAGAATGATATTACCGATGAATTTATAAAACCAATAATTCGTACAGACGAATCTGGAAATCCAATAGCAAAAATAGAAGAGGGAGATGCTGTATTGTGTTTTAATTACAGAACTGATCGTCTTCGCCAAATGACAACCGTATTTAGTCAAGAGGATAAATCAGAATTTGGGATGAATACTCTGCCTGTTCATTGGGCTACTATGACTTGTTATAATTCAAATTTCAAAAATGTAAATGTCATTTTCGACAAGCAAGATATCAAAAAAAGCTTGGGTCAAATAGTTGCTGAAAATGGAATGAGCCAAGTGCGTATAGCCGAAACTGAAAAATATGCCCATGTTACATTTTTCTTTTCAGGTGGAAGAGAGGACGAATTTATGAATGAAAAGCGCATTCTAGTTCCTTCTCCAAAGGTAGCTACTTACGACTTGCAACCTGAAATGTCTGCTCCTATAGTTGCAAAGAAAATTGTTGATGAATTGAACGAAAATCAACCTGACTTTGTCTGTCTTAATTTTGCAAATTGCGATATGGTAGGTCATACAGGAGTATACGATGCAATTACTAAAGCAGTTCAAACTGTTGATAATTGTGTGGAAAAGGTTGTAGAAACTGCAAAAGATAATAATTATGAAGTAATCATTATTGCCGATCATGGAAACGCAGACCGTGCATTGAATAATGATGGCTCTGTAAATACTGCTCATACTACAAATCCAGTTCCTGTTATATGGGTTACAGAAAGAAAAGATATGAGTATTAAGAAAGGAAAGTTAGCTGATGTTGCACCTACTATTTTATCGATATTAGGTCTTAAGCAGCCTTCAGAAATGACGGGAGAGGTTTTAATATCTTAATCAATATAATAGAAAGGCTTTGGTTTTTAATCAAAGCCTTTTTATTTTTAATTTACTCTTCATCATACCATGATGCGTACATAGCATAACTGTCAGCAATTCTATTGATTTCGCCCTTTAGCAATTCAGGACTTAAGTCTTTTATTTTTTTTGCTGGCGAGCCTGCATACACACTGCCAGATTCTACAACAGTGCCTTTTGTTACTACAGCTCCAGCAGCAACTATTGCATTACTTTCAATAACAGCATCATCAAGTACAACAGCACTCATTCCTATAAGTACATTATCTTTTATTGTACATCCGTGAACTACAGCATTATGAGCTATCGAAACATTATCCCCTATATTAGTTGGTGACTTTTTGTAAGTAGCATGAATTGTAGCATTATCTTGGATGTTAACATTATTGCCTAATTTGATATAATGTACATCTCCACGTAAAACCGCACCAAACCATATGCTGCATCCATCACCCATTTCTACATCACCTATAATTGCTGCATTGTCTGCAATGAAACAATTTTCACCAAATTTAGGGCTCTTGCCTTTTAATGTTCTAATTATTCCCATATTTAAAAATATTTTTATATTCAGTTTAACGGCTTAGCACTATGAGGCGTGGGCAAATTAAAGGAGATGAACTCTAAGTTTTGCACTGAGCCAAATTTGCGATTTGATACCGTTTTTTCATTTATATTACGCCGTCAACTTTTAGCTCATGAATACCTTAAAATAAAATAGTATTCATAAATCTCAGATTTGGCGGTGTTTGTTTAATGTTCAAAATTTCTAGTTTAGCACTTACTTGCCCATGCCTTATTAGTGCATGTGTGGCAACTGCCATTACTTCCCAGTCTTCATTTTTTGCATTATCTCATCATTCAATTTTTGAGACTTACCATTAAGCTCTTCAACGAGTTTGTAAACAGTAGTACAAGGGTTATGTTTTGAGAAATCCTTAGAGTTATGTTGTGATATTAAACTTTTAGCCCAATTAGTTGCTTGAGATTGGTCTCCATATTTTTCCAAGACTGCATACATCTCACGACTATTCTTTTGATACTTAAATTTTTTACCTGATTTAATTAAGTTATTTAGGGATTTTTCAATAGTCTTGCTGTAATCACCTCTTGACATTGGAGTATTTCGATATTGAAAATGTAGTAAATACCATAATTCAAAGGCTTCATTGCTCCATGCACAATGAACTCCATGAGCTTTTGCTTTTTGAATAGCTCCGTTGAATTGAGTAGAAGGGAAGCTATCTTTATCGAATACAGCCCAAACACGGTCATACTTTTGAGGAGAGTTATCTCTTAACTCGATTGCTTTTTCCACAACTTTCTTGGTATTTATGCCACCTCCTCCAAAGGATAAGTCATAAACATATCGACCAATTTTAAAAGGAAATGATTTGAAATAATTCGGTTCCGTTTTTGCTCCTTCACAAACGATTAGAAAGTAAACTTTGATTTCTTTTTTCTGTTCCTTTTCTTCTTTTTCTTTTTGTTTAGCAAAACGCTTCTTTAAAGCATTATCAATTTTTATAGTGCGAGCCATAGGTTATCTTTTTAATATGTTAAAAAAGGTATAGCTCCATATCGCCCCCTTATATAATTCCTCTCCAAATTACTGTCGTTTCTAACTTTAGAACCATCTGGCAAAGTTATGTTGGACATACTATAAATATCAGTTTGTTCCACTTCATCCTTTTCTGCGAACCAAATTTGGTCTCTTCTAAATAGCTTTGAACTTAAAAGATTTGTATCATGTGTTGCAAAAAACAATTGAGCATTATTGGGATTTGTTTCAGTATTATTGAAAAGCTTTATCAATTGTGTTGTTATTAATGGATGAAGTTTTGCATCCAACTCATCAATAATCAACATTCTACCTGATAATAATGTGTCAAAAATAGGGCCAGACAAATCAATTACCTTTTTTGTTCCTTCAGATTCTTGATTTTCTTTTTCAAAAGGATGAGAACCAATAATATTACCTAAATCATCATATTTATTATGAATAGTATTAATTGTTACAACGGTTTTTCCTTCTAGTTTTTTCCTTAAGCTATCAGGAAGGCTAGTTGGAACAGAACTAGCATCAAATTCTTTTTCTGCAATATCAACACCTTTAAAGCCTAACTGAAGTCTCTGATAAAGTTCTTGTGATTGTTGACATCCATCAATTTTCTGGTGTAGCATCTTTAGTGTAAATCCTGTATAATCCTTATGGTCGATTCCTGAAATTACATTATAGCTTTTAAACCATTCAAGTATGCTTTTTGAAATCTCACCCCCTAACTGAGCCACTAATGAAATAAATAAGCGATTATTATTAGTGGCTTTTTCTTTATCAATTCCTTCTTCAAATACTTCTGATACACCAATTCCTTCTTCTGTTCTAATAAAATAAGGAATTTCTTCTTTACGACCTTCTTTAATAAATAACCACTCAGAAATTATCTCATTCAGATTATATTCGAAACCATATCGGTATTTTTTCATACCAATGAGAAAATCAACTTCAAAATACGTAGGCTCTTCTTCTGTATTCGACAATAAAAAAGGGGAAAAATCAAGTTCTTCATTGTCATTTAATCTAACGGAATTTAAAACTACATCTCTCATTCTGTCTATAGCTTTAATCAAGTTACTCTTGCCACTTGAGTTCGCACCATAGATTACTCCACTCTTTATTAGCTTATAACTTCCTACTTTAAAAACATTGTTAGGTAATTCACTAATTCCTGAAGCTTTAAATTTTAAAGTTCGTTTCTTTTTAAAAGAAAGAAAATTTCCAACTGTAAATTCTATAATCATGTCATTAATATCAAATATTCCTCAATTATAACACAAAAATATAAATTTTATTGAGAAATATTGCATTAAATTGAGAGTTATTCTCAAGTTAACACATTGGGCAGTTTCTCTTTTTGCTTGTTGTCAATTCGTATTATACTATTTATCCAATTTGTCAAGCTTTGATTAACAACAATAGAATTATCAATTATTAAAATTTAGAATGGATATCCTATGGCAATATTGGTTATCATTTGATTTAATTTAAATTTTCGTTCTCCAATTATCCACCTCTCTCCAGGAGCTCGTGATGGATCTCTTAGTTTTATACCAAAGTCCAATCTGAACAAAATGAAATTTAAATCAACCCTAGTGCCAAATCCTGTTCCTATGGCTATTTCTTTGTGAAAATTCGAAATTTCAAAGCTTGCACCTTCTCTATTATCTTTTTGAGATATCGACCATATATTCCCAGCATCTAGAAAAAATGCTCCTTCTAAAGCCCATATAAGTTTGTATCTATATTCTATATTAGTTTCAAATTTTACATCTGACGAATTATTTGGCAAATCAGTATCTGTTTGTTTATATGACCCAGGACCTAGGGAACGAACCTGCCAAGCTCGGATACCATTTGCACCTCCTGAAAAATAACTTTTTTCGAATGGCAATACCTTTAAATTGCCGTAAGGATAACCGATTCCTAAAAATATGCGATAAACAAAACTATTTGCCTTATTGATATAGTGGTGATATCTGTACTCACAATCAAATTTCATATATTGCGCATATCTAACACCTAGTAAATCGTGGTATTTACCTTCCAATTTACCTTCCGAATCATAATCCGCTTTTTTTGTGGAGTTCAAAACAGAATTGAATAAATTCAGACTATTACCTGCTGATTCTATATTGAAGCTAAAATATTTAGAATTCTGAATTTTATTTATATTTTGATTATTGTATACTATTGAATATTTACTAGTGGCAATAAGGTGATTTGTAAATGAATTTTGGATATATAGATTTTTCAATGATTCCAGAAAATTATCACTCATCTCTTTCACTACAACATAATTAAGCTGAATCAGATTAAGTGTGTGTTTTAAATATTTTTTAGATTTCCAATTGTAACCAAAACTAGCATCGGCTATAGTACGAGTATAGTCAGGTCTTTTCTGAAAGTTATAGGCAAATCTGATACTAGTTTTCGGATTATATTTTTCTCTAAATTTTTCTGCTGTAAATATTGGCATTAAGAATTTAGGAATATTAAGTTTTGCTTCTATACCAGCTTCACTAGAATTGAAATTAGTGTTCTCGCTTGCTTTAACTGTTTCCTTAGCAAGCGAAAATTTCAAATCTAAGATTTCGGCTCCTTTAAATACATTTTTATGTTGATAGTTAAGATTACCTGCAAACCCTATGTTTCCAGACCTGTTGGTGCCTTCAAATTCAACCGAATAAAATTGTTTTTCAAGAGGTGTTAAGTATATTTTGCAATCCAACTGATAAGGATTGTCCTTTCTTGGGAAAAATTTTATGTTTATATATTTAAATTGTTCTAATTGTTGTAATCTCTTATATGTTTGCTCAATATTTTGAAGTTTATAAGTCTGTGATTTTTTAATTTTCAGGCTTGATAAAATTACATCAGGATTAAGTTTTAGTTTATTTAAGTAGATAAATTTGTAATCTTTGTACAAAATACTATCCACACTATTTAAGTATTCGTCTTCGTTCTTAATACTTAGTTTATTTTTATGTTCAGTATTTATGCTTATGCTAGATATCACACATTTTTTTAAATACCTTTTGTCGCCAGATGATCTTAAACCTACAAATAGGTCTATTTTATTCTTTTTATCAATACTATCCATATGAAAATGAATATGTGATTTCGAAAAATAAAAATAGCCTTTATTTTTAAGCATCTTTGTTATTCTGATTCTCTCTTTATCTAGAACTTCAGAGTCTACTATTGCTCCTGATTTTAGAAGAGAGTTAATGGTATCCCTAATTATATATTTGCGGACAGCGCTGCTGTCATTTACTTGTTTGTGTATTTCAGGCAAAGTAAGAAAATTACCTTGAAGCACATATGGATCATAGTATATTTTATCGTAAAGATATGCCTGCTTAGCTTTAATGAAATAGGTGAGTTTGGCTTTTTTTCTTCTCAATTCTAGAGTGTCCGAAATTTCAACATCAAAATAACCATCTTTCTGTAATTGTAAATTAAGTTGTCGTTTTGTTAGCTTAACATATGTAGGATTGTATATTACAGGTTTTTCACCTATTCGATGAAGCCATTTATTTATTCCTTTTTTTTCGTTCTTTCCAGCAAGATTATATAGTCCGAGATGAAAACGCCACATACCTAGTATTCTAAGATTAGGCTTTTGTAGTATCAGCTTTTCGTATTTTCCACTCGAAAGCTTTTTATTATCTAAGTCTAATTTTAATTTATTTAGTAAATATTCATCCTCTTTTACAAATTTGGTTGTGGAGCAGTTCCAAAAAATAAAAAGAGAAAAAATTAGAACTAAATTTCGTATATATTTTGATGGTAGTGATTTCAATTAATTATGTTTTGTTTCAATATTAGATTTTAGCATATAGTAAATCTAATATCGGTATTATTTAGTATGTGTATAATTCATCCGATAAAGACTTGATACAAATATAATAAATCATACAGATTTGAATTCAACAAATTGATCGTTTTATTAAGTTTAACTTTTGTTTGAATTAATAATCTAAATCCACTTATGTGTATATTTTTAATTTAGATGCCTGTAAATTTATAAAATTAATATCTAAAGATAGATTGTAAGTCGAACATAATGAGTTTTGTATGGAAAACACACTATCGATAAACTAAATCTTTAATAGTATTATTTGAATAATGGTTTGGAATAATAATGTTTTATTCCACCTTTGCAAAAAAAAATCAACGAACCAATGATAGAAAAGAAAATTGCTATAATAGGTTGTGGAAATTTGGGTAAATCAATATTAAATGGTCTTGTTGACGCAAATATTGTACCAGTAGATAATATAATAGCAACCAAAAGAAGTGTAACAGAGGAATGCATTAAAGATGGAATAAGATATTCCTCAAATAATGAAAAGGCAATACAGGATTCAGATATAATTATAATGGCTCTAAAACCATATAATATTTTGCTTGAACTTGAAAGCTTAAAGCAGCATTTTGATCCTAAACGCCATATTTTAATTTCGGTTGCAAGTGGTGTAAGTATTGGGGATTTTGAAGAAGTTGTTGGTCATGAACTTCCTTTATTTAGAGTTATGCCAAACACTTCGGCTGATGTAGGTATGTCTATGAGCTGTATTTCTACCAATACCGAGAACGATGAGATAATAAAATTAGTCGAATCTTGCTTTAATGCAATTGGAAGTACTATTGTGATTGACGAAAGATTAATGGATTCGGCAACGGTGTTGGGTGCTTGTGGTATCGCATATGTCCTGAGGTTTATGAGAGCTATGACCCAAGGTGGAATACAAATCGGATTTGATGCCAAAACTGCAAATAAAATTGTTACACAAACGGTTAAAGGTGCAGCCGAGCTATTGATTCAACGCAATCAGCATCCAGAATATGAGATAGATAAAGTTACAACACCTAAAGGTTGCACTATTGCGGGTTTAAATGAGATGGAACATAATGGTTTTAGTTCAGCTCTGATAAAGGGTATCACAAAATCATTTGATGAGATAAAGTAAGGCTGTTTTAATATATGTTAAACGATTTGGATAATGTAAAAATGGTTTATGTTATATTTTTATTCTTCGAAGCTATCTTTTTATATGAGTTAAAAAATATTTATTGATTAGATTATTGTTAATCTGTTATTTATGAATTTTTTTTATGTGTTTATAAAATGTGAATGTATTTGAAATTAAAATCCAAATGGTAAAAAGCGTATAAAATTTTTATATTTGTCACCGAAATAAACACGATTAAGTTTTATCTTATATATTTGATAAGAAATATAATACAAGTATATACGGTCTAAAATATAGTCAACTATAATCCTGTAATAGGCATCAATTAAGCCTTTCGGGATTAAGTTATAATAGATTTTATCTAGCTGTTATAGCCCGATTTATTAACAAAGATTTGGGAATAATAGATAAAATCTTGCAATAGAAACAAAATATTTAAGAAATGAAATTATTAGAAGGAAAAACGGCAATTATAACTGGAGCCTCAAGAGGTATTGGTAAAACTGTAGCAATCGAATTTGCCAAACAAGGCGCTAATATTGCTTTTACTGATTTATTCTACAATGAGCAAACTAAAGCTACTGAAGCTGAATTGGCTGAATTTGGAGTTAAAGTTAAAGCTTATGCTTCTGATGCTAGTAAATTTGCAGATACCGATAAGGTAGTAAATGAAATTGTAAAAGAGTTTGGTAGAGTTGATATTCTTGTTAATAATGCTGGTATCACTAAAGATACTCTTCTTATGAGAATGAGCGAAGAGCAATGGGATGCAGTTATTAATGTGAACTTAAAATCTGTATTTAATTTTACTAAAGCTATCCAAAGAACAATGCTAAAACAGCGTTCTGGTTCTATTATCAACATGAGCTCGGTTGTGGGTGTTAGTGGTAATGCTGGTCAAGCTAATTACGCTGCTTCTAAAGCTGGTATTATTGGTTTTACTAAATCTGTAGCTAAAGAATTAGGATCAAGGGGTATTCGTTCTAATGCTGTTGCTCCAGGTTTTGTTATTACTGAAATGACTGATCAATTATCTGAAGAGGTTAGAAAAGATTGGGAAAGCAAAATACCTTTGAAAAGATGTGCTACTCCAATTGATATCGCTAATACTTGCGTATACTTGGCTTCTGATTTATCTTCATATGTTACTGGACAAACTATAAGTGTTTGTGGTGGTATGATAATGTAATAAGTAATAGACCATTTTAGCTCTATAATTACAGTTGTTATTATTGAGCAAAAAGAGATATTTCGAAATATAGAAATATCTCTTTTTTAGTGTTTTTTAATTCCCAAAGAAGGAATCGAGTAGTTTCCTATTCGTTATTGATTGATTAATTTCTTCTTTTCTTTTCTTTATAGTTTTGATATCTTGAGATGTGGGATTAGTAATCATATTCTTATATCTTTCAATCCATTCTAATGATTTTTTGAATTCACTATTGTATTCATATGCTACCGAGAGATTGTAGCAAGTATTCAGAAAATGAATGTTTCTTTTGTTTTTTGAATCTAATAGTCTCAATTCGTTTAAATAATATTTAATAGCTTTTTCTGTTTTATTATTCCTAAGATAGTTTAAGGCAATGTCTGAATTCTGATTTTTTGTAAAAATAAACCTTGTTTCTTTAAGCCATTGAGGAGCAATTTTTTTAGCAAATTTTTCCCCTATACTATATGATACGTCAGCCATTAAGTCCGATCTTTTCGGGAAATATTTATTCGTATTGTTATGGCTGTTTATTTCATTTTCTAGATAAAGAATATCTACATCTTTGGTCTCATGTATTAATTTTTGTTCGAAAGGACTGTAGATTCTCCAAACTGCAAAATAATCAATCTTGGTTGAGGCGTATCTAGTATCATATCCTTCTATTTTGTATTCATTATAAATGGCAATATCCTCTAAAGAGACAACTAGATTGCAATTGTTTTTTAGGCAAATATCCTTTAGTGTAGCCCAATCCATGGCCTTATATTCTCTGTATTTGCCTTCTTCGTATAGCTCAGGCTTAAGCTGAATAAAACGAATGCTATCTCTTCCAAAAAAATCTTTTATATTGTCTGTAAATCCCTTATACGAATTTAAAGCCATTGTATGATTGTAATTCTTATTATCTTTCAAGATAACTCCAAGTTTGCTGTAATATTTCATTACTGAATCCGAAGGGAAATTCATATTCCTATCAATAAAGCATATTTTGTTTAGTTTAGCTGGGATAAAAACTTTAGGTGCTGAAAGTTTCTGGTAATCAAAAGCAACTTGACTAGCACATGAAGTGAATAGTGTGAGTAATAAAAAAAAACGAAATATTTGTAATGGATATCTCTTCATAATTATGTGGATTGTTTATTTCTTCTAATTAAATAAAATATTATGTCCCCTACAAGAAAAAACATATATATTTAATTAAATAGATTATAAGCTGACAATTAACCAGATTTTTCTTAAATGAAAAAACAAACCGCTGAAACCGCCAAAAAGAATAAAAAATAAACTTAGGATTAAATAATAATAGCTTCCGTGGTATTTGTGGTGTCCGTGGTTTAAAAAAATTCAAACCATGGAAACCGCTGAAGAAATCCAAATAAAAATTCCTTGATATCCGTGGTGTCCGTGGTTAAAAAATACAAACCGCTGAAGCCGCAGATACCGCCGAAAATAGAATAAAAAATAAACTTCGGATTAAATAATAATAGCTTCCGTAGTATTTGTGATGTTCGTGGTTAAAAAATACAAACCGCTGAAACCGCCGAAAAAATCCAAGTAAAATTTCCGTGGTATCTGCGGTATCCGTGGTTAAAAAACAAAACCACTGAAGCCGCTGATACCGTCGAAAGGAAACAAAAATAAACTTCGGATTAAATAATAATAGCTTCTGTGGTATTCGTGATGTCCGTGATTAAAATACAAACCGCGGAGGCCGCTGAAACCGCCGAAAAAATCCAAGTAAAGTTTCCGTGGTATCTGTGTTGTCCGTGGTTGAAAAACAAACCACTGAAGCCACTGAAGCCGCCAAAAGGAAACAAAAATAAACTTCGGATTAAATAATAATAGCTTCTGTGGTATTCGTGATGTCCGTGATTAAAATACAAACCGCGGAGGCCGCTGAAACCGCCGAAAAAATCCAAGTAAAATTTCCGTGGTATCCGTGGTGTTCGTGGTTAAAAAAAAACCGCGGAAGCCGCTGAAACCGAAAAAAGGAAACAAAAATAAACTTCGGATTAAATAAAAAAAGCTTCCGTGGTATTTGTGATGTTCGTGGTTTAAAAAAATACAAACCGTGGAAGTCGCAGAAACCGCTGAAAAAATCCAAGTAAAATTTCCGTGGTATCCGTGGTGTTCGTGGTTAAAAAAAAACCGCGGAAGCCGCTGAAACCGAAAAAAGGAAACAAAAATAAACTTCGGATTAAATAAAAAAGCTT
>JAOARN010000001.1 GCA_025210485.1 Marinifilaceae bacterium | reverse complement strand
CTAATAATAATCCTGTACTCAAATTTATTTAAGAAATTAACAAGAGGTCTTTTCCTTGTTTACCTAACTTGTCTATCTTGATTTTCAATATTTTCAAAGAACTTTCGTTCGTCTTTTCTAAAACTTTTTACTCTTAAACACGTCTTAGTGTTTCAAAGCGAGTGCAAAGATAAAACATTTTGTTTTAAACTTCCAAATGTTTTTTTAAATTATTTTTTGTTTTTTTATTTAATCTTAAACTTCGATTTTGTCTTAGTTTGTGATTAAATAATGTATTAAAACTAATTCAAAATACATCTCACTCATAATGTCAAAAAAACTTGGTTTTGAGCTCGCAAAGATAAAAACTTTTAATTTATATTTCCAAGCAGATTTCGATATTTTTTTTAATATTTTCATTTAAATATTTTAAAGAAATATCAATACTAAAACAATGATTCCTAAACCATCAAATCTCTCTGAACACTCAGTGTTTTAGCGGCTGCAAAGATAAAACATTTTATTTTTAAACTGCAAATTTTTCTCAAACTTTTTTTAAGTTTTCTTGAATCGTTTTTCAAGAACCTCGCTTTATCAAAAAGCAGAATTTTAAAACTAAATATTAATTCAATTAAACTCGACGTTCAATCCGAATCGGTTAGCCAAAACCCTTGCGTTTTTAGCGGCTGCAAAGATAAATGATTTTATTTATTATCTCCAAATTTAATTATCGTTTTTTGAAAAGTTTTTTATTCCTTTTCTGATAATCAAGTTCTAAGAATAATAATTCCTAATAACCTCTATCCGTCTTTCATTTTTTCAATGCAAGACAATATTACAAAATACATACCCTCAAATCACTCTTCTAACACCAAATACTCTGTATATCAACCTCTAAAAACAAACACAGCTTTCTGTTTTTGCGGCTGCAAAGATAAGGCTTTAATTTTGATATATCCAAATCAAATTTAAACTTTTTAAAATAATAATTACTATTTTACTGACACACTGCAATATAATAAATTACTGTTTTAGTATTTATTCTTAGGTTAATTGCAAATAATAGGCTTTTGTTACATATTTATACAAAAGATGATATCTTTACAATAAACTAAATCTAATATCAAATGAAAAAAATTATCACTTTCGCGCTGCTCATTAGCTTTATAAGCTCATGCTCAAAGGCGCAATTTTCAGATTACTTTAGTAATCAAACTATGCGCCTAGATTATAATCATGTTGGTAATTCAACAGAAGAACATTTTGCATTTGACCAGATGGTGAATGATGGAGAATGGGCTGGAAGCAAAAAAAACCTAATAGATCAGCTTAAATTGGGCAAATACTTCTTTGAAATAAAAGATTCAAAAACAAACACTATTATATACTCAAGAGGTTTTTCTAGCATATATGGTGAATGGGAAACTACACCTGAGGCAAAAAAAGAATGGGGGAGTTTTCACGAGTCAGTGAGATTTCCTTGGCCAAAGGAGAATGCTCAATTAATACTATATAAGAGAAACTTCAAGAATGGATTTAACAAAGTATGGGAATACAAAATAAATCCAAATCACCACAGAAGTTTTAAAACCCCTATTAAAAATCATTACAAAACAACGGATATCGTAGTAAATGGTAAACCTGAAAATCAGGTGGATATTGTAGTATTAGGAGAGGGGTACACAAAAAATGAAATGGATAAATTCAGAAAAGACGCAAAAAAATTCGCTGAAGTACTACTTAACAATAATGCCTTTTCAGAATTCAAAGATAAATTTTCTATTAGAGCCGTAGAAACACCTTCACCAGATTCTGGTCTAAATCATCCACACCAGGATATCCATACAAGATCTGCATTATCTGTAACTTATGGAGCTTTCGATTCAGAAAGGTACGCTCTTGGGTTTGATAATAAAACCATCCGAAATGCAGCTTCAGCTGTTCCTTACGAATATACTGCTATTCTAATGAATGATTCAATTTATGGTGGCGGAGGCATATACAATCTATATATCACAGCAGCTGTTGATAATGCATTTCAAGAATATTTATTTGTTCATGAGTTTGGTCATCATTTTGCTGACTTAGCAGATGAATACTACACTTCTTCTACTGCATATGAAGCTGACGCAAAACAATTAGAGCCATGGGAGTTAAATGTTACTGCCAATGCAGACCCAAAAACTATAAAATGGAAAGATATACTTAGTCCTAACACACCTGTGCCGACACCATGGGATAAAAAGGAATACGATAAACACAGCATTGCGACCCAGAAAAAAAGAGTAGAAATGAGAAAAGCTAAAACAAATGAGAAGATAATGGAAGAATTTTTCATAAAAAAGAGAGATTGGGATAATAATCTTCTTTCAAATATGGAATATAGCGATAAAGTAGGGGCTTTTGAAGGGGCTCAATACAAATCAAAAGGCTTATATCGTAGTGCTGCAAATTGTATAATGTTTACTAGACATAATATGTTTTGCCCTGCATGTAAAAGAGCTATTAGATTAATAATTGAACAAAACACAAAATAACAGAACACTGAACTTGGCATATTTAAATACAATATGCCAAGTTATCTTTTACCCAATAAGAAAGTAAGGTTTTTTAAATAAACCTCAATAACAATATATTAGAATAAGCAATATAATTCCAAAAAACTAAACTTTAGGATAGAATTATTAAATAACTCCAACCACCATCTATATTATTTAAGCAATCGAATATTCAGATTAAAAATATCACACTATCATTATTCATACGCGTTACCCCTCCAATAAATCGGAATGAATACAGAAAACATGTGGGAAAAATTAAAAAAAGAAAACTCTAAATAAGTCTTACCAAAGCAATTATTGAAAGATTTCCAAACAAAAAAACATAAAAAGCTTAAATTTATACTGGTTGAATTAACATGTAAATTTTAATCCAGTTAAACACCACATAAATACAACTATTTTTATTTTCAATATAAAAGTTTAGCTCAACCCATTAAATAAAATATACAATAGGAAAATCCCTAACTCAAATTTAATAAAACTATAATTTTTGCATAATGAAAAAAACACTTAAACTAATTCTAATTCTACTTATTCCATTTCAATTTGGAATATGCCAGAATAATCCAATCTCAAAGAGTATATACAAATTAAACCAGGGCGAAGAGTTTGTATATGGCAAAACAGGAATATTTGAAGATGGTAATTTAAAATATAGTTTTGCGGTAATACGGAAAAAGAATAATAACAAAGAATTGTATCGAAGAGAGGTGCTTCCATATCAGTCTAATCCAATTCTTAGGGGTGGAACATTAAGAAAAGAAGTTAATCCAAAAGAATATGACTTCTATGATTATTATGTTGTTTTTAATGGTAAAAAGATGGGGCCATTTGATAGATTAATGGATATCAATTACCATAAGCCAGATGTAGACGACTGGGTTAGCAGAGATGGAAAGTCTATTACTTTCACAACCGTTCGTGGACAAAAATATTATCCTATTATTGGAAATCATAAAATGACATATTACTGGAGTGTGGTTCAAACTCCTATAGTAGATATAAAATCAGGGAAGTCAACATATGGAGTACAGTGGGATAACAGTTCATATCGTTTTTTTGATACAGGATTATTTAAATCGAGTTTTAAAAAGTTTGATGCAATTAAATTTTCAGAAGATGGAAAAGATATGATATATGTGGCTGCAGAAACAGATAGAAATAAAAAATATATTTATAGAAATAACGAGAAAATAGCTGGCCCTTTTGAACAAGTGCACAGTCATTCAGGCTTTGATTTTATACCAGGAACTAATAAAATGATTTATTTAGCTTGGGGAAAAATAATAAATGGAAAAAGACACACAGAGGTTTGCCTTGGAGATAAAACCTTAACATTTGATGATACAAAAAACATAAATTGGTTTAATTATTCAAAAGACTGGATTGTTTTTGTAGTAGATTACAAAAAGCAAAATTGGTATCAAAATAAAGCATTAACAGTTTATGAATACAATGTTCACACCAAAGAACTGAAAACTCACGGAGAATATGGACATGATATGATGCCTGAAAAAATGGGGGATAAATTTTATTATCATGGCTTTAGTAAAAATGGAGATAAATTGTTAGTTGGTATGGGAGGGAAGATACTGGAAAAGTATCCAGCTTCAAGTAAATATTATGTAACATTTAAATGTTTCGAAAATGGGGATTATTACTCTTGGTATCAACCTGATGACAAATACGAAACTTCAGTTGTGTTAAAGAAAAATGGGCAAGTATATAAAGTTCACAGTTATCCAAGGCAATATTTTCCTCAAATTAAATATAAAAACAATAAAACAGAACTCGCACTATATTTAGATCAAACAGTAGGTTCAAAGAAAATTTTCCTGAGAAATGGCGATGCAAGTTTTGTAGTAGAAGGTGATGGGCTGATAGGTGATATAAAATATGCTAAATCGTCAGGTGATATTTACACCATAACCAGACATGTGTTGGCAGATAATAGATATGTTTATGACTATAGTTTATATAAAAATGGAGAAGAAATAAGCACTAGAAGATACAAAGCCATAAATGAATTGAGTATTTCTGACAATGGTGAAAGATATGCAGCTTTAGTAGTTACAGATAATATAGAAAAGATGTGCTTTTACAGAACAACCAACAGAGATATGTCGATTAAAAGAAAACTTATTGTTGACGGTAAAATTTATTCAGGAAATTATGGTGCCCCAAAATGGAGTAATAAGGAAAATTGTTTTATTGCATTACAAGAACAAAATGGAGAAATTAAAATTATGAAATTTTAATTGAGCATCGAAAAAAAAAAATAAACGACTCCTGTTTTAACAAAGTTCCATTTTTGCTTAAAATAGGAGTTGTAAATGAAACCAGCGTCTTACTCCCTACCTAATACCAGCTTAAAAAAACCAATAAAAAAATTCAGATTCAAGTTTTGATACTTCTAAAAATACCAACTCGAAGCATATTTATATAAAAAACACTCTATAATATTTGAGAAAACACATAATATCTACTCACATTACTGCGAATATATCAAAATCAGAAAGTACAGCAATATTATACATTTATAATCCAAAGAGGATATTTTTTAAAAATAAAAATAGAATTAAAATTAAGCTAATTTTAATATTTTATAAACATAAATTGTTACAGATTAAAAAATTAAGATTTATATAAGACCTAAACATAAAGTAATTCAATCTAAAATATAAATTTAGGGACAATATTTTTTTTGTAAAGCTAGTTCTAAAATTATAAATTTAAAGCTTGAATACACAATAGATATTAATTGCCTTTCAATTATATATGATTATTATGATTATTTTTTCAATAAATCATAATACTTATATTAAACTTGAAAATACTTATAATAAAATATGTTTAAAAAAAATAACAACATGAGTAAAAGTAATGATGTACCTTCATCAGCTGTAAATCTAATTTGCGACGGTACCAACATAAAAGGAGATGTAAGAGCTTCAAAGGATATTAGAATTGATGGATTTTTAAACGGTACTTTAAATGTAAACGGAAAAGTTGTAGTCGGTTCAACAGGAGTTATCGAAGGACGAATAGAAAGTAAAACTCTTGATATATCAGGAAAAGTTGAAGGAACAATAAAAGCTTCGGAATTGGTTAACTTAAAATCAACAGCTATTGTAATAGGGGATATCATTACAGATAAAATTTCGATTGAACCTGGAGCTAAATTCACTGGTTCATGTAAAATGGGGGATACTCCAGCAAAAAAAGTTCATGCAAACGGTTACAATAAAAACGAAACAAGGCATGAAGAAAAAACAAAACAAGGAAAAAATTAAAAATAAATTACCTGAACTAAAATATGTTGGTATTGCATCACAAATGATGGTCACAATACTTTTATTCCTTGCAATGGGTATTTGTGTTGATAGCTATATTGACACAAATATTCATTTGTTCACTATAATCTTTGTAATTGTAGGCGTTGTAGTGGCAATATATAATGTAATTAAGGAATTTTTAAACTAAAAATATTTCCTTTCCCCTACAAATAAAATCAAATTCTGTTTATTTAAAAATAAAAAAATTCATATCCTACTAAATGTATTGCGCACAGGTAATATATATTTTCATTAGCAGACAGAATAATTACATTTGTTATACCCTAATATCTTTTCTTAAATTTAATTATTCGGATTAAAAAAACAGTAAATAATCAGACGATGAAAAAACTAATAATACTTACTGGAGCAGGGATAAGTGCCGAAAGTGGTATAAAAACATTTCGAGATTCAGATGGATTGTGGGAAAATCACAATGTGATGGATGTAGCCACTCCCGAAGCTTGGGAAAAAAATCCACAACTAGTAACAGATTTTTACAATGAACGAAGAATTCAGCTTTCAAAATCCAAACCTAATAGAGCGCATCTCATTCTTAAAGAATTGGAAAAAAAATTTGATGTAAAAATAATAACTCAAAACGTAGACGATCTTCATGAAAGGGCAAATAGCAAAAATATATATCATCTGCATGGGGAGCTAAACAAAATGAGAAGTAGTGTAGATGAAAATTTGATTTACAAAACTACAAAATTAGAGTATAGCTTAGAAGATAAATGCGAAAAAGGATCCGTTTTGCGTCCACACATAGTGTGGTTTGGAGAGGCAGTTCCGATGATTGATACCGCTATAGATATTTGTAAGGAGGCAGATATATTAGTAATAATTGGAACGGGTTTGAATGTTTATCCCGCAGCAGGTTTAGTAAATTATATAAAAGACAATACTCCTATATATATAATTGATCCTGCAGAAGTCAACATCTCTAATATGCCAAATATTACACATATAAAAAACAAAGCCACAATAGGTTGCGAAAAGCTAATGGAAATATTGAACAAATAAAAATATATTAAGTAGCTGTACAATTGAATCATACAGCTGCTTATTATATTATACGTGTTTCAAAATATCCTCAAGACTATCGAATTTTGATTTATAATCATTCATCGATCTAATAATAACCTCTTTAGCCTCTTCTACGCCATAAGTGTGGGTAATTTCAGCTTGCGAATCCTTACCTGGCATATCTTTATATGTAAGGAAATAATGTTTTAATCTATCTAATACTACAGAAGGAATACTAGCAATATCCTCGTAGATTCCATAAGTAGCATCATTGTTTAAAACTGCAATAATTTTATCATCAGCTTCATTTCCATCAATCATTCGAAAACCACCGATTGGTCTAACTTCAGCAATAATATCACCATGAGTAATAGATTTCTCGGTAAGTACACAAATATCCAAAGGATCATTATCCCCACTAATACCTTTTTTCCCAGATTTTTCTGCGGAATAATCACCTACAAGTTTTCCACAATAGGTTTGAGGAAGGAATCCATACAATGCAGGAATAACATTGGAGAATTTTTGAGGTCTGTCTATTTTTAAATATCCACTAACCTTATCAACCTCATACTTAACAGTATCTGTAGGAACCATTTCAATAAATGCCATTACTTGGTCGGGAGCATTATCTCCTATATCCAAGCCATGCCATGGGTGAGATTTATATCTCAGACCTAGCAATGTAGCAATTGGGTCATTTAGCTTATTGCTCATAATTTATATTTATTTGTGTGATTGTAAAAGAAACATACATTTCTTAGGCTTCGAATTTATGAATTAATATCTAGTAATCCATCGGGAGTATTCATAATAATCACATCTTCTTCAACAGCAACAAAATTTTCTTGGATAAAAGGAATCATAAGTTCTTCTTCATCATCCGTTACAATATTTAGGATAATATTCCCTGAAAAATCATCGACATGTTCTATTACACCAATCTCACCTTGCTCACTATCACAATATGTATACCCCACAAGTAATAAATGATCGGGAATTGTATCTTCTTCAACCAAGTCATCACAACTATCCTTAGGTAAGTATATATTATTACCTATCATTATTTTTGCATGATTTTCATCATTTATGTCTTCGATAGTTAGCCTAATTGTTTCAGCGCTTCTATTCTTAATACCACCTTTGACAACAAAAAAGGGAACCAATCCCCCGTCGATATCGACAAGTATTGACTCCCAATTATTTCTTGTCAGAAGATCAGTATTAGTCTTAACAATTAATTCACCTCTAACTCCATGAGTACGAAGGAAAGTTCCGACATAAAAACAATCTTCTATGTAAAGCATAATTACTAAGCTTCAGTTTCGTTAGCTTCTTCAGTATTTTCAGCTTCTGCTTCTTCAGCTTTAGCAGCTTCTTCAGCTTCAGCAGCTCTTTTTGCAATAGCTTCTTTTCTGTCTTCGTTAACTTTAGTTTCTGCTTCTAAACGAACTTTTAATTCATCGTTAGCAGCAGCAGTCAAACCTTCTTTTTTAGCATTGATTCTAGCTAATTTATCTTGTTTCCAAGCTTCAAATTTAGCTTCAGCAGCTGCTTCATCGAAAGCACCTTTTTTCACACCACCTTGAAGGTGTTTTTTCATCATAACGCCTTCGTAAGAAAGGATTGCTCTAGCAGTGTCAGTAGGCTGAGCACCGTTGTTTAACCAAGCAAGAGCTTTGTCAAAATCAAGATCAATTGTAGCAGGATTTGTGTTTGGATTGTATGATCCAATACGCTCAATGTATCTACCATCACGAGGAGCTCTACTGTCTGCTACTACAATGTGGTAAAATGGACGACCTTTACGTCCGTGTCTTGCTAGTCTGATTTTTGCTGGCATAGTCTTAAACTTAAATAAATTAATAAAATTAATATCGTAGTATACATACTACATTTTTGCGGGGACAAAGATATACAAGTTTTTTATAACCAAACAGTTTAGATTCAATTTTTTTATTAAATATTTAGAAAATTTTCATCAGTTATTAAATTATATTTTTTATAAAGACTATATATATACTATTATTATTCATGAGAATATACAAATTATGTTTATCTGTTGATTTAAACCTACTAATATAATTTCTAATAAAATTAATACTAGAAATATTTACAAGCAATCGGATTGATATTTTTAAATTTGGATATAAATCAAATTATAAAGAAATGGAAGATAAAATCAAAAAACCCGGAAAAGAAAAGAAAAGAAAAGAAAACAAATATTAATAAGCGGAAATAGAAGCATCGAAGCTCTTGCAAATAACACTAAAAACAACAACAAGTCTCTTGGAGGATTTAACAAGAGAATCGAGAAACTGTTAAAAGAAAGAATAAACAAAAATGAAGATTAACTAAACGGAATAATCATTATTGCTTAAGACTAAAAAAAGGAATAACCCATCTAAGAGACAGAAAATAATAATTCACGAATCAAGGATAAGTATAACTATAGGGTGGTTTAATTAAGAAAAATATCTATTAATGCCTATTTCAGGCTTACATCTAGCCTATGTAAAAGTTATAAAGAAATCACCCTGCATTTTTCAACACCCCCTTTCTCTTATATGGTTGATTTTACATATATTATTATCTTTTCAAGTAATTAAATTTGTATGAAAAATCTATCCTTTGCTTTTTTTTTGAAGTTGACATCAAATTTTTGCACACTCCAAGAATATAAAAGAAGCTATTACCAGAGAAAAACATTAAAAGGATTAAAAAGTGACAAGAAAGAAGCTTTGATAAATTCTATGAATCCTAATTGGAATTTCTATAGACTTATTGATTTGTAATGTATAAGATCTTTCCACTTCGACAAGCTCAGTGCGGTGGCTCGTGCCTCGCCACAAGATGACGAATAGTAGGAAGAGGGAACGTCCTGTTGAGCTTGCGAAACATCTACTATAATTCAATGAGTCGGCTATATAAATTATGAGATTCTTCATGCTCGTATATTTTCCAAATATAGAAATAATTTAAAAGAAAAAACAAGCTATATTTT
>JAOARN010000150.1 GCA_025210485.1 Marinifilaceae bacterium | reverse complement strand
GCATGTGTTAGGCACGCCGCCAGCGTTCATCCTGAGCCAGGATCAAACTCTCATAAAAAAAGTTTTGAATTGAACGTTTTGGACTTCATAGTCCATATTCTGGCTTAAATTCTTACACTGTATAGTTTTCAAAGATCAAATCTCTTTTAAGATTAACCGCCGTTTGGCGACTTAATTATCTTATCATTTTTGTTTGTTGCTGTCAACAACTTTTTTATTTCTCTTGTTCGACAACAAAATTTATTATATCATCTTTCCTTCTCATCGTCAAGAACTTTTTTATTGATTTACAATTTTTCATTTAAATTGTAAGCCTCCACTTGATATTTCTATAAGCCAAGTTCTATAAATTTTCTTTTAGTGACGACAAAATCTATTATATCACGTATTTTGTATTAAATCAATTATATTTTTTAATTATTTCCAATTAAATAAGGTAGCTATCACCAGGTGCAAACTCATTCACTAATATTGCATATTACTCAATATTCAACTGATCAGTTTCTAAAGATATAACTGAATTAAGTAAACATCTTAATAAAATTAGATACTCTCTGTGGGCTACATTTATTTATATCAGACAAAGAGAAATAACAGATCATATAATTGATTAACTGATTTTGAAAGGATAATTTTTTATAATAAAAAAGAGTAACTCCATCATAAATGTGAATTTGCTCTTTTATTATTGATTATTTCATAATTCAAAAAGAATGTGATTTAACCGCAATTAAAAACTATATCTGCTTTATTAAGTTTATATATTTCTATACTAATTAATGTTTTTCTCGAACTTCATTATTATTGTGTCAACGTTAGCAGGATTTTTTCCACCATCTTTATAATCTTTAAATCCTAATCTCATATATAACTTTCTTGCAGCTTCACCATCTTTCACATTCGAAGAAAAAGTTTGCACAAATATGGGTTTTTTGTTATCTAAACAATCCATTGCAGCTTTTAATAGTTGATAACCATATCCTTTTCTACGACATTTTTTTCTAACCGCTAACCAAGCTATTTCATTTTCAGCTTTGTTAATTGCAATTATCCCTTCAATATCATTATTAATATTTACAGCACAAAAAGCTGATAAATTAGATATGCATTCTTTTATTCCCTTTTTGAAGTCTTCACATCCTACCATTTCACCAAATAATGGTTCGACCTCTCTAGCTAATTCTATCCATGTATTGAAATCTTGCTCTGTAACAAGTCTAATCATAAATGACCTCTCTTTCTATATTTAATATTTAAACTAATCATGTCTTTCTACATACTCAAAATACTATATTCTCTTAGAAAATTATAATAGTTTTTTCAATAATTAAGACATAGTATCTTACAATTATACAGTAAAAACAGGTAAATTATAAGCTTATTTACATTTAAAGGAATATATTTTGCATTTTATCGTAGCCCCCTTAGGATTTGTTCTTTGTTTACTTTTAGAGATACCGGCATCAAAACGCGGAAATTATACCCTAAGGAATTAGAAACTATGAAACCTTATATATTATTATCGATAAAATCTTTTATAACAGTAGGCCACCACCCATTTATCCCCCACTCTTTTCCTAACCTTAATAACTATTGTATTTTTCCTCGGACTTATATAAAGAATTTGTCCTAAAACTCCCATTGAAAAGTAATCGTATTCTGTCTCACTAATTTTATACCCCCACCAAAAACGTTTATAATACCCTTTACCAGTTGAAAACCACTTCCCCCAAGGATGATTGTTATAATATTTAAAATAATTTTTGGATTGATTTAAACTGTTAATTCTAGTTGAATCAAGTATCCATTTTTTATCTATAATTTGTTTTCCATTCCAAGTTCCATAATCAAGAAACAATTTTCCCAATTTTGCCAAATCAATCGGGGTACAACTTAACCCACTTTCTAACTTGACAAATCCCTTTTCAATATTATCTATTGTTAGACAAGCAGGATATTCCATTCCAAGAGGTTGCCAAAGCTTTTCTTCTAAAAATTCCGTAATTGAGATGTTTAAAGTTTTTTCTAATAATAAACTTAATAATAGTGGATGATAATCATTGTAATGAAAAAAATCACCAATTTTATCTTCAATTACTATATTAGAAAGTAATGTTCTACAGTCAGGAGAAAAATATGTTTTTATTTCATCCTTCCAAGGAAAATAACCTTCTTTAAACTTAATTCCTGATTGCATATTTAATAAGTGTGATATAGTAATTTGGCTAAAACTATTTTTTAACTCAGGTATGTATTTAATTATTGGATCGTTTATACTCTTAATAATTCCTTCTTGAATTGCAATTCCAATTAATACAGAAGTAACAGATTTAGTTATGGAGTAAAGTCTATGAATTCTCTCTCTACGATAGCCATTAAAATAACTTTCTGCTATTATTGAATCATTATTGATTACTAAAAATGCTGTGGTTCCTGAAGATAATAAAAAATCCTTAAAGCTTTTATTTTGAATCATATACTTTTCTATCATATTATTTCTTATTAATTCTTTAAATTTAAAACAAGAAGAAGAACTATTTATCCATATAGAAGGGAAATACTTATAATCTTCAATAGTCTGTTTAAACTTATTTTTGATACCATAAGTTAAATATCTTCCAAGGCAAGAGTTATTCAAGAACAGCTTTTTCTCATCTATTTTTTTAGACATAACAAATTCCACCCTTATACTAATTTCTTCTCTTTCACTATTAACATGACAAATTCTCATTATGCACATATTGAACCATCAAATTTCATTATTGGGAAAATAAAAAAATAGGAAAAACCACTGCTTTTAAAGAATCTAATTATCTATCTATATTTTGCGTGCAAAGTTGAATGCAAAGATTATTCAAGGAAACTATCCATTTATGATGCATTCTTCTAATACCCTCCACTTTAATTACATCATGTTGATATATGATTTTTAAATAATTTCTAAAATTTTAGTAAGTAAAACAAAAAAAGCTCAGAAAATTATTCTGAGCTTTTTCTTAACCAGCGACGACCTACTCTCCCAGGCAGTTACCCACCAAGTACCATCAGCGCTGAAGGGCTTAACTTCTGTGTTCGGTATGGGAACAGGTGTGACCCCTTCGCTG
>JAOARN010000149.1 GCA_025210485.1 Marinifilaceae bacterium | reverse complement strand
GGACAGGAAAATACAGATATAAATGGTATGAAAACGGGGAACTTATTAGAGACGAAAATTCAAATAAAATATCAAATCTAGCGGCAGGAGACTATAGTTTGGAAGTATGGGATAGCAATAACTGTCCATTTGGAAATACCAGTTTTGGTAAGAATAATGGACTTATTAGAAAAACAAGTGTAAAAGGACCAAATTCGGAACTAGAGATACAAATTGAATATATACTAAAACCAAGTTATCCAGGAAAAGCAGATGCTTCTATTCGGTTTTTTGCAAAAGGTGGTTGGAAACCATATCTATACAGTATAAATGGAACCAACTGGCAAATTAGTGACCAATTTAAAAATCTGAAAGCAGGTGATTATACAGTTCAAATTAAAGACAGCAAAGCTGTAAGTCGTAATTTAAATTTCACTATTCCTAAAGCAGAGCCTATTCGCATCAATACAGAAACCAAAGACTTACTCTGCTATAATGATAATTCAGGTGAAATTACCATAAGAAATATAACTGGAGGTGTCAGCCCGTATCTTATTTCTATCGATAATGGAAAAACTTTTGTTAACACAAGCAAATTTTCAAAACTTTCTGCTGGAAACTATAAAATCAAAATCCAGGATGCTAATAAAAATACTGAAACTTTTAACTGCTCGATTAGCCAACCAAATAAACTTGAATTTGAAATCATTGATATAAAAAACAGTCACTGCTTTAAAGAAAATGGTTCTGTAAAGCTAAAAATAAAAGCTGGTACAGCGCCATATAATATATATTGGAATAATCCCGAATTTGGTGAATCCCTAAATCTCAAAAATCTAAAATCGGGCAGCTATACAGTTAATTGTAAAGATGATAATAACTGCCTTGCAAACAAGAATATTAATATCACAGATGCTGATGGACCTGAAATTATGATTACCAAACAAAAAGATTGTTCATGTTCTTACTCAAAAGATGGAGAAATAGAGGTTCAAATCAAATCCTCTACCCCTACTTATCAGGTCGAGTGGTCGAATGATTATGATAACAAAAACCTAAAAGCAACAAAGCTAGCGGTTGGAGATTATAGTTTAAAAATTACGGATCAGAATAATTGCATTGGAAACTTAAACTTTAAAATAGATGGTCCCCCAGTGCTTAAACTAATTACACAAGAATTAAAAAATCCAACATGTAAAGGAGCTAAAAATGGACTTGTCAAACTAAAAGCTATTGGAGGAAATGATAAATATAAATACATCTACAAGAACAAAGAATTTAGCTCACTAAACTTCAATACATTAACAGAAGGAAAACACAGTTTTGGATTATTAGATGCCAAAAATTGCAAAGCAAATTTAGATTTGGAATTAAAAGCTCCAAACAAAAGAAAAATCGAAATACCGAAAACTTTTAATATTTGTGCAAACCAAAATCAGGAAATAAATGCCAGTGAATTTGGAGAAAGATTTGAATGGTTTTTATTTGATGAAAAAATATCGGAAAGCAAAACTATTGATATAAATACAGAAGGCGACTATAAGCTAATCTGTTTTGATAAAAATAACTGCGCCTCAGAAAAATCATTCCAAGTATTTAAATATGACTACACAACAAGTGCAGACTTCGTAACTCCCGATAAATCAATGCCTGGTGACACTCTAATAGCAGTTGATATCTCATGGGAACATCCAGATAATTTAGAATGGACTATACCCGAAAATTTCGAACTCATACGAAAAGATGGTTCAGAATTATGGCTTAAAGTAATAAAACCAGGAATTTGTAAAATCGGACTAAATATTATCAATAAAAACTGTACTGATTATATCGAAAAGGAAATAAGTATTGAAAATAATCTTAACAGAAAAGCAAAACGTGTGGAAATTGAGGGAACTTTTATCACAAAACTATCTTTATTTCCAAACCCAAATGATGGGGAATTCAGAACAAGAATTTGCCTTAATAAAATTGATGATATACAAATCGAGATTATTGATTTACAAATGGGTATAAAAGTATTCTCAGAAAAACATAGAGGATTGGCTGCCTATAATCTAAATTTCACCAACAAAAAAATATTCAAGAAAAACAGAATGTATTCTCTTATTGTCAAAACAAAAAACGAAAGTAAAAACACAAAATTTATTGTTTATTAGTTTTATAAAACAAATCCTAGATTGCATAAAGCAATCTAGGATTTTGTTTGTATGATTGATAAATTTATTATTTAAAATTTGGATGATAATTGGTTTTATTCTCCATTTTAGAACCATTAAACATTTTATTATGCGAAGCAACTTTTCCTACATCCCAATCAGAAAGATTACAGCTAAAATTATCAGCCTTATGAAACATTTCATCCATATTGATTACATTGATTACATTCCATTTACTTATATTAGAATTGAATTTTGTTGCATCATGAAACATTGATTCCATATCAGTTACATTGGACACATCCCAAGTGCCAATTCGACCCATAAATCCCTCTGCATTACGAAACATTTCTTTCATATTTGTAACTTTAGAAACATCCCACTTACTAATATCTTGGTTAAATTTGGTTGCGTCTCGGAACATCATTTCCATATTAGTTACATTGGATACATCCCAACTGCTAATATCTGCATTAACATTTGAGTTTTCATCTTCATTATAAAACAAACTACTCATATCTGTCACCAGACTAGTAACTACTTTAGGAAGTTCACTCCATTTCTTGTCTGTAATCATTTGTTTCAGTGAAGTTTTATCAACAATAAGATAAGAAACGCCTTCAAACTCTATTGTTTCTCCTGACTTATATTTATCAACATACTTACTATTAAGTATAATAGTATTTCTTGTCTCATGACGAGCCAATCTGTTCTTTTTTCTTAGCTCAACTTTATACTCTTTAGTTTTACCATCTTGAGCTGTAACAATATATTTAAGCTCTTTAGACAAGTCAACTTCTTGATTAGATTCGGGAGAAACTTCTGCCTCATAACTAACTACAATTTCGGGACTAACAGAATTCATTTCTTCATAATAATCATGCTCAATGATTATTGTATCGTCACCTACCTCGACATCGCAACCTTCTATTGTAAAAGATTTTATCACAGCTTCCGAATTTTCAATAGTTCCTTTTATATCTTTCGAACAAGAATAAAAAACACATCCTAGTATCAAGGAAATAATACTTAATTTAATTTTCATTTTCATACAATTTATTTTATCCAACAATATTTTATTTTAATTTATATTTAGTTTACTATTCATTACACTTAAAACACTTTATTTATTAACATATTAATACTATTATCTAAACATATTATGACATACTGAACATATTTTAGATACTATTTCACTATAATGATAAATAGAATCACAAGTTCAAATAAATTATCATAAATTAATCCTAACTATTCAATCAGCTAACACAAAACGAAACTCTCTAGCTATAGCAAAAAAATATCTTTTATCTCAACAACCAATAAAAACCCAGAAATCAAATTATTCATTCTGGGTTTTATTCTTAATCCAACTCAAAACAAACTACAAATGCAAAAAACTTATATATATTAATATTAACTACTTAGTTCTCCTTCAGTTCCCCATACAGGCAGATTTTCTTGTATTAGTCCAGCTCCTTCGTTAAATCTAGCAGGCTTCGATTTAATATTTTTCACATTCCAAGTCTTTAGATTCTTGTTAAAAGCAATTGCACCATGAAACCTATTTAATATAATAATAATTTTAGATGTATCCCAGTTTCCAATATCTACATTGAATTGCTTCGCGTTTCTAAACATTTCGCTCATATCGATAACATTAGATACATCCCAACTCCTTATATCAGAATTAAAATTTTCTTTATCTCTAAATAATATATTCATTTTAGTAATTCGAGAAGTTACCAATCTTGGAAGCTTTCCATATTCGTCCTTTTTAATTATAGTTCTCAATAGATCATCATCTACAATTGTATAACTAACTCCTCTAAAATTGATTATTTCACCAGTCTTTACATTCTCTGAATATTTATCATTTATTTTTACAGATTTATGTCGTTCATCATATACTAATAACTCATCAACAATAACACTAACTTCATATTCCATTTGCTCACCTTCATTTGATCTAACAATATATTTTACAGCTTCGCTAAAGTTAACCTTCTCTCCCGACCTTGGCATAATACTTGATTCACCGCTTATCTTTATTTCTGGTTGTAAATTATCTATATTGCTTCCATAATCTAACTGCACTATTATATTATTCCCTTTAATCTTTCCATGAACTGAATTAATAACGAAGGATTTTATAGCAAGCTTTTCATTATATAAATTTACTACACTAACATTATAATTAGTAATCCTGCCATTAGAGGCAGTAACAGAATACACAACTGGCTTCGTAAAATCAACAACTGCTCCAGATTTAGGGAATATAGTGGCATCTTCACTTATCTTTATTTCTGGTCTGAGTTTCTTTACATCCGCATCCAAATTTATCTTAATTAATAAATCCCTTTGACTCGGAAGAACAGCAGTTTTATTTTCACCAATTTTTAACTCTAGCATATATGCTCTCGAATAGTCAAGACTATTTATCTTGACACTCTAAGATCGCACTGTTCCATCTTCAGCTGTGATAGTGTATTTGACATCTTTAGTAAAATCCATTACCTGCCTAGATTTAGGTGAAATCTCAGCGCCAAAACTAATTTCAATCTCTGGTCTCATAGAACTTATATCTATATTATAATCAACACTTATAATAATAGAATCACTTAATAACTCCACTTGATAGTCCTCTATTTTAAATGTTTTGATTCTTGCTTCAGAATTTAGAATAGATCCTATCTTTTCTTTTTTACAAGAATAAAAGACAAGTACAACAAGACATAATATTAATCTAATTCTCATATTATTATTCTCAAATTATATTTTAAGCTATTTTAAATAACATATAATTACTTCCATTTTTCATTATATACGTCTCCAAAGTGTTTTTGTTACATATTTTTATCATAATCTTGCATTTACTACATGTGATAATCATATATAATATTGGGCATGAGACAAATAAAAAAATCATTTTTTTTGAGCTCAACTCTTTAAGTTTTAAAAAAAACATTCTCAATTTAAATTTTATAAACATCTAATATTCAAAATATTTAAGAAAGAAAGGAAAGAAACTAGAAGTATCATCTTATAAAATCGTAAACTTGTAATAATAGGCATAAATCATAACAACAATATTCTTCTTATTAGCTGTATTTTCGATTCGACATAAATTGGATTCAAATAAGAAGTGTATCGCCTAGTATTTTTATATAAGAATTATTGAATTCAAAAAGTAGAAAATAGCACAGAACAAAAAGCCATAATATACTTAGCCATTGATTGATAGAAAGATTTAAATTTATAAACTAAAAGCAAAATCTGGAACAATTCAACTATTTTTTCCCAAAACGAATTAAACCTTTTTTTAATATACATATCAAAGAATTTATAAATATTACAAAAAAGCTTTTATTCCGGATACAGCATTATTTATATTTTATTATTAATTTATATTGTGTATTATTCAATCTACATAAATGTTTTATGAATTATGTACAATATTTTAAATTTAAGATTATGAAAAATATTAGTTTGACAATATCTATAATAATTTGTTTATTAACATTTTCACATTTGGGATTTTCACAAAAAACAAGAATAAAAAATCCTAATAGAACAGTTTTAAGTCAGGATCAAAAAGACAAGTTGAAAGAACTAGAATTACAGTATTATAATGATACGAAGGATTATAAAACTGAGTTGGAAAAAATAAAATACGAAATCAAAATATGGCAAATTCAAAATGGCTTTTATAATGATAATATAGTAAGACTCATTAATCAAAAAGCAGAATTAAACAAAAAGCTAGCAGAAAAAAGAATAAATCATAAATTTGAAAGAAGAGATATAATCAATAAAGAACAAAAAGAACAGATGAGAGATATTATGCGTAACAAACATAATAACTCCGCTAGACATTCAAACAGCAGAGGTCATCACCAAAATGGGAATAAACACATACATAAGCACAATAATAAAAATCATAATTATGCAGAGTTTTTAGAACTAGATGCTAATCAGAAACTTTTATTCGAAAAAAAATTCACTGAATTAAAGGCTTTTAACGAAAAATTAAGAGTCGAGAAAAAAGCAAACAGAGAAAATTTCAGAGCCCAAAAAGAACTTAATAAAGAAGAAGCTCTTAAAATGATGATATCAAGAATTGAATCAGAAAAAGAGAGAGCTCTATTCACCCTAAACATTCTAAAAGAAATAGAACCTAGCCTTAGCAAAAGACAAAAGGAATTATATCAGGCTAAAAGACACAAACCATTTGGACTAAAAAAACAATTTAGAAAGATGCGTAAAAACAAAATGCAAAATCCTTAATTCTATCTCCAAATATCAAAAAAATGATTCTGAAAATATCAGAATCATTTTTTTTGGACAAAGTTTAAATCAGGGTCTCATCATATTCCCACAAAATGACATCGTCCTTACTTTTTCTGAAAATAATTTGATATTTCAGGCTTTCAGCCTTTTCTTTTTTATTGTTATTTAGCCCAATGCTTTGCATTGGGCTTTGTTGTATATGCCTTTCAGGCAAAATGAATTAATTTCTAATAAAAAATATTTGTTGGATTCTATTTCCTTTTTCCTGTCAGCTTAGGTATTTATTATACTTGTAGCTTTTTTTAATGCAAATTTGCCTGAAAGGCTCTTATTGCATAACATCAGGCATAGCCTGATGTTGTGAAGTTACGCTTTAAAAATAAGCCTGTATGGCTGATATTTAACTCATTAGAAAATCAAATATTTTCCAAATATAGAAATAATTTAAAAGAAAAAAATAAGCTATCTTCTGCATAGGCTAGCTGTAAGCCCGAAAAATTAATATTTATTTTTCGCACAAATCTTTATACACGCAATATCCACACTTTGCATCATCTTCAGTTTGTTTAAAATCAATATCTGGATTATATATTTCTCTTAACAATTCTTTAAATCCGTCCATAAATTCATCTCTAACTTCTGAGTAATTATCTATATAATCATATTTACGCGGACCTTGTTTAATCTTCAATCTAGATTCAAAACTTCGTTCATAAAACTTACGAGTGGTATAAATATTTGGAACTAAGTTTATATTTTCAACATTATTTTTATACTGCAGAAATAATTCACAATAAAATAAAGTTTGCAGACCTGCCTTATTGTTATTTCCATCAAATTCAAACAACTCCTCAATAGAAGATATTTCGAACTTTGCCTGCCCAGTTTTATAATCTATAATTCTGTATTTATCATCCTTAATATCTACTCTATCGATTATCCCTTGGAGATTTACACTTGTATTTTCATCAATTTGAACTTTCATTTTCGACTTAAGTTCTAATCCCGAAATAATAAATGGACAGGAATCTTTATCTATGTTCAAAAGCTTTTTTATATATTTTTCTATTATCTCATAAATCAACAAATTCTGCCCATTGATAGAAACGGCTTCGGTTTCGTCAAATTTGAAATAAGATTTTGCAAAAGCATTCGTAATCAAAGATCTAATATAATTTGAATCTTTTAGTATATTTTCAATATCAATCTTTTCGACCTGTTTATTCATAAAAGGCGTATAAATCAACTCTGCTACATAGTGTAATATCTCTCCAAAAGCTCTAGGATCAACAACTTCTGATATTTCATCATATTCCTTCAAATTCAACATATACTGATAATAAAACTGCATAGGACAGTTTAAATAAACATTGAGTGCCGAAGCTGAAAAACTATTCTTATTGGTATAGGAAGCCAATTTTTCAAGTATCCTTTTGTTTTTGGAAACACTAAGTGCCTGTTTCTGATTGACACCAATACTTCCATCCTCCTTTATTTCCCTAAGTTCAAATCTATTGTCGTATTTTAATTGATAAATAAACCTACTTTTCTCTCCCGAATTTAGCCCATCGCTTATCTCCGTATTTAGAATATTTATTGTTTCGGAACGCTGAATCATTCTATAAAAGTAATAAGCATAAATCGAATCTTGAAAATCTAAGGTTGGCAAACCAAATCCCTTTCTCAAATTATAAGGTATGTATGATATTGCAGCTGAGGTTTTAGGTAAATTCCCCTCATTAACACTCAACATAATAATATGTTTAAAATCGAGCAAACGAGTTTCTAGCATTCCCATTATTTGTATTCCCAACAAAGGTTCACCTTCGAACGAAATACTAACAGATTTAATCATTTTTTCAAGAATCTGATAAAATGTGTTTGGTTCCATTTCAATATTATGATCAACTATTAAACCTGAAACTCGTTTTATAGATATAAATAAATTATAGATATATTCTTTTTCCACTTTCTCAACAATCTTCTCTTTCTCCTCATCCTCATCATATTTATGATATATCTCTTGTAATATAAGGAGAAGGTATTGAGATAAGTCTTCACAACTTGAATGTATAGAGAAAACTTTCTTTAAAAATTCATTTTTATGAAAAAACTGAATTGGTACATAAACAATATTTTCTGTCTTAAGCCTTTTTTGCAAATCTAAAATATACTCTTGCTCTTCCGAAAATTTGTGTATGAATGGGTGATTCAAAATATCCAGAACTGTTTTATAATAAAATTCTTGATTCTCATTGATTATTCTAACATCTCTTTGTAACTGAAATATCAAATTAATAAATCCTGCAATTGGAGAATTCTTGGCAGGATAACCCATGGTGATATTTATATTTTCAACACAATTTGGAATAGAATTCAAACATGGAATAAGTAAATCTTCATCAGCGAGTACAACTGCTATTTCATCTTCTCTAGCATTTTTCTCTGTAATTAAATTTTTAATTATATTATGCGTTGTCTTTGCCTGACCTATTTGTGTAGAACAACTTATATTATGAAATGTTTTATTGCCTGATAGTATATTATTATAATCAATATATTCTGCTTCAGTATTATATTTTCTAATATTCTCACGTAAAAATAGCCCAGCCTCATGTAGTTTATCTTGAACATAAAAATTATCATAATCCCAATAAAACTCTGCTTTTCCAAATTCTTGTAATTTTGAAAATATCATCTTCTCACAGGAAGTTAAGGCATTGAATCCAGCAAAAATACAATATGGCAATTCATCTATTCTACTTTCAAGATTATCGGCAATATCTCGCATAGCCATTCCATGATAAGCTAATCCTGATTCGGCAAGATTCTTTTTGAACATATTATATAAATCATATAATTTACTCCATAATTGAATAAAGCTATCTTGCTGTTCCGAATACTTAGTTCCCCTGAAACTATTCCAAAATAACTGAATAGCTTCAACTTGATCCTTTTCCAAATATTCAAATTTATCTTCAATATCCTTTAAGTCTGATATATTTGAAAATATATGACCTGCATTAACATAATAATTATCAATATCATTAAAATCAGACAATAGCATCTCGCCCCAATGATAAAAATCATCGAAATTTTCATCCTTGTTTATTAAATTCTTATAAATATTAAACAATCTAAACAAGAGTCCTAACTTATCTTCTATTCTATATTTAGCTTGTTCCTCAATAAGTTCATTTATAGTTTGTATTTTGGGACATATTATAGGACTATCGATTATTTCATTCAAATGTCGTTTAAAGAAAATTGCTGCTCTCTTATTTGGAAACACTAGGCTCAACTCGGATATCTTCTTACCATGTTTTTCAAATAATTGCTTAGCAAGCTTATATAGAAATGAATTCATTGAAGTATTTATTAAAAAATAGTCTGATCAACATAATTGTTAATCAGACTATATATGAAAATTATAATATTTTATATTGCCAAATTTAATTAAATAGAATTTAAAATTCAACAACAGCAAAAAAGACAATAAAAAATTATATTAATATGCTTAACTATTTCAAATTTTCCAAAACTAAGCCTCGCCCTTAGGTCCAAAACCCATAGGGATAACAGTCTTATTACTAGCACTTCTATCATCGACATTTCTGATTGTACCATATTGTTTTTCATACTTTTCGATATTATCCTGAAGTGCAAGTAGTAGTCTCTTAGCATGTTCTGGCCCTAATATAACTCTAGACTTAACGTCAGCTTTGGGTAAACCTGGAAGTATTCTTACAAAATCCATAACAAACTCAGAGCTTGAATGAGTAATAATTGCCAAATTCGAATACTTACCCTGCGCTATCTCACTATCTAACTGAATATCCAATTGATTTGAATTTTTTTCGTCACTCATAATTTTTGTTTTTATATTATTAATATTTTGTTACAATTTTAAAAAGTTCAATTTATAATATCTCATACAAATCATTATTCACCCTCAAGATCTGCTTTTACCAATCCCTTATCTTTAAAAGAATAGGCTAATAGCATCCCTGTTACAGCACCACATAAATGCCCTTCCCATGAAACCATAAATGATCCAGGAAAAATCCCCCATATCAAACCGCCATAAAATATAACAATTAGTATTGATATAATAATTAGTTTTGGATGACGTTTAAATACTCCTCCAAAAAACAAGAAAGAAGCCAAAGCATAAATCAACCCACTAGCTCCTATATGCCAAGCTGTTCGTCCTACAACCCACAACATAGCACCCGAGATAATGTATGACAAGAAGAAAATACGATATGAAATATGCTTATAGAAATAAAACAATGCTGTGGATAGCACCAGAAAAGGAATTGAATTTGCCATTAAATGACGAAAACCTCCATGAATTAAAACTGATGTTAAAATTCCATGAAGCGAATCAAGCTTTCGAGGCATAATCCCCCAGTGTCTCAAATCGTAACGAAACAAGAATTCAAAAATCCTAATTACCCACATTACACCCAAAAAAAAGACTGGTACTTGAACACTCGATTTCAAATTATTTTTTTCTGTATTTATTCTCTCAGTTATTCCCATATTTTCTTGTTATTATAATGCTCCATACTTACCTGTCATTTATTCACAAACAAATTAAAGCACAAAGTAAATTTATGATAAATATTATATTTATTAAAATATATTGTATAAATTTCAAAATAAATGATTATTAGGACTAATAATCAAAATACTACAAATAGCTTTCTACCATATTGCTTTCAATCAGCTCACCATCATAACACTCGTATACTTTATTTGGAAACTTTTCAATCAAATCGTGCTGATGAGTTGCCATTATAACAGTCTTACCTGATTTGCTAATATCTACAAGCAAACTCATTAAATCTTCGGAGGTTTCAGGATCCAAATTACCAGTAGGCTCATCTGCCAAAATTATATCTGGTGAATTTAGCAATGCTCTAGCTATAACTACCCTTTGCTTTTCACCTCCTGATAACTCATGAGGCATTTTATGATAATTATCTAACATGTCAACTTTAGTCAACACTTCCTTTATCCTTGTCTCTATAGTATCCTTCTTCTTCCAACCTGTTGCTTTCAAAACAAATTCAAGATTCATATAAACGGTTCTATCCTCAAGCAACTGAAAATCCTGAAATACTACTCCGATTTTCCTTCTCAAAAAAGGTATCTGCTTTCTCCTAATCAGAGGCAAATAATATCCTGCGACGCTAGCCTTTCCTGAAGCAATACCCAAATCCGCATATAATACTTTTATCAAACTAGTTTTCCCACTACCTACCTTACCAATCAAATAAATAAATTCTCCTGTCGAAACCCTTAAGTTAACATTGGATAATACTGTTTTTTCTGCCTGTTTTATACTAACAGAATTTAAATCGATTATAAAATTATTATTTGTCATTATTTATACTTTTCTATTTTATTGCGACACATATTCTTGATTTAAGATTTGTATTTTCGTAAATAAAACTTAAACCCTATTATGATTTCTGCTATTCATTATATATTCTAATCTTATGCAAAATGCATATTATTAATCATAAAATCTTATTTTAAAACAATAATAAATCATAAAATATTTTTATCAGGATAAAATTAAATAAAATTAAATAAAATAAAATAAGTATGGCAAGATTTTCGAACTTTGTAGAGCTAAATAATAAATGTTTATCCTATTAATATAAGTATTTATGCAACAATTACTATTTAGCATAAAATCTATATGCTTATAAAAATTAATAATTAAGCCTATTTTTTCATTTACAAATTTCAAAGCTTCAACAACTTCAAACATCAATCCATCAAAAACACTGACTCTTCAGCATTATTGAACCACACAAGACTGCTTATTTTTATTAAATTTTAACTATCTTAAAGTTTCAAAACCCATAACTATAAATATATATGAGTCTACTAGATAATTTAAAATGGAGATATGCAACAAAAAATTTTGACACAGAAAAAAAACTATCTGATGTCGATGTTGATTTTATAAAAAAGAGTATACAACTAGCTCCATCATCATATGGGCTGCAAGCCTATAAAATATTGATCATTAAAAATCCTGAGATTAAAGAAAAACTTAAATCTGCTTCTTATAATCAAGCTCAAATCAGCGATTCGAGCCACCTATTTGTCTTCTGTGCATATGACGAAGTTGATGTTGAGTATATTACAAACTTTGTTCAAATGAAATCTCATATTCATCAAATTCCTATGAATAATCTAACAGATTATCAAAGCAATATGATAAATAGCATTTGTTCTAAAAACCCTCAAGATATGTTAAGCTGGACTGGCAAACAATGTTATATTGCTCTTGCAAACCTGCTTACTGCCTGTGCTGAACTTAAAATTGATGCTTGTCCTATGGAAGGATTTAAAGCAGAGGAATATAAATCAATATTAAACCTAGAGGGTCAAAGACTAAGTCCTGTTGTGATTGCTGCCGTAGGATATAGATCTGAGAATGACAAAACACAAGATTTAAAGAAGTTGAGAAAACCTACAGAAAGATTATTTGAAGAAATTTAATATTAATGTAAACTTCTTAATCACATCTGGGAAATGCAAAAATCAAAACAGATATAAGCAATACATATTATTTTAAAATATGATTTATCTGTTATTTTATTATTTGTAAACTAATTGAGGCCTGTATAACTACTGGATGGTTTAATTTAAAAAAAATGATTATTTCAGGCTTACAGCCTTGTTATTTTTAAATATCTTTGGCCCAATGCAATGCATTGGGCTTTGCTATAAATGCCTTTCAGGTAAGATTTAAGTCATCATTATTCCTTTCTATTACAAAATTGCCTGAAAGGTAGCCTATGCAAAAGTTATAAAGAAATCACCCTCCATTTTTCAACACCTCCTTTTCTCTTATATGGTTGATTTTACATATATTATTATCTTTTCAAGTAATTAAATTTGTATGAAAAATCTATCCTTTGCTTTTTCTTGAAGTTGACATCAATTTTTTGCACACTCCAAGAATATAAAAGAAGCTATTACCAGAGAAAAGGATTAAAAAGTGACAAGAAAGAAGCATTGATAAATTCTATGAATCCTAATTGGAATTTCTATAGACTTAATGATTTGTAATGTATGAGATCTTTCCACTCGTACCTCGCTACAAGATGACGAATAGTAGTAGCGATAGTAGGAAGAGGGAACGTCCTGTTGAGCTTGCGAAACATCTACTATAATTCAATGAGTCGGCTATATAAATTATGAGATTCTTCATGCTCGTATATTTTCCAAATATAGAAATAATTTAAAAGGAAAAACAAGCTATCTTTTGCATAGGCTACCTGAAATGCTTTTATTTTATAACATCAGGCTAAGCCTGATGTTATAAAACCCACTTTAAAATAAGCCGGTATGGCTGACATTTAATTTATTAAATTAGATAAAAACTATTAGAAATAATCTATTTTGGTAATATATTAATTTTCAACTGCTTCCAAATTTAGTTCTTAACCAATCTATTCATTGTTTTGAGTTCCTGTTTCTAAATCTACAAAGACGCTTACTCTGCGTGTATTAAATACAGTCATTAATATACAAGGTCATATCAAATTATAAGATTAAAATTTTCAGCTCTTGGAATAACCAATCAAAGACTCCTTCACATAATCAGTATCCAGAGAAGTCATTTCTGCAATTTGATTTATATTAAATGATTTTTTATACAAACGCAAAACAACCGTATGCATAGATTCTCCGACCTCAATTATATTCTTATCTAAGTCGTAAAATCTCATAACCCTTTGTTTCCATGGCTGTTCTTTTATTCCATGAATAAATTCAACATTATTGGCTATCAATTGATTCTCTAATTTTTCTAGATCTTCTTCTTCAAAATACAATTCAAAATTATTAGCAGCGGAATGTATTTCCTTATTGTTAATCAATTGTTGAAAATGACTGCGTTCATGTATCGAAAAACCAGATTCAAAACTTATATTCTCCCCAAAATCAAATTCAACTTTTTGCTTTAATAAATTTTCATAAAACAATCGTGATTCATTTATATCACTAACTGTTATTAACGGACATATAAACTTCATTCCTTTATATTTTTTATATCTATGCACAAATTGGTGCAAATAATTTTCCTATGAACACTATCTTGTCTTCTAAAACAAATACTTAAAGGCAAAAGAAAATATTTCATCCTCAGATGAACTTGCATAATTGATATTGAGTGCCATCATGTCAAATGGAGCCAACCAAAACCCAACACCCTTACCATGATGCCATTTCTTGCTCTTCTCACCTTCATACCAAACTCTTCCCATATCAGAAAAAACCAACATTCCATAGGAACCTGTTGAGATGAAAGTCTTAAAATTTCCAATCTTATATCTAAGATCAATATTTGCATATAGGATGTCATCGCCACTAAATCGGTTCTGCCTATATCCTCTCAAATTAGATTTCATGCCCAATTTATTAGCTTGATAAAAATTATAGCCTTTTGTATTATGAGCCCCACCACAGCGCAATGCCACAACCATTCGCTCAACACGACCTAAACCAAGATAAGAACGGAAATCAAATTTGTATTTTTGAAAGTTATGATCATTTTCTCTAATCCCACGATTAAAAGAATGAAAAAGCTCCAGTTTAATTCCTCGTGATGGCAAAGCCTTACTATTACGGGTATCAATACTAAAGGTATTATGTATACCAAAATATTTTCTATATTTAAAATCTTCAGCAGCAACTAAATCATTATTCTTATTATCAAAATCTGTAATAAAATAGCCTTTAGTTTCTTTCAAATCATTATGCTGATAATATAAATTGGAAGTAAAACTAATATTATCATTAAAATTATATTTCAAACCCATTTTTATTTTCAGTTCCAACATTTTAATCCTGTAATGACTATCATCCTTAGACTTATCGTTTTCGGTCTTATTACCTAATCCATAATAATAACCTTTAAAATTTGGTGTATTATAATGAACATCCGTAACAAAATCTAAATTTCGCCCCACTCCTATCAATTCGCCAGAATAATCAACAGACACCGAAGGATAGGCAAAAGCGTAGTTAAGCATTAAGCTATGCTTAGTGGCATAAGGAGCTTTCTGGAAAGCCTGAGTTTTCATATTCATACCTAAACCAAGAATAAATCCATCTTCACTAATATAATTCATATTAACATTAGGGCTCAAAACATTATATTTAAAATCCTTTCTATTATACGCTATCTTCTTGGAATGTTTCGACAATCTTGATTTAAACTTAGCTCCATCGGTAATTTTTGATTTTTTAGTATCGTATATATAAATATTTTTCTTTCTTGTATTTTCTAATTTATACTTGTCTTTTGACTTACCACCAATCAATCTTAACTTTATCTCACTATCATTTTTAAGCTCAAATTTATCTTTTCCATCCAATGTATAGATATTAATCTCTTTGGTTTCTTTAGGATCAAAAACTCTGTCGTAAACCTTTTTCTTCTTTTTACCTTCTTTGTTAAGATGATTTATTCGCAATCGTAATTTATCATCATCCGTAGATTTTATTCGAACCAAATCCCTCTTGTTAGAACAGGCTACATCAACCTTTTTCGATAAAAATGAGTAGAATTCGTTTATATAGGAACTTAAGTTATCTCTTCGTTTCTTAAGTTTATTGATAATCTTTTCACCAGAAATGGCAAATATTTCCTCTGGCAAATCCCTTACTGCTGATTCAATCACTGAATCAGTCAAGTTGTTCTGTATGTATTTACAAGTCTCAAGCCAATCAGTTCTTGATTTCCCATTCAAAAAATGACGGTCGAAATACCTCGAATTAAAACCCAATCCATTTACATTCTCAATTTCAGAACCAAAAGATTGAAATTTTGGCATCACCCATTTCCGCCTAACTATCCATGGCAAAATCCCCTCACCATAGAAATAAACCTGATCTCTATCTCTTGGTATGGGTCTAGCTATATAGCTATTTTTAGATTCTTTGAAAATAGCCCATCGCCACTGATCATCATGCCTATCCCAATCATTTATAAAAATATCAAAAATACGTGCTTTCAGCACAGCATCTTGATCAACTATAATATCATGGCCTGCACTCAATTTTTCTAATAATTTATCTGTTCCCCATACTTTATAAGGATTCCCAAAATTCTTTCTATTTTTTTGTTTCGAATTTGGTCTTTGCTCATACAAATACAAGGCATTTTTAAAAGCTCTATTATATTGTTGAAATCTCTCATCATCGGGAAGAAAAACAATTTTGGGATCAGTATGATAAACACCTATAGCCTCTGCCATCTTAGGTATAGTTAAAAAAGCATATGGATGAGATTCTGAAATTCCATCCTGCACAATTTCAGCAGCAATAGTACCTTGTAATTGTTCCGGAATAGCTCTTTCGGTATATTTCTCAATAGAACGAAGCACAAATTGTTCGCCATTAGAAGCTTCCAATCTCAAGGATCTGGTTTGCTGTCCACCGCCTCGCTTAACAATCTTCAAGCCACCCTCTTGTTTTCCAATATCAAAAACTGGAGCATTAACTTTCTGAGCCCATTCTTTTCTATAATTAGACCCCAATAAGCTTTTTTTCAATTTGCTATTTGTCAGATATTGTTCACTAGCAGCAATATGCACAGTATCGTTATTTATTTTTAATGGTCGTGTAGGAAATTCTTTTATATGTTTTTTGGATATATTTAGTTTAGTAGTAAAAATACTTTTATCAGTCTCAATTTCAATAAAATCTATCTTAATTTCATTTGATTTCATAAATACAATTCGGCTATAACCAATTTTTGATTTAGCAAAACTAGCTTTCTTTTTATTAACATATGTTGGCTTACCACCACCACTACAAATTAAGTAATGATTATTATTTTGATTTATAAGCTGCATATTATTCTCATGAGATGAAAGTATAATCAAATCCTTATAAGTTGAAAATAACTTGGATAAATAATATCTATATTGCTTATATAAAGGATGCACAAAATCAGTACTAGCACCTACATACTTGTGATACCAAGAATAAGGACTAGGAATTTTGTAGTTCCCTCCATATATCCCTGCGCTATATATCGGATTATAAGATGCTATTATAATTTTCTTATTTTGATTTCTCAAAATAGCATCATTTAAATCAATCATCAAATCACTAACAGTTTCAATACCACATTCATTCAAAGGTTTTTTATCAGCCTGAAGCCACCATTGCGAATCTACGGCTAACAAAACAATACTATCAGTTAGAGGAACTTCTTTTATTCCAGGACAAGCATTTTCGGTTAAAAAAACCGACTCTTCTGCTTGAAGAAAATCATTAGCATATGAATTCAAACTATGCAAATCCTCCCATCCATTACTCCATTCGTGCGAACCTGGAAGCAAAGAGAATTCAATATTAGAATTCCTTAAACTTTTAATATTTTTTATGAAAATTTCATTCGAATTAAGATCGTCATAACTAATATCATAGAATTTTTTTGAAATATTATTTCCAAGCATAAGCAATCTATGATTTTCATATTTATTGGCTTTTACATCCTTTATAATCAAATCTACAATATCATTATTTTCAGATTCCGCTATATCGCCAGTAAAATATAAAACATAATCCACACTATCCTTTAAATGCTTTTCTGCCAGCAAATCGATACTTGTGAAAATATAAAACATCAACAGATAAACAGCTAGTTTTTTCATCCAATTTAGTTTTCGGTTAAAATACAAGAACAGTCTTCGATCATAATTTGAATTAGCTACATAAAACCAGCATGCTTAAATCACATTCAGAAAACTATGGTTTATTCCAATGAAACTTAAGTTCTAATTTTTACATAAACAATACAATTAACTAGGCCAAACTGCTTCTAACATAATAAATTTAAATATATTTTAAGTCAATATTAAAATATATTTAAAAGCTATTAAAAATCCTTAATTTGTATAATGATTTCTTTTATTAATCAGTATTTATTTATTTTTTCGTTAAAACATGATATTTTTATAATTTTAAAATATAACATAAAAGATACAATCTAGAAACTCATATAAGAGTTTGTAATTTACAAAAAAGCAATAAGATATTATGTAATCAAATAAAACTAGTAACTTTACTATAATCAATATCAAAATAAATAATCAACAAATTTTGAGTGAAAGATATGAAAAGATTATTAAAGCTAAAACATAGCTATGTCAATTAATAATCATATTTCCATTTATGATTAACATAAGCTTTGTTGAATATTTATTTGATAAAGCTTTTCGATTTTGTATATTTGTATACTGTTAATATATAATAAATACTCCTATTAATGAACAACTTAACAAAACACATTATTCTTTTATTTCTTTGTGCTCTCACTAATTTGACATATGCACAGGATAATACAATAAAGAAATCCACCCAAAAGATTATTATTGGGGGAAAAAGGTATATCATACACAAGGTAGAGGAAGGTCATACCTTGTATGCTATTTCTAAATTATATAATGTAAGGATAGAAGATTTATTAAAGGCTAACAATAGAGAAAAGCCAGAAATATCTAAAGGTGAGTTCCTAAAAATACCTATCTCGAATAGTAATGTTCGCTTATCTGAAATTTATTCAAAAAAGGATCACTCATACCTATACCACACTGTTGCTAAAGGAGAAACTCTATATTCTATTTCCAAAAAGTTTTCTATCAGCATTGAAGATTTAAAAAAGCACAACCCAGGTTTAAGCAATAGCCTAAAATTGGGACAACGAATTAACATTCCACGCTTGGATCAAATCAGCCAAAGAAAACAACAGAAGCCAAAAGCGAAGAAAAAGATTTTTCTATATAATGTAAAACAAGGAGATACAGAATACAGTATAAGTAATAAATTCTCATTAAAGATTAAGAAATTCAGAAAGCTAAATCCTCAGCTTAAAGGAAGATCTTTACAAATAGGTGAATGGGTGAATATTCCAAAGTATTTGGTTCCTGAAAGTATTATTAAAAAGGCAGAACAGGAAGAGAAAAAAGAACTTGAAAAAAGTAAAAAACAAAAAACTGACACAGTTGCAATACATCAAATTGAAAACAATCAGTATCAAAATCAAGTTAGCTATACGGACAACCAAGAAGATGAAAAGGAAATAGTGGAACAAATAAATCTATTGAACAAAAAAGATGTAAAAATCGCAATGTTCCTTCCTTTATATCTAAAGAAAAATGATTCAATACAAAACAACTACAAAAAGATTCACGGAAAACAAAGATCCTTTAGTTCTAAAATAATTTACGGAAAATCTAAAGATTTCCTTCGATTCTATCAAGGAGTTATGACTGCTGTAGACACTCTAATAAACCAAGGCTATTCGGTGGATTTGGATGTGTTTGATACTGAGAGAAGCAATTTTATTGTTAGACGTAGATTGCTTGAAATCACTGATAAAGATTACGATTTTATTATTGGACCTGTCTATCCTAACACCTTTGATATCGTTTCTGAATTTGCGGCTCAAAAGGAGATACCTATAATTTCACCACTTGCTGGAAAAAGCAATAATATTGATACAAATCCATATATCATACAATTAAATTTATCTACAAAGTCATTGTGTGGTAAGCTATCTAATTATGTATGTAGCGACTATCAAAAGAAGAACTTAATTATTGTTCACCCCGAAAACTACAAACACTTAAGCGAAAGTGATTTAGTTACAAATATAGAACAGAAACTATTTGAAGATGGTGATTTTTGGAAAAATGAGGAAGCTGGCTTTCAAAAAATAGCTTTCGACAATAAAATAATCACCAACCTCAAACATACACTGAAAGATAGTTGCGAAAATCTTATACTTATTCCTAGCAGCAAACAATCAACAGTGGAAAACATTATAACTAATCTCAATGTCATGGCTCAAGATTACGATATCAGAGTCGTTGGCTTCCCTATATGGCAGAGGTTTAACAGTATCGAACCTGATATATTTTTCAATATAAAACTAAGCGTATACTCTCCTTACTATATAAATTACCAGGACCAGAGAGTTGAAGTCTTCTTAAATAAATTTAGAGAGAAATACTCTTGCGAACCTACTGATTTCAGTTTCCGAGGATACGATATGTTCAATTACTTTACTCGATTTGTATGCAAATATGGGAAAGAAGCTTTAAAACAGCTACCAAAATACAATCATAACGGGTTACAATCTAACTTTATATTTGAAAGAATTAGCGAGAATGGTGGTTTTGAAAATATTGGTGGATATTTAATAAATTACAATAAGGACTTTAAGATCAGCCACACTAATTCGAATAAAATACTTAGTGAAGTTGAGGACAATAACATCTAAGCTGGTGAATGTGGATACAAAGATTTTATTTGCTTGTAGCTCTATAAATACAGAAATCATAAGCAACAAAAAAATTCAAGTTGATTATTATGATTTTATAAACATAGTAAAACGAATACCAGAGGAAAATGATTTAGATTCAATTAAAAAATTGAATGAAGCTTGTATTATAATTACTAGCAAAAATTCTATAAATTATCTTGAGAAATTAGTTCAAATGGGCTTTAAGTTTAAAAAAGCTATTTGTATAAGTGATAAAACAGCGGAATCACTTAACAAATTAGATTTTGCAGAAATTATCATAGCCCCAAAATGCAATTCTGAATCTATTATCTCAATACTTAAAAGAGACAATTCTAGTTCGTATTTATTCTTAAAAGGAAATATCGCTAAAAAGGATATTGAAGATTATTTAAAGAAAAATAAAGCTATTTTTCTATCTGTTATTTCATACTCAACCATATTAAATAATATTAAAATTCAAAGCGAAATATATAAAGCTTTTTGCTTTACAAGTCCCAGCACAGTTGAAAGTTATTTTTCTAAAAACAAAATAAATGAAAATCAAATATGTTTTGCAATAGGTAGTACAACTGCTAAGAAATTAAAAAATTACACCGATAATATAATAATTTCTTCTAATCAGACTTATACTAAGCTATTGGAAACATGCATTAATAATATTACTAACAATGATACAATATAAAAGAAGCTCTGAATTATTTGATCAAGCAAATAAATATATACCAGGTGGAGTAAACTCACCTGTGAGAGCGTTTAAATCAGTTGGTGGAACTCCAGTTTTTATCGAAAGTGCTAAAGGAAGCATTCTTAAAGACGTAGACAATAATGAATACATAGATTACATTGCTTCATGGGGACCTATGATTCTGGGACATGCACATAAGCCTGTTATTGACGCGATAAAAGAAAAAGCTGAAAAATCAACCTCTTTTGGTGCACCTACTGAACTTGAAATCGATATCGCAAAGCTAGCAACCGAAATGGTTGGAAGCATTGATAAAATAAGAATGGTAAACTCTGGCACAGAAGCATGCATGAGTGCAATTCGTCTAGCTAGAGGATATACAGGTAGAGATAAGATTATCAAATTTGAAGGCTGTTATCATGGTCATGCAGATTCTTTCCTTATAAAAGCAGGAAGTGGAGCAAGTACTTTTGGTCAACCAAATTCTCCTGGAGTTACCAAATCTGTAGCACAAGATACTTTAACAGCTAAATATAATGATTTGGAAAGCGTTAAAAATCTAGTACAGTCTAATCCTAACGAAATTGCTTGTATTATAGTAGAACCTGTTGCTGGGAATATGGGATGTGTGATTCCAAAGAAAGGTTTTCTTGAAGGATTAAGAGAACTATGTACAAAAGAAAATATTGTACTTATTTTTGACGAAGTTATGACTGGCTTCAGATTAGCTAGAGGTGGAGCTCAAGAAGTATTTGGAATAGAAGCAGATTTAGCTTGTTATGGTAAAGTCATAGGCGCAGGTATGCCTGTAGGAGCATATGCAGGAAAAGATGAGATAATGAATCATATTTCACCTGTTGGCCCAGTCTACCAAGCAGGAACACTATCAGGCAATCCTCTTGCTATGATTGCTGGCTACACTCTACTAAAAGAATTAAACGAAAAGCCTGAGATATATACAGAGTTAGCTAATAAAACAGAATATCTTCATAATGGCTTAGAAAAAGCTTTCTCAGATTCTGGTTTCGACTATCGCATCAATAGATTTGGATCAATGATTTCAGCATTTTTCACAAATCAAGATGTAGTTGACTTTGATAGTGCAGCTACTGCAAACAATAAATATTTCCCTCAATTTTTCCATAATATGTTAAAACGAGGTATCTATTTACCTGCATCATCATTCGAAAGTTATTTTCTTGCAAACAGCTTAACTACTGATCATTTAGATAAGACTATCAATGCATGCAAAGAGAGTTTAGTTGAAATGAAAAATATCTAAACATACATACATATCTATAATAATAAAAACTAGTGCAAATTTTTTAATTAAAGCGCTAGTTTTTTTTATTCTAAAAAAAAACTAAAGAATATGTATCAGTATTACTAAACGGCAGCTTAATATTAAAAAAATATTTGTTAAAATTTATTTCAGTCTTTTTTATTTATTATTATTCAGCCCTATGAAATGAATTAGACTTTGCTACATATGCCTTTCAGGCAATATCCTTAACAATAGTATTCTACCCATATTTACTTATCATAAATATTTCTCTCCTAATATAATTTACAGATTTTCTTATACAATTTAACTATACCGTATACATAATCATATATAACCCACCTATGATTTAAACTGATCATTTAATATACCAAGCTTTCAATTAAAATAATTTTAATTGGAGTTTTTTTATATCAAATTAATATCTGCTACACTTAATACACCTACACTTAAATTAAAATCTTAAGCAGGTATTTTACCCAAATACAATAATATCCTTCAATAATTAATTTACAGGATAAGAAAGTTAAGAAAAAATGTCTTTCAAAAATCCATTCAAAAAAAAATTCTTATCTATTTATATTCTCTTAATAGAAATAAAAAAAACGACCGACTAATAAAAAAACACACAATAGATATTAGGCTCTTATTCAGTAAAATACTCCCATCTGTCAAATAATAGCATAGTATTTAAATTGTAAATTATTCTTACATTTAACTCCACCTTAAAAAACATAACATTGAATCAATATTTAGAAAACACACAGTGCGACAACCTAAATCTAAACAAAGTAACTGGACTTAAAAATACTTTATCTGCATATTTAAACCTAAAAGATGAAAAGACAGAGAAATATATCTGTAGTGAAAACGAAAAAAAACTAGTCTCTAATTTCTTTTCAATCTGCGATAATAATAATTACACAAAGATAGCTGAACTTTTAACAAAAATTACTATCAATAATGATAAATATGATCACGAGAATTTACTTAAGGCAATTAAAATTCTAAGTTATTATCCAAACACTGAAACAACAGATGAGAGAAAAATATATGAAAGCTTAGCCATAGAAAAAAGAAAAGAATATTATCAAAACGAAACAAAAAAAGAATTTGAAGGCACAAAATTATCACAAATATATCAAGAAGTAGAAGTGCCTATTGAGGTAGTTGAATCATTACTCAAAACAAATGAAATTAATTTATTCAATCCAGAAGTACTATTAGAATTCATAGATAAGAATCGTTTGGGTAAAGACACAAATAATCTTACTTACATTTCAGAAATCAAAGATGAGAATTTTGTTGTCAATTTTATATTAAGTATACTGAATTACAATCAGGATATTGATAATATTCTGATTAAAGAGTCTAGCAAGAACATATCCGATATTGAAAATATCGTACTCACTGAAAAAATAAGGTTTCAAAAAGAAGAACAACATGAAACATACCGAATCTTAGGTTTTTTAAACGATCAGAATCAAAAAACAAACATATATTCTACTGCACTTGAAATCCATTCCAAATTTAAGAACAACTTTATATACCCTTGGTTAACATCTGAAGATGGTGGTAAATTCCCAATCGACAACGAACTATTAGGTATTCGAAATATAATAGGTCAAATCAAAGATCAATGTACTGAAAACAAAATAACTGTAGAAGGACTAGACAACATAAGCAACCTGAGCAATAATGAAGTAGATAAAAACAAACAATTTCTGATTGAAAAATTTAATAGCAAAATCAAAAATCGAAAATCACAACTTCCTCTTAGCAAATACGAAAATAATATTTGTATCGTTTTAAATAATGATATGAATACGGATAATCTAAGCGAACTTAGTTTGGAAGAATTAACTTATCTAGATCAAATAATAGTTCTTGATGTATCTCTATTTTATGCACTAACTCAAATAAAAATAGAAAATACAGACCAAAATAAAGTATTAAAAAAATATTTAGTTAGAAATTACAAAGCTCTAATTGAAGCGGAATGTAGAACAAGAAGATTCTACAGTTTTGCCAAAAATGCATTATCACTTCTTATTGGTTTGGATAATGTATGTTTAGACATGGGGCAAGAAATCCCAACGATTTATAAAGATTATTTGGATACGAATCCAAACAAAGTATACGGCATAGATATTAAATATCTTGCAGATTATATACACAATTATTTAGGTTTATATAATAAACACGGAGCACATCCACGATTCCAACCAAACAAACAGAATATTATATATAACTACAAAGTTTTATATTCGTGTATCCAGGATTTTTATCAGTTATACAATAACTTAATATCAGAAGAAGAGAATCTTCGTAGTGATCTAAAAATAAACAACGAACAAAAAAATAAAGCAAAATTAGAGGAAATATTACAACGAAAATCCCAATTGGAAAAAGACAAGCTATTTATGGACGAATTTAAAAGACAGTATATATCACAAATAAAATTTAAAAACACACATCCTAATTCTAGTAAAACTTCTAGCCTCTATCTCCCATTGGACTTAATAAAAAAGATAGAGAAAAGCTCATACATTAGTATAATTGATGGTATTAGATCCGAAAACAAATACTACCAAAACATTGGAGAAATTCCTATTAATAATTGCCGCAATATTGGACTTTCTCAGTTGGAACTTTTAATTTTTTATGTAATAGAACAAATTCACCGACACTGCTTATACGGATATGAGAAAGAGGATACAGTTTATGCATACACCCTATATAACATACTGGGAAACAACTGGTCTGGGTACGAAAAAACAGCAAACGCATCATATTTTTCATCCTTACCATTCATTAGAGACATTAAGGAATTGCTAGAAATACTCAAAAGAAATAATTTATATAAAGAAGAAATATTGTTAAACAAAAAATAATTTCAAACATCTTTTAAGTAGTTATAGCTTTTTACAATATGGGTGATTTTTAAACATTAGAAAGTTGTTAAATCATGTTGTATTAAACTTAATCCTTACTTATTACATTAAAATAGCAATTTCTTTTCACTGCTTTTTTATTCATAACTGTTAATCTATGTCTCCCAAAATCTGCATTTATTAGCATTTGATGAATTTCATTAGTTTGACCAATATATTTTCCATCCAAATGCCAAAAAACAGTATCTTGAGGATTTCGACATGCTAGTTCAAAATTAATAAAACCTCTAGTTTCATCTCTTAATTTAGGTATATATATATTGGCATTATTAACAGGATAGACAAATTCAATTGAATGAGAATTAATTGAACTAAGTGGTAGTTTTTCATAAAAAGGATGTGACTTACTATAATAATACTCCATAATTGGAGGCAAAACAAAAGCTTTCTTCACATCTACTCCATTACTAGCTTTGGTATTTTTGGTATGAACAATTCTACAATAAGGGCACGGCTTGCTTCGTTCGCATTTTTTATAGGTGTTTATACTATCAATATCTGAACAAAAGCGCCCTGCTACATGACCACTATTTTTACAAATCTTTATTTTTTTCATCTCTTGATATGGTCTTTCAAACCAATTTGAATTTGGAAGAATATTAAAAACATCAAACATAACTGGAGCTGCAACTCTCAAACCTGTCAAGCCTGGCCTTCCTTCCCCATCAGCATTACCAGCCCACACGCCAACCACATATTTGCCATCGGTTCCTATGGACCATGCATCTTTAAATCCAAAACTTGTACCTGTTTTCCACGATATTTTTTTTGAGGAACTAAAAGATTGCCAACCAGATTCTCCCAATGGTCTATTCACCTCTAATAATGCCTTAAAACACTCATACACGGATGCTTTACTCAAATACTCGAAACTGTATTTTGTAGCATTTACATCTGCTAAATAATTTGGTTTTCTAAGTAATGATTTTTCACCATAATCAAATTTCAATATCCTTGCCATATTGGCATATAGATTTGACAATTCATAAAGACTAGACTCTGCACCTCCTAAGATTAGTGTTAGACCATAATATGAGGAATTTTTATTTATTGAAGTTACTCCTAGCTGATTCAACAATAAAATAAAATTTTCGATTCCATAATCTTTTAACATATTAACTGCAGGAATATTTAAAGACATTGCTAATGCCTTATCTGCAGAACAAGCTCCACTATATTGCTTATTAAAATTACGAGGTTTATATCCCGAAATATTAATTGGAACATCTGCTAGCAATGTTTTAGCTGTCATTTTCCCAGCATCGATCATAGCTGCATACAATATAGGCTTTAATAAACTACCTGTACTTCTCTTTGATTGAATTATATCAACATCGCAAGAATGATTTTTATTGTATTTACTAGTACTTCGACTATTTCCAGTATAAGCAAGTACATCCCCTGAATTAACATCCAGAATCAAGGCGCATAAATTATTAATATCATTTGTACTATGTATGCTATTATGTTTTTTAATTATTCTATTGAGCCTATTTTGCAAACTATAATTAATTGTAGTTCTAAGTCTTTCACCACGATGTTCTTTAAACACTTTATCTGTAAAATGCTGGCTAATACTTGGAATAGGAAAAACTGAATTTGGTATCTCTTCCTCTACACTCAAACTATAAGTTAGGCTATCAATTTTATGTTCAATTAGTAATGATTTTAGCAATTTGTCACGTTTTGCCTTAAGCATACTGTTATTCTTACCTGGAAACATTAGCGATGGAGCATTTGGTAAAACGGCTAACATCGCAGCTTCTGACCAGGATAAAAATCTACTATCTTGATTAAAATACCGCCATGAAGCTGACTCCAAGCCGACAATATTGCCACCAAAAGGAGCATGTTGACAATACATCTTTAAAATATCATTTTTTGAATAATGTAATTCTAGGCTCAAGGCTAAAAAAATTTCCTTAATTTTCTGCAAGTACGTTCTTCTTTTATTTTTTTGGGACATTCTTACCACCTGCATACTAATAGTACTAGCTCCACTTACAACCTTATTTTGGGATATATTGTAATAAATAGCCTTGACTATTGACCATGGATTAACTCCAGGGTGATAATAAAAATATTTATCTTCAAAACATAAAAGACAAGTTTCAAATTTATCGTTGATACTATCATTTAATCTAAATCGCCATTGTTCATCACTTGATAGTTTTCCTCCTATAAACTCCCCCTCTACACTATATACACTTGTACTATAATCATCTGGAAAATAATCAACAGGAATAGTAAAATATATTATGATGAAAATTACACAACTAATAAAACTATAAAACTTAAAACTTCTTTTTGATCTATATCTTTTTTTCAAAACTATATCCTTTTTTAAAATTTTATAACAAAAGTAATGTTTTTATAAAATTACTATCATAATTATTAGGTTCTTTCTGAAAAGTAGTGGGTAATATTTTTCTGTTTATATTTGTAGTTTAACTTAATAAAAAGACCATTTCAATGATGATGCAAAATATATTTGAACAAGCCCTGAATATAGAACTGCCATGGTTCATAGAATCTAT
>JAOARN010000148.1 GCA_025210485.1 Marinifilaceae bacterium | reverse complement strand
TTCTGATACAGTGCTTTGGTTTGTACGCTTACTCTATTGCTATATATTTTAATACGTAGTTTTACCCTAAGCATATTAACCTTATAGTCATTTAACAATAAATAAACATTCATTCGATTACTTCCATCAGCGTAGTAATCACTCAAATAAACAGAATGTGGTGCAGTAAGGAACATATTGACACGAACTGGATAGTTCTGTGCTGATATATTAAGATTTATAAAAATTTTCAGGATAAGGATTATGATAAAACTTTTCCGCATTAAACATAATGAATTAAAGCATTTATACTAAATTTTTACAAAAATCAAAAGATGGTAATAATTGAAATATAAGAGCTTAAATCATTTACAAATAAAAACCCGGAAGTGATTTTAACTTTGCATCGATAAGCATTAATTAAATTTAATATGTTTTTAGTTAATTATAAAATTTATTTTATGGGCTTCTGATATAAAATTATGTCTATCGTGTAGAATCAAAAAATCCTGTCCTGACTTTATATCAGATTCTTCTGCTCGTTCCTCGCTATCTTGAGGACGATTTTGGATTTCGGATGTTGCATTTCGGAAGTTACTAATTTAAAAGTCGTGTCAATCCTGTATAATCATTTAATCCTGTCAAATCAACTAATTTAAAAATCCTGTCAATCCTGTATAATCAATAAATCTTGTCAAAGCTACTAATTTAAAAATCGTGTGAATCGTATATAATCAATAAATACTGTCAAATCTACTAATTTAAAAATCGTGTTAATCTTGTATAATCAATAAATCGTGTTAAAATCATGTCAATCCTGTTCTATCAATTTTTGATATTCAATTTGATTGCATAAACCATTATATGTTTACTATTCAGACTTATAATTTAAATTGTTATCAATTATATTTTCAAACAAAAAATATTATACAACTAATCTAATGTCGGCTACAAATTATGAATTTATTAATCTAAGATTTTGATTTCAGTTATTTTACATATCATACACACTATCAAATCTGAAAAATTAGATTAAATGATATAAGAAATGTATAGAACAATCAAATTCACATAATATAAATTTTTAAACATGAAAAAGTTTTACTTATTAGTTTTAGTATTTTGTTTGGGATTAAATTTGAATTCCAGTGCACAAGAATCTGTAGAGAAGGCTACTAAATATGCCAAAAGATTGACAAAAAAGATTAAAGGTGGAAACTTCAAAAAATTTAACTCTTCCTACAGTAAAGCTTTAGAGGATATAAATAAAATCATATCAAAAGCTGAAAAATCCGAGTTTGGATACGATGAAATTGTATTTAAAGCAAAAAATTGGATTAAGATGAATAATTATCTTAGAAAATTTGAATCGGGTGAGATTAAATATAAAGACAATGTCATCAAATTAGAATTACAAGATTATAAAGCTCTCAGAACTAAAGCTCGAGGAATTGCAACTACGAAACATGCTGAAGCGGCAAGAAAAATAATAAATTCGAATACTGCCAAGTTTGACGAAAAAGTAAAAGCTCTTAATCATTACACAAAAATCTCGAAACTTGCCTATAAAACATATAAAGATAATTACAAAGCAGAACACGACAAATCTAAGTGTAAAGTCTATTATAATGAAGGGGTTAGGATTTTAAAAACTGCCAAAACTTGGAAGGAAAAAGAATTAGCACTAAATAAATTTAAAAGAGTATACTCGGTAAACACAGCCTTTAAAGATACTAAACAAAAAATAGTAAGCATATACTCAACAGAGGCTAGTAAACTAATGAAAACTAGAACCGTTGAAGCTAATAGAGCAGCATATAACCATACAATAATGGCATTGAAATACGATAAAACAAATGCTAATTTATTGTCACAAAAAAAAGCTGCTAAAAATAATATAGCAGACATTTATTTCACAGAAGCTCAAAAGAATGAGAAAATAAAAACCTACGAGGCACAAAAAACTGCTAGTAACTTATATGCTAAATCTCACAAGTGGATACCAAACTATAAAGGATCAAAACAAAAAGCAATAGATGCCTTAAATCGATGCAAACTTACAATCGTAGTAGCTGACAGCAAAGGAAAATGTATTAAGTCTTATTATAGCGTTAAACTTGGTGCATACACCAAAGCTCCTTTCAAGAATCCTAAAAACTTTGCAAGCCTTGAGAGTAATTACAACTTGAAGTCGACCGACTGTATCAAGAAAATTGAGGCAAGTATAGGTGGAAGACTTGTATTTATAAGAGTTAAAAGATTAGATAATATTGACTACAAAGTTTTACCAGAACAGACAAATTCAGAGAATATTGATAAATATTATGGGTATCAGAAGAAGAATGGAGAATGGGTAAAAGAAGAACAGACTTTAAGTCAGCATAATGCCGCTAAAAAAGTTTATAATTTTGGTCATAAACAAACTCCTAGCACTATAAATCCAAGTACATTTAAGTTTGAAGAATTTCATGGTAAATTAATTACAACAAACCAAAAATCTGTTGCTAGCCAGAAATATATTGTTGAAGTATACGATTCATACAAATCAATCAAACCAACTAAAATATTTACTTTAACTGATTCCAAAACAATCCAAAGCAGTGGTTGTATACAACGATACGAGGGACCATCTCAGGCAAAACCAAGCAGCCTTAAAAACAAAAAACTAAGAGCTAAGACTGAAATGATTAGTTCTTTAAAAAATAGTAAAGATGCCTCATATGATATACTTTCAAAAATAGCATCGAAAATAGGAACAGCTCTAAATAACAAGATAACATATGTTGCTTATTAATATTTGTTTTTAACATATATTGATGTTTTTCAATTATGTTTTATTCTTACAACTGTTATGTAAAGGGGAGTGCAAGAGACATGCACTCCCTATTTATTTTGTAAAACTATCTTTTCTAGTAATTTAAATGAAATTTGATAGCGAAGACTATTTATTGTATCAAAAAATAATATTCGCACAGTTTTGACTTCATATTTTCGTAATCAATTTTGCTCTATTTCTTGAAGTCTTCACTCAATTTTTGTAGTATGGATTGCCATTCAGTTTGCCTATCTTCACCTTCTTTTACGATATATTTATTTGAATTCAAATCATAAACCGATTGAGATTTATTATCTATATATCCAAAGCCGTTATTGTATGCGAAATATGCAAAACTATTAGACTTTTCACTTAATATATTCTTACCAAATATAAATTCGTCGCAAGTAATATCTAATTGACTTAGAATTGTCTTTGACAAGTCCGTTTGACTAGCAATCTTATCCACTGTTACAGATTTTTTAGCTAAAGCGCCCCCAAGCCAAACCATAGGGATATGGTATTTTGGAATATTATGATTTTTAAAGTTTTTAATATACCTTACTCCATGGTCTGCAAGCATAATAACCAAACTATTATCCCAGTATTTTGAAGCTCTTAATCTTTCAACAAAATTGCCTAAACAAGAATCCGTATAATGAATAGTATTAAGAAATTTTTCATCTTCGGTCTTTCCTTTATTTTCTCTATTATGAGGTAGACCAAAAGGTTCGTGACTAGTTAATGTAAAAACTGTTTTAAAAAAGTTAGAATCGCAGTTTTCAATATCAGAGTATAATCTATCAAAAACATACTCGTCATGAACTCCCCATTTTGAATTATTTAAACTATCTGAATAATTATCCTCTGTTATTATCTCAGAAAAGCCCATGGTGTTGAAATAAGAATTCAGATTAGCAAATTTGATATTTCCACCGTAATAAAAACTTGATTTATAATTCTGCTCATTTAATCTGCGACATAAACTTGGCAATCGTTCCATCTTTTTAGGATCTTCTACTACAGCTTTTTGAGGCAAAGAAGGATAGGAGCTCAATAATCCTACCAGACCAATTTTAGATCTGTCCCCAACAGCATAGAAATTAGAAAAATTTACTCCCTCTTTTGCATACTTATCAAGATTAGGAGTGTATGACTTAGTCGAATCTATAAGTCCCGTTGCATGTATAGTAAAACTTTCAAGAATTAATAAAACTATATTAGGACGTTTGGTTTTTAATAATTTCAAACTATTAGCTTGATCAAAAAATAAAGAATCGGTAGTTATTTGTTGTTTATCCTGAGGTATAAATTTATATGTTTTCGATTTATTGCCCATTTTTTTCATAGAATAGGATAAATTCCAAATGGGATTTACAGCCAAATGATTTAAAGAGCTGTGTTTAGAAAAATATACAAAACCAACATTCATAGGCGCTATTCCGAATCCGCCTCTTATAGGAATAATCATACTTGCCAATAAGAACAAAATTATTGGCAAGTAAATTATGTTAATTTTATTTATCTTATTAAGTCTTTTTATCAATAGCTTATTAATAAGAACAATAAACGTAGTTGTAAGTGCAAAAAATATTATCCATAGATAAATCTGTGTTGACAAATTTGTAGAAGCCATAGCCTCCTTTGGAGTTTTCAAATATGAAAAAACAGTTGCATCAATATGGAAATTCCAATTTCGGTACAATTCAAGATTAACTGTCAACACAAAAGCCGAAACAGTAATTAAACTGCCGTATATTATCTTGAATGTTTTTGCAAGTTTCTTGCCATCAAGGAAGAAAAATATTGATAACAAAAGTAAACTCAAAGCCATTATGTATCCAACTAAGGACATATCATGCTTTAAGCCAGATGCAAATGCATGAATTATATCGTATGCTTTAAAATCATTAAAAGCATCAAATTGATAAAATAGAAATACCAACCTGTATAATTGGAAAAAAATAAGCCAAAACAGCGATGAAATTCCTAAAAATATTAATCTATTTTTCATTATTAATTATTGTTTATTTTACAAAAACAAACAATAATAATAATATTTGAGAACAACCTATAATAGAAACCAAGTTTTGTGAAATAATATTTTCATTTAATTCATTATTTTGGAATTTATCATCCTTAACAAAATGATTCATTAATCTGTAAACTAAATATCCTGCAAATATACCAATCAAAGCACCAACTAAAATATCGCCAAGATAATGAACTCCCAGATAAATACGTGAATAAGAGACAAGTATTGCCCATGAAAACATAAATACTGTATTTACTCTATCACGAAATAACAGACTTATAAAACAAGCCAAGCCAAAAGTATTACCAGCATGAGATGATGCAAAACCATATTTTCCGCCAGTATAATCGTATACGGTATTAACTAAATGAGAAAACTGAGGATCTCTGGATGGTCTGAACCTTTCGAAAAATGGTTTCATCAGTCCTGAACATAACTGATCTGCAATCAATATTACCAAGCCGATACATAATAAAACAATCAGACTCTTTTTCCAATGAAAATTTCTGAAAATAGTTAATACAATAGAGATATATAAAAATATCCATATAAATTTTTGAGATATCAGATACATAAAATTATCCCAAAAAGGATTATTAACACCATTAAGTGCTAAAAGAATATCTTTATCTAAATCAATTAAATACTGTAACATAGTTATATTTTATTATTATTTCATTACTCGCAGATTCAATTAATATATCCATAGCTTTTATGAGGAAAAATAATTCGAAAGAATTTATGTTTACTATAGATAAACTTTTTATCGAACAATATTATACAAATTCAAATTAAAACATCAAATCTAACAAGAAACTGACATTTTATAGAGAATGTTAAATTTTCTTTAACAAATATAATTAGTTTTTATTATATTGTGAATAAGATAATCACATTTAATGATTAAAAGCCCACTACACTCTATTATACAGAATATTAAAAAACCCTATAAATTAACTATCTATTATTACTAAATATTTATAGTTCAATTTTTAAAATAATATAATTTCAAGTTTTCTTGTAAATGATAAACTATAAAAATAAGCTTGTTAGTTTTTATATACACATACGGTTTTAGTTAATTTATATTATGTGGGGTTGTATCTTACAACTACTAATCAGTATATTAAGTATTCTTAAACATCAAATTATCTTTATGGGCATGGTTTTCTCTGTAAAAAAAAAGCGTTCTGCAAATAATATTGCAGAACGCTTAAATATATTTTTGTAGAATGCTTATTCTAATTCAGTATCCAATCTTTTGTCAAATATTAAATCTTTCTTATATGCATAAACTAAAACCGAAATAGCTAAGACTAAGAATAAAAGCATTGAGAAAATTGATATTTTCTCAGTTAGATAGAAATTGCTTGGTTCAAATTTAAACTCAACTATATGTTTGCCTTTTTCTATATTCATTGCTCTAAGTGCATAATTCACTCTAAAATGATCTACTTTTTTACCATCTAAGTATGAATTCCATCCTGGTTGGTAATATATTTCAGAAAATACAGCAATTTGATTAGTTCTTGTATTCAATTCATACTTTATTTTATTAGGAGCATATGAGAGCATTTTTATAGTAGCTAAGCTATCAGAATCGAACTTTGACTGAACAAACTTGTCAAATCTTTTATCTAATACTAGTTCTTTTTTAGGATCGATTTGATTTAGTGCTAATATCTCTTCATTTGCATTTTCAACAATTTTATACTTACTAACAAACCAAGCATATCCTAAATTTTTAATATTAGGTATTGCTATACTTCCTTTTTCCTTATCTGGCATTATGATATACTTTGTATTTAGCATATTTAACACCTTTTGGTTTCCTTTACTTATATGATAATCTATCAAGTCTTGGTATCGTCTTAATTTTGCACCATGATATCCGCCTATTGATTTATGAAAATAAGAAGTACTCGCATTGGAGAATGTATTTACAGTCTTATTGAATACTCTATAATTTGAATTTAAATTGAGTGTAGAAAATGATTCAACTGCTAATTCCAACTTACTTGCTCTTCGATTATCTTTTCGATACTGCTTTTGAGCTTCGATTATTTTGGAGGTTAAATCTTGATTATTTCCCATTTCCCAATTCAGTATTTGCATATCAGCATAAGATGGGGAGTATGGTATATCCAATTGTTTAGCTGGTACAAATGCACTATTATTAACCCATCTTTTATTAACAGGAACCAAATCAACTAATACCAAAATTCCAATAAGTATACAGAAATAAGTAGCTTTTAAATATTTTTTTGCAAAAGCTATGCTCAATCCCAAACTCAAAACAACAAAAGCGATAGTCCTCAAACAATCAGCTCTAAATATTGATAATCTTGCCTCAAGTAAATCTGCCTTGACTCCAGCTATTAAACCTACAGCATTAGGATTCGCATCACTTATTCTGTTCAAACTCATTATCTCATTATCAGAGAAAAAATCAAGAAAACTTGTAGGCATTATTAATAAAATCCCTGCTACACCAGCAGTCAATATAGTAGGAATACTAAGTATTGGGATATTAAATTTAGCTATCTTCAACTTACTACTTAGCGATGAAGGAGATTCGATTAATTTTTTAATACAGAGAACTGAAATAATTGGAATACATAATTCGGCAATAATCAGAATAGACGAAACCGCCCTAAATTTGTTATATAGAGGAAAATAATCGAAAAACAATCCTGTAAGAAACATAAAATGATGTCCCCATGAAAGTAAAATACTAAGGATGGTAGCAGCTAACAATCCACGCACTAAGCTCGAACGAAGTATAAAAAGCCCTAAAAAGAAAAAGAATAATATAACAGCTCCAATATAAACAGGACCCACCGTAAATATTTGATTTCCCCAATAGTGATTATTCTTCGTTTGTTCCAATTCATAATATTGCTTGGCATTCTGCAAATTACCCGAAGCCACATAATTCAATATCTGTCCAGCTTCATTTGAGCTGCCGCCTCCGCCTTTAACGTTAGGTATCAGAAGACTCAATGTTTCCTGAATGCCATAACTCCAAGCTGTGCCATAATCTTTATCAACACCAGTAGTTTTATTGTCCTTATCGCCAAGTGTTAACTCCGATTTTCCTCTGATTGTCTGTTTACTGTACTGGTAGGTGTTAAAAAGATTTGATGAATTTACAAGTAATGCAAAAACAGAAGCTACAATTAAAACTGTTGTTGACTTATAAATAGCTTTTATTTCTCCATTTTTGAATTTAGAAATAAAATCAAATATAAGCACACAAATTACAGTTATTACAAAATAATATGTCATCTGAATATGATTTGCTAATATTTCCAATATCATAAACAAACTTGTTATAAGTCCTCCAACAATATAGCGACCTCGCAGAGTCATAACAATACCACCAAGTAATGGAGGAAGAAAAGCAATTGCATAAACCTTCCATAAGTGACCTGCGAGAATAATAATGACAAAATATGAGGAAAAGGCAAAAGCTATGGATCCAGCTATAGCTAACCAATGCCTTACTCTTAAAGCAATCATCAATATATAAAATCCTATCATATACAATAATAGATATCTTACAGGACTAGGAAAATTCAAATATAGAATCTTTGAAAAAACATGGAATTTCTTTGCAACATAATCCACCGATATATGATATGCAGGCATACCACCAAACATAGAATTTGTCCATAAAGGATCTTCACCAGTTTTCTTTTTAAAGTCTGTTATTTCTTTTTTATATCCGATTGCATTAATGGTATCACTCTTTTGCATTCTTTCACCATTAAGAACAGGGCTAAAGTATATTATGCTAACTAAGACAAATACAGCAACCGCTATAAGGTGGGGGTAAGACTTCTTAAAAAAGGCTTTAAAATTCATTTTTGATAGATTTTATATTATAAATTAGACGTTTTTTTCAAAAATATTAAAATTATAAACGAATATAATAATTTCTTAAAATATTCTTATGCTAATCATTTTATATTAACTAATTGAATTGCATAACAGGGGGCAGTATAAACAATAGCTGCACTAAATAAAATTATACATATAGTATAGGTAAACTGTACAAGAAAAGATATAAGTCATATTACGAAAGGAATATTGATAATAAAAGAAAAAATAGGTGAAGATATTATTGTTAGGAAACTCCAAAAATTAAAAGTGTAAAATCTTGCCTGAAATACAGATATAACCCTTTATCAATACTTTGTTTTATTATGGATTAATTTATCCTGCCTGAAAGTTATCCATTCCATAGCCCTATGCGCTGCATGCGGCGAAAAAAGATTTATAAGTAAAAAGGCTGTTAACCTGAAATAAACATCAATATATACCTTTTAAATTAAACCACCGTTTAGTTATACTAATCTCATAACAATTATAAAAAAAGGAATGAAATTAAATTTTCGCATTGTAGAATAGGAAAAATATCGAAAAAAAAAGAGAGAATTCAAAATGAATTCTCTCTTTGGAAGTAGCGGGGGCCAGACTCGAACTGACGACCTTTGGGTTATGAGCCCAACGAGCTACCAACTGCTCCACCCCGCAATATATCTTTAGTGTATTACTGTCTCAATTGCGGATGCAAATATAGCGTGTATTTTTAATTAATCAAAGGTTTTTTCCCTTTTTTTGAAAAAATATTCTAAATATATTTTATTTAACTGAATATCAACACCAAAACTCCTAGCAAAACAAAACAAGAATAATATAATTCTGGCAACCATTTGTGTTTTCTTAACTGAAAATAATGGCAAAGTATATAAGTTAGAGGTATGAAGCTAAGTAAAATATTCTCTTTAATCAGATTTTTAAATACAAAATCGATAATAACAGAAAGAATAAAGAAGCATAATAAAATTAAAAGATATTTTCTTGAGCTGTTTTTCTTCTCATCATATGCATTAAGCACATGAAAAATAGAAATAAAAGTTATAATAAGAATAAAAGCAAGATAGCTTATTTGAAAATAGTTAAGATTTGGCAATTGAAATTTCTCTGTAAATACAAAATCCAGATTATTTAAGAGGTCAAAAACATCAATCTCTTTATACAACATTACAGTATATGCCAACATAAAGGGAGAAACAAAACCTAAAATACTCGCAAAATATGCTTTTATCTGATAAATATTCAAAACAAGCAATGAAACTAACAACCATAAAATAAAACAAGATATAGGAAGATATACTAAACTTGCGATCCCCAGCATAAAACCAGCCTCAAAAGCACTCGGCACCGATTTTGAGCTTTTGTATATTGAGAACAATTTATCTAGAGTCAACAGAATAAATAAAATTGAAAATAAAATTGGACTAAATCCATTCTTAATTACTGTGCTGGATATAAGAACAATAAATACAATGGACGGGAGGGAGGTTCTTTCTTTTATAAACCTATATTTGTAATTTAGTCTACTAAGAAAAATAGCTTCCAAAATCATAACTATTCCTAGAGCTATATTGACAAAAAAGTTTTGTGATAGCATCCAATCATAAAAAAGACTATGACTAGATAATGTTTCAGGTATTTTTACCTCATTTATGATAAAACCAAAATTATTAGCTAATATTAATAAACATACCAATACTAAGAAAAGTATAAAGTAAGGTGCTCTAGTTTTCGAATATTTTAGTAACATTACAAAGAATCAATCGTGAAATATGGTGAATCTATTATATTTATTGGAATTCTCAACTTCTTGTTTTTAATTAAAATAAAATACTATGTTAAGATTTCATAAAAGTACATAATGATTTTTTAAGATGAAAACAGTTCTCAAATCTTTGTTTTTTTATGTTTACAAAAAACTTTTAATAATTAATTATTAAAAACTAGTACAAAACATAATGCAGTGTAGAAAACACTATTATTTTAAGTATAAATAAAGATATTTATATACTTGTTATTAGCTCTATTTATATCTTTTATAAATTAATTATTCCTATTTATTAATGAATATCTTAACTTTCATCATGCCTAGATTGGAAAAAGTCGATTGAACTAGTAACAATAAACTGAAAAGCATTTTATAATACAATATATTTAATTATTAGTTTCTATATTGAGGCTTGAAAATGACTTAGACTATAAGATGAGCTTAGCAAAAAAAATATATGAGATAATTTTTGAAGCCGATACAAAAGCAGGAAAAATATTTGACATTGGACTTCTACTTATTATTATTTCAAGCATAATCATAATAATGCTTGAAAGCGTAGACTATATAAATAATAGGTATTCATATTATTTATTGATATTGGAATGGATAATTACAATTTTGTTCAGTATCGAATATTTTTTACGAATTATAGTTGTTAAAAAACCTCTTAGGTATATTTTTAGTTTTTATGGAATCATTGATCTACTTGCCATACTACCATCCTATCTATCTCTTTTTCTTCCTATTGGCCATAGCATAATTGTAATAAGATCATTAAGATTATTAAGGGTTTTCCGTATACTAAGATTAACAAAATACTCAAAGGAAGCGGAATTGATTTCAAAAGCCTTGCTTCGATCGAAGGCAAAAATTCTTGTTTTTCTGTTTGCAATTATAACCTTGGTGATAATATTGGGAACTATGATGTTTTTAATAGAAGGAAAGCAAAATGGCTTTACCAATATTCCAAAGAGTATATATTGGGCTATCGTAACTTTAACAACAGTAGGTTATGGAGATATTTCTCCTGTAACACCGCTTGGCCAGTTTATTTCAAGCCTTGTGATGATTATAGGTTATGCTATAATAGCTGTTCCTACGGGAATTATCTCAGTGGAATTTTCAAGATCATCGAAGTCGGAACTAAACAACACTCAAGTATGTCCTAATTGTATGAATGACATGCATAACGAACACGCCATATATTGCCATCGATGTGGTAATTTACTTAACTAGTTTTCCCAGCAATTAGGGAAAAAATCATTTTAAAGGGAATGAAATTAGTATTATTACAACTATCTATTCATCTAACATTCCAGCAGATTGGCTATATTTTCTTCTGAATAATATCTTCAATAGCTCTCTTTTTATTATCAGATAAGCCATAATTTCAATATGATTTTTATCTGGATAATTCTCTTGAGAGATCTCAACTAGTTTAAATTCTAAATCTATTTGGTATAAAATAGCACTTAATTTTCCCGATTCATACATTATGATTTCATCCAATAAAAGAACTAATATTTTATAAATACTATCGAAATCTAATATTTGTAATTGATCATAGCTGAATTCATATCCAAACATTGCAAAATCTTTGTGTATTTGAACACAAAGATCTTGCAAAATAGCTTTATTATCAGAATATTCTTCTGGTTTTATAGATTCTATTTTAAGGCTATTTTTTTTCATTAACTTTCTTATAAGTATACATAATTGCTTCCATTTCCCTTAACATTTCTCTCTTCTCCTTACTAGGATGATAAACGTATGAATCAAGGCAAACAATTTTGGTTTTATCCTCATTTATAAAACTAATATTAAGAAATGGTCCTGCCATAAAATCGCCTTTTACCTCCCACAAACCTCTCATTTGGTAAGCGTAGTTAGTTTTAAAGGTAAATTGGTCATAGGAAATTGGTAGTTCTATATCTGTTGACATATAACTATCTTTAACTGGACCTGGAACATTTTGTTTAAGGAAAGCATTTCGCTTAGCTATAATATTTGCCTTTTCAATATCCGAAGCTGACTTATAATCATAAGTATATATAAACATTCCCATACTTGAACTTGTAGTCTCTTTGCTTACCCATATAAAGTCTTTAGTCACCTTATTTAAATTGTATCCAGCTGGAAAAGCTAAACTAAAATTAAAGCTATATTTCAAAGTATCGAATATTTGCTGAACTGGAGCCGATTTTATTACACGAATCTTTCTATTTCTTTCTCCTACATGGTAGTAACTTACAAGTTTTGATCTATTTTTATCAATAAACTCAATCAATTTTTCATTACTTGGAGCTTCAAGACGAATAAAACTTTGACCCTTAGCATACATATCATTCTTAACACGCATTTTTGTTTCCTTCAATTCCTTTTTTATTCTAATGTCGAGAATTGATCTATGGGTTTTAAACATACTTGAAAAATTGGCATGATCAAGATGCAGTATAGAAAATATTGGTTCGGCCTGAGGCAATCCAAATTGAGAATCTCCCAATACTGATTTTATAGTATCTCCAAGTTCACTTTTATATAAATTATTATCAACTACAACAATTAATTCTCCAGACTTCCCAGTAACGGTAACATCTAAATCTTTTGCAGAAAAGTTGCACTGACAAAAAAGGACTGTGATTAGTATTGAAAAAAGTGAAAGTTTAAATAGCTTTTTCATTTGAATAAGTTTATATAAATATTAAATATGCGCTAATATATTTATTTTATTAAATCATAAACCTACTAAAAAAATAGTTGTAGGAAGAATAAAATATGTGAAATTATGTGAATATAAATATTTATTACTCAGATACAGACAATTCTAGGCTACATGAAGCATCATTTGAAAAATAGATATTATTAATCGCTAAATCCTTCCTTAAAATATTTTTATTTACTTTTTTTTTATCTTTAATATAAATGAAACTCTTAATAGTTTTAACAGGTTCGTCTCTATCAGGTCTGATATCAACCAATTCAGGGTCTACCCAAATTTTTAATTTTTGTCCTGCATTCAGAAATAAACTATCTAAATTATTCCATTCTGCAATATTTTGACTAGTACAGGAATACATCATTGCAATTTTGTGAGAAAACTCACCTGCTTGAACAGTATGTATATGCAAAAATTTTCCATCTCGGGATGAAAGTTTAGATTCTAATCTAGCAAATTCATTCGTTTTTGGTTTCTCTTTATAGATTAGGTCTTCTTTGTCAAAAAATACTCCAATTTTTTCGATAGGTAAGGATATTTTTGCAGGCAATTCCGAAGCTGGTATAATATCTTTCTTGTATACTGGATTTAATTCTCTGATCGATTTTAAAGGTAAATTTATAAAATGCGAAAGCCTTTTCAGTGAAACAGGTTTTCTAATATTTGTTTTTGACAATTTAAAATACTTATAATCTGGCTTGGCTGGCACAATATTATGTTCTTTATAATATTCAATCACATAATTAACTGCGATAAAAGCTGGCACATAATCTCTTGTTTGCTTAGGCAAATATTCCGCAATTTCCCAAAAACTACTTTTGCCTCCTGAACGATGTATTGCATCTCTCACAACTCCAGGACCTCCATTATAGGCAGCTAGTGCTAACTGCCAATCACCAAATATACTGTACAAATATTTAAAATACTTACATGCTGCTTCAGTTGATTTGTCTGGGTCCATGCGCTCGTCTATATATGAAGTTATTCTAAGATCGAACATACGACTAGCGTTAAACATAAATTGCCATAAACCTACTGCTCCCGATCGTGATATTGCTTTTGGATTCAATGCTGACTCAATTACAGATATGTATTTAAGTTCTAGTGGTAATTTATATTTATCAAGATATTCTTCAAACAAAGGAAAATAAAGTTCGGAACGTTCTAATATTTTTGTTGTTTTTGCTCTGTGTCTAATAATATAGGCATCAATATAATTCCTCACTGGTTTGTTATAATCTAGAGCTATAGGACTCGATTCGTTCAAATTTTGCATTCTTTCTATATAAACTGATTCTGGAAATACAGGTATAGAATTGGCATTATAAAGTTTTTGCTGTGTAGGATTCTGACTTAGTAGTTTATTCGTTTGTTCTAAAAGTTTATCATTAACATGAATTGCAAGTCCTTTGGATTTTTTTTTATCATTTTGAGCATGACAACCGATGCTAATAAAAAGTAAAATAGATAGTAGAGTTTTTGTCATAAAATAGTGTTTAAGGCAAATATAGATTTGAAAAGTAAAGTTAATAAAAATTAGATTATGCCTAAAACATAATGATAAAGATTTTTTAAAATATAATTTTTATTTAGAATGCTGAAAAACAATATTTTAATCTTTTTATCTTGTTTTTTACTTTATTGATTTGATTTATATTCAATTTATCTATAATAAACGGAAAAAAATATTTTAATTAAATTTAAATAACTGTTTCCTTTGTGCCTCGGAGTATCCATGATGGATTTTAAATTTAGTTATCCAAAAATCATAGATAAATTAAAACTTTCGTCGATTTAATGAAAATTAACATAAATATGTATTGTTATCATAATATTTCGTAAATCCACTCTGCTTTTGCCAAGTATAACTCTATTTTCTTAGTAAAATCGGCGTATTTCATATATTAATTCATACTGTATCGCACTAATTTCGATTTTTTTTAATTCATTAGCTTAATTTATTAACAATAGAAATGAACAAACTGAATATCAAAACATAAATAGAAACTACACTAGTTTACATATAATAATATTTAAATTAGTTTCTATGTTTTAAAATAAAATAGCTCTTCAAATTACATTCATTAGTCACCAATAAACTCGAGTTAATAAATTACATATATATATAATTAAATTATTTAAGCTTTTTTGTCAATATAGAAACACAATCATAAGTATATTTAATAATTATTAATCCGATATAATAGCATACACATATCAAATCTTGCTTGTTATATAAATTTAGTTTATGTTTATATGATACTAAACCTACTTAACTTAATGCAAATGACTGAAGCAAGGATAATTAGTGAATCTAAAACAATAAATGAATTATTAACAAATAAAATATTTTTTTTAAAGATACAATAAATAATAATCTATGGTTAAATAACAATATTTTTCTATCTAACAGTGAAATGATAAGTTATTATTATATTTTTTGACAATAAAAAGTTAATTTAATAGTTAGTTATATATTAATCGATCCAAGAGAAATTTATTCACTATACGATTTTTTTATTTTGGATGCAAGTATTGATAAAACTCACTTCCCTAGTTAGACCTTATTATAAGGCAGATAAAATATTGATATTTCACATAATCAGAAGAGCATAATTAAAATTCCTAATATATTTCTCAAAAAATGTCTATAAACTTTTCATCAAACTATGATTGGCATGATAAAACAATTCTAATTGCCGAAGATGAAGATTTCAATTTTATCTTCCTTGAAGAAATACTTATTGATACTTCGGTAACACTAATTCGTGTTTCAAATGGAGAAGAGGCTGTAAGTAAATATACAGACGCAAATAATTCGATTGACCTTATCTTAATGGATATGCAAATGCCTATTCTAAATGGATACGAGGCAACAAGAATTATTAAAGAACAAAATAATGAAGTGCCTATAATTGCGCAAACCGCATATCACTATGGTGATGCTTACGAAGAAATATTCGAAGCGGGTTGCGATAATTATATTACTAAGCCCATTGATATAAATGAGCTTAGAGAAATGATTTCAAAATATTTTGACTAGTACCCAAACAAAAATAGCCAATCAATTGATTGGCTATTTTTTTATATATATGATTTATAATATATAAATCAGTCTTGTTTTGCAGCTCTTTTTCTGTCTATTTCGTTAAGCATTATCTTTCTTAATCGAATACTTTCTGGAGTTACCTCAACATATTCATCCTTTTGAATATATTCTAAGGCTTCTTCCAAGCTGAAAATAATTGGAGGTGCTAGTTTAACCTTATCATCAGCTCCTGATGAACGCATATTGGTTAGCTTTTTAGTTTTTGTAACATTCAATACTAAGTCTCCAGCTCTTGTGTTTTCACCAACAACCTGTCCTTCGTATATTTCTGTCTGTGGTGGAACAAAGAATTTACCTCTATCTTGTAATTTATTTAGAGAATAAGCGAAGGTTGTTCCTGTCTCCATTGCAATCAATGATCCATTCTGACGACCAGGAATTTCACCTTTGTATGGTTGATATTCATGGAATCTATGTGACATTACAGCTTCCCCAGCCGAAGCTGTTAGAATTTGATTTCTCAATCCGATAATACCTCTTGATGGAATAAAAAACTCTAGATGAATTCTATCTGTTTTTCTTTCCATGCAAATCATTTCACCTTTTCTTTGATTTATTAGCTCAATTGCTTTTCCTGAAACTTCTTCTGGTATATCAATATAAAGAATCTCAATTGGCTCACATCTCTCTCCATCTATATCTTTATAAATTACCTGTGGCTGTCCAACCTGTAGTTCATAACCTTCACGACGCATGGTTTCAATCAATACAGACAAGTGAAGAACACCACGACCAAATACATTATATGTATCAGCAGATCCAGTCTCAACAACTCTAAGTGCAAGGTTTTTCTCTAGTTCTAATTGCAATCTATCATAAAGGTGTCTAGAAGTAACATATTTACCTTCTTTACCAAAGAATGGTGAGTTGTTAATTGTAAACAACATACTCATTGTAGGCTCGTCGATAGCAATTGTATCCATAGCCTCAGGATTTTCAAGATCAGCGATTGTATCACCAATTTCAAAACCTTCAATTCCTACAATAGCACATAATTCTCCAGATTCAACCTTTTCAACACGCATTTTTCCTAATCCTGTAAATACATGTAATTCTTTAACTCTGCATTTCTTAACAGAGCCGTCTCTTTTCATTAAAGCAACATCTGAACCTTCACGAAGCTCACCTCTATGAATACGCCCAATAGCTATTCGCCCTACATATGAAGAATAATCTAGAGATGTAACCAACATTTGCAAACTACCTTCATTATAAACAGGTGCAGGAATGTTTTCAATGATACAATCTAGCAAACTAGTGATATCTTCGGTAGGATTTTTCCAATCCGTAGACATCCATCCATTTTTTGCAGATCCGTATATAGTAGGGAAATTTAACTGCTCTTCATTAGCATCAAGGTTAAACATAAGTTCGAAAACCTGTTCTTGCACTTCCTCTGGTCTACAGTTTTGCTTGTCAACCTTATTAATTACAACAATTGGCTTAAGTCCTATTTCAAGAGCTTTTTGCAATACAAATCTTGTTTGAGGCATAGTTCCCTCAAATGCATCAACTAATAATAATACTCCATCCGCCATATTTAGAACACGCTCAACCTCTCCACCAAAGTCGGAGTGACCAGGAGTATCGATAATATTAATTTTTATGTCCTTATAATCAACAGATACATTTTTTGATAAAATGGTAATACCTCTTTCTCTTTCTAGATCATTATTGTCTAGAATAAGTTCTCCAGGGGTTTCATTCTTTCTCAAAATATTTCCTTGAAGTATCATTTTATCAACCAAAGTAGTTTTACCATGGTCAACGTGTGCTATAATAGCAATATTTCTTAACTCCTTCATGCTTTCTAATTTTTGGAAATGCTTTTATCAAATATTGATACAAATAAGCTAAATAGTTTTGTATCAATATTCAGTATACAAAAAGTATAGACGAACGAATATTTGGATTATTTACTTAAGTCTAGAATTTTTGCGGCTGCAAAAGTACATTATTTTTTTTGTTTTTGCCTCTTACACACAAACAATAAAATGTGAAATTTATCTAATTAGAATATTTCTATATCTATTACTCATACTTTTGTTTCCTTGTTTGGTTTTTCTATCTAAATTTGCACACGAATTAAATGCTCTATTTTAATTGAGAATAGGCTGTGTTAGAAATATTCATACCCCCACAAATATATTTAAGTACAATATCAATTAATAATACTCAAGCGTTAAAACATTTATATTTTTAATTTGTTTTAGATTTTTTTCTGAAATATTGGCTCAATTATTGATTAAAAAATCTAAAACATGAATAAATCCACTTGACAAATTACAAAAACATGAAAAAATTATTATTCGCCTTAAGTCTCTTAATTTCGGCAAGCACAGTTTTTGCACAAAAAAATGATATAAGGGTAGGACTAAGTGCCTCATTTGCTAAATATGGCTATCTAGACCACGGATATACTGGAGCATCAACAACAAATTTTCCAGGATTAACATTCCAAGCTGAAAAATATATTCAAGATAATATTTCAATTGGTGCGTATATTGGTTATACTGCACAAAGTTTTGACTATCACTTTGGAATAAATGAAAGTAAATATAGATATTTTAGAATAGGGGGGATTTTCAATTACGATCTAAATGATATTATGGACGAAGCAGGTATTTCTCTACCTAGTGAACTTACTATTTATGCATCGGTAAAAGCAGGTTTAAATTTTAGATCTTATAAATACACTCATCATTCCGATCCATCAACAGGAGCTGGCAAAGTAGAATCCAAGTCAAATGATCTTATTGTGAGCCTTGGTCCATCGATTGGTGCAAGATATCATTTTGTAGAAAATGTTGCTGCTTTCACCGAATTAGGTTGGGGTAATGCAGGTTTCTTCACCTTAGGTATAAGCTTTGATATATAGAATAACTTCCATTTTATTATATATACCAAAAAGCCCAGGATATGGCATTTATCCTGGGCTTTTGTAAAATATTAACGAAAAATAGTATCAACAGACTGATATGATTGGCATTTCAACCAATCTGCTACATCTAATTACTTATACTTTTCCTTTTATTCTGTACTACTAAAAGGAGTAAATATGACAAAAATATTAGCGATGTTTATAATTTAATGACATTACAAATGTATAAGTTCAATAGCTATTTTCATATACCTATATCTTGGTATATTTTTATCTAATCTTAATAAGCATTTGTATTCATGGAAAAACTATAGCTCAATCTACCAATTTTCATAGATTAAAATTAATGCTTGGCCAATTACTTCTAACGGATTAGCATAAAAGACGATGATTTAAAAATTATTTAATAATGCTTATGTCAGGCTTTCAGCCTTTTTTCTTTATTATTTTTCAACCCAATGCGTTGCATTTGGCTTTGTTGTATATGCCTTTCAGGCAAGGTGAATCAATTTCAATTAAACAATGTATTGAACAGGCTAGCTTATGCTTTTCAGGTATGTATAAATTAATTTCAAATAAAACAATATATTGTATTCTATTTCTTTTTTTCCTTTTAGGCTAGGTATTTGTTATCCTTGTTCCTCTTTTTAATGCAAATTTGCCTGAAAGGCTCTTATTGCATAACATCAGGGATAGCCTGATGTTATATAATCCCAGATTTAAATAAGCCTGCAGGGCTGACACTTAATATATTACAAGACTAAATAAAACAATACATCGAGCTTTGGTGTATAGGTCAATAAGGTAAGGTAATGAATTATTATTTTCAGATTGAAAAATTATATTCGCAGAAAATGATACATCGTCATGGCTTCTTATGGACATAATTTAGCATTTCAGGCTTTCAGCCTTTTTTCTTTATTATTTTTCAATCCAATGCGTTGCATTTGGCTTTGTTGTATATGCCTTTCAGGTAGCCTATGCAAAACTTATAAAGAAATTACCCTGTATTTTTCAATACTCCTCTTTTCTTATATGATTGATTTTAGATGTGTTGTTGTCTTTTCAAGTGATTAAATTTGTATGAAAAATATTTTTCATGCTTTTTCTTGAAG
>JAOARN010000012.1 GCA_025210485.1 Marinifilaceae bacterium | reverse complement strand
TTTAATACTCCTCAGAAGTATACAGTTACTGCCGAGGATGGAAGTAAGACTGTATACACAGTTACTATAGCTAATAAAATTGAGCCAGAAACTGAGATTTATGCTTTCAGTATTCAAGAATATAGTGCTGAGATTTCTGCTAATAAAATATACCTGGAGTTACCATATGGTACAGACTTAACTAATTTAAAACCAGAAATAAGTATTAATAAGGATGCAAGTATAAGTCCTGAAATTGGACTTGCGCAGGATTTTACAAAACCCGTTTATTATACGGTCTTCTCTCAAAATGGTTCGGAGACTATTTATGAAGTTTGTGTGGTGAATTCTAAAAATACAAAAGCGCATATTATTTCTTTTGTTATAAATGGTAAACATGCTGAAATCATAGATGAAAATATTGAGTTGGAATTAGAATATGGAGTAGATCTTAGTTCTTTAAGCCCTCATATTGAAATAAGCGAAGCCGCTACAATATCACCCGCATCTGATGTGGAGCAAGATTTTACAAATGATGTGAAATATGTGGTTAAGGCTGAAGATGGATCTGAAAATGAATTTATTGTTAATATCGTTAATAAAGCTAATCATGAAGCCAAGATAAATTCATTTGAAATAAATGGTAAAAAGGCTGAAATATTTGGAACCGAGATAGATCTTGAATTAGATTATGATGCCGACTTAGAAAATTTGAGCCCTGTGATTAAAATAAGTGATGGGGCAAGTATTTATCCAGAATCAGGAAAGCAAATAGATTTTAGAGAACAAGTAGTATATACAGTTACTTCAGCATATGGAAATAAGACAAAGTATAAGGTAAATATAACTGTAGATCAACTGTTAGTTTATGATGAGACACACAGATCTGTAAAAATCAATAATAAATATAATGACAAGATTAAGATTGGGCAAACTATCATGTTTCAGGGGCTTAAATATACTGTTGTTGATAGGGCTAAGTTGAAATCTATGATTAAAAATGGGGGGCAGCAAAAATTGGAGAGACTTGTTACTTCTAGAATTACCAATATGGATGAAATATTTAGAGATAAAAAAATTTTTAATGCGAATATTAGTCACTGGGATGTATCTAATGTTAAAAGTATGAAAGGAATGTTTTATAATGCTAAGCATTTTAATGCTGATATTGGCAAATGGGATGTTTCGAATGTTACTAATATGAGTTTAATGTTTCGTGATGCAGGGAAGTTTAATAAAGATATAAGTGGTTGGGATGTATCTAAGCTTACCAATATGGCGGAAATGTTTCGTAATGCTAAGAGTTTTAATGCTGATATTGGCAAATGGAATGTTTCAAATGTTACTAATATGAGTTTAATGTTTCGTGATGCAGAGAAGTTCAATCAAGATATAGGTGGTTGGAATGTTTCAAATGTCACCAATATGAATGAAATGTTTCGTAATGCAAAGAATTTTAATATTTATATTGGGGACTGGAATGTTTCAAAAGTTACACACATGGACAAAATGTTTTATCAAGCTAAGATATTTGGACAAAATCTATCAGGCTGGAATGTTGTAAATGTTTTACATTACAATTGTGTATTTGTAATGACTAATATGCAAGGAAATCAATATCCAAAATGGAATCATAAGTAATAATAATCTCTTATTCTCTGGTTTTTAAAGTATTAATTGTAAGTAATAATGGGCTATACTAAATAGTTGAAAATATACTAAGTTGAATTAGTTTATAATTTCATATAGTGTTTTCCGTTTTTTCTGATATAAATACTAGGTTTGAATGTTTTGTCAGTAATTGCTTTTATATGTTTTGATTTTGATGGTGCTGGTTTTTTCTTCAAAAAAATAGTAGATAGGCTAAGTTTAACCTATATACTATTTTCTTGAATTTAGTGTAATCCTTTTAGTTAAAGAGTAGTGTGTTTTTCATCAGTAGCTTTTGGTTTGAAGTTTGTTCTTAGTATGACACAATTATTGAAGTATTTTCGGAACAATTAAATTAATAGTATTTGATTAAATCTGTCTTTTTTCATAATTCCTAATTGAACAAACAGATGAATATGTGGAAACCGAATATGGAATAAGATAAGTTACCATGATTTGAATTATTTGGCTATCACTAAGTGTGTGGGCAAAAATATCAGGACCATGATTTATTAAGCCTAGTATGGTTCCCACTATTAATGAAAGCTTAAAAGCTGTTCGTACTACCTGTTTGGAAAAAATTAATTTTAATGTCATTTTTTTTGAAATAATTATATTGCTTGTATTCTATATTTTAATTCTGTGTCTGATTGTTGCTTATTATAGCTTGTTTTTTCTCAAAAGCTTTTTTTATTAGTTGATAATTGCCATTTATAAATGGACATACAGCTATGCAGGTGCAGCAGTTTTTTGAAAACATAGGCGCGCATTTTTCACGATTGATATAAGTCGGATGACCATCTGATTCAATTCTTGTTTGTTTTAAGATTGCATTTCCAGGGCATTTATCAACACATCTATTGCATGTTTCACAGAAATCTTTAATCCATAGATGTTTATTTTCCTCTGGAGTTTTAATAGGCAATCCTTCAAAATCCAGAAATAAAGCTGCCAATCTTTGAGAAGGACCAAATTCAGGAGTAATCAGCAATCCGTTTTTACCCAGTGCGCCTAGACCCGCATCTTGTCCCATGGGTGGTGTAACAACATCTCCACCTATGGCAGGAGATGGATGACAATTGTAATTTCGTTGTCTCAAAAAATCAGCTAATTTATTCACTATATCTCCCAGGCTTGCATAGGTTCTCCATATTTCTTCAGTAGCTGGTAGCGAAGGAGCTGATTTAATGGCTAACTTGTCCATGTTCATTGTTAGCATCATTGCATATCTTCCTTGAGTATGAAATCCTTTGTAGATGTAATTGGGATTGATTTTGGTGTATGCTATTTGCGAAACACTTAGCTCTTTAGCATATGATTCTAATTGATCTAGTGTAGTCTGGTCTATTTTTGCTTTTGCGTTTGTTTTGTTGTGCTTTAGGCTTTTTGCACTTTTAATCAGATTTTTAATTGAAGCTACCATTAAGGGTTTTGTAGTAGACATAGCTTTGTATTTTGCTTTCAAGCTCCCATATTGAAGAATCATTAAGGGTATGATTACGGCGTTTCTAGAATTTTTTCCACTAGAAAGCTTAGGTATTCCTTTTTTCATATAATATGATGCACTCATAAAAAAAGGTGGTTTTTTGATTAATTTGTACAATTTCATCTTGAGAAAATTAAATGATTAATATTTCTAAATAACAAAATCAAACATCTTTGTCTGTATGATTTGTTTATTACAAAATTGTAGAACAAAAATTTTATATCTTTTGACAAAAGTCAAAAAATAACATAGAGCCTTTTAGAAAAACATGAATTTATATGTTTCTTCTGATACGACTTAATGTTTCTTGTGCAATACCTAGATAAGAAGCGATTTGACCTAATGAAGCTCTTTGTACGATCTGAGGATCCCTTTCAATCAGGTTTAGATATTTTTCTTTTGCAGAATTGATTTGTAATGATCTGATTCTTTGTTCTTGTTTCATAATACATTTATCACGTATTAATTTACCAACAATAGAAGCATCGTTTAATGTTCGATATAAATTATTAAGATCGTCAATATGTATTTGCAGCAGAGTGCTTTCTTCTAGTAGTTCAATATAGTCGAGTGATGGAGTATTGGTTAGTATGGAATAAGTTGGACTTATGATTTCGTATTCTTTTGCAAATTCGAGAGTAATGTCTTTGCCGTCTATCAAACTGTATCTGCGCCCAAATCCTTTTTGTATTATATACAGGTGTTTGCAGTATTGTTCTGGGCTTAGTAATTTTGAGCCGATTGGATACTCTTTTAATTCAGTAAATTTGCAAATATAACCAAGTGTTTTTGACACTAATTCTTTTGAACTTGTAATTTTATATAAAAAAGTATGTAAACTGTCTCTTATACTTTGCATATATCCGTGTGTTTAACTGTTGTTTAATGATATGTATAAAAATATTTTTGTTATTATATTTCAAAGCCATTAAAGGTTTCGAATTTCCAAATTTCAGTAATTTCCGAAATATTTATATTATATGGAGAGTATTCTCTGTTGGTTGAGACTAATTGTAAAAGATTATCGCTTTGGATGTGATTGTACACCAACTTAAATACAATGCCATCACTTTTAGTTATAATAATACAAGCAGTACCATTTTTAATATTTTTCCAATCCTGAATATAGGAGCAGGTAAGCCATGAATTTTCTTTTATTGGAGGCATTGAATCTCCTTTTATTTGGAAACACCTGTATGTTTTGTTATTGTCAAGAAAAGGAAGTTTAAAACGATCCAGCTTTTCGATAAATTCTTTGTCCGCGTGGCTTTGTGTGTAACCAGCTTGTGCTTTTAATGGTACTAGTTCAATATTTTCATTATTGTCCGAATCTACAGATATGGTTAGTAATCTTATTTGTTTGCCACTAATATCTGCATCAAATCCTTTTTCTATTTCGGATAATTGGAATTCGTTGAGTATGCTAAGATTGTATTTTAGAAGCGCATCAATGCTTATCTTAAAGTAATTACTTATTTCTATTAAAACGGCATAGGGAGGCTGTACATTTTTTTCGTATCCTGCAAGTGTTGATCTATTGATATTTAGTTCTTCAGCAAGATATGATTGTGATATCTTTTTCCTTTTTCGTAGGAATTTTATATTGTCTGGAAAAAACATATTGTAAATTTTTGTACAAATTTAATAAAAATAGTCTATATTATTGACAGAATATTGTCGATAATATCAACATTTATGAATAGATCAATTTTACATTTAGATTTGGATAGCTTTTTTGTTTCTGTCGAAAGACTTGCCGATTCGAGTTTATTCAATAAGCCGATTATAGTTGGTGGAAATTCGGAAAGGGCAGTAGTGGCGGCTTGCAGCTACGAGGCTCGAAAATACGGTGTGCACTCAGCCATGCCTATTCGTATGGCAAAATCAATTTGTCCCGAAGCAATTATAGTAAGAGGCAATATGGATACTTATATTAAATATTCTGCAATGGTTACTGAAATTGTAGATAGATATTCTCCATTATACGAGAAGGCTTCTATTGATGAGTTTTATGTTGATATCAGTGGAATGGATAAATATGTTAAGTCGTCTTATTTATGGGCGAAGGAATTAAGAAATTTTATCCTGAAGGAAACAAATCTTCCAATTTCTTTTGGATTGTCTTCGAATAAAACGGTTTCGAAGGTTGGGACAGGAGAGGCAAAGCCAAACAATCATATAAATATTCCATATGGCTCGGAACGTCAGTTTCTTGCTCCATTGTCGGTAAAAAAAATCCCTATGGTGGGAAATAAGACCTATATAAAATTACGAACCATGGGGGTGGAGAGAATCAGAACTCTACAAGAGATTCCTCAGGATTTGATGATGAAGGCTTTTGGTAAAAATGGTATACTGATATGGGAAAAAGCTCAGGGTATAGATAGCACGCCTGTATTAAAAGATATTGAGCAAAAATCAATTTCTACTGAGCGTACATTTGAACAAGATAGTTGTGATGTCAAACAATTGCGAAATATAATTATCTCTATGGTTGAGGATTTGGCCTATAAGCTAAGAAAACTAAATAAGATGACATCTTCAATAAGTATTAAAATTCGATATTCCGATTTTCAGACACAAACAAAGCAAATGCGTATTGATTATACTAATCTTGATTCGGTGTTAATAAAGCATATTTTACCACTATTTGATAAAGCCTATTCTCGAAGATTATTGATTCGTCTAATTGGAGTTCGATTTACCAATTTAATTGTTGGCAGTTACCAGCTGAATCTATTTGAAGATATTGAATCCCAACTACGATTATATAAAACGGTAGATAAATTGAAGAATAAATATGGAAAAGATATTATTTTTAGAGCCTCAGGTTTGCCCTGAAATAATATTGACTTTTCCTTTTATTTTTGCTTTTCTTGTCTTCTGAAATGATTTAAGTATCTTCTGAATAGTTCTTTCACTGTATTGAAGTTCTCTTTATATGATATTCCTACTCCTTGTTTATTTCTTTGTTCTTCATATATCATATTGTGATCATTGGATCTGGTGAATGCCCTAAGTTGTAATTTGCCTTTTTTGTCAATTTTCACATTTACATCTACATCCCCTACAAAATCATTACTTGTTGTTTTGTTGTTGTCAGTACCTAGATTTCCATTTATTGAAACCTTGTCGTTAAATATCTGTGTTGATAGTGCCAGTTCAATTTCATCTTTTGTTAGGTCATCGCCTGGTCTGTAACTAACACCGATATCAAAATCACTGCTGATTTGACTAAGCCAATTTGATAATTGGTTTGATAATAATTCACTAGTTGTGACCCCCACAGCGTAACTTGAATTTTTGTTTACAAAATTGGCATCGGTAGCTCTAAGATACTCAGGTGTATAAAATCTATTTAAAACTAGCAATGAAAGTATTTGTCTGTTTATTTCTTCTTCGTTTGAAAATAGCCCCGAAACAATACTTTGAGTTTGGCGATCCAATGAAGGGAAATTTATGTCAAAATTAATATTGGGGTTTGAAATTTGATTGCTAAGAAGCATCTTGCATTCCACGTTAACTTTTCGTGTATTGTCAATATGTGGGGTGTTTAGCAATAAATCATACAAGGTGGTTTTCACTCTGTAAATTGCATTGATATCAAGTTCGGCTTCGTATGCTAAGCTATTTTTCCAACGAATAGCACCTCCTTCTTCAAGTTCAAATCTTTTATTAATTACATTTTGAAGAGAGAAAAAGTATTTTCCTTCTTTTATGATATAGTCTCCATCCAAGCGAATTTCATTGTTTTCGTCAAAAGCGAAAGAAATTTGCCCAATACCATTCATCTGTATAATATCGCCAACTGTTGGGTCAAAGATAACTTGAATTTTTGTTTGAGGATTTAATTTAAATTCTCCTTTAAGTTTCAGATTCGATTGTTCTTCTTCCGATTCTTGTCTTATTTCTTCTCTGTTTGATAAGTCATAATTGTTTATGAAACTTATGAAATTAGTTTGTGAAACATCACTAGCATTATTTAATGGTATATTTATACTGGAGTTTTTGCTTGTTTCAATACTAAGATCAATATCTAAATTAGATGGTCCGCCATATATTTTTGTAATACCTGAAAGGAAAAGATTCCCAAAAAAATCTGAATCTGGTTTGTTCTCAGTGTCAAGAACCATAAAGTCGTTCATATTGAGAGCCAAATCCAAATTAAGATTCTCGTTGTTTATATTGTTAATGGCTCCGTAAAGACATGCTTTGTTATTGTATTTATCATAAATACAAAAATTATCAAACAAAACCTCTTGTGATTCAATATCAATTTTGTCATTGCAAAAATATTCTGTGTTGGTTGGGATGACATAAAAGCTTGAATTATTAAATTGTATATAGCCCTTGCTGTTAATATCGCTGGTAGTTCCTGTAATATGAATATTGCCAGACAAATTACCTTTTATGTTCTTGCAATAATCTTCCACCAAAGGAGACAGTACTTCTAATCTAAAACTATTTATATAGCCCATCATATCGATAGAGTCAGTCTTAGGATTGAAGCCTCCGATTAGTTCTATTTCCTTTTTATTTTGATTCTCTGATTTGGCATAAAAATTAAGAAGTTTTGACTCTGAATTCCATTTACTTGAAACTTCCATATTCCCGATATTATATTTATCTACGCTGAAGTCAGATAATACAATTTTAGAATTAAGTTCAGATCCACTTGAAATATCCGCTAATTCAATTTCTCCATTTATAAGACCTTTTATTTTGCTATTGGAATCCGAATTTAAATTCTCGATATTAAGATTTGAAGCAATGATTTTAAGTTTGTCGTCAAGGTTCTTTGAAAGTCTGCCATCAACAGAAATTTTTTGCTCTCCAGATTCGATTATGAAATCGTGGATTTCGTAGGAGCTGCTGTCTAATTTGATATTCGCTTTATCGAAATTCCATTCTTTGTCGGCTGTAATAATATTCCCAGGTTCGATATCTATATTCCAGGCTAGACTTTCGGAGATGTTTCTATTGGCATGGGCAATTAAATTTCCACTATATGTCTTTTCGCCCCAGTTACTCCAAAGTAATTCATAGTCAATATTGTTTGGTAATATTTTTATGTTTTGACTAATATTGTATACTTTAAAAAAATCACCTATAGATAGTTCATCTGTTCGGCATATAAATTTTAATTCATTGTTTTTATTCTCTATATCTATTGCCGTTTTATTCAGACTGTTTGATCCGTATTTAAATTTGGGACAATTTATATTTAAATTAAAGTATTTATTGAATTCGATATACGAACCTTTTATAATAGTATTTCTAGATAGGCTTAATTCAGGGAATATAAGCTTGGTTAAATCGTTAAGATTTTTAATTTTAATATTGAAATTAAATTGATTATCGGTATTGAATTTTAGCTGTTTTTGACCTTCCTTTTCAGGGAAATATGAGTACATAATTTGGTTGATTGAATTTTGAACATCTTTAAGTTCAAATTCACCTACCATGTATGCATCAAGTAGATCTGAAGAAAGGTTTAGCTTTTTTGCTCTATCGTCCGAAAATGAGCTTATGTAAATACTATCTTGAATAAAATTCCCTTTGCTATTCATATAATCAATTTTGTTGATTTGGATTGCACCATTAATGTTATCAATGTCATTTGCAATAAAATCAGCAGATATAGCAAAGCTTAGTAGAGAATTTTTGTCCTTTGGATTTAGTTTTAAAGGCTGGAGTTTAGCATAATAAAGATTGGACTCAAAATTCATTGTAAGAAAATCTTTCGAAAAATCCACTTTCCCAATAAAATCAAAATCTATATTTGGGTCATGAAGTTTTATGCTTCCATCAAATTTTGTACTTGAGAATTCTCCATCAAGAGCAAGTTTTTTGTAATTGTAGCCGTATAAAATAAAATTATTCAAATCACCCTTTATAACTCCCGATATTTCGCCGTGCTTAACTTTGCCAGTACTTTTAATATCAAATCCTGTTCGCTCAACAGATTTGAATTCAATCATCTCGCCTATATTGAAATCTTTTGAACTAATCTCGCCTGAAAAATCAAGAGTCTTTTCCTTATCATTCGGTTTTAATATAATATCGGTTGCAATTCGTCCTAGCTCAGTATCAAAATGGCCAGAAAAAATAAAATCTGTAAGGAAACCACTAAAGCCTCCTTTGTAATTTAGCATCCCGAGTTTATCGAAATTAGAAGGTAGTTTTATATAATTTGATTCAAGACCTGGTATAAAAACTGATTCGATATCAGCGATGGAAGTCTCTAATTTACTAAATTTAGCATCCAGATAGGTATTGCTTAGTTTTGGCAGACCATTCATGTAAAAACTACCTTTTATATTAGTGTTTTTACCATAGTCTACATTTATGTTTTTACCTTTAAGGCTTACAACCGTACCATATACATCACCAGTTACGTTTCCATGGGCTGTAAATCCTTTAACCAAAGGATTGAAATATGCAATGTCGATTAAAGAAATATCAGATTTTGTGACTTTGAAATCCAATTGCATCTTTTTGGTGAAATGAGCCCAATAGGATTTTCCTGAAACATAATTAAAAAGTAGATGTTTCGCCTCAAGGCTACTGTGCTCCGATTCTATCCTTACATCAGACATTCCCCATTGGCTGCTTGTTATCCATGTGGTGGCTTCAAGTTTTTTTAGTTTTAAGCCAGATGCTTCGTCACAGGATAGATTTTTAATATCCATTACCAGACTGTCAGGATATTGTGAAATGTTTTCAGCCCGTATATTCAAATTTTCAACTTTAATATCATCATAGTTCATTCCGAAATCTTGCTCAACAGCATCAATTGTTTTGTAATTGAATTTGGAATCGCTAATGCTAATGTTTTTTATAAAGTAAAGCCATGATTTATCTTGCACAGTATCTACAGGGATGCTGTCCGATTCAACCTGTACTAAAGAGCTTATTATTTTTTCGAGATCTAATATTCTGTTTTTATCTTCATAAAGATTAAGGGTAAGTTTGTTTAATTCTAACTCGTTAACATCTAGTAACTTTTTCCCAAATGATATTTTAGAAAGCTTTGCATATAATTTGCCGATGTGTACAAGGGTATCACTTTCGTAATCTTCCACGAATATATCTTTTAATATTAATGTGGAAAAAGGACGTATATCAACACCCCCAACACTGATTTCAACTCCTGCCTTTTTTGATAATTCTTTTGCGAAACTTTTGGAAAGTTTGGTTTGCACTGAACTCAATTGTAGTATTGAGTATAGAATTCCTATTATCAAAAGGAGGAATAAAATTACCCTAATCGATATTTTTTTAAGCTTTTTAATAATGTAATATGTTAGATTTTTTTTAAAAGGAATACAAAGCTAATATTTTTAATCAAAAATGGAATAGATTAATATAGCTTGTATCGCCTTTTTTACTAAATTAATTAAAAAAGAAATTTTTTAAAATAATAATACAACGCTTAATGTTTTTTGCCACCAAAAATCATGCCCTCTTGTGCTGAATTCTGTTTGAAATATCAGATGAATTTGTGGTTTTATTAAATCCGTGTTTAATAGTTTGTTAGGCTTGTATTTATTTGTTTTGTGAACTTTGTGTTAGTCTGATTTAGTTTACTGTAATCAAATTTGTAGATAGCTTAAACAGTATTGTGGAGTATATAGACAGTTTTTTAAAGCATTATGAAAAGCTATTTTAGAAACAAAGTTTAGATTTTAAATTTAATACTAATTAAACAAAGCTTATATTTGCCAGCTTAAACTAAAAATAAAATAACAAATAATATGCGCCAAGTTATAGAAGGAAATTTAGTTGATATTTATAATGATAAAATATATCCTGCAAAAATAACAATTGCAGATAAGAAAATATTAGAAATAAGTTTGTCTGATAAAGCTTATGATAATTATATAATGCCAGGTTTTGTGGACGCTCATATGCATATTGAGAGTACAATGCTTTCGCCTGCGGAGTTTGGTCGACTAGCAAAAAAACAGGGAACTATTTCTGTTGTAGCCGATCCGCACGAAATTGCTAATGTTTGTGGGGTGGAAGGCGTAAAATGGATGATGGATAATTCGAAACAGGCTGATATCAAAATAAAATTTGCTATCCCATCATGTGTGCCTGCTACCAAATTTGAAACTTCTGGCTATACTATTTTGGCAGATGATATGAAAGATTTGGTGAAAGATAAAGATATTGTTGCTTTAGGGGAGGTTATGAGTTATGTTGATGTTATTAATAATGATTCAGAGATAATTGCTAAAATTAAATTATGTTTGGATAATTCTCTTGTGGTAGATGGTCATGCTCCAGCTTTGTCTGGAGAAGATATACGTAAGTATTGTAAAACAGGTATTAGTACTGATCATGAATGTAGTGATTTGGATGAGGCTATTGAAAAGATAAAGCTAGGAATGAATATTTTGATCAGAGAGGGAAGCTCGGCAAGAGATTTTAATAGTCTATACAAATTGATTGATAAATATCCTGAAAGTACAATGCTTTGTACTGATGATTTGCATGCCGAGGATTTACAGAAATTTCATATAAATAGAATCGTTTCTCAGGCTATTGCCAAATCTTGCGATTTGTTCAATACTATTAGAGCGGCTTCATATAATCCAAACAAACATTATGGTCTTAATCTTGGTATGTTGAAAGTTGGAGATAGTGCAGATTTTATTATTTGTGATAATCTGAAGGATTTTACACCAAGCTCTGTGTTTATTGAGGGCGAAGATGTGTTATTGAATGATAAGGAGGTGGAAAGTTTAAATCCTATAAATAATTTTGTAAGAGAGAAAATTCAAAAGCAAGATATTGTTTTAAGAGTAGGAGAGAAACCGATTCCTGTTATTGTGGTTGAGGAAGGGTCATTGCTTACCGATTTTGAATATATTTCTGCCTCTGAGCTAAAATCTATTTTGGAAAAACCCGAATCAAACGATTATTTGAAAATTGTATCCATGAGTCGATATAATAATGAAAAGCCAATTGTCGCTTATATCAAAGGTTTTGGAATCAAGAATGCTGCAATAGCACAGTCTATAATGCATGATAGTCATAATATTATTGCGGTGGGTTCGGATGATGAAATTCTTTGTTCTGCAATTAATAAATTGATTGACTTGAAAGGGGGGATAGTGGTTGGAAATTCAGAGAAAATTGAATTTTTGAAACTTGATATAGCTGGATTGATGTCTTCGATGAGTTCGGATATGGTGATTGAGAAATTAAACAGACTGCATGAATTTACTAGAGATATTAAGTCAAAATTAGAAAGCCCATTTCTTACATTGGCATTTATGGGTTTATTAGTTATACCAAAATTGAAAATTTCGGATTTAGGAATTTTTGATGTAGAGGAACAGAAAATAATAGAATTCTAGTCTAATCGCTTAGTATAAAAAAAGCCTGATGTTTGTTATTAAAACATCAGGCTTTTTTTTATGTAAAGAGAAGCATTAAAGTTTATTTTCCATATAAATCTTTATTTCTCGATATAGATCAATTACAGTATCATTTTTAGGCATACTCTCAAATATAGCTTTTAGTAAGCTTTGTTCGCTAATGTGCTGAAAGCTTTTTTTAAACTCTAGTCCAAAAATTAAGGACATCTGATAAAGTTTATAATCAAGCAATGATTTTATATGTTTAGTTTCAGCGGTTGTTTCAGCCAAAATCTTTTTCGAAATATTCTTACTAATATCTGGTGAATTATTAAAACTAAAACTAAGTTCTTTGAATTCATCAGCCTTTATATGTTTGTATAAATTAGAATGAAATTCAATATTTATAATTCGACTTGCTTCTCTAGCAACTCTATTTGTTAATGATAAGTTTTCGTCTTTTTTTATTTTGTCAAAATTCTGAAAATAGTCAATAACGTAATCATTAACCTCTTTGGTCTCAGTTATATTGTAGTTTGAAATAAAGTCTACACCAAATGTTGAAAGGCTTGAGCGATCAATATTATCCAAGAAACCACTCTCTAAAACCATCTTGGTCTTATAGACGATATTTATCACAGTAATTAATTCTGCAATTTTTGATTCGGTTTCAGAAAGATTGTTTTCTTCTGCTAAGTCTTCAACTATTTCAACACATTTATCAGTATATGATTTTAATGTAGCAACCAATTTATCATTTAGGCTTGCAAATGGCAAGTCCTGCATATTATGGTTATACCAATTATTAATCGTATTATAGATATGTTTCTCCACTGTTCGAAAATTTTAAAATGCGCACAAATCTACACTTTTTTTTATCATTTAAAAGCCTGAATTTTGTAAAAAACGCTCTACGGCTTAAGAAAAATTAATTTTTTTTATAAAACGGAATATCTAGGAGTTTAAACAGAGATGAATAAATCTTATATTATGTTAGTGTTGTTGTTTTGTTTGAAATCCAAATCTTATTATTTTAATCCTATGAGGAGGGAACTTAGTTTTTATAGCTAGTTTCGTGTTAAAAAAAATATTTCTTAGTTGATAGCTTTTAAAAAAACATTAAACTAGAATGATAGCTAATTATGATATATAATATCCATTAAATTTAAGATAAGATTATAGAAAAAGTTTTGGAAAAATTAAAATAAATACTCTTCTTTGCAGCGCTTTTGGTGATTGCATTTACAGTCTGTAAATACAATATAATAGGGAATCCGGTGTGAATCCGGAACAGTACCCGCTACTGTAAGTCCATATTTATTTTCTTACCCCAAGCCACTTCGAATAGAGGGAAGGCTAAGAAAATTGGATAAGTCAGGAGACCTGCCACTAAGCTTGGAATTTATTGCTTCCGGGAAAAGAAGTCAATGTTTTGTGAATCTATAGTTTTTATCAACTAATTTTTCATTACATTTTTTTGAATGGATGCAAGGTGAATTTGTTTTACAATTAATTTTTAAAATAGTTTATCCATGCAGAATCTAAAACTTTTATGCATTATTATGCTGTTTAACTTCAGCACTGCTTTTGCGCAGCAAAAAGTTAAGTTTATTGGTAAAATTACTAATGAATCTGGTCAAAAACTTATAGGTGCTAATGTGTCTTTGAAAAAGACTAGATATGGCGCAACAACCAATGAACAAGGAGTGTTCGAAATCAGAAACATAAGCTCTGGAAATTACAAATTATTAGTCTCTTATCTTGGTTATTATAATTACGAGAAGCCTATCGAAATTAAAAATGGGATGAAAGAATTAGTCGTTGTGCTTAAGGCTAAAACAGAGCAAATTTCGGAAGCTTTAGTTCTAAGTAAAAGACTTCACAAGACAGAGGAAGCTCTAAAAATAAATGCCCCGCTTAAGGATTTACCTCTCACTAGTTCGACTGTATCTTCTGAATTGATTGAACAAAGACAAATATCAAGTTTAAATGAAGCAGTTAGATATTCTACAGGAATAGCTCCTTCTCTTAATTATGGTGGATTTCAAACCTTCCGAATGAGGGGTTTTGGTAAACCTATTATTATGCTTGATGGATCACGAGATGAAAGAATGAACTTTTCAAGTAGTGCTCCTGTGACTTCTTTAGCGGCAGTTGAACAAGTTGAATATCTTAAAGGGCCTGCTGCAATTCTTTACGGACACTCGGCCATAGGTGGAATTTTAAATATCGTACGAAAGAAACCAACTAAAGAGTTCAAAGCTAATGTTGATGCTAGTTATGGTTCCTGGGAATCTAAAGAAATTAAGTTTGGCGCTGGAGGAGCTATCAATGAGAAATTAAATTATCGTTTTGATTTCGGAATGTCTGAACGTGAAGGATGGAGAGATAATGGTGATAAAACTTCGAACGCATATCTTGCTTTGGATTATAATTTGAATGATAAAAATCAAATATCTTTAAAATTTGGTGCAAATAAGGATTTCTATGGTACTGAAACAGGTATCCCTACTGTTACAAACGATTTGTATAATGTGGATACTGATAAGATAGAATATCGAAAGGGAGATTTTCCTAAGGGATATGATAGAGAGCAGCGATACAATGATGTTGATGATTATCTAAATCATAGAAACTATAATCTGCAAGCTGATTATGTTCATAAGTTTACGGATGTTTCAAAATTGAATTTTTCTGCTAGTTTTTCTCATGATGTTATCGATTATTTTTCTACTGAAAGTCTTTCTTTTCTTGAAAGCGAGAACCCTATATACGATAATTATTATCTTGATGGTGAGGATAAGGTTTATATTTGTGTTGATAGTTTGCAAAGAACTTACCCTCTTCGTTTTGCCCATTATACTGACAGTTATCAGCAATACTTAGATTATTCTACTGAATTTGAAACTGGGAATATAAATCATAAATTCCTAGGAGGTTATTACTTAATGTATGTTGACCGTACTTCTAACTCGGGATATTCGCTAGGAAAAGATGTGACTGGTGATGGTTTGTATGCTACCATAGCTTTCGAAAATCCTGTTTTAAATCAAGGTAATCTTTCTACTAAGTTTTCAAAGGCTAGTAATTACTATGAGTTATTGAATAGTTTTTATGTTCAGGATTTAATTGAATTTAATTCTAAATTGAAGGCAATGATAGGATTACGTGCAGATATCTATAATACAAAATATCAATCGGCTAAAATATCGGAGGGTAGAGAGCAAACAGATAAATCAAAAGTGAATAATCAAGACCAGTTTTCGTTCACTTATCGTGTAGGTCTTGTATATCAGCCTACAGATGAGATTTCATTGTACGGATCGATTTCTAGCTTCTTTAAACCTAACAGAAAATCATATAATCCTACATATATTTATATTGACGAAGATGGTAAGGAGTTCAAACCTAAAGAAAATGAACCATATTTTGATCCTGAAAAAGGATACCAAATGGAAATGGGTCTAAAGTATAATGTTAATTCAAAATTACAGTTAAATGGTAGTGTTTTCTATATAAATAAAGAAAATATTGTGGAGTACTTAGGCAAGAAAAAAATTGAAATTAATGAAGAACTTAAAGAAACACGTGTTTACGGTCAGGTTGGAGTTGTTAGTTCTAAAGGTTTTGATATTGAGTTACTTGCCAAGCCTATTAATGGTTTAGAAATTACGGCTGGTTACGAGAGAACCATTGCTAAGTACGAAGATTTTTCAGTGAATGATTTTGGTGAAAATTCAAATGAAGGGAACTACTTGCCTATGGTTCCGAAAGATAGATTTGTGAGTTGGATTTATTATTGCTTACAAGATGGTTTTGCTAAAGGTCTTAATTTCGGTTTAGGATATGAGAATGTTGCAAAAAAATATACTAGCTCTAGTAATTCATTGTATTTAGATTCATACGACTTACTTGATGCTAGTGTTGGATACAAGCTTGATAATATGTATTTTAAGTTAGGAGTTAATAATATTTGTGATAAGGAATATTTTACAAATACTATCTCTAATCAATTATTTCCTGGATATGGTAGAAATTATAAATTTACTGTAGGTCTTAAGTTTTAATATTTTATATGTGAATATTTTAAATTTATAAGCATAGTTAAGATACTCTATTATTATTCATAAATACACAGCTTGATCGTTAAGTTTGATATATTATTTGTTTAGTTTTAACCCTTCTGCCTTTTTTGAAAACCAAATAAATTTATTGATAATTTAACGGTCTTTTTTTAATTGATAAATATGTTAAAATCATTTCTCTTTAGGATACATAAAATATTAGGTTTTACTTTAAGTATAATTTTTTTTATATGGTTTTTATCTGGTATTATTATGATATTCGAGGGCTTTCCTCATGTCGATAAAAAATATCAGTTTGAAACAAGTGAATACTTAAATTCAAAGGATTCTATTAGGCAAATTCCAGACTCATTGGTTGAAAGTAGTTTGACTGTCAGTCTTAAATCTATCCTAGCGGAGTCTTATTATTATATCAGTCATTCTCCGAGCCAAATAGAATCAATCTATTATGCGAACAGTCTAGAAGCTAAAACTATTTTCTCGGAAGCTGAACTTGATAGTATTATTAAGCGTAAATATGAACATAATTATTTGTCGAAGCAGAAAATGACTAGTTTTGATCAATGGATTCCATGGAGTCATTTTCAGAGATATTTTCCTATTTGGAAATATCAACTTGATAATTCTAAGCATTCTACTATTTATATTTCTCAAAAGAACGCCATGGTAGTCCAAGAGACTAGTAGGTATCAAAGATGGTGTGCTAGATTTGGAGCTATTCCTCATTGGTTTTATTTTAAGAGTTTAAGACTTAGGGTTCAATTATGGATAGATGTAGTTCTATGGATTTCATTTTTTGGATGTCTTCTCGTTCTTTCAGGTATTATCCTTGGTTTTAAAACTAAATTGAAAAAGCGAAAAGCTGGAGTATTTGGATTTTCACCTTATCGAAAAAAGTGGTATAGGTGGCATCATATTTATGGTTATGTAATCGGTATTTTTATTTTGACTTTTGTTTTTAGTGGTTTTATGTCATTATTTAGTGTTCCTAATTGGCTAGTACCAGTAAAAGAAGGATCCAATTATAGACAGTTATTTAGTCGAAAGATAAAAGATGTCAATCATTTTGAAATTTCTGTAAATGATATTCTAAATCACGAAGAATATAATAATATAAAGCAAATTGATATTAAGCAGATAAATGGTAAAGCCTATTATCAGTTGTATAAAGATGAATTTTACAAGCCTGTATTGTTAAAAGCTAATGCGAATATCCTCAGCCCTGTAGTGGATGTGGAGGCATTAATCAAGGATGAATTGAATGACAAATTGAATAAATTAAAATATAAAAGTGAGATATTGACAGAATCAGATTCATATATTAAGATGAAAAAACTTATGTTGGATAAATTGTTGAGGGTTAAAATAGATGATTCTAATAATACATGGCTTTATTTTAATCTAGAAACATCCGATTTGATTAAGGTTTCAAACTCAAATACAAGGCTTCGGAGATGGTTGTATAAGGGGCTGCATTCTTTTGATTTTAAGTTTTTTGAATCATGTGATTGGTTGCGGAAATTGATTCTTGTGATAATTAGTTTGCTTGGACTAATTGTTAGTTATAGTGGTTTGGTTCTTACATTTAATTATTTGTCTAGAAAAATTAGGCGATGGAAAAATTGATTTTATAATGTTTTTCAATATCTACATAATATTGACTAGCTTTACGGATGTTTAACTTAATATTAATGTTATGCTTGAAAATATACAAGAAATGATAGATAATTTCGTTTCATTTTTTGATTTTAAAGATAAAACAATACTATCAGTAGGAGCTGGAGGCGGACAGTTTATTATGTATGCTTCATATGCTAAGCATATTATAGCAGTAGATTCAGATTTAGAATCTTTGAATATATTAAAGCAAAAGGTTGAAAGTTTGGGTTTTTCTGAAAAATTTAGTTTTATTCATTCCGAATTTGAAGATGTAGATGTAGAGGCAGATCTTGTTTTTTTTGAATTTTGCTTACATGAGATGAATTCTCAGTCATATTGTATTAATAAGGCTAAATCAATTTCCAAGGATGTGTTAATTGCTGATCATGGAATTGAGTCGAGATGGGCATATATAGCAAATGAGGAAATTAAAACTCAGCAAAGCTGGTCTGAAATCGAAAAATTTAATATCCGTAAAATAAGATCTTTTATAACAAGTCAATATTTTAAAAATTACGAAGAACTGAAGACAAAGGTTGAAGTTCAAGGCAAAAATTCTATTAGAAGGATAGAGCTTTATCGGAATAAAGTGGATATTCGAATAGCTTTGCAGTATTGCCTATGTCTGATTTAAAAATAAATTTAGTTTTATTAGTTTAGTTGGTAAAAGTCAAATAGGCTTAGATATTATATATCTAAGCCTATTTGACTTTTTAATTTATTGTAGCGTCTATTTTTTTGCAAAATAATCTATATTTTATTCTGAATTTATCTTCAACAAAGTTTTTGTCAATCTCTAATTTGTTTTTGTCTGGACTATCTATAACAGCTTCAGAATCTTCTTGGAAATCATCTTTTTCTTCTTCTTCGTAAAAAAACTGTTCTGACATTACCCTTATAAAGAAATCTGTACGATCAAGTAACATTTCTCCATTTAACAAAATTATACTATCTCTATTTTCTAGTTTACAATAAAAATCAATTAATCTAGAAAAATCCTTAATCTTAATTTCTGCTTTTATTTTGTATTTGTTTTTTCTTTGCCAAACTATTCTGTTGATAAATAAACTTGCATCAGGATAGTTAGCTGTATCAAAATATGATTGAGATACTAAACTATCCGAGATTAATTTTTTTTCTAAACTATTTTCACCACTCTTATTGTTTATGGTATTCATATCTATATTGATATTACCTCCGGAGAGTTTTTTGTCTGTAGTATGTATATATCCATTGCTTAGTTTTATGTCTCCATAGTATATATAATTACTTGTCTTGCCATACCAGTTGATTTTCGATTTTTCTTTTAGTATTTCCCAATTTTCTAATGTAGATTGACCAGAACTTTTTATGTGAAAACCTAAGCATAATGTAATTAGTAAAGAGATGTATATTTTCATAATTTTAGTGTTTATTGTTTGTTATGAAGATATTTTATAGGTATTGAACATACGTTCGATATTCCTAATATATGTTATACTGTTTATTTTATAAAAATGTTACATCAATAAGTCTCTATTTGTTTTTTTTATTTCGCTTATAACTAATGGTTTCTGTTTAAGTTTTCAATGGCTTTGAGTATTTGCTTTTCTGGGTAAATGATATTATTTCCATTCCAAAATGTGTAATTATAATCAGTATCTATTAAAATTGTTTTTGATTTTAAACTTCTTGAAAATTTGTGTTTCTTGATATTTGTTAATTCTATATTGGAAATTAACATTTCGAATTTGCTTATAAAATTCTTAGAGAATAAACTTCTTTTTTTTCTGATCTTGAATTCAAGTTCCGATTCAATGTGTTTTGGGAAATAATAATCATTGTGTTTTATATAGTCAATGGAATAATATGCCTTTTTAGGATTTACTTTTAGTCTGTTCGTTTTCTTACTTATCAGTTGGTCTTTTATTTTCTTTAATTCTATTTTATCAAACCAATATTCCGCTCTAAGCAAAAATAAATCTTCCATATCTATATACAGTGTTCCATTAGGAAGAATATCATCTTTTATTATTTTGTTGTGCGTGAAATCAATTATGTAAATCAATCTATCATTAATATAATTTAAATCACGAAGTCGAAAGTCGTAGAAGTTTAAATAATTGGAGTTTAAAAAAGGACTGTTGTTTTTTGTGGGATCAATACTTATACTCGCATGCATTCCACCTCTGAGTTTTAGTTGAACTGTATCTTTTGCAAATCTGTTTTTAATTTTTCGTGCTTTTTTGATTCTTATTCGTGGCTCTGTTAAACTATTGTTTATGTGTTTGGGAATGTAGATATTTGCTAATGATTCAAAATAACTCGAATAATTTATTCCCTTTTTTGTCCATTCCCTATAATAAACATCTAGGTTATGGGCTTTGGGATATATTTTATCATTCAATTTTTTTATGCAGATTTCAATTAAAGATCTAGGATTATTGTTTCTAATCAGTATCTCCTGTAATGAAACTGAGAGTGGGCGTAAAGCAATATTGGTGCTTATCTTAGTTATATCTGCAATTGCTATAGTTTTATTTTTATATCCTAAAAATGAAATCTGAAGACTATCGCTTTTATAAATTTCATCTATGTTTAATGCAAATTCTCCTTCCGAATTTGTAATTGTTCCTATTGTTGTGTTTTTTAGTGAAATATTGGCTCCAGGCAATGAGCTCTTTGATTGGGCATCGGTTACTACAGCTTTGACCAAAAATAATTTTGGACTGTTTTGTTCTATTTTATTAATTACTATTTGATTTTTATTTATGTTAAATTTAAACTCTTGCCCTAAAGAATGCCTTAAGATTGATTGCATTGTTTGGGCTTGATAATTATAATCTTTGGATTTTATCTGATTAAAAAGTTCAGATTTATATGTAAAATGTATGCCATATTTTTTTGTGATGTTTTCAAATAAATCTTCAATACTAGCATCGGGTATTTTTATAGAGTATAAAATATTTTTTTTCTCTTGGGAAAATCCTGATTTCGAATGACTAAATATTAGTAAGTTTATGAGAATTATTCTAAGTAGGAATCTAAACATAAATATTCTTTTAAATTTTTTATAATTTACATAAAAATAAAAAAAAATAGGCGTATTCTTTTTATTAAGTCAAATAAAACTAGATTAAATTGAGTCTTTATAAATAAGAGTGTGCGAACTGTGGAATAGTAAATGAAATCAATAGGGATAATTGGCTTTGACTAAGTCAATCATCCCTATATGATTTTAGTTTTAGAAATTGTAAATCTTAAAATTTTAATATTGAATAAAATTAGATAATTGAAAATTATTATCAATTTAGAAACTCCAAATCAATCTTCTTTATTATCTGAAATTATATTCAGATTATAATAGGTTTGTATTTGCTTTTCGAGTTGTTCTGAGGTTATAGCTGTGCTTATTAAATTTGCGTCATTATCAAATAAAAACAAACTAGGAGCATAAATTATATTTAATCGTTTAGCCCACTCTCCATAAATTCCATATGGATCACAGATGTGTATCCATTGATTATTCAAATTTTCGTAATAATTCTCCCAGTAGCTTTCTGCTGTATCAATGCATACTGTTAGTATTGTTAAGTTGAAGTCATTATAATTTGAGTAAAGCTTATCCAGCTCTTTGAGTATATGAAGAGAGTGATCACACATTTGTGTCCAAACTATTATACAGAGCAAATTATGTTCTATTTCATTAGTATTAGTGTAATTTTTGTTGCAATACTTTATTGCTAAATCCTTGAGATCAATATTATTTTTATTTTGCCAAAAATTTATTCTAGAATTACCTTCTTCTGAGTTTAATTTATATTCACATGTATGGAATAGACTGTAAGCATCCCTTATCAAGTTGTTTATATTGATTAAGCCAGAATTTTCAAAATACGGAATTAAATAATTCGTTATTTGAGAATGTGATTTCCAGTAGTGCTCACTAATTCCATACAGATTAGTAATTAAATTGCCGATTTGTGAAATGTTTTTTGTTTGGATTAAACTGTCAAGTTTCACCTCTTTGAAATATTGCTTGATTCGCAGATCAAAAACTGGAGATTCGAGAAGCAAGCTGTCAGAAAAGCTAAAGTATTTAAAATATTGTTTTGCGTAGGCAAAGCTGTTTTTGTTGGTGGTTTTCTTTGCGTTAATATTCTTTTGCATTGCTAGCGCAAATCGACATGCCCAACTATGTGAGTGCTTATTGTAAATTTCTTTTTTTAATTTATTTATCGCCGACAGATTTCTCTTATATTCTTTATCGTTCGAATTTTCTAAATTCTTATTTAGTTCATCAAATTGGGAGAGGTAATATAATAATTGATTGTTCTCGTTTCCTATTGGGAAATTTACGGATTTGTTTTTTAGTTCTCCTTTAATTTCAAATTCGGTGAATTGTGAATCAATTTTGAATATCAAATATTTATTGTCTAATACAAGTTTAAAGAATTTAGACTCATTATCCCATTCTAAATTAGCATATGCATCTGATTTAAATCTGGATTCGGCTATTTTAGTCAATTTTGAATTCACTATCGAATATAATTCTAGTTTTTTCCCTTTGTAGTAATTTGAGTATACCCTAAGTCGTTTTACTTTTGCATTGCAATTAATACTCAGTAATATAAGGATTGTAAAGACTTGAAATTTAAAAAACTGATTAATATAATTCATATATGAATTTGTTATGAGTTTAATAAAAATTGAAAACACTAAATTAAAACAATATTGATTTTAAATCGCAGTAAAGCTTAAAATCAGCTTTGTACCTGAGTGTTTTGGTTTTTTTTGTAATTATCATATATAAGTTATATCATTTTTTCCCAATATGAAAAAGAATTTTTAATTCTGGTATTATCTTGAATTTAAAATAATTGCTTAGCTTTTTATGGATTAGTTAAATGATAGGTAGACTATATAGAATTATGTATACGGTATAGTTAAACTGTATAAGAAAAGGGGTGAGTCATATTGTGAAAGAAATATTTATGATAAAAGTAAAAATGGGTAAAATATTATCGTTAAGAAATTTCAAGAACTATAATATTTTAAGCGAAAATTATTGAATGAGAGATGTTTACCGAAAAGCTCAATACAAGCCATTGGGCTTAATTACAATAAATAAAAAAGGCAGAAAAGCTGAAATGTCAAATTATTTCCAGAAGAAGTAAAGACGATGTATTATTTTTATGGGAATATGATTTATCAAACTGAAGATAATAATTCATTGACCTAGCCTGAAAAACATATATACCAAAGCTTAAAGCATTGTTATGTTGAATTTCGTAATGAGTTAAATAAAAGCCTTTCATGTAATTCTGTAATGGAAATAAATAATGACGACTTATATTTAGCCTGAAAAAGGCATAAGAACACAGTCGGATAAATTGTTTTATTCAAAATTGATTTATCTTGCCTGAAAGGCATAAATAACATAGCCCAATGCATGGCATTGGGCTAAAAAAATTTACAAATAAAAAGGCTGTAAGCCTGAAATAAGTAATAATATATTTTTTTTAATTAAACCAGCCTGTAGTTTTACTGATTCCTTTTTATTTTATAGCCAAATATTGAAAAGCATAAATATGTGACAGCCGCCAAAAAAAAAGCGAGTTCCCAAAAATGAGAACCCGCTTTTCGAATGAATGACTATAAGAAAAACCAAATATTACTTAAGTAATATAAGGCATGTGAATGAAATATTTTATTTACCAGGACATTCTTTAATAATATCAATATTGATGTCATGGCTAGAATAAGCATTGTCAAATGCTTTTGAGAATTTTTCAGCAAGCATATCAGCTGTTTTATTGTATGCTTCTTTATCTTCCCAAGTATTGATTGGATTTAAAATCTCATTTGGAACGTTTTCACATTCTGTTGGAATATTAACATGAAATCTCTTATCTTCTACAAATTTAACAGCACTGAATTTATTTTTCATAGCTGCTTCAACCATGGCACGAGTATATCTTAGCTTAATTCTAGAGCCTGTGCCATATGAACCACCACTCCAGCCAGTGTTGATCAAGTATACTTCAGTATTGTGTTTATCCATCTTTTCACCTAACATTTCAGCATATACATTAGGATTACATGGCATAAATGGTTGACCAAAAAATCTTGAGAATGTTGCTTGAGGCTCTGTAACTCCAGTTTCAGTTCCTGCAAGTTTTGAAGTGTAACCCATCAAAAACCACAACATCGCCTGTTCTTTGTTTAACTTCGATACAGGAGGTAATACTCCATAAGCATCTGCTGTTAAGAAAAGAATAGTGTTTGGATTTTTTGAAGTTGAACATTTTTTGATGTTTTTCAAAAACTTAAGTGGATAACTTGCTCTTGAATTTTGAGTATATCTTGTGTCAAAGAAATCCAACTCCCCGTTTGGATAAATCATTGCATTTTCAATGATTGCACCGTGATTTAGATAATTGTCATTATGCATTACTGCATCGTATATTTCAGGCTCGTTTTTTTCCTCCATATCGATCATTTTTGCATAACAACCATTTTCAAAGTTGAAAATTCCATCTTCGCTCCATCCGTGTTCATCATCTCCTAAAAGAGCTCTCTCAGGATCTGCAGATAATGTAGTTTTTCCTGTTCCAGATAATCCTAATAAAAGAGCAGAATCTCCGTCTTTACCTTCATTGGCAGAGCAGTGAAGTGGTAAAACTCCTTCTGATGGTAGGTAATAGTTCATGACTGTAAACATAAGCTTTTTCATAGCTCCCATATAAGCCGAACCGTATACAATACCAATTCTTCTGTCAAAATCAACAGTTACACAAATATCCGATGTTTTGCCATTTGGAAGTTGTCTAACTCTTCCTTCGTATTTTTCTGTATTTAGATAATCATGTGGAAGAGCTATAAGAGTAAATCCTCTATCTGCAAATACTGATTTTGCGATATCTTCAGGAATAGCTCTAAACATATTGTCTATGAATACTTGACTTAATGCTTTATCTGTAATTGTTCTTACAGGAAGTGCATATCTTGCGTCAGCTCCTATAACACGATCAGTTATATATAACTCCTTTTTAGTCTCAATTGTGGCTAGTGCATCTTCAAAAATATCTGCAAACGTTTGCGAATTCATTGCAATATTATTTGGTGATGACCAGTCTATATTATGTTGACTTTCCTCGTTTTTTACAATATATGTATCCTTAGGGCTTCTTCCAGTCGAATGTGCTGGTGTCCATGTAGCTAAAGAACCATTCTTTGTGCAAACCGCCTCCTTGTTGTCAATTGATTTCTCAATTAATAACTCTCTTTTAGGGTTAATAATAGCATTATTGTGTTTTTCAATAATCGTATTTACTTCTTCAATCATGTTATGTTCGATGACCTTCATTTAAAATTTTTTGTTGGTTTGTGGGTACAAAACTAAAAGCATTTTTTTCAAAATCCTAGCAAAAAAAAATAAATGCAAAATTTTTATGATTTTGTTTTTCAGACTGTTTTAGTATTTTTATTGTGGGAAAAATGGTTTTGATGCCTCAGTTTTATTAATTTGTGAATATGATTTGTACTAATTTGCATTGTATATTTCATTTATTCATCCTTATTTCTCAAACGTTTGCGGATATTGCATTTATTTAACAATAAAAAAGAATATGTTTACTGGTTGATTTTGTTAATTCTTATTCTGTTTTTACTTGTTCTGTGAAATTTTGGTGAATATTAAATATCGATTGTGATAAAAATTAAATTATTTTCAGCTTTTTACAATATGTATTTAATCTAAATAAGCTTGTTTTTTTGATTTGTTTGACTCAAATTTATAAGGCTTCTGAAATGAGTTTTTTTGTATGATTTGTTTACAAAAAAGACAGAGGTTTTATTCAAATATTGTTTAGGAAATTGCGATTTGTTAAAAGTAAAATTTAAATACAAATTGTTCTTTATTCTAGCTTTTACTTTCATAAAGTTTGATTAAACATTATATACTATTTTTTCTAGGAAATAAACTTAGGCTTGTGTTAATCTTAGATTATTTTTAAGCATAAAAGCTTATTCGATTTTTCTAAATTAACTAAATGCAAGAATATTTTAAGATGAAATTTCAGAAATTGTTATTTTTTAAACATCTTTGCCGAAAAATTAAATATTTATGGTAACTATTCCACAGGTTGTAGAAAAAATTATATCTACACAACCTTTTTTAGCCGAAGCTCTAGCAGAGGGCTTAATAAATATATCATCACTTGCTAGAAAAATACACTCTAAAGTTGAAGTTGGAGTTGGCAAATCAGTAAAGATAGGAGCTGTTATAATGGCTTTAAATAGATTGGCGCCAAATTTGAAAGTTAATATTAATCCATCTTTGCGAGAAATGATAACTAATGTAGGGGATATTATTGTTCGATCTCATTTGGTTGATTATACTTTTAAAAACTCAAAAACCTTAATTGAAAAGCATACTGATTTGTTGAAAAATGTTGGTCCAAATCAAGAATTCTTTTATACTATGGTTCAAGGAGTTTTTGAATCGAATTTGGTTGTGAGTAAAAGCCTTCAAGATAAAATTGATGAGATATTTGGCGATGAAGAGTTGATATATAAAAGTGAAAATCTGTCATCGGCAACACTTAAGTTACCTATAAATAATAGTGGTCAGTTGGGATTTTATTATTTTATACTTAAAAATATTGCCTGGGCTGGTATTAATATTACGGAAGTTATTTCGACTACAAATGAATTTACTATTGTTGTTCATGATGATGATATTGATAAGACATTTTCTGTCTTGAAAAATATGAGCAATAGTCAGGGTTTACAGTTATAGTTATTATTGCATCGGTTTTTATTAAACCTTTATTCTGGAATTAGAAAATATCATTAGCGATTTTATTTGCTTTTGGTAATAAAATATATATTTATTGTAGGGGAGAATTCATTTTTTTTGAAATGTTGAGTTAAATGGAACAAGAGATTGATTTATTAGGAAAAACTCTTTTGAGAACTGGTAGTTTGCTGCAAGCAAATGGAGCTTGTACGGAGAGGACAAGAGTTGTGATTGATAGAATTGCAAGGGTTTATGGTCGTAATGCTGAAATTTCTATTACTAATAGGGCTATTGAATTAACAGTAACTAGTTCTGAAGGTAAAACTTTATTCACGGGAATTACAAGGTCTAAACCGATAGGGGTAAATTTTACTATATTTTCTGAGATTAGTAAGTTGAGTTTATCATTGTTGGATAAAAGTTTTGGTATTGAGGAGTTTAACTCCAGGCTTGATCGAATTGCTGAGTCAGCTCATTATAACCGATGGTTAATAAGTGTGGGTGTAGCATTAGCAGGTTCTGGTTTTTGTTTTGTTGCAGGTGGTAATAGTTTGGCTTTATGTCTTTGTTTTATAGCTACTTTTATGGGAATTAATACTAGGATGAGCATGCATAAAATTGGATTTAATCCATTTATTTGTGTATTTGCTGCAGCTTTTGTGGCAAGTTTTTGTGCAGGAGCTGGAAAGTTTTTTATCACTGATATTGAGCTTACCCCAGCGCTAGCAACTTCTGTTTTGTTTCTAGTGCCTGGGGTGCCTTTAATTAATTCGTTTATTGATCTTACAGATGGGAATATCTTAAATGGAATTATGAGAGCAGTAAATGGGCTTATAATGTCCTTTATGATTGCAATGGGAATGATGTGTAGTTTGTTGATTTTTAATTTTAGCTAAGATGGGAGTTGTGTATTTATTATGTAAGGCTTTAGCAGGAGGAGTTGCTGCGACTGGCTTTGCTATTCTTTTTAATGTTAGAAGACCTAGCCTTTTATATATATTTGTTTTAGGTTTTATTGCCATTTTTACAAAGATACTTTTGATGAATAATGGTATTAATATTATATTTTCTAGTTTTGTGGCTGCTGTATTTGTAGGTTTGTTGTGTCAGTTGGTTTCTGTTATGAAACAAACACCTCCTTTAGTTGTTGCAATCCCATCTGTCATACCAATGGTTCCAGGTATATTTTTGTATAGAGCTATGATTGCTTTAATTAAATTAGCCGATACGAAAACAAAGGGGGATGGTTTTATTGATTTGTTAAGTGGATTCTCTCATAATACATTAACGGCTGTTTTTATACTATGTTCCATTTCAATTGGTATTTCATTTCCTTATTTGATATTTAGAAAAACAAGTTTTAATTATTATAATAACAAAAAATAGCATTAGTTTATTTTAGTTATTTAATACAAAATATTAACAATAGTTTAAATTATGATAGAATTTGAATTGGAGTCGGAATATATAGAATTAATAAAATTAATAAAATTACTTAGACATAGTGAGAGTGGAGCTCAGGCAAAACTTTTTGTTGAAGATGGTTTGGTTATTAGAAACGGGGAAGTTGAAACCCGAAAACGTGCAAAAATTGTAAAGGGTGATATAATCGAATTATTCGAGTCACAGGTAAAAGTTGTTTAAGTGTTTGAATTTTAATTAATTTAGTAAAGCTTCTATTGTAAGGCAATAGAAGCTATATTGTTATTATGTTGGATCTGTTTTAGTATCAATCATCTGTTAATTGATCAAACAAAACCAAATCGTCATTTTGAATCTGAGGAACGAAGATGAAAAATCTACAGATTAAGAAAACCTATTGTCTGAGCCATTCAGATAATTCTGTAATAGAAGAAAACAATGATGACTCATATCTTTCCTAAAAAGGGATAAGAAATCAGTCGGATATATAGTTCTATTGGAAATGATTTGTTTTGCCTGAAAGGTATATATAGTAGAGCTCAATGCATCGCATTGAGCTAAAAGCATTAATAAATATTTTTTTAAAATTAAACCAGCCTGTATTTATACTTATCCGTAGTTCTGTTGTAAACTGAGTTTAGTAATTTAAGGAACAAAGATGAGAAATATAATAATTGATAAATCAGTAATTTTCAAATCAAAAAATCCTGTCTGTCCTGCCTAATCATTCAATCGTGTTTAATCTGTGTACTGGCTTTAAATTAG
>JAOARN010000147.1 GCA_025210485.1 Marinifilaceae bacterium | reverse complement strand
ACTGTTTTTCTACTTATTCCTAAATCTCGTGAAATACTTCGCTGACTCTTTCCTTCACGATAGTGTTGTAAAATAATCTCTTGTTGTGTATACATACTTATCATTTTTTAATGAACAAATAAATTGTTCAATTTGAAAATTCTTAGTGGTATACTTTTCGATTATATTTTGGACTACTTTTTATTATAATATACATGAAGAGTCTCCTAAATTAATTAAGAATAGACTCTATGGTTATAGAAGATGTTTCACAAGCTCAACATGACGCTTACTCTGACTGTTGTGTTCACCCCAACTCGTCATTCTGAAGCGAGGAACGAGCAAAGAATCTCGTTTAATTTAGGAGTCTTATCTTTTAATGTACAGTAGCTTCGTTTGAACACAAAAAAAGCCCAGAACGAATGTCTGAGCCTATGTTTCCATTTTAGAGTCCAAGCACTACTGACAAAGAGTAGCACGGGACTGTTTTGCAAATGTATAAAATATTATTTTTCTTCTTTCACCAATTGATCTCCTTCAGCATTAATCCTATTTATTAAGTCTTTCATGTTTTTTTCTGCAGTATGAAGAGATTCTCTTAATTCTTTTGAAAAATCAATATCAGATATAGAATCAATTGAAGTTTGAAGTTTTTCTTCTGTTTGATGAGCAAATTCATTCCTTTTCGAAAAAATATGAATTGGTTGCTCATTCCCACATAGATTCTTTACGTTTAACAAATGTTCATCCCAACCTAATTGTTCGAATATTTTCTGTAATAGATATCCTCTTTTTGACGCATCAAAAATTCTTGTTTCCCATATTTCTAGAACAGTATCAAATTCATAATCAAAATTGTTGATTTGAGATGTATTTCCTTTTAAGCTTTTCAATACATGTTTCTTGAACTTTTTTTGTACAGTATCTTTTTGTTCTGGGGTTAAAAACTTCCAACATCTTTCAGCAATACTTGCACCTTGAGATTCTAATTCACTTGTGTCAGATAACAGTAAACCTCTCATTCTTCGGACCCTGTGCTCTCTCTTTAATAAAGAATCAAGGATTTTTTTTGCCTTTGCTTCTAGCTCTGGTCTTGGCGAAATAAAAACACCATCAACATCATCTTTGAGGAGACTTTCTTTTAATTCATCATAATGCTGTTGTGAATAGTATATAATAGGTACATATATATCAGTTTGTCTTAGTTCTGCAATAATATCACTTCCATGTTTATCACCTAAATTATAATCCATTAATACCATATCTAATTCAGGATTGCTTACACAATTCATTATTTCAGGAACAGTTTTAAAACCATTAGTCCAGGTCAATGGATTTGAATAAGTAATTTCTGCAATGACTCCAACTTTTCGAAGATGAGCTGTTAAATCTCTTCTAGAGGTTCTTATGGAATCTGGCTCATCATCAATCCACAAAATTGAATAGTGTTTTTTCATTTAGTTATTTCAATTTTTAATAAAGTTCCTTGATTTGTATTAGATATTGTAACCTTACCTTTTAAGTCTGTAATTATTTTGTTAATATGATATAAACCAAGTCCTGAACCGCTTGTTGTTGTAATACCTTTTTTTAGCAAATCTTTTGGATTATACTTATCAGTTAATTTTTTCCCATCATTTAATATTAAGATAGATAAATAATTTGGTTCAGAATTTATTTCAATATTTATATTTTTCGCTCCAGCTTTTTGTGCATTATTAATTGCATTGTCGACAACCATTGATATTTCAATTGGACGGAAATTTTTAATGAATGGAGTTTCAATATTTTCCTTCAGCTTTATCTTCCTACCAGCATTACTTACTTGTTTAATATAATCACAAATAAAAAGACCTAAGTCTTCGTTTTCAATCCAATTAGAAGTTACATCAAAATTTGCTCTTGTCGCAAAATTTGAAAGTTGTTGGATTTTTTCAATAATAAATATTGACCTTTCTATTTCATCGATGCACTCTTCAATAGAAACAGAAGAATTATCAGACTTATATTGTTGTAAAACCCAATTAAAATCTTTAAACAAAGTCCCAGCTAGCAAACCTGTTTGATGCGTTATCCCTAGCACATGTTCAATATCCAAAGAGTTTTGAGCTTCAGAAAAGAGCCGTCTTTTTTCTTCAACCACAAGTTGCTTTTTAACGTTTTTTGCTGTTTTTCTTGATAGTTTTGCATCAATTTCAGCTTTTTTTCTAGCGTCCTCTTCCTCTTTTGCTTTTTTTTGAGCTTTAAATTTTGCTAATTCAGCGAGAGCTCTTTCTTTTTCTTTCTTTGCCGTATCCAACTCCGCTTTTCTTCTGCGTTCTTCTTCTTCTATTCTTCTTCTCTCTTCCTGAATTCTTCTGTTTTCAGCTTCTTCTGCTTTTTTCTCAGCCTCAATTCTTCTTAGTCTTTCTTCTTCCTGTTTTTTCTTGGCAATATCATTTTCTCTTTTAAGCTCTTGGTATTGTTCTTCTGTCCTTAAAATTTGAGATTTTAACTCTTCGTCATCTGTAATTTCTGCAATCTTTTCCAAATCAGAAATAAATCGAGTTTGGTGGTCATCGATGTTTTCATTTACTAGATTTACAAAATCCCGGTTGTAATTTATAATAGTAATATTATCGTCTGTTGCAAGGCTTTTTATAATTTGTATAAAATCGAGTTTACTTCCTAAATTTGATGTAGCGTGAGTCACATCATCTGAGCTTTTATCGAAATCTGACAGTTCCTTCCTGTATTTATCAGCTATTTCATCACCTTCTTTCCCCTCACCAAAATATTTTCTTTTTTTAAAACCTTCTCCCCACAAAACACCAACAACATATCGTTCTAATCGAACAAGTCCCTTTTCTTTAAATGCGTGCATTAATTGGAAGAAAGCATCCGATTCAACAAGTCCACCATCTCTACTAGAAACTTCCTTAAATTGTTCAGTATTGTCAGAAATCACATCTACTCTTCCAAATAAATCACGAGTACCTAAAAATCTGTTATATCCTTGTTGTTTTCTTTGGTCTAACCCCCAGCTGTCATCTCCTAAATCTCCATATGGTTGAACTCTAAACCCATTCTTAAAAAGAAATACAGAACCAAAATTTACAACTTGAATACCCATCTTGCGAGTAAAATTGTATTTCGCTGATGTATTAAGAAAATACAAGTCAATCTTTACATTTTCTAATAACTTATATTCTTTATTATTTTCTTTTATATGATAAATAAGACTTCCTCTGTCAACTATTTTTGTTTCAATCTCACTACTTGAGATTTCCACACTTAACTGAGTTGTTTTTAGATTTAAAATTTCTAAAATTGAATTATTGACAGTTCCATTTATCCTGTCTCTTTTTATATGGATATATTGTTTTTTTTCATCAACTCTATTATCCTCTTTCAATTCTTTTTCACAAATAATCTTTATTTCAAAATCATTTGTTTCCGAAAAGGGATTAATAAGCTTTTCCAAAGAATGTTTTAATGTTTTTAAACGTTTCCTATCCCAATGGCTATGAAGGTTGGTGATTTTTAAAATAGTTCCATGTGGTACTGAATTAGGGAAAACAATTTCTGGGGTAGATAGGGATTTATGTTCAACTTTAATTTTTTCAAAAACATCTCTTTGGTCTTTTTCAAATCTAGACCAATCAACTTTAATTTGTTCAATGTTATTTTGGCTCTTTTTGCGAGTAATGATTGATAATTTCCCTCCTAATCTATCACTTGAGAAGCGACCAATCCCTTTTGAACCTGCAACGTGTCGCTTCTTTTGGATTTTATCACGGTAGGATTCTTTTTTTTCATCTTCACCTTCAGGAACTCCATCTTTTTTTTCTGAATATGCTACAAACAACCACTTATCTTTTAAATCAGACAAGGTCATTCCATTACCATTATCAGCTATAATAATTTCATTTTCATTTATTACAATATCAACATTTTTAGCATATGCATCATAGGAATTTTTTACTAGTTCGAAAACAGCAATAAAATCATCAGTGATTAAATCCCGACCAATAATATTTTTAAGCCCCGAGCTTATTTTAAATTCTAGGTTCTCTGCCATTAGATAAAATTTGTTTGATTATTATTCCAGCTTGTTCTCCAAATAATGGAGGGATAGCATTTCCAATTTGTGAATATCTTGGAACTTCTTTGGTTCTTCTATCTCCCCCTGTAGTATATTTACCTTTAAAATGATACGAGTCAGGGAAAGATTGAATTCGAGCATACTCTCGAACTGTCATTATTCTTGGTTCACAATAGTGTATATAGTCATCAGGTAGGGTTGTAATAGTTGGAGTTGGTTTTGAAGCATCCAATATTTTGGTGCTACTTTTTTTTAGCTTAAACTTCTCCCTATATTCTGCACTAGATAGTTTTTCTTCCAATGCTATTTTAAATCTATTTCTAATTTGTTCAGTGTGGTTTGCAAATCTATGGCTATCAACCAAGCTATTTTGTTTCAGATATTTTCTTTGATATTTCTGATATTTAGAACAAATATCGCCATAAACACCAGCTTTAAATCTAGGTGTTTCTGCTTCTGTTGTTCCATTGGATTGTAATAAATCTGATATTGCGTCTTCTAGTGTTGGATTCATTTCTAATCCCTTATTAACAAGAAATTGATGTTTATTTTCCTTAATTTTCTCAAAGAAAGTCTCTTTTGATAATGTTGGGTTTTTCTTGATGTATTCATTAGAAATACCTACAAGAATAAACCTTGTTCTTTTTTGAGGTATCCCATATTCTGAAAAATCAATTAATTTGCCTTCTACAGTATAATTAAGTCCTTTAAGTTCTTTGAGAACATATTCTGAATAGGCTTGTCCTTTTTTATTATTATTTTTAAAACCTTGAGTAAAGCCTTTGACATTTTCGAAAAAGATTACTTTGGGTTTCACCAACTTAATAAACTTAATGTAAGATTTCACCAAGCTATTTCTTGAGTCATTTTCAACTCTTCTACCTGCCATAGAAAAGCCTTGACATGGAGAACCTCCTGCTACAAGGTCTATTTTGCCTTCTAAAGCAGATAGGTTTATGGAGTGTTCGTCTAAAACTTGGTTAATATCATGATTCTTCATTTCAAGCCAATTAGGCCAATCAAAATGTTTTTTTTTCAGAATTAAATTATGCTTAAGTGTTTTAAAAGCATCTTCACTTTTTTCAATAGCAAATAAGCCCTTCCAACCAGCATTATGAAGCCCAAGAGATAACCCTCCACAGCCTGCAAATAAGTCGACATATGTAATTTGCTTCTTTTTAATCATTCCTAATCTCAATAGATACTATTAAATACATTTTTTCTATTATAATTTCATATCAATTTTCCATCCTAGGTTATTATATATCATAATATATTTATTTTCAAGATTCAAATATAAATAAAATTATGCTACATCAACTAAAATAACAGGTTAAATCACTATACAAAATTTTTTATTTTATTCATAATTAATGAATTTTGCAAGTACGAATATAATAAAAACTAACTATTTTATAATGAAAACTTACACTAAAATATCAGCAGTTTATATCCGTTAAATAATTTTCTATATAGAATTAGAATCCAATATTGGGTACTGTTCTCAAAATCAAGTCAAAAATATTTGCATATTCACATACAGCAAAAGCGACGCTTCTATTGCATCGCTTTTGCTTTTATTAACCATTAATACTTAAACACTAATCATTATCTTCCTCAAACGCCAAATAGCCGTCTCGATTTTTTTCGAAAAGTACATAGGCTTTTAATTCTTTTAGTTTTGGGAATTGTTGGACGGTTTCCCAGTTTTTTAAAAGAATTTGTGCAAAGAAGTTGTCTTCATAGTCTCGGCGGATTTTCTCTTTGTATTCAGTCAAATAGAATAAATACAATTGCTCTTGGTCTATATTAGATTTTAGTGCCAATTGATGGAAAAGATCTACCGATTGGTACATTTTTCGGGTCGATAGACTGTTGTAAATTGCCTCATATACTGACTTAATGTTCTCGTGTTCTGCTAAATCAAATACCAAACTTAATAACTGACAGTAAGCCTCTTCGCTATTTTTGTAACAAATCTCGGCTAATTCGGCATAAAAGAAATGTTCATTTTTTGGCAATAGAGAAAGTGTATCGGCTTTTAGCTCTTCAATGGAGATTTCTCCTTTGATAAAGGCAAAACATTGGCTTGCCTGTTTTTGGGCAAATTGCTTATGGGCTTCTTTCTCTTCTTTGTTCATTTCCCAAAGCGATTTCTCTTTTGCCAATTCTTTAAAACATAGTTTGAAAAGAGAGTCTTTCATCTGCTCTAGTATTAACAAACGATAGTCTTCTGATTCCTCTTGCTGATTGACCGAGGATAGGAAAACCATTCTATTTTTAAGATCCAAATAAGCTAAAGAATCTTTTAAAGCCTGCTTTCTAGCTTTTTCTCTGCCAGCAAACATTGGAGATTCATCTTCGTCCACTTCATCTACATGCACATATTGATCAACAATAGACATATAAACCCTTTTCAACTCATTTTCGTCCTCAAAATACTCTAATGTTTTGTATTCAAATTGTTTTTGACAAAGCAATATCTGAAAAGCAAAAACATATTTCCTATCAATTTTTAAATCAAGCAATAAATCTTCGTAAGCATTTAGCTCGTCAATATTGGATTTGATCAATACATCGGTGTCAATAAAATCTTTGAAGGCTCTATATAAAGTTTTTACAGGCGCCGTTTCCAACACCAATTCAAAGCACTTAAGCAATTGTTTTTGAAAGGCTGTAGGTGCTACTTTCGCCACATACAATAAGGAACTCATGCACATTCCCATGCTATCGGAATGGTAGATAGTTGATTTTTTTATGTTCAGATTCGCAATGCCTATTTCGTCAATTTCCTCATGCTCTTCACCTGGCCAGAACAATTCCTGCATCATAGCATTGGCTTGCTCTTTGGAAACTGATTCGGCAGGTTTACCAGGCTTAAAGCTTTGCATGATTTTTTTCTCTTCCTCATTCAGCGCATCCATTCCGCCTTTCATCAATTTGGCAATAATCTCTTTGGGCGGAGCTTTCATCTTAGGCCCTTCCACATATTCGAGCAATTGAGTCAATACTTGTTTTGTCTCTTCCTTAGTTTTGAAGCGACTATTGTCTTCTAATTTCCAAAAAATGGTTTTAAATATATTTTCTTGATAGTATTCAATTAGTTTTCGTAAATGCGGATTGTTCATATTGGCCATATCCTGCATCTCTTGCGAAATAACATATCCAACAGAAAGCAATTGAGTGGCAAGCGCATATTCCGTTTGATTCATTCCTGGTGAAACAGCCAAAATATCTGGGTCTTCAATCGCCACAGCCATTTTTTTGAAATTGGCTAAAGCATTGGCAAACAATTCAGGATTTTGTTGGTACAAGCGGTGTATACTCCTAAGCTTTATGGTTCCCAAATTGTGAGTAAAGTGGTCGTTTACCTGTCTGTAAATCTCAATTTCCAATTCTTCATCGGACAATTTTCTATTTGCATATCGGTTCAAAACCTCCTGCTCGCTCATAAGTTCGAGATTCTCCACAATTAGGTCTAAATCATCAGCCGAAAATTTGTCCTTGCCCGTAATTTTAACAAATACATCCAATACACGAATCGCTTTTTGGTGGTTTCGGTATTCGTCTTGATCTTCCAAATCATAACTATCGGCATTCAGATAAGTACATACAAAAGATTCCAAAATATCGTCTAAGAATACATCTTGCTCCAGATTTGAAGACAATCTCATATCACCCGAACCATAATAGTCCAATCGCTTGTACAGCCCCATTTTTTTCTCTAAGGCCAGTTTGCGAATATGTGTTTTTTCAATAGAATCAAGCACTTCTGGATTTTCTCCAGTTTCAATATAATGAAGAATCTCTGCTCCATTTTCAAACCCCTTCAAATAAAACTCATTGTTTATTTCATGATCATCGTTGGCCTCGTATTCTTCATAAAACTTATCGCCCTGCATTTCGGCAAGGGTTTCGGCTCCATAACTCGCATTTTTCTTATAATAATACTGATTTCTAGGAATATCCTTAATAGCTTCAAATATACTAGAATGAAGATCTTCAACAACATCCTCAAGGCGTGTGCCATGGAAATCGAAATCTTCGAAGTCGTCGTTTATATAGTTTAACTCCTCTTCATCTTCATTTTCCTCATATCCCAAATAGGCATCGTATCCATCTGTCAATTTTTCGATTATATCAAAAGCAAAACTTCTGTCTTCATCAAAATCATCAAAAATATTCTGTGGGTATTTTCTGAAAGAATCCACCATCTCTTTCTTAAACAAATCGTATTTGCTCTTGTCTTCCAAAAATAGTTTGAACAAGTTGAAACGATCTTCTGGTTTTTCCGAAAAATCTTCATCAAAGGCAATAAAGAATTCATCGAACTTCACCCTAGCAAACATTTTAATCATCTCATCAGACATTCCATAATGTTTGAATAAGAAATAAACATAACCCACAAAGTGGTATTTGATTTGGTTGTAATCAGCGTGACGTGGAAGGTATTCGGCAATCATATAAATGTATTCGGGATGCTTTAAGCCCAAAACAGTCAGAATACCAATACCGAAAATCATATCGCTAAAAAAGAAAAGCTCGTTTGATGAATCCACCTTCATCGAATAGGCAATCATCTCCTCGCAAATCTCCAAAACTTCGTTTTTCAAACCCTGTTCCAAGGCATGTTGAAACACCAAGATATGAGAATAGTTACTGTAATAGTCAGGTCGATTTAATTGCTCATATTCAAGATGAGCCAATTTATCCATTTGTTTAATATCAGGATCGTTGACATTGAGATATCTCGTTAATTTTTGAATGATTTCAAAATCGAAAAAATCTGCATTCTCGAATAGTGATTTATCCTCAGGAACAAAAGCTGGTACTTTATTTATTAACTCTCCCGTTTTGTATACCTCAGTTAGGATTGCTTTGAATTCGGCAAGAGCTTGCTGAATCGATTGCGGGTTGTGTATGTCTACTTTCAATAGTTTGTGTGTCATAGTTTTTTTTATATAATTATGCGTGTGTTTATTTAATCTAATTATAGATAGATTTAATTAACAGAATGCAATAATAAAAAAATAAAAATAAACTAAAATCATAATACATCTTAAATTTACTTAAACCTATAATATTTATTGAAGCTAAAAAAATTCCCGTACAAAACAAAAGGCTTTCCTATGATATAGAAAAGCCTTTTGTTTAATATTTTATAAGAGAATTATTTCTTAATTCCATCTCTTTCCAATAAAGCATCAATAGTTGGTTCCGAACCTTTGAATCTTTTATAAAGTTCCATTGGATTTTCAGTTCCACCTTTTTCAAGTACATTAGTTCTAAATCTTTCAGCAACATTTTTGCTAAATACACCATCAGCTTTGAATACAGCAAAAGCGTCAGCATCAAGAACCTCTGCCCATTTATAACCATAATAACCAGCAGCATAACCACCAGCGAAGATATGACCAAAAGAAGGACCTTTTGCAATATTTGCAACTTTAGGCAAAACAGAAACAGCCTTAGTAGCATTAGCTTCAAAATCAACAACATTTAAATCTTCAGGAACTTCAGTCAAAGTATGATAAGCCATATCTAAAAGACCATAAGCCAACTGACGATAACATCCATAAGCAGACATATAGTTATTACTAGCTTTTAATTTATCGATTAAAGCTTGTGGGATTTTCTCACCTGTTTTATAGTGAACAGCAAACTTATCAAGGAAATCTTTTTCATATGCGAAGTTTTCCATTACCTGAGAAGGAAGCTCCACAAAGTCTCTAGGAACGCTAGTACCAGACAATCCTTTATAGTTAGTATTAGCTAACATACCATGTAATCCATGACCAAATTCATGAAGTAAAGTAGTAACTTCACCAAAAGACAATAAAGAAGGTTTAGATTCCGTAGGCATTGTGAAGTTCATAACATTAACAATATGAGGTCTATGATTTTCACCATTCATAATATACTGGTCAGTAATACCATTCATCCATGCGCCACCTCTTTTACCAGGTCTAGGGAAATAATCAACATAGAATACAGCTAAAAATTTACCATCTTTGTCGAAAACTTCGTAAGGAGTAACATCTTTATGGTAAACTTCAATATTTTTATTTTCTTTAAAGGTAATACCATAAAGCTCAGTAGCTAAATCAAAAGCACCTTTTCTAACATTTTCTAACTTAAAATAAGCTTTTAATACCTCGTCATCTAAATTGTATTTAGCTAACTTTAATTTGTTAGAGTAAAAGCTTAAATCCCAAGGCATCATTTTAGCCTTAAGACCATTCTTTTTAGCAAAATCTTCAACCTCTTTTACATCCGCTTTTGCTTGCTTATTATAACTTGCAGTAAGTTGGTTCAATAATTTATATACGTTTTCAGGATTTTTAGCCATTCTATCCTCTAAAACATAATCAGCATAAGTTTTATAACCCAAAAGATTAGCTTTTTCAAGTCTTAATTTAGCAATTTTCTTAATAGTTTCAACATTATCAAGATCGTCACCCTTAGTAGCTCTAGTAGCGTATGCTCTCCAAAGTTTTTCTCTCAAATTTCTATTTTCAGCATACTTAAGAACCGGACCAAAGCTTGGGTAAGTTAAATCAAAAGCCCATCCTTCTTTTCCTTTAGCTTTAGCTTTCATAGCTGCAGCCTCAAGAACAGATGCAGGAAGACCTTTTAATTCATCCTTATTAGTAATATTTAATAAATATCTGTTAGTTTCTTTTCTTACATTATTACCAAAACTAAGACTTAAAAGAGATAATTCTTCAGAAATCTTTTTATATCTTTCCTTAGCTTCACCTTTTAAGCTTGCACCATTAGATAAAAAACCTTTGTATGTATCTTTCAACAAAGTTTCTTGTTCTTGTGTATACTTTACATTTTTTCTGTTTTGATAAACAGCATTTACTCTATCAAAAAGTTTTTGATTTAGATAAATTTCGTTTGAATATTTTGTTGATTCAGGAGCTAATTCTTCAGCCAAAGCTTGCATCTGATCACTAGTCTCAGCAGACAATAGATTATAAAATACACCTGCTACTCTTGACAATAAAGAACCAGCATTATCAAGAGCTACAATAGTATTTTCAAAAGTAGGAGCTTCAGTATTATCGACAATAGCCTTTATATCAGCACGAGCTTCTTTATAAGCTTGATCGAAAGCAGGCTTATAGTGCTCCATTTTGATTTTAGAGAAAGGTGTGGTATTGTGAATAGTATTATACTCTCCTAATAATGGATTTGAATTACTTTTATTCTCCATCTTACAGTTCGTAAACATTAATGAAGCAATTAATGAAAACGATAAGAGTTTTAAGTTTTTCTTCATTTCTAAAAATTTATATGTATATAAGTTTATATTAATTTCAAACACTTATTTATTAACAAAAAAATATTCACAGTACAAGCATATATTTAAAAATTACTTTATTGTTAATCAACATCATAAGCAATAAATAAATATACTACAATCAAAACAATTCCTGTTTATTATTATATAACAAAGAATATTCAGCACAAATATAAAAAAATATACGACTGCCTAAGCAAATAGAATAATGAAGACTTATAGAAATTATGCAAAACTAAAATTTATAGGTTTAAACCATATAATTAACTCGACAAGTAAGACACTGCTTATTAAGCCCGTAAATTATGATAATAATTTATTAAATAAAACTAACAACCAATCATATGCAGACTAACAAAACAGATTAAAAAGAGGGTGGAATCATCAAAAAAGCAAGAAAGATTATATAACTAAATTCGTTTTGGTACAAACTAAGCTAAAACAAAGTATATCTATTTCATATTAAATTATATATACAATACCAAAACTATAGTTATTTAAACACAATATCAACAATAAGAACATACTTTTCTGTTATCTATCAATATAGTATTGTGATTATGTATTTTCACAAAATTTCCGAACTAAATAAATTAACTGAGTTTTAAAAAGAAACCTCTTAGATTCAATCATTTGAATTTAAGAGATTTAGTAAACCAATACTTAAACTAAACTTCATCTTCCTCAACATAAGGTATTATAAGAACTCTACCAGGCTTAACCTTATAAGATCTAAGTAAATTTGCTTTCAGTATTATACTCATTTCAACACCATATCTAAGTGAAATTAAATATAAGTTTTCTCTATCCTTAACCTTATGTAAAGCTTGAATACCAACAAAAGTAATCCCAGGAGGTCGATGGTCTTTAAGTAGCTTATTTAAGGTTTTAAAGTTATTTGGGTTGTTATGGAATATTTTCCTGGCTCTCTCCTCCGACCCATACATTTTGGTTCGGATAGATAATATTGTATTATAAGGACTTTTACCCAAACCAGCTTTAATATATGAATGTTTTCCTTCTTTTATAAAAGTATTATTTAAATATAGAGATTCTCCGAATACTACCATTATAGTATTCTTGATATATTTTCCAGAATCAAAATTATAGACATACCTTTCCACATTTCTAGCCCTAATAAGCGACATATCATAATTATAATAATAGTCACCAACATCATCGGAATTAGCAAATATAAAGATATTTAATTTCTTATAATCTTTCCTGTATACTGCTCTAACAAATTTCCTTATATATTCAGTGTATAACGGGGACAAAAAATATTCATCATGATTAAAAAATATAGTATCAAGTGGCAAGTTTAGCAATCTTGTAATAGTTAATTTCTCACCAAAATTTTCGGATTGAGTTGCGCGTTTAGTTGTTTTCTTACTTGGAGTTTTTTTATTAACATATTTGATTTTTTCAATAAATACAGTATCCGTTTTAGCAACATAATTTTGACCACTCGAAATTTTATTGTCAGCATAATAATAAACTAAACTACTATCTTTTATTCCTACAGCACGTATACGAAGCTCATTATATTCATGGAGGTTGAGACTGTAATCGTTTCCCTTAGTATTAAAATCAACAAGATTATAGGACTTTTGAGTTTTAAAATCGTATTCATAATTATCTAAACCTCCCTTAGACTCCCAGCCATCACTACTAAATATCAATGAATTCGCAGATCCTTTCATTGGAAATATTTCATCATAAACAGTATTCAATTCAGGACCCATATTTATCATATCCTCCCATTTATCCTCATTAAGATCACAATAATAAATATCCCATCCACCATAACCATCCGTTTTGTTTGAGCAGAAATATAGTCTATTTTCAGCCTCATTAAAATATGGCATTGAACAAGAATAAGTTTTAGAATTATGTGGAAATTTAGGTAAATTAATTCCTCTACAAATTATTCTTTCAGGCAATCTATCCTTGGGTACAATATTATAAATCATGCCTCGATCACCAACTTCTATTTGTGATAGAATATCTCCTTTTATATCTATAGAATCTTTTACCCTTATAGCTGTCTCTAATTGACCATCTACAAGTAATCTTCTATATCTTATATTTATTTCCTTTTGTCTTTTGTTTTTTGATGTATTTCTCTTCTCTTTTTTTGCTCTAATAGCTAACTCCTTTAATAGTTTTTTTCTTTCCTTTTCAGTTAATTCTTTTGAAGCTAAGTCTTTTTGACTATCTAAATCATCAAGATTTTTATCTGTATCCAAATCAGAATTACCAACAGGTTCAACTTCATAATAAAATACCCCAAGGCCATCAAACCTAATCCCAAAATTATTATTAAGCTTAAAACCTAGTTCCTTCTTCGTTAAATTGGATAAAACATCAGCATACTTTGATTTTCTAGTTCCAATTTGAATTATCTCAGATATTGAATGATTCTTATTAAAGCGTCGAAGTTTTGGATTTGGTATTTCGGAAATACGCTCAAGCTGGATAAGACAATAATAATAATTTATAATATCGTCCATTGTCAATTTTGATCTTTTGGTTTCAATTAAAAGTTCATAAACAGCTAAAGACTTTTCATATTTTTTCTCCATCAGTAAATTAGTAGCCTTTTTAGAGAGAAAATTGTATCCTGTTTTTGGAATTGAATCACCAATCGACTCAATTAATTCTGCCTTAGTTTTTGATGGAATGGTATCAGTGTATTTCGCTTTCTTTTTATTTCGTTTATTTTTCTTTTTCTTCTTGCGATTATCTACTTGACTATCTTTAATCTCCTCATTTGCTAAATTCGTTACTATATCATCAAAATCATCCTTTTGTTTCTTCTTTTTATTTTTCTTTTTTTTCTTTTTATCCTTCTTATCTACAATTCCATGATTGTTTTTGGCAAAATACTTATTCGAAACAAAAGTATTTGCTCTTGCAGAGATGATACATATAAGAATAATTAAAATGATATATATACTTGTATTTCGTTTCATAAAGTGTTTTGTTTAAGTACAAATCTGTTTAGTATAAATATTCACTAAGTGGCTTAACATATCTGACAGCTTTTCGTTGGAAATTACCAACTTTTCGAAAGGTTCTTTTTCTTTGAAAATTGATAGAGATAGATACCCCTTGAGTTGAAAACTGATTAAGACCTCTTCCCAAACCAAGTTCATATTCGTATCCAATAGTATATTTTTTTTGTCTACCAAATCTATAACTCAGGTAAAATGTCTGTGCTTCTTCTAATCTATGACTTGTTCCAAGCCAAAACCTCTGTTTTATAAACATAAATAACGAGGCATCAATTATTGGCTTAACATAATCACTACTCATCTTTCCATCTTCATTCACAGTTAATTCTTTTTGTATATAATGTTTTGCAACTATACCTCCTCTTAGAGCGAAATCATTATGAAACTCATATACAAAACCAGCAACTCCATCAAAACCAGCTAAATATTTTTTATCTATATCTGTATCTGATAAAGTTATAGTCGTACTAATACCGAGATAGAAATTAGAAACCATAGTAATAATACCAAAACTAGCAGAGGGGTTAATTTGATTTAGTTTCAACTTGGACAAATCTTCCTCTTCTTGAAATTTGAGATCACTTAACTCATATTTCTCATTTTGAAGTCCAAAACCTAATCCAAATCCCATATGTGCATCCCTTCCTATCTTAAGATCTTTTGTGAAATTGACATAACCTGTATTTATATTTCTATGACCTATCATTTCAGAGATAGCTGTAATACCCGATCCGAAAGTATTCTTAAACACAGGCATATGTAAATTAAATCCAACAACTCTAGGGCCTTCAATACCACCCGTCGCCCATTGTTGTCTACTAACCAAATTTATAGATGTGTAATTTTTATAAGAATTATATGAAGGGTTGTAAAATTCTTGTTTTGTAATCGATGGTACATTATTTTCAAATTGAGCATAAGAACTATTACTAACAATTAAAAATATTAGTAATAATAAAGTATATATGTATATAGATTTATGGTTCATAATTAAATTTAAGCGTTACATATCTTATAATGGTTTTAATTTATAGAAAATCTAATTTTCCCATATAATTACATTCTTCTACGTTAGCTTATCAATAATGTTACATTATATTTAGTATTATATAAATAATAATACAGATTGAATATTTTTCTTTTTTTGATAAAAAAACAAGGTATAACTTACTTAAATTTAGTGATTAAAATAATTTATGTCAATACAAAAAAAACTTAATTCCAAAAATGATAATGATTTTATACTTGAAAAAGTTTTTTGCAGGTAAGATTTGATATATTTTATTTACAATGATAATGCTAAAATATAACTATAATTGAAGGTTCTATCTTTATGTACTGATGGATTCTAAAAACTTATTTATATCTAATAATATTGATTTTCGTTTCAAAATATTTATAAAAATTCAAAAGAATTATAAGAAATATTAAATTTGATAACAAGTAATTAAAAATCAACCAACAATCTACTAGACTGAGTATTAGATTGTCAGAATAACAAATAAAACGAAGCAAGAGGAGTTTGTAGTATACTGAATAATAAATATTTGAATTATGATAGATACAGATTAGGTTTTATAAAAAAAACCTATCGTGAAATACGATAGGTTTTGCTTTAATATTATTCTTTATAGGATAGAAAAACTAATATGCTCTTTTATCATTTCCTTCAACATAGTTGATAAATGAAGTATTTACCACCTTATTACCACCTGGGGTTGGGTAATTACCTGTAAAATACCAATCTCCATGATTATTAGGACATGCCTCATGTAGGTTTTCAATCGATTGATATACAATTTCTACATCCGCATTTATATTTTTAGGAGTTAGAATTTCAGAAATTTTATTAGATATTTCATCTGGTGTAAAAGGCTTATAAATCTCCTTAACATAATTGACAATTTCTTCTTTAGGGAGATTCTCTTGTTCTTTACATTTCTTGTAAGTATCCTGAATAACATTCTCCATTCCTCTTTCCTTTAAAAGAGCAATTGCAGCATTGAAGGCAACAAATTCACCCATTCTTGTCATATCGATACCATAGCAATCAGGATATCTAATTTGAGGAGCAGATGAAACAACCACAATTTTCTTTGGACTTAATCTATCCAAAATACGCAGAATACTTTTCTTCAGGGTAGTCCCTCTAACAATTGAATCGTCGATAACAACTAGATTATCTTTATCTTTTCTAACCACACCATATGTTACATCATAAACATGGCCAACAAGATCGTCTCTTCCCTCATCACTAGTAATAAAAGTACGCATTTTAACGTCTTTTATAGCAATCTTCTCCATTCTAGGTTCTAAAGAAATTATATCCTTAAGTTTTTCTTCAGTCCAACTTCCATTTAATTCGTGGATAAGGTTTTTCTTATGTTCGATCAAGTGATATTTTAAACCTTCCATCATTCCATAAAACGCAGTTTCAGCTGTATTAGGAATAAAAGAAAACACACTATTTTCCATATCATGATCAATCGCTTTCAAGATTTGAGGTATAATCAATTTACCCAAATCTTTTCTTTCCTGGTATATATCTTTATCACCACCTCTAGAGAAATAAATTCGTTCAAAAGAACATGGGGCAATATTTTGAGGAACTCTGACAGGCACATCGCTAATTTCGCCGTTTTTACGAATAATAAGCGCATTACCTGGTGTAATTTCTTTAATATCTTCAACCTGCAAGTTCATTGCAGTTTGAATAACGGCTCTTTCAGAAGCAACAATTGCAATTTCATCATCATGATAATAAAAAGCTGGTCTGATACCCCAAGGATCTCTCATTACAAAAGCATCTCCATGTCCAAACATACCACCAATTGTATATCCTCCATCCCATGCTTTACTAGCATTAGAAATTACTTTTTTGATATCGATATTTTTTTCAATAAGAGGAGAAATTTCCTTATTCGAGTAACCATCATTCTTATATTGTCTAAATAATAATTGGTTTTCTTCGTCAAGGTAGTGCCCTACTTTCTCAAGAACGGTAACTGTATCAGTGTAATCTTTAGGATGTTGACCTAAATCTATTAATATTTTGAATAATTCATCAACATTTGTTAGATTGAAATTTCCTGCCATAACAAGGTTACGTGATTTCCAATTGTTCTCACGCATAACAGGATGGACATATTCAATACTATTTCTACCAAAAGTCCCATATCTAAGGTGTCCTAAATACATTTCACAAGCGAAAGGTACATTTTTTTTGACCCAGTCAATATCTTTGGTTTGCTCTTTTCCTTTTTCAAGGCTTGAGCTAATTTGTTTATTTATATTATCAAATACTTCCTTAATAGGCTGATCTCCACATGATCTTTCTCTATTGAGATATTTCATTCCTGGAGTTTGATCCAATTTCAGACCAACAACACCAGCTCCTTCTTGCCCTCTATTATGTTGCTTTTCCATAAGTAGATAAAGCTTCTGAAGCCCGTAATTCCAAGATCCATATTTTTCTTTATAATATTCTAATGGTTTGAGCAATCTTATCATTGCTATCCCACACTCATGCTTTAATTTGTCGCTCATTATACTTTGCTATTAATATAGATTTTATATGTAGTTTGCTAATTTTCTCCTTGAGTAATATTTGTTTTTGGAAGATTAGTATTTTCATCTTCATTTGAAGCTTCTTCTACTGTTTCTTCAATTGGTTTTAATTCCTCGAATTTTATTAGGGATTTAACCATATATGCTTTTGGGAAATATTTCTTAATTTTTGAAAACAAATACATTGCTTTGGTTTTTGATCTAAAATTACCGGCATGAACCCAAATCTTTGGAGCGTCGTATTTTAGGTATGATCTTTCTTGAGGAAAGATTGTATCAAAAACTGCTTTAACTTGAATTGCTCTATTTTTTTCCTCACTAAATCCTGAAAATATCTGTATTCTATAACCATTAAAACCTGCTTTAAATTTTTGATTATTATAATCAGTATTCAATAAAGAATCTAAACTTGATCGCTTTTTTATATTCAATACGCCTCTTTCAACATTTACAGACTGGGAAATTGTATCTTTTTTTATATCCTGAGCTATTGATATGTTAGTGATAAAAAAAGAGATCAGAATTAATAGAAAATTAAATAATTTCATTTTTTTTTATTTAAGTTTTATTCTATGATATTGTAGTTTATCGTAAAATAGAATAATAAGTTTAATAAGCCTCATATATTTATGGTTAAATATATTAAAGTCTAAACCAAAATAGAAATATCTTATTGCATATTCTTTTGAATGAATGCAAAAATATACAAATAATCTTAAATGCTAAGCAAAAATAGCCTTTATTCATTTTATTATTTGCTTTGTTTTGGGATTAAAAAACATTATGTTTTCACATATCGAATCTAGACTTTTCGGCTATCGATTTAACTAACCTATCAGTGTTTCCTGTAATTGAATAATACAAAACCAATATTTTCATATTTTTATTTGTTTGAGCTGGTAGGCTATTTATTGAGAATAATAATATTGGCAGCCAAACTAATCATTTCATTCTATAGTTAATTTTAATATTCCGGGTTTTACAATGCTGATTTTATTTTTAGAAATATATAATACCCATTAAGACGAGAATAATTCTATTGCCTATTTTTTTTCTAATGCACTAAAGAGCTTGTGATTACAATGTATACTAATTATCTAGATCTGAATACTTTTTATCTACAATATGAGCGAAATTAATATTATTGAAGATTGCTCAATATCTGATTTGCTAATCCTTCCAATTTTGTAAAAGCAAACCATTTATTACCCAGATCTTTAAGACTTGCACCAATGTGATAAAGCTCAACATTGTCTATTATAAGAAACCGATCGTGTGTAGTCGTTATCTTTTTGATTTGTATTGCTGGATATTGGGCATTGTGTTTTTCTATATCTAAGTTCAACTGCTTAGTAATGTTTTTAGTGTATATTGTTGCAGAAACATTTTTATCCCTCTTGCTTAATTGAGTCAATACCGTATCATCAACATAATTATCAATTAGAATAATAGATTTTTTTGCATTCCGAATCAGTTCTGAAACAAAGCATAAGCATCGAAGATCTGTCCATCAAAGAATACTCCTTGCTTTGGGGGCAGTCCAGTGTTTATCTGAAAATCGATGCGTTCTATTTTTTCGTTTATCTCATCCATTTGATCTTCAACTCTATTAATTCTCTTGTTCATAGAATAGCCTTTTAAAAGATGGTCTTTCAGAACTTTATTTGCCCAGGCTCTAAATTCAATACCTCTTCTGGATTTGACTCTATAACCAACTGAGATAACCACATCTAAATTATAATACTCAATATTTCGACTTATTTTTCGGTCACCTTCAATTTGAACTGTCGCAAAATTTGCGACAGTTGGAAAATCTTTCAATTCTTCTTTTAAAGCATTGTTAATATGCTTTCCTATCGTTTTCACATCTCGACCAAAGAGTTCAGCAATTTGCTTACGATTAAGCCAAACTGTTTCGTTCTCAATTCTATTTACAACTTTTGTTAATTCACCTAACTGTTAAGCAGTCAATTGATCATCAAAGAATAAATGAATTACATATTAATATTAAATAATTTATAAAGATCGATTGCTGACATTAACAACTTAAGCAAGTTTTAAATGGATTTAATTTAAATTAATTTTACTTTTGTTGTTTAATTAAAACAAACCAAAAAAATATGGCATACGAAGCAAGAGAACCAAAATATATAATCAATTACAATCCTGAGGACAAAGAATCGATCAAGGCAGGATTGAAAGAATACGGTAATTTAATCAAGTCTGGACAAGCATTTGAAGATGACTATATGCTTGTGCAATTCAAATCGTCGAAGGAAGAACTTTATGCATCTAATTTTGAAAAGAGCGAGGCTGTTACCACATTTTTAAATGAGATTTGTGACACTTATAGAGAAGAGAAAGAGTCTAATCCAAATCTATCGGAGATTCTTTTTACCGAAACTATCTTCTTTATGCACGCTGTTCAATATCCTGATTTATACAATGAAATCAAAACAGCCTGTGAGGCAATCGTACATTATGCGCGTAAGCAGAACGATTCTTCTACTATGTGGATTAGCGACGAAACCTGTTTTGGGCTTGAGCCTTTGCAAGTGGTGGCTTGTGCTTATCCTGAACATGGGGTATTGTTGGCAAGTTTTATGATTCCCAATTGGGACGATGAGCATATGGGCTACCCGCTTTGGGGCTACGGCGCTTGGGTACTATCTCAAGGGCTGAATGAACACACCATAAAATCTTATTGCTATTGTGAAAATATTCGTGCTCGTCAGATGGCCTTAGGTTACGACGTTTGGGATGGACCATCAGAGCATATGGAGGTGAGAGATTTTTTTCCGCTTTTAAAACATTTGAGGGAATCAGAAGAAAATCAAAATCAGTTCAAAGAATTTTTCAAAGAAAGACTAAGCACCCTACCACTATTGGACGGATACGATAGTTTCGATCAGGAATTGACTGTGGAAACTTATATTTTCCAAATGGGATTTGAGATGATGGTGAGTCTGAATCCGGTGGATTATTGGGACGATGATTTTGATATAGATGCTTATTTATCCGAAATTTGGTTGGAAGAGGTTGCCATTGTAGAACTAAACGAATGGTCGGATGAGTTGATTCCATTTGCGATAGAGACCGAAGAAGAGGACACGGAAGTAGAAGAACAAACGAGCAACACGGATGAAGAATCTATCATTGACATTTGGCAAAACTTCTTTGCTGACAACTTTGCTAATGGGGTTGAAATTTGGAATTATATCAGTTTAAATGAAAACAGTGAAGTTTTAGATAGCATCCAAGAGGCTTCACTTTTCAATATTATAGGTGAGAATTGCAAAGGACTAAAGAAGATTTTAAAAGACGAATTGGTATTTGAAGAAGAGGAATTCAGAACCATGCTGGAGGATATTACACATAGTTTGTTTAAGGCTTGGAAACAAGAAGCGAGTTCTGAAGAAGCTCATTTTGAAAAATTATTGAGATTTACCGATGTGATTTATCGTTTTCTCGGCCCTAAAGAATTTCCTATTCGCTATAGAAAAATAATTAGTGACGGTTTCAGACGAACTTCAAAACAGGAGTTGAACAAAAGATATCCGTTGCCATGGAACGAAGAATTGTTAAACAATCTGCAACAACTAAGTGGCTTTAAGACTCCTGTTAGTAGAGCAAAATTAGAACGAGTGGCTGAATTGGTTCGTGAGCATGGAGAAAAAGCAGAAGCCGTTCTTGATAAAGAACTATGGGATCAGCAAAAAGCAAGGGATTTATTTGGGAAAGACAAAATGATGTCTACCAAAAAGTTTGTTTCCACTGAAGACGCACTTTGCGTCTCTATGTATTTGTATTTGGATAATTTGGCAAACGGGACATTCAACTCTATCAATGACAAAGCGATGGAATTTATTGATGCCATTGCTCTTGACTGTTTTGTCTACAATTTAGAAAATGGTTTCCAAGTTATAGGCAAGGATTATGTAAACAGATTAGAAGAAAAGGAAAGCGTTTACGAACATGAAAAAGAATACCTTCATAAATATTACGAATGGATAAGCTTCCGCGATTATATTATTACGGGATCATTTAGTCCAATCAAGCATTTTGAGCAACAACCAACGAATACTGATTTTGCCTCTAAAAACCTCCCAGTTAGTCAGTTCGAAATTTCAGAAACTCAGAAGGATTTCAATATAATTGGCGATAGAGACGAATCGATAATGAGCTTATTGGTATTTGCTGAAATTGCCAAAGGCTGTGCGGTTCATAAAGATAAAATAGCCATACAACGAGTTGAGCAATTCTTTTATAGTATTGCGCCCTTGAAAATGGGACTTATTCAGTTTGAGTACCATCTTGACAATGGCGAATTGGAATACTTTGACGATTTAGAAAGAATTGCAGGAAAATTACTTGGCAAGGGTGCTCCTCTAATTACTTATTGGTCACTGAAGCTACATTATTTGACCAAAAGACCTGAAATAAAGGAATCGGAATTTAAAGACATGATGATTCAAATTCTGTATGATGCAGGAAGTCCTGAACTTATGCAAGCCTATAAAAATATGACCTATAGAATGCAATTGAAGGCTTTAAGAAATGCTAAGAATCTTCTGCCATACGAGAACCTACAAACGCAAACGATGGAGATGTTTATACAAAAGCTTCGTCGTTATATGCTAGAATCTTATGTTATAAGTCAGGCTCCAGAATATGTTTACAATAAATTAAAACACGATAAACTATTTGCTAAAAATATAAGATGGGAAGCTGTCGCAAATAATTCGGAAATGATGGATGCACTGTATTCTATTAATATAGGAATTGAAGTAAATTGCAGTCCAGAGGAATCAAAAAGCATTGTACAAAATAAAACAGGTTGGGGTTATCTTTTATTAGAAAAGAAAGAGGATGGATTTGAGATTTTATATGGTCAAGAATTGTTGGCACATATCAAAAATGGATTTGCAAAAGATGACTACTATAGTACACAAACGCATATTATTCTAGTAGATTCAAATTGTCCAAATGAGTTAGTTAAAGAATTAGAACAATTTGACAAATTGGACTTTCGAACTTATGTATTTGACCTAGTAATTAAATATTTAAAGGACGATATTAGTTTCGAAGAAATTGAAACAGTGGTTCGTCATAGTACCTCTACTTATGAATCGGCAAGTAATTATTACGATTTCGGATTCTATTCTATTGTTGATTTATTTAGTGGTGAAGATCGAATCAAAGTATTGAAAGTGCTTTCGCTGATTTCGATGGAATTACTAGAAGAGGTTGCTGGATCGGAGGCAAGAGGCTATTACAGAACCTTGTTGGAAGCAGAAATTGATACCGATGCAATTCTGAATTATCTATACAAAGAAGAAGCCGATTTGTTATTGGCAGATTTTGCTCAAAAGCGAGATATTTCTGAAAGCATCTTAAAACTAAAAATTGCAGATCAATTACCGCTATTTAAAATTGTGGCGAATTATCCACAATACCACCAATTTATTTTAGATCGTCGCAAATCACGATCACCTAAATTGAAACAATTGATAGTAGAATTGATTGAAAAACATAAGATAGAGGGATAATATTCATTTGTAGATACGCTATCTAAGGCGTATCTACATTCGGAATTAATTCTATTCTAGGAATTTTCACCTATATGTATGATTGCATTAAAATAATTCAGCATTATCATATGTTCATCTTAGTTTTCTTAAATACAATGTTTGCCGAAAGGATTCAAAATTTAATATAGACAGGTTTTATTTAACTACTCTATATGCCACACATGCCATACAGAAAGGAATGTCCTCATATTTATCAAAATTAATTATAGTTAAACTAAATTATTAATATACTTTTGCGCTTGAAATAAAACTATATAAAAAAATGAATTTATCATAGATTTATAAAAAGACTACACTTTACATAACTACAATAATTTATAAACGAATATGGGAATTTTCGGAAAAAAAACACTTAAAGAATATATCCAATTAGGGAAAAAAGATAAAATTGAGGAATTGTTAGATCCTAATACAATCAATGATTTAGATACAGAAGGCAATAGTTTATTAGAAAAAGCAATTGAATCGGGAAAGCTGGGTTCATGTGAAGCATTAATTGACAATGGAGCAAGCATTATTATTGAGAAAGAAGGCATTGAAATCAATCTTATAGATAAAGTTATAGAATCTCAGAATATTGAACTATTAAGCTATTTTTTAAACACAGGTGAAATAATTCCCTCTGAAATAAATGGAGAGCGCACAATTCATTATCTTCTCGATTTAGAGAAACTGAATTATGATTTTCTGAAATTTATTTTGAATGAAGAAGAATTTGATTTTGATGAATGTGATGATTACAATCAACATAGTAATTTCACTTACTTATTTGATAGTGAGTATTGTAATGCTAGATTCCTTGATTTATTTTTGAAAAATGGAGCGGTAATCAATGAAGAAAATTATTCTATAATTTTCAAAAGTTTAGCAAGAAATATTAGAATAAATAAGGAAGAAAAAGCCGAAGTATTTAGACATATCGAAACTTGTTTTCCAAAAATATTTCCTAATGATTTTATTCAATCTAAGTTAGTTTCTGTACTTCGTAGTAATAAAAATCAAGAGTTGTTTTTGGCTTTGATAGATAGGAAATTTGATATCGATCCGAAACTAAACAGTGAACTAAGTCAGTATATTAGAGAGGATAAATTTGACACAGAGCAACAAAAAATTCTTGTTGACTTAAATACAAAGCACCAATTAAACTTAAGCCTACCTACAAGTTTTTTATCAGACAATGTGATTGCAGAAATTGCAAATTTAGATGATGCGGCAAGAGCTATTCGTTTTTTTGATATTGTATTGTCGGCAAGCAAGGCGTATGAGGACAAAATTAGTATAATAGAAAAAATGATTGAAAATGGCTTGGATATAAATTTATGTAAACCTCTATTTGGAGATGAAATGAATATACTCTCTGCTATAGCATCCTTGCATACCGACTTTGACAACGAACTAGAACTTGCTAATTTCTTTTTAAATAAATCGGTACGTATTGAGGAAAAAGGAGTTTCAGCTTTGTATCAAGCAATCCATTTTGAACATTTCGAACTGGCAGAATTATTTATCAATAAGGGTGCTAATATAAACTTTATTGATCATAAAAATTCCAATTGGCTTCCTCGACTTTACAATATGAACGATCGTGGTTGTTATCTCACAGTTGATTCGTATGCAAAAGCAATTGAATTGATGGGAACAGCTTACCAGAATCAAAAAATGGAGTTTCCTTTATATTATGAATTTGAAGTTGATTCTTGGGAAAATACTAAAGTACATTTTGTTTCGTCATTAGTGCGTACGAATTTTGATTACTTCAAAGTAGGTTTAAATTTCCTAATCAATAAATTGAATTGGGATATAAAAACGATTTTTGAAGAGTCGAATGATATGGACAATATTTTCGGGCATGTCTGTTTCTGGGGACAGGGCGATAAATTTAGTTATTTGCTCTCTTTAGACCCCAATCTACAAATATACCAACGTGAAGACCAGGCACTATATTGGGCTATTGTAAAGAATTTCAGTTTAGATACTATAAAATTACTGATTGATAATACAGAGGATTTGTATAGAAAACACCAATATGCTGCAACAAACTCTGAGTATTTTAAATATTTTAGAATAGGACATATTGGAGGTGTAATTTCGAATATAAAAGATGAAAATATTGCCATTCAAATTATAGATTTATTGCTTGAAAAAGGGGCTGATATACATGAGGAATTTGAGCAAGAACTAGCTGATGGTGTGCGTAGAAATGGTGTTTATAGAATGCGTTTAAGTTGTTTGGAATTAGCAGTTCAAAACCAAAAGAAGAAAATATTCCAACATTTGTTAAAGAAAGGATTTGATCCCAATACCAGAACCTGTCAGTTTCAAGAAACCGTAATGCATTTCCTAGCCAGCAGAACTAATTTGAGTTCTGAAGAAATATTGGAGTTTATGAAATTGGTAGATAATTACAAAGCCATAGATGTCAATATTCGCTCAAGTGTAAATTCAACTCCTATTTTGAGTGCCGCATCAAAAGGTCAGTACTTAATAGTTGAATGGTTGATTGAAAAAGGAGCTAATCCTAATGATGTCGGTGGGTTTGATGATTCTCCAAATATCCATAGAGCAATCTCAAATTGGAATTATGTTGATAAAGAAATGCGATTGAAAACTATTAAAGTATTGATTGACGCTGGTGCTGACATAAATGCTTATGATAGAGATCAGATGACTCCTTTGATGAATGCAGCAAATTTTGGCTGTTTGGAGATTACAAGATTATTATTAGAAAGCGGAGCCGATCCAAATTTATTGGATGATAAAGGGCAAAATGCAATCTATTATGCAATTGCTGGTGATTATCAATATGATCTTTATCAGGAGGGTGAAAATGAAGAAGATCGTATCGATGATAAACTTAAATCTCAAATTATCAGAGAATTGATAAAGTCAGGAATTGATAAAAACTATATCCCAGCTCATAATCCTCCGATATTTACATGCATATACAAAGAGTTGAAACTTTGCTATAAATTATTAATAACAAAAACCAATGCTCTTGAACATAAAGATCACACTGGACAACTTCCAATCAATCTTGTTTTTGCAGGTTCTTCTGATTATTTTATCAATATAATGGGCGCGGTTCGAAATGTAGATTTCACAGTAGAAACCCTAAATGGATCGAATTTGATTCATGATTTGGCTTTTAATCCCAATACCATATTAGCGAAAAATGTATGTCAGGTTTTGTTGTCAGAAAGAGTCAATTTGCCCTATAAAGCCAATAACTACGGGACGACACCGCTGATGAATGCATGTATTTATTCGAATTTAGAGATGATTAAGTTCTTTATTGAGAATGATTATGCTTCAACCAATGAACGAGATATTGACAATTCGAATCCGTTAATATATTCTGTTCTAGATTACGAATCATATTGTGAAGAAGAAACCTTACTGGAAACAATAAAATACTTAATCGAAAGAGGAGATAATCCTAATCATAAAAATAATAAAGGAGAAAGTTTTTTCACTATTCTTAAGCAAAATGAACAAACTAGTCTATTGTCGTTTTTAGCTAGTGTAGGAATCAAAGAAGATAATATTGGATTTTAAAATGTTTTTTAAGAAGCAAAATATAAAAGATATTATAAAAGCAAATAATCAGAAGAAATTAGAGAGCTTTTATGCCACTCATCATATCGACTATATTGATTCGGAGGGATATACTGGACTTATAATTGCTACAATGGAAAAGAAGCATGAATTGGTTCAGTATTTCATTGATAATTCTGCCGATCCCTATATTGAATTTGAAGGTAAAAATGCTATCGATATCGCTTTATTAAGTTTTGATTTTAATCTGCTGTCCATTTTTTTACAAAATGGGCACAGCTTATCGGAACAAATTGAAGATCAATGCCTGATACATTTTTTACTAAACTTAAAATATCGAAATTATAATTGGTTTAAGCAGATACTTCCTCTTGTGCAGGATATACAGGCTAGAAATGAGGAAGATCAATCGGCACTGGATATGTTACTTTCCAGAAAATTTACGGATATTAAGCTTGCTCGGTTGTTGCTAGATTTTGGAATAGAAGTTACAGAGTCGGAGTCAGATAGAAAATCAAGCTATGGAATTATTATACATAATATTCAAAAAATAGAATCGGAGAAAATAAGATTATGTAAATTACTTGAAGACTATCAAATTCCCATCCCATATTCTTCAGAATTAATCAATAGTGCATTGCAATTCACCCAATTTAAATTGGTGGATTATTTGATATTAAGAGGTGCTCCTTATGATAAAATCTCGGATAGAAATCGAAATGATCTGAATAATCGATTGGCTAAACTAAATATTCAAACAAATGATAATCCGGGTTTTGATTTTGAGAAAATAGTCAAAGAAAAGATTCTAAATAAGAATATTGCAAGCAAAGAAAGAATTAAGATATTAGAGGAAATAAAACATAGTAATTGTTTGAATACAGCATTAATCTACAATTTTACCAAAGCCAATATATTGTATCATCTTCTTGAATCAGAAATAGATGATATTGAAAGTATTGAGTTTTTGTTAAATAGCGATATCGCTATTGAGGATAATGGTTTGTCTTCATTTTACAAAGTACTTGGACAAAAAGATATAAATCTAATTCAATTATTTTTAAATTTTAAACCCGATTTAAAATTTATAGATAAGAATTCCTTTAATTTATTCTCCTATCTTACATATATTGGTTATAGTTCACATTTGAGTCAAGACCATCAATCTATAGAGGAGAGAGTTTTCGAATCGATCCAATTGATTTTAGAGCAAAAAGACTTAGATATTAATCTATTGGTGAAAACTAAATATAAATCAATTAGATATAAAGAAAAAGATCATCAATTTTTGACTTGGATTTTTGAACTTAAAGAGTCTTTAAGAGATCAATTAATTTTATTTATCATAACGAAGGATTGGGATAAATCTATAGAATTTGACACCGAGAAATTAAAAGAATCAAATCTTTTATGTCAAATATTTAGCTATAAAATATATTCTATTATTGAATATATTATTGAAAACGGAATAGACTTAGAGAATCATTTAGATCATTCTTTTTTGAGAATTGCCTTTGAAAATTCATTCAAACTAGAGCTTATCAAATCTTGGTTGCTAAGCTTTCATTATAAGGACAAAAAGTACAGCCTCAATCCAAATAAAAATGAAATAAATCAATCACTTATAAGTGTTTTGGCAGGTTTGGGATTTAATTATCCACAATATCGTTTTATGGAAGAAGAGCTAGTTTTATTAATTAATGATCTAGATTTGAATTTAGAACAACAATTAACCAATCTTAAGCTAGCATTATCGTCGCATTATTTTAAATTAGTGGATAAGTTTCTAGATTATTTATTTGAAAATAAATCTGATATACAAATCTTAAAATTCCTTTATTATATAATTGAAAATAAAGCTAATTTAGATGATTATGAATTGTTAGATTTATTGCAGTCTATTGAATCGAAAATGAAACTTGATTATTTTGAGATTTATTTAGGAGCTAAATCTTTATATCAAACAGCAATCATATATATGCAAACCGATATTGTAGCGTATATTTTCGAGCAAAATAATTCTGAAGAACAATTGTTTTATCCCGATTTGATTGATCATATTATTTATACAGAGCCTAGAATAGAGCCTATTCGAAGAGCAAAGATGATGGATCTATTTGTAGAAAAAGGTTTTGATATAAATAGTAAAAATGCAAAAGGTGAAACCGCTTTAATCTTAGCTTCTTATTATGGATTGTTGACTTGTGTTCGGAATCTTATAAAACATAAAGCTAATGTAAATGCTATTGATACTAATCATTGTACTCCTATAAATTATTTAATGTCTGGTGATATGGATTATGAGTTTTCCTATACCAATTCATTTAGTGAAACTCAAAAAACACATATTTTACATGAGTTAATAAAACAATCTGCCAATATAAATCATGCAGATAATAATGGAAATACAGCATTGCATATTGCCGTAGCGAGGCATTACAATCATATATTTTCTTCGATTATAGCTTATGGAGTTGATTTGAATCAGCAGAATAAAAATGGAGAATCTCCTATTTTACTAGCGATTAAATACAGGAATAATTTTGCTTTTCAGCAATTAATGAATACCAATAAAATCAAATTTAATAAGATTGAATCTAGCGGGGATTCCTTATTGTTTTCGATTCTGAAATTTACGGATACTAGTAAATTAAGAGAATATTTTTATCTGCTTTTTGATAAATTGGACAATCCCAATACTACAAATAATAATAAACAGACCTTATTGCATTATGCGGTAGAAAGGAATGATTTGGAAATAATAGATTTTATTCTTGAGCGCTATCCTGACTTAATCAATAAAACCGATAATTATGGACAGACAGCTTTTTTGGTTTTAGTGAAAAATACTGTTTCTGAATATAATTTTTCGCTTCATAAAAAAACGATGTTAGCATTAATCAACAAAGCTGCTAATATCGATGCTCAGGATTATTTGTCGAATACGGCTTTGAAAATAGCACAAACCAATAAAAATAAGCAAATGGAATTATTTTTACTGGAGCATGGTGCGAATCCTAATTTAGGGAAGAATAAAATTGGGTTTTGATAATGTTTATTTCAGGCTTACAGCCTTTTTTCTTTTATTGTTATATAGCCCAATGCACCGCATTGGGCTATGTTGTAAATGCCTTTCAGGCAAGGTAAATCAACTTCTAATAAAACAACATATTGAATTCTATTCTTTATTCTCTTTCAGGTATGATTTAATAATTATTTCTCGTTATTACGGATTTGCCTGAAAGGCTCTTATTACATAACATCAGGCATCGCCTGATGTTACGAAATCCCACTTTTCAAATAAGCCTGTAGGGCTGATACTAAATTAATTACAAAATAAAAAAACAATATCTCGGGCTGTGTTATATTATAATTTTTGGAATTTCTTAACAATAATATCTTTACCCATTTTAATTTTTATCATAAATATACCTTTCTTAATATGATTTACACTTATTTGTAGACTAATTTTTCGATTTGATTTATGGTATTTAAAAGATTCTATTTTTTTACCTAGTATATTATAAATACTAATTTCCAGCTCTCCAATATATGAATCACTCAAATCTATATTTAAGTTGTCTACAGTAGGGATTGGATAAATTCTCAAATTATCCGAAACACCTACTTTCTCAATTGATGTTGCAGTACCTTCCGGTAAATTAATTTGAATATTAAAATTGGTAAAGGCTTCACCTCCGTTATTATCAACAGTTCTAACAGTTATATTGTAATCACCATTTAGATCCGAATTCGGTTTAAAACTTATTAATCCCGTTGCTTGATTTATTTGCATTCCATTCGGAGCATTTTCCAATGAGTAGCTTAATTCCTGATTCGGTTTATCCTCATCTATTGCTTCAATTTGATATTGCCAGTCATCGGAACTTTCGATTAATATATCGGCTATCAATTCAATAACAGGAATCTCATTAACATCTTGTATAAAAATCACAAACTCCTTTTCGATTGATTTTACACCATTCTCCTGAGCTTGAATTCTCACATGGTATTCGCTTTTCTGTTCAAAATTAAGCTTAGTATCATTTTTTATTTTCAAACTACTACCATCTATTTCAAATTTATCATTATCATCACTTCCATCACCATCTACTAAAGAATACATAAATACAGCTTTCTCAGGGTCATCAATACTTAAATTTCCTATATATAATTCATCTGTATCTTCATTTAATCGATTATTTGATAACTCAATCTCTGTTGGCGCTTCGTTTATATCATTAATATTAATTGTAAATAATTTTTCGAGAATATTTACATTATTCTCTTTTAGAGCAATATTGATCTGGTAAGACTCTTTTGTTTCAAAATCAATATTTATATTGTCTTTAAATTTCAATGTAGTTCCCTCAATTTCAAAACTAAGTTTGTCTTTTTCATCCTCAAAATCGAAACTATACTCGCCATTATTCGCTACATCTATAGTTAATTCGCCAATAGTTTTATCTTCCGAATTTTCATCTATTTCATTATTTGAGAGATTAATAGTTTTAGCTGCTACTTTCTCTGTGATATGTATAGTGAATTCTTTTTCATAATAGAAATATTTACCCTCGGCTTCAATTTTATCTCTACCTCCCAAAAATCCACTACTAAATGTATAACTCGCGCTGTATGGAGCATCAGAAACAGCTAGTCGAATTTTGTATTCTTTTTTTGCTTGATAATTTAAAGCAATATTTTCCGCAAGTTTAAGACTGTTTCCCTCAACTATAAATTGATTATTATCTGTATCGCCTTCTCCTGTAACAAGAGCATAAACTAATCTGTCGCTATCAGTATCGGTTCCAGTGATAATGGAGACAGTTCTATCTTTGGTGTTTTCGGCAATGCTATTGTTTTCAATGCTAATATTTGTAGGAGCTTCATTTATATTGTTGACACTAAATTCAATCTCTTTGGTAATTTCGTTTCCATTTGGGGAGAAAGATTTAATTTTAAGACTGTATTTCTTTTTAGTTTCATAATCTATCAATACTCCTTCTTTGGTCTTCAGTTTGTTTCCTTCTATTCGAAACAATTGATAATCTGTAGTCGCATCATCTACAATAGCATATTGATAATTATCATAAATATTTTCACCATCGGTCAGTAGTTGAGCTATAACTTCTTCTGAATGAATATTTTCTTTTAGAGTTGTTTTTGTTAAGATTATATTGTTTGGAGATGCATGGGATTTGGTATTGATGTGTTTGGCATAGATGTCAGAATTATGCATCCAACTTATGACGATTCCCCCATTTACATCTGCATTTATATTAGGTTTAGAAGAGTTTATTCCTTCGAACTCATCGTAATAATAACTAGAAAATGCAATTCTTTTTTTGCCTTCAAGCTTTTTACCAAAAACATTTACTTCTCGAATGAATATATTACTAATTTTTGGATTATTGGCATATTCATCTTGTGGTGCATCCAAAAGCGTCAATTGCTCCCATGCGCATAAGAAATTACCTTTGTCGTTTACCGCAATTGAAGGATTGATATTTTGTAAGCCATTTGCATTGTGTAATTTTATAGCTGGACTATTATTGTCATCCGCATCTGTAATCTCAGTATAAACAACACTTGCACTTTCCGTGTCTTTTTCAGACCAAGATATAGCGTATTCTCCTGTTTGTTTTATCGCCATCCCAATTTTGGATCCTTCAATATTTTGAGGTGTAACTAAATGAAGGTCTTTCCTATCAAATTCAGAATTTTCATGATTGTATTCGAACCGTTGTGAATAAACTTCCCATTTATTATTGTTGAGCTTTTCATATACAATAACAAACTTAAGCGTATTTAAACCTCCGTATTTTAATATTTTAGGATTTCTATAATGTCCAGGATTATTTTCAGTTATGTTTATTGTTTCAGATTTAGAGCTTCCAAAATCGCCATGATCAATACCAAATGAATATTTAACAAAGATATTGGATAAATTGTCGGCAGTATTCTTAATCCAAGCGTAAGTGTAGTTGTATGAATGTTTATCTTTAAATGGACTTATAGCAATATATGGACTATAACTAAAAGGACCTGGTGTGTGCCAATCGATATCTTCAACAAATTGGAATCTCGACTCATAAGCTTTTGGAAAGTATTTTGGGGCATCAAAACTTGTAGCATTATAATTTTGCTTACGAACTATTTTACGAGTGGAATTATTACTACCTCCAGCATAAAAATAAGTTTCCCAAAAGACTGTAAATTCATCTTCCTTGCTCATGGCTATGCTTGGTTTGCCATTGAATGACTCACCATATATCCAATATCTAGGAAGTTGAAAATCCTCATGACTTGCTTGACCATTTTTATTGTACTGTCTAGCCCATATAGCAGAGCGAAAACGATTCGACTGACTAGCATCGTGAGAGCTCGATCTCCATGCAATTACATAATTTCCTTCAGGGTGCATTGAGATTGAATAATCACTTCCAGCATTATAACTTGTATTATTTACTTTATACTGTTCTGGATATTTATTCTGAGATTTAAGCGTGGTAAAATTTAAAATAAAGATAAATGTTAATAAATATAACGAAACTTTCATAATTCGGGGGTAATTTAGTTTACTATATAACAATTGTTTGCGAAAGTATGTTTAATTTTCTTTAAATTCAAATATTTATATTTAATTATAAAACTATTATATATTATATTAAACTATCTATATATTAATATTTTTGATTAAGCATTGAAACCTATCACATATAAACTCATTTATTATATAAATATCTAGATATTCTGTTACAAAAAATATTAGCAAAAAAAATCCGATATTAAAAATATCGGATTCTTCTATTGGGTCAAGAAATATTATTTTACTTTTCTGCTGTCTCTTTTTTTGTGTATCTAGCATTCAATCCATCAATGATTTCTTTAGTAATATCTAAACCATTTTTTGAAAACAACACATTCCCACCTTTAGTTGTGCTTAGAATTAAATTATAATTTTTCTTAGAATTATAAGCTTCTAAATAGTTTGTAACACTATCAAATAATCTTTTATTAATAGCATTTTGCTCATTAAACAATTCATTTTTAATCTTCTCTTCCAAATTCTGCAAATCTTTTTCTTTACGAATAAGTTTTTGTTGAGCTTGCTCAGCTCTTTGACGAGTTAAAAATCCATTATTTTGTATTTTCTTTTGAAAATCAACAGCTTCCTGATTAAGTTTCTTTAACTTGAAATTTAATTCAGCTCTTGAGTCTTCTTGTTTTTTTAGAAATTTTTCGTTAATATCTTTTGCAAAATTATAATTTAAAAGTAATGAATCGGTATTAATATAAACGATATCTCCCTCTTTCGATCCTCCTGCTTGTTCATTATTATTATTGTTAGCTGAAAATTCTATTGCATACAAAACACCAACAGCTACTATAAGTACAACATTCAAAACAAGTGATAAGTTTTTCATAAATATTATGGAATTTATTAGTATAAATAATTGATTTCTTTATGTAAGTTAAATTGACAATATTTAGAGTAAATCTTAAGAGTTTATTCGTTCAAGAAATACAGATAAAATATCTTTTGCATTTTTTTATGTCAATTAAAATCTTTCTTAACTACTCGCAGTTAATATGCTTTCCGAAAAATTTTAAGCAAATATAAGCTTTAAATGCAGACTTCAAAATAATATTATGAATATTTTACATCAATTAAACAATTATTGAGATAAAGTCAAATCATTTTATGAACACATTCTCACATGCTGACAAACATCATTTTTTTTTTGCTAATCTATCTTTACATTGTAGTACTCTAAAATGATAACCCTAAAATACTAATACAATGTTTAACAAATTAATTGCAGCAATGCTGCCATACATGCCAAAAAGCCTAATTTGGCTTTTTTCTAAAAATTACATAGCTGGTGAAACTATCGAAGATGCTATTAAAGCAGCTAAGAAACTAAATGATCAAGGAATTATGGTAACCGTTGATCTTCTGGGTGAATTTATCAAAAATCTTGACGAAGCAACAGAAAACAAAGATGCTTATCTTAAAATAATTGAGGAGTTTGAAAAAAATAAAGTTAATGGAAATTACTCGGTCAAACCCACTTTCTTTGGTCTATTGATAGATCCTAAAAAATGCTATGAAAACATACGTGAAGTTGTTGCTAAAGCTGCCGAATACAATAATTTTATAAGAATCGATATGGAGGATTCTCCCTGTGTTGATATGGAAATAGATATGTATAGAAAGCTTAAAGAGGAATTTCCAAAAAATGTTGGTTTAGTAGTTCAAGCATACCTAAAACGAACATACGAAGACCTAGAAAAGCTAATGGATATTCACAATATGGAAACTCCTTTAAATTACAGATTATGTAAAGGTATATATGTGGAACCAAAAGAAATAGCCTATAAAAAATACGATGAAATCAATGATAATTTCATTAAGAATTTAGATTTCATGCTTAAAAACGGTATATATCCAGGAATTGCAACACATGATAAAAACATTGTGAAACCAGCCTTCGAATTACTTGAAAAATATAATGTGCCTAAAGAAAAATATGAATTCCAAATGCTTTACGGTGTTACCCCAAAACTAAGAAAATCAATAGTCGACAAAGGACATAATATGAGAGTATATGTACCTTTTGGCAAAGATTGGTTTGGATATTCAACAAGAAGATTGAAAGAAAACCCAAAAATGGCATCCCACATTATAAAAGCACTTTTTTGCAAAGGATAGTATATGCAAAAAAAGCCTACAAATTATGTAGGCTTTTTTTATCTCATTCGTAAATGAATTATCTTTTTTGTTTCAAAAAACTCCTCTTCAAAATAATCTGTTATTTCGTGCATAGTTAGGTTAGCTCCATATTGCTTTACTTCAGAATCAAAATCTCCACCTTTAAGATATATTATACCATTTGCAATACTGTTTTTATTTTCTGCCTTAATTTTATTCTTACACATATTTACAAATCCAGGAAAAGCAGTAACAGCGCGACTTACAATAAAGTCGTACTTCTCCTTCACCGCCTGCACCCTAGTATGACTTGCCTTCAAGTTTGTCAATCCTAAAGCTTCACTAACAGCCTCAACAACTTTTATTTTCTTTCCAATAGAATCCACAAGATGAAAATTACAATTAGGAAACATAATAGCCAATGGAATCCCCGGAAATCCACCTCCTGTACCTACATCCATCACATCAGTTCCATCAACAAAATCGGTATACTTACAAATACTTAATGAATGTAAGACATGCCTTAAATACAACTGATCTATATCTTTTCGTGAAATTACATTTATTTTTTGATTCCATTCAAAATACAAATCTTTCAACTTCGATAATTTTTCTAATTTATCTTCATCCAAATCAGGAAAATACTTATGTATGATATCCATTATAATTATTTTTTCTATTCTTGTTTCAAACTGTAAAGCAAAACATTTTTTTTGAAATAAAGGTATTTTATCTAGTTTTTTTAATCTGACTATCTCCTTCATAAAAAAATAAAAGGTGGTAAATAAAATCTTAACAGACTTATTTACCACCTAAATAGATTTATCAACTATCTTTCAAACTATAACATTATGCAAAGGAGTTATAATTATTTAGCCAACTCAACAACAACATCAATGTTTCCACGTGTTGCTCTTGAATATGGGCAAAATTCGTGAGCTTCTTTTAATAATTCTTTTGCTAAACTCTCTTCCACTTCTGGTATCTCAACAGTTAGTTTAACTCCTAATTTTAACCCATCTTCTACTTTAACTAATTCAACACTTGCATCAATAGCAGTATTTTTCAACATCATTTTTCTCTGCTTTGCCATAAGGTTTAAAGCACCATCAAAACATGCAGCAAAACCCGCTGCAAACAATTGTTCTGGATTAGTATATTCACCGCCTGTACCACCTAGTTCTTTTGGCATTCTTAATTCTAGATTTAAAACTCCATCATTACTAGTTGCTTTTCCATTACGACCACCTTCTACTCTTACCTCTGTACTATATAACTTAGATGTATCCATTTTTTCTTATTTTTTTGATTGTTATTAATTTCAATTATTAAATTCCGACATCCTATTTTAGTATGTTCGAATCAATGATAAACATTTAAAAATAATTCCTTCCCTTATCATTGCATGACAAACATAATATTAAAATCGCAAATAATTTGCATGATTTTTTTTACAAAAAGATAAACAAAACCCACGTCTTTAAGCTATAACTCTAATAATCTGAACTATACAATGATTAATAAAAAGCTTATATCTACACATTGTATTTCTCTATATATAGAACAAGTAATAATTAATTATTCTGTTAAGCAAAATACAGAATCATTCCTTACATAAATTTAATAAAATATTGTTTAAACAACAGTCTGTTTTTGATAAAAAAATTAGAAAATCATAAACATTAAAAGATAAACATGAATTATCATCAAAAAAATACAGTTTTTTATCATACTGGATATATGCTTATTAGGATAAACTTATATTTATTCTTTAAATTATTTTAAAAAAACATTTGCAGAGAAACAGTTTTTTTCTACTTTTGTCGTCGGGTTAGCACAGCGCGACCAGCTCCCTCTGAATCCCCCAGGGTCGGAAGGCAGCAAGGGTAGGAGGTTGTAGCGGTGCGACGTTGTTGCTAACCTTCTTTTTTGCCAATGTAGCTCAGCTGGCTAGAGCAGCTGATTTGTAATCAGCAGGTCGTGGGTTCGAGTCCCTCCATTGGCTCTTTTTTGCCGTTGTAGCTCAGGGGTAGAGCGCTTCCTTGGTAAGGAAGAGGTCATGAGTTCAAATCTCATCAATGGCTCAAAAAACATAAAATTTGCCAATGTAGCTCAGCTGGCTAGAGCAGCTGATTTGTAATCAGCAGGTCGTGGGTTCGAGTCCCTCCATTGGCTCAAAAAAAAGCAACATTTTAAAAATGTTGCTTTTTTTGTTTCTTAATTTTTATTCTTCAAAATAAGAACAACAATAAACTACCTGCCATTACAGCCATTCCTGATATTAGTCCATAAATTGCAATATGGTGTTCTCCATATTCTTCTGCCGTTGGCAATAATTCATCTAAAGATATAAATACCATTATTCCTGCTACCGCAGCAAATAAAATCCCAAAACTAGCATCATCCAAACCAACAAAAAAGTAAATCAAACCAAAACCTATTATCGCCCCTACTGGTTCTGCAAGTCCTGACAGAAAAGAAAGAGTGAAAGCCTTCTTTCTATTTTTTGTGGCATAATAAATTGGGACTGACACCGCTATACCCTCAGGTATATTATGTATTGCAATAGCAAATGCAATAGGCAAAGCTATACTAGGATCTGTCAAAGCTGCGGAAAATGTTGCCAATCCTTCTGGAAAATTATGAATAGCAATTGCCAGAGCTGAGAACACTCCCATCCTCATCAATTTTTTATTTTTTTCATCAGAAGATTGTTCTTCTAGCTTCTTTAAAGATTTAACCTCATGTGGGTTTTCATAAGAAGGAATCAATTTATCAATCAAAGCAATAAATGCTATTCCTCCAAAAAATGCCAAAACAGTGTAAACAACACCATAATTTTGACCATACACTCCTACTAAAGAATCTTTAGCCTTCTGAAAAATTTCAACAAATGAAACATAAATCATAACCCCTGCAGAGAATCCTAATGAAAGAGATAAAAATTTCTTATTCTCTGATTTTGCAAAAAAAGCCAATGCACTGCCTATACCTGTTGACAAACCGGCAAAAAGAGTTAATCCAAATGCAAATAATATTGATGACCACGAATACTCAAACTCCATAAAATATATTTTAAAATTTCAAACAAATCATGCATATCAAATAAAGACAAACACAATTACTTCAATAAAAACTTCTTCAGATTTTCGACTTGCGAATTATCCCCAAGTACAAATAAGTGAAAACCACGACTAAGCACAATTTCGGCAGAAGGATTATAAATATAATTCCCTATAGCATCTTTTAATCCTATTATGTTAGCACCTGATCTATTTCTTACATTTAGTTCCTTTATAGATTTTCCATTAAACTCATCGGAGATATTCTTACAGCTCACCTCAACCAGATTAACCCCCTGAGTTGACTGCAATAATATATTATCTATAAACTCTATCACATCAGGCTGAGCCACAAGCTTTGCCATTTGCTGCCCTCCAAGCCTATCAGGCATTATTACATTATCTGCTCCTGCTCTTTTCAATTTATGGTCAGCTTGAATATTTGAAGAACGAGAAATTATCTTTATATCGGGATTCATCTCCCTTGCTGTCAACACCACATAGACATTATCTGCATCCTTAGGTATTGCTGTTATTAAAGCCTTTGCTCTTTTGATATTTGCAGAATCTAATACATCATCATGCGTAGCATCACCCTGAATATATAAAAGATCAGGGTAATTCCTTATTTTCTCTATTCCTGCATCACTTGAATCAACAACCACTACTGACTCGCCATGCTTTAATAATTCGATGCAGGCTTGTCTTCCATTTCTTCCAAACCCACATACAATAACGTGTTTATCTAATTTTTTCATTTTCTTTAAAACTCTATATTCTCTTAAATTGCGGCGAAAAACTCCATCTAAAATAAACCTAGTTATTGCGGATGCTAAATAACCAAAAATACCAAAACTTATAAAAATCAAAAACACTGTGAATAACTTTCCTGAATTGCTAAGTGTGTGAACCTCTCCAAAACCTACAGTCGAAAGAGTAATAACAGTCATATACAATGCATCAACCACGGTATATTCAGGTTGGATTATCATATAACCAATAGTTCCAACCACTACTGCTATCAACATAAAAAATATTGCAAAACCAAAGGTTCTTATATTCTCACCAAAAATTCTATACCCCATACGAGAAACAACAAAATAACAATCAAAAAAAATATTACAATTATGCAAAATAACTAAAAAAATATATTAACAATAAATATAAAGAATATAATTCACTTATTTAGAATTTGTGATAAAACATATAGTTCTTATAATTAACTATAAAATACAGTAATTAATTAAAGTAATGGTATTTCTATTATTATGATAATACAAGCTAGTTTGTATCTGATTTAAGTCGAATAATCCTATTTCCCAATTCACACTCAACACATCTATATGAGTTACAATAATTATATTTTAATTGGAGTAAAGCCTGAGTTTGAAATGCGGTTTTTGCAATAATTCCTACCGAAGACCAACTTCTAATAACAGAATTATTCTCAGCTGGCAGATTTTCTAAAAACCCAATCACTCTTTCAGACATTAAAGGTTTACCATAAAAATTGGAATAATATTGTAATATAGGAAATACCGAATTTATTAATAATGAATTAATAGTATTTAAACCCAAAATTTTCTTTTTATATTTAGATTCTTTTCCAAACCTATAATGTGTATTCCAGTATTCTGATGCTTCTGATTCAAACAAAGGTATTATCTTAGAAACAGATTCCAACTCCAATATCTTTGAAAACAACTTATTTGATTTAAATATAAGATTTGCAAATTGGGCAACTCGAATATGAGGAAAGTTTGACGGTCTTAATCTTCCCCATTTCCACATTTCTGGTAATAATGAATTCAAACTATACTTCCTTTTTAGAAAGCGATACTCCGACCTTAACTGTGAATAATATTTATCATCAATATTTTCATTTAAAAAACCAGCCTGACCAAACAACAAAGCCTCTATACTCATAAAAGAATTTTTATGCCGAGCCAAAATATTAAGGGGTAGCGACTTAGCTAACATCAAAAAAGCTTGCGAGTTAAGATCAGAACCAAAATACTGTGCTACTAATTGATAAAAAGTTGACTCCCAGTTATTTTTATTTTTAACAAGCAGTTGTTTTATCTGCCCTGATTTATCCATCAGTCTTTCTATAGACAATCTACTTATCCATGATTTAACAAAAAAGTTATTTATCTGACTGATACTATCAGAACAAGGAACCCAAGATTCAGATTCCATCAATTCTACATACTTATCAATATAATTACCATCAATACTCAGAACAAAATTTGGCAACAATCTATTACTATTAGTAAAAACATCTACATCATCTTCTAATACTACATGTAAAATCACATTATTATAAGCTGGATTATTGTAATGTTTATGCTGATTCCAATGCGAAGATTTTATATGTATCTCTACATTACCACACCACAATGTTCCAGATATCATGACTTTCGCATCTGCAAAATCAGGGCCTGAACTATGATTATGTTTCCCTACATCAACAATTTCAATTCTTTCGCCTTTTCCTGTAATAAACTCTTTATTCAAAAAAAGTTCTTGTTTCCAAATAAAATGCAAAAAGTCTTCCTTTATCTTTGCTGTAATAGATGTATTTTTCTCCATAACATAACAACTTTTATTACACTAGATTGTAAGTATCATAATAACTTATACTTAGATTATTAACAAAAGTTACAGCCGAATCAAATTTATTGGAAATTTTTATTTTGCAGATTATATATTCTTATACACAATAGAAACTGCTATTTTATCATCTCCTCCCATATTTAAAGAAAGAGCATATTGATCATTTTTATGATTACTATTTGAATTAAAGTAATCATAAATACTAACTGCCTGCCTAACTCCTGTAGCACCAACAGGATGTCCCCAACCAATTAAGCCTCCAGAATAATTAATAGGCAATACTGATGTTTTTGAGATCCCTTTCTCCAGAATATAATCACATGCTTTATATTTTGAACTTATTCCAATAGCCTCTAATTGCATTATCCCAGCAATAGAAAAACAATCATGCAATTCGACTAAGGACAATAAATTAGGCGAAATTGAAGCCATTTCGAAACTTCGCTCAACTGCAATTTGAGAATTTAACATTTGAGAATAGTCTGTTGGTTTATCTTTAATAGAACTCACAGCCAATCCAAAACCAGCTATTTCAATTATTTTTCTACAATTCTTAATTTTATCTAGTCCTTTCTCAGAACATAATAATACAGCAGAACCAGCATCAGAAATCTTTGAACAGCTTTGATAATTCAAATTTTTTGTGAATTTGGGATTAGGAGATGTATTTGCAAAATTTCTCAAATCTTTAATTGTATTATGATATTCTTGAGCCTTCTCGCATTCACGTGCATTGGTAATTGCATTATAATACCATTCGACCATTGCTTTGTTCAAGATCTCGACATCCACATTCTTTTTATAAGATTCATATCGATCTGAAAAAACACTAGGGAAATAGTGGACCAAGGATGATTTTCGTTTACTATTATCTGCAGCATATGCCAAGTAATCTGCTCCATAAATTGCAGCTACAGTATTTTGAATCTCAAGCCCAAGTACTAAAACAACATCAGAAGTTTCGGATAAAATCGATTTTATAGCTGTCGTCAATGCTAATCCTCCAGAAGCACAAGCTCCCTCGACACTTGTAACAGGGATAGATTCTAGCTTTTTATTTGCAGCAGGTATAAAAGCAGCCAAATTAGCTTGTTTATTATAAAGAGTAGACATAAAATTACCAACAACAGCCTCATCAATCATATCTAGACTAGGTAAAAATGTAGAAACACCATTTACAAGCTCTTCCATATAAGCAAGTAAAGTTTTGGGTTTGTAATTTAAATTAAACTCATCCCTACCCTGCCCCATACAGATAGAATTATAAGTACCTGCAATAAAAACCTTTGATCTCATGACAATTTCATTTAATTATTTTATGAAAATAGATATCTAATTTACTGAATTATATTTACATATAAATAACTATAATAATTATCAATAAAATTATAAAGAATCAGATTTATTTAAAATATGATAATATATTATGAACATTATCATTTTAGCAACTTATTGACATTTTTAATAAAAGCAAACCTAAACAAACTAAATATGAACACTTTAAACTTAGTGATATTTTTATTTTTCCATGATATTATTTAATTTATTTGATTATGTAAACTAAAATCAGGCAGGTTTTTCTCTTATTCTCAGACAATTATATTTTTTTTCATATTTGAACGAAAAAAAAATTTCGCGCATATAATTTAATTTTCGTAAATTAGTTTATAACAGCTATTTAAAATAAATAATTACTAAAATGTTAAGATATGAGGATAATGAAATTTTTAGTATTTACGATTTTCTTCTTTTTGTTAATCCATTCAGAGAAAGCAAATTCAGAGGATACAATAATTGAAAAGCTATACAGGGAATATAATCTAAACCATAGTTTCGATCAAATAAAACGAAGTTTAACAAATAATAAAAACAATTCTAAATACAACAACATTCATGCTTATAGCCAACTAGCAAGAATAAAGTCCCATATAAAACAAGCCGATTCAGCAATATACTATATAACACAAGCGCTAAGCTCTATAAATAATAATAGTAAAGTAGAGGACATTACAGCTTGTTATAATTTAGCTTCACGCATATACTTTAAATCAAATAAGAAACAAAAAGCATTGAAATTTGCCATAAAAGCGTCAGAACTTGCAGCTTCGAAATCAATAGACTCTGAACTAATTACGTCATACTACTTGATAGGTCAAATAAGTATGAGCTTAGAAGAGTACAAAATATCTTATGACTATTATAAAAAATTAGTAAATCATTCAAAAAAGAATGAAGACTTCTTTAATCTGGCTATTGATCTATTTCAACTGGCAGAGATAGAAAATGAATTACAATATTTCGATAATGCTATCGAAAACTACACAAAGACTATAAGTCTGGCAAAAAAAACTAAAAATAATTCTTTGATTATCTCAGCATATCACTCTTTGTCCGAAACATATTTACTAAAAGGAGATAGCATTAACTGGAAAAAAAACTTCATCAAAACAACAGAATTACTAAAGAGAAATAATAGGCTTGAAAAATATCTTGAAAATCTTTGTAGCTTGAGTGAATACAACTTTAAAAAAGGAAATTACAATAAAGCTCTGTTATACTGCGACACAATCCTTAGGAAACTTAATCTTACAAAAAATATCGAATTACATAAAAAGCTTTTCTCCTTACTATATAAAACACATAAAAGTAAAGGAGATTTTAAAAAAGCACTAGACTATCATGAAAGATTAATATTAGAAAATGAAACAAAAACAGACAAAAAGAAAGCAGAAAATATAGTAAACCAAACTCCAAAAACTGAAAAAAACCTAAATAATATAAATTGGAAAACCATTTATTTAATATGCTCAATAGCAATTATCATCATTTTGATTTTACTTATTGTAAAATACTTCGATATTGTTAAAGAAAGTATTAAAATTTGGTTTTCAAGAAAACTAAAAACTATGAAATCTAAAAAAATACGAAATTTTTTCAATATGATATTTGGTTCTTCTTTGACTGAGAAGGATAAATTTTATATCATATATACAAAGCTAGTAAAGTTTATGGAAGAAGATAAGATATACCTTAACCCACAATTAAATCAAGAAGATTTACTAAGAAAACTTTTCACAAATAAGAAGTATATGTATTTGGCAATAAAAAAATATAGCAATGATAATTTTAAAGGTTTTATAAATAAATACCGAATAGAGGAAGCAAAAAAGCAGATAAAAGAAAAAGTTAATCTTAATGATAAATATGTACTATCAGATATATATTCAAAATGCGGTTTCTCAACAAATGAATCCTTCTATAGAACATTCAAGCAAATTACTTCTTACACTCCAGGTCAATATGCAACGAAGGTAGAAGTTGATTTACTTCAGAAATAGGCACAAAAAAAGAGGAATTTAACAATTCCTCTTTTTTTGTATTCTTTAGTTAGCTAAATCTTCAAACTCAACATTCATAAATTCAGCTGGGTTTAATTCTTCTGATTCGGAAGAGTCGTATCCGGATTCATCGTCACCAAGCATCTTTTCTTTGTTATAATCTTTTATAAAACTAAGAGCTTCTTCTAACCCATTTGAAAACTTATCAAAATCCTCTTTATACAAGAATATTTTGTGCTTTTCAAATGTAAAATTACCATCCTTATCAAAACGCTTTTTACTTTCTGTTATTGTCAAATAATAGTCGTCTTTCTTAGTGGATTTTACATCAAAAAAATAAGTCCTTTTACCTGCTCTAACTGAGACTGAGAAAATCTCATCTCTGTTATTTCTATCAAATCCTTCATTTTTTTCGTTACCTTCCATTTTTAAATAAATTTTAATTTATTTTCGTTATGCCTCCAAAAATAAAAAAATATGAATATATACAATAATATTTTAGGAAAATATTATAAAATCCACCCCTATTTAAAATGATTATGAAAAATTGAATCTCTCATTAAAATCGAATACGACAAAAACCAGATGCTAAAAAACATCATAATATAAAATACCTCTAAAAACAAGATTCTACTAAAAGCTTTAAAACAATCTAAATATAAGAAACATAGATTAAATCATCTTTTTGTGAACTTATTCTTTAGTTAATCTCAATAAAAGTATCTTGCTAGAATCAAACTTACAATATGTTCAATTAGACCTCTGTTTTAATTAACTTAAAATTCAATTTTATTAAATCAAAACAGAAAACATAGTTTTACTATTATTAAACAGCAGTGTATATAAAAATAATACTACGCCAATATAATTAGCATAGTATCATCTAAAAAGCGACTTCTTTTTTTACTAAAATAAAACAGGGTTTAGATATATCCTAAACTCAATACATTTTAGTATTCATCTTCATTAAAGAAAAAATCTTCTTTACTTGGATAATCTGGCCAGATATCCTCGATGCTTTCGAAAACTTCATGCTCATCCTCAATCTCTTGTAGGTTTTCGATTACTTCTAGAGGAGCTCCACTCCTGATTCCAAAATCAATAAGTTCATCCTTTGTAGCCGGCCAGGGAGCATCCTCTAAGCGAGATGCTAATTCTAATGTCCAATACATATGTCTTTAAAAATTTTGATTTTTGATTTAGCTGCGAATATAATTTTTTTTTTTTAATTTACAAGTTAAGTTAACCATTTTATCTCAGGTACTCCCGCATCATTTAATAGCTTGCGCGAAAGAACAAATAAATAGTCAGATAATCTGTTTAGGAATTTCAACAAGATCGGATCTATCTCCACTGATTGACTTAATTCTAATGCATTGCGCTCTGCTCGTCGACATACCGTACGAGCAATATGACAAAAAGAGCCCACTCTACTTCCCCCTGGAAGAATAAAACTATCTAATTCTGGAAGTTCCTCATCCATTTTATCTATAGCTTTCTCTAAAAGTTCAATATCCTCAGCCTTTACAAACATTTTTTTATGCATATCAGACTTCTCTGTATCCGTTGCCAATACGGACCCCACAACAAAAAGTTTATTCTGAATAAAAAGCAGTTCTTTTTTTAATTCTTTATCTTCAAGCTCTGAATAAATAAGACCAACATGCGAGTTTAGCTCATCTACTGTACCATACGAATGCAAACGTAAATCAAATTTATCTACTCTTGTTCCTCCTATTAAACTTGTCTTTCCCTTATCTCCTGTTTTTGTATATACCTTAAATTTTGACATTTCTTGTTGTTTTTTTCGGTTACTATATGAGTATAATTCTTAATTCTAATTATACTAGAATTTATATTTATTCAGAACTAAGTTAGTTTAACAATATCGTTTTTCCAAAATATAATCGATTAAGAATTTTAAATTATATTCAACAATATTTGATTATTTTCGACGAACCAAGTATATATTTCTTAACTTTTCTTAAACCATAACTAGTAAAGTCATTTGATTTTTTCATTTTATTCTGTTTTCAAAATTTATCCACTAATTTTGTTCAATAATAAAAACATATCTTGATGAAAATCTACACTGATAAAAAACACAGAATTGCCTATTCAACAGATGCCTCTGCATATAGAGTAAAACCTAAAGCTGTTTGTTTCCCCAGAAACAAGGAAGATATCCTAGAATTAATATCAAATATTAAAAAACATAATTCTTATATAATTCCTAGAGCTGCAGGAACATCTTTAGCAGGACAGGTTGTTGGCAATGGATATGTTGCAGATATCTCTAGACACTTAAATAAAATTATTGAACTAAATACAGCTGAAAAATGGGTACGTGTTGAACCTGGGGTAATTTTGGAAGAATTAAATAACTATCTCGCTGGATATGGCTTATTCTTTGGACCAGAAACTTCTACAGCAAACAGATGCTGTATTGGCGGAATGGTTGGAAATAATTCATGTGGATTGCATTCTGTTAAATATGGAGCTACAAGAGATCATTGTCTTGCGGTGGAGATGATTCTTTCTGATGGCAATATTGTTTTATTTGAGGAACTGAACAAAGTGAGTGTGGGAGAAAAAATGGCTCAAGATAATCTAGAGGGAAATATTTATCGTAAAGTAATAGAAATTCTAACAAACAAAAGCATAGCTGAAAAAATAAAAAATGAATTCCCAGAACCTGATGTTAAAAGAAGAAATACTGCTTATGCAATTGATGAATTAGATATAAACAAAATCAATTTGTCAAAATTGATTTGTGGCTCGGAAGGAACCCTTGGTTTTATTACTGAAATCAAGCTCTCTCTTTGTGCTCTTTCTCCTAAACATAAAGCCTTAGTTTGTTATCATTGTAAAAGTCTCGAAGAGGCTTTTAATGCAAATTTGATTGCTCTGAAACATCCTGTTTCTGCAGTTGAATTAATGGATAAAACAATACTTGATCTAAGCAAGAATAATATTGAACAAAATAAAAATAGATTCTTCATTAAGGACAATCCTGAAGCTATTCTTATAATCGAGCTTAATCATGAAAATCTAGATGACTTAAACAATCAAATTCTAGAACTCAAAATTGATTTAAGTAAAAATAATTATACTGGCTATAGCTCTGTTGTTTATAACGAAAAAACAAAATCGGTATGGAATCTTCGAAAAGCTGGCTTGGGTTTGCTCAGTTCTATGGATGGTGACTCAAAACCTGTTTCTGTGATTGAAGATACAGCTGTAAGTCCAAAACGACTACCTGCATACATGAAAGATTTTCAGAAGCTACTTTCTGAATATAAGCTAAATTGCGTCTATCATGCTCATATTGGATCGGGTGAATTACACTTAAGACCTATATTAAATTTAAAAAACTCAAAGGATAAAGAATTATTTAGAGAAATAGCTCATAAAACGGCAAAACTCGTAAAGAAACACAAAGGTTCGCTCAGCGGTGAGCACGGAGATGGTAGGCTAAGAGGTGAATTCATACCTCTTGTTTTAGGTAAAGAAATATATGATATTATCAAACAAATTAAATATACATTTGATCCTGACAACATCTTTAATCAACATAATATCATAGACACCGATGCAATGAATAGCAATTTAAGATATGATGGAGATTATAAAAGCCCAGAAATAGAGACATACTTTAATTACAGAGCACAAAAAAATTGGTTGACAGCTATCGAACAATGTAATGGTTCGGGTGATTGCAGAAAAAAAACAAATGGCACTATGTGCCCTTCTTTTAAAGCAACTGGTGATGAACTAAATAGCACAAGAGCCAGGGCAAATATGCTAAGAGAACTAATCTCAAAGCCATATGATGAAAATATTTTCAATCAGAAAGAAATAAAAGAAGTACTAGATTTATGTTTATCATGTAAAGCCTGCAAGTCTGAATGCCCTTCAAATGTTGACCTAACAAGATTCAAGGCTGAATTTATGCAACATTATTATGACAATAACAAAATTGGAATTCGAGTTTTATCAATAATTAATTTGGCAAAAATTCAAACTTTTTTCTCAAAAATACCCGGATTATATAATTGGGCTGCAAACAATTTAATTACATCAAAACTGATAAAGAAAGTTTTAGGTTTTGCAACAGAACGAAAACTACCATTACTATCAAAAATATGCCTAAAAAAATATGTGAAAGAAAATGAAAATATTCACTCCGACAAAATTGTTTATTTATTAGCCGATGAATTTAGCAGCTACACAGAAACCGAAATAGGAATCCATCTTGTTGATGTTTTAAATAAGCTAAACTACAGAGTAATAATTCCTAAACATTTTGAAACAGGAAGAACATCCTTATCAAAAGGTTTGGTAAAAAAAGCAAAAAAATTAGCGAATAAAAATGTTGAAGCTTTATCAAATATAATCTCAGACAAAACACCTTTAATTGGCATTGAACCATCATGTATACTGAGTTTTAGAGATGAGTATCCTGATTTGGTTGATCCCGAATTGCAACAAGATTCTATCAATTTAGCTAAAAACTGCTTATTATATGATGAGTTTTTTATCAAAGAAATCAATGAAGATAAAATAGATATTAGTAAATTGAAGCATTCTAGATGTAAAGTTTATATACATGGGCATTGTCATCAAAAATCACTTGCTTCTGTTAAACATAGTGTCGATTTATTAAAACTTTGCAATTATGATGTTCGTGAAATACCGTCTGGATGTTGTGGCATGGCAGGATCTTTTGGATTTGAGAAAGAACATTACGAGCTTTCTCAGCAAATTGGTGAATTAGTTCTATTTCCATATGTTCGAAATTCTGAAAAAGATTCAATTATTTGCGCACCAGGAACAAGCTGCAGACAACAAATACATGAAGCAACCAATAGAAAGGTATTTCATCCAATTGAATTATTATAAATAAATTTTTAATTATGGGTCAATATCTATATACTGGAATATGCTATGGTATAATCTACGATAAGGAAAATTTAGAAAAAGCTAATGTCTCAAACGAAGATTTCATTGAGGCTTTAAGTCGTGAAATTGATTTAAGTCTATATATTCACACAGAAAATGAAGACTATTACTATTTTAGTTTAAAAAACGAATTGATTGAAAATGAACTAATTGACTTCTCTGAGAAACAATTAAACATGTATGGCGAACAGGAACATTACTATAGGGAGATAGTTGATGATTTGAGAAAATTAAAATCTGCTAATGAAATAATTGAAAAAGTAAAAGAGAACTACGGAGCCAACTTAAGATACGACTCAGATCCTTTTAACTATCTATATATTGGCGATTTTCAAAAAAGCATTCGATATACTAAAAATATGATTGGCTTATTTGGCGAAGGGAAAATCATAATGGAAGAATACAATCAAATTTTCAGATACTTTGAAAAAAATATAATTAAGAATAATACTGAATATCAAATTGCAAAAGCTACAAGCGTTTATATTATGGGCTGATACGGAATTTGGGTTTCGTGCTAGCTTGAAAATTTAGAATAAGAAAAAAATGTCGCCAAAACCATAATTGAGGTCTTGGTAAAAAAATATAAAAGAAATTACGGTTTTGGCTAAGTGGGTAAATGAAAGTTTGGTGCTTTTAAAACCCAAACTACGCATATCCCTGCCGTTGGCAACAATTTTTGCGCTTTGATGCTGGTAGTTGTTTGTAGGAGTTAGCGATAATAAGCAATAGAGATGTTACCTATGAGTTTTTTTGTTTCGGTGAGTGCTTTGCTCGCTTTGATTGAGTATAGGTGAGTTGGTTTTCTAAAAGCTGAATGTTTGGTTTTGTGCTATTTAGGAATTCTGTTAAGGCAAGGATTTTACAAAAAAAAACATTGTGAATTGATTTTTAGCTTGCTAGGTTCTATGGTCTTGGTTTGCATGGGTAGCTATTTAATAGCTGGGTGCTAGCTTCACCAAACATACTAGATTGGTGACGAGTAATTACTTATGAAGATTGGTGCAGATATTAAAAAGGAATATTTGCACTTCTATTTAAAAACGGTGCAAATTTGAAATAAGCAAAGCATCTGAGCTATGATTAAGCTGAGGAATAAAAAATTAGGGAAAACTGATTGCCAACATTAGCTAAAATTAATTTATAATAAGATGAAAATATCCATAAATAAAACTGATTAATTAGATATGACAGTTGTAAGTTTTTTTATCTTGTTTTCACAAATTTAACATATCACATTATTTCTGTTTTTGAGAATAGCTTTTTTTTGTTCTTAATCACAATTATAGGTAATCAACATATGTTCATGCTTGTCGATTATTGCTATTGAGGAAGACATTAGTTACTTTTGCTTTGATAAATATTTTAAGCTGTGAAATGTAAAACCTATAAATGTTTTCCTAGTGAAATAGGGTAATGATATTTATATGCGGGAAAATACATAAGAACTAATTAAATAAGCATTTAACAATATGATTAATAATAATTACCTTGTCATAATGGCAGGAGGAGTGGGTTCAAGGTTTTGGCCAATGAGTACCAAGGAGAAACCCAAACAATTTATAGATATCACAAATTGTGGTAGGACATTAATACAGCAAACAATAGATAGATTTAAAGGTATTTGCGAGCAAAAAAACATATATATAGTTACATCCAAAGATTATAAAAAATATATATTAGCTCAGTGCCCTGATGTTCCAGAAAATAATATTCTACTAGAGCCTTGCATGAGAAACACAGCTCCTTGCATAGCATACGCAACATACAGGATTGCTGAAATTAATCCTGATGCAAATATTATTGTTAGTCCTGCAGATCATCTTGTTTCTGACAAAGTAGAATTTCAAAAAATAATAAACACTGGACTTAATTTTACAAAAAACAATGATAGTATTCTAACATTAGGTATTAAGCCAAGCAGACCTGAAACAGGTTATGGTTATATTCAAACATTAAAGAATCCAGATGATTATGAGGCTACTGAAGTAAAAGAATTCAAAGAAAAACCTAATTTAGAAACGGCAAAACAGTACTTAAAAGAGGCTAATTATCTTTGGAATTCAGGTATTTTTATTTGGTCACTAAACACCATTAAAGATGCTATAGAAAATCAACTACCTGGAATTGCAAAGGTATTTGAGGCAGGCAAAAAAGTATATAATACTAATTTGGAACAAGATTTTATAGACGAAAACTTTTCAAAATGTGAGAATATTTCGGTTGACTATGGGATACTTGAAAAACACAATAATATACATGTAATAGCATCTGACTTTGGTTGGAGTGATTTAGGAACCTGGGGATCATTATGGGAAAATTCAGATAAGGATCAAAAAGGAAATACTAAGTCAAGTGAAAACATTAAACTGATTGAATCAGAGAACTGTATCATTAAACTTCCAAAAGATAAAAAAGTACTAATCCAAGGTCTAGAAGATGTAATTATTGCAGAGGAAAATGGAGTATTGATGATTTGTAAAAAATCAGAAGAACAAAGAATAAAAGAATTTCAAAAAGAACTATAAAATCCATAATAATTTTATGAAGTTATATCCACTTAAATTTCAACCTATTCCAAAAACAAAAATTTGGGGAGGTCAGAAGCTAAACACGGTTTTAAATAAAGGTTTTTCTAAAGAAGAACTTATAGGGGAAAGCTGGGAAATTTCAGGTGTAGAAGGTAATATTTCGGTAGTTTCTAACGGTTATCTGAAAGGAAGATCATTAGATTCAATTATTTCAGAATTTAAGGATAAATTATTAGGAAAAGAAGTTTATGATAAATTCAAAAATCAATTTCCACTATTAATAAAATTTATAGACGCATCGGAGAATCTTTCTGTTCAGGTCCACCCAGACGACTCTCTAGCAAAAAAGCGTCACAATTGCTCAGGTAAAACAGAATTATGGTATATACTTGAAGCAGAAGACAATTGTGAGGTAATTGCAGGATTGAAAGAAAACATAAGTAAGGATGAATATCTAGAAGCAATAAGTACTAATTCAATTTATGACATACTAAATATAAATAAAATACAAAAAGATGATATAATATATATCCCAGCAGGAAAAGTACATGCCATTTGTAAAGGAACTTTACTAGTTGAAATACAACAAAGCTCTGATATTACATATAGAATATATGACTGGGATAGACAAGATATAGATGGGAATAAACGTGAGTTGCACCGAAATTTAGCATTTGATGCAATAAAATTTCATAAAAATGGAGATATCCCCAAAATAAACACTAAGTGCGAGATTCGCGACAATATTATCGATTCTGATTATTTTAAAATAAATAAAATTACTTTAACAAAATATAAACAAATATATTACCCTAATAATAATAGTTTTAAAATTTTCATTTGCCTTAAAGGGGAAGGAATAATAAAAACAGATAATTATGAAACTACAATAAAATCAGGAGATTGCTTTCTAATTCCTAGTAATTTAAATAATATTAGCATCAGTTCAGATAAAATAGAATTACTTGAGGTAAGATATTAAAACAGATTATCCAACAATAAACACAGCAAAAAAACTAGAATACAATCTCCTAAAATAATAGTTTAAAGCAAATACATTTTACATATCAGTATAATACTCCTTATAATACCCCTGATAATCACCACTAGTAATATTCTCTAGCCATTTTTCATTATCCAAATACCATTTTACCGTTTTTTCTATTCCTTCTTCGAATTGTAAAGATGGTTCCCAGCCTAATTCATCTTTGAGCTTTGAAGAATCAATAGCATAACGCAAATCGTGACCAGCTCTATCCTTTACATAAGTAATTAAGTTTTCAGAACTACCTTCATCTCTTCCTAGAAACTTATCTACAGTTCTTATCATTACTTTAATCAAATCTATATTCTTCCACTCATTAAATCCACCAATATTATAGGTTTCTCCTAATTTAGCTTTATGAAAGATAATATCTATTGCTCGGGCATGATCTTCTACAAATAGCCAATCTCTTACATTCTCTCCTTTACCATATACGGGTAGAGCTTTATTATTGCAAATATTATTGATAAATAAAGGAATTAATTTTTCAGGAAATTGGTATGGTCCATAATTATTTGAACAATTAGAAATAACTGTTGGTAAACCATATGTATCATGAAATGCTCGTACAAAATGATCAGATGATGCCTTAGATGCAGAATATGGTGAATGAGGATCGTAAGGAGTTGTTTCTAAGAAAAATCCCTCATCACCAAGTGAACCATATACCTCATCAGTGGAAACATGATAAAATAGTTTACCCTCAAAATCATTGTCCCATTTATGCTTAGCAGCTTGCAATAAGCTTAATGTTCCCATTACATTTGTTTGTGCAAAAGAGAATGGATCTTTTATTGATCTATCCACATGTGATTCGGCGGCTAAGTGAATTACAGAGTCAATAGAATACTTACTAAAGACACTGCTAATTGTATCAAAATCGCAAATATCAGCCTTTATGAATTTATAGTTTGGCTTATTTTCAATATCTTTTAAGTTATTTAGATTTCCCGCATAAGTTAATTTATCTAAATTGATAATATTATAATTTGGATATTTATTAACTAATAATCTTACTAAATGAGAGCCTATAAAACCAGCACCTCCAGTTATTAATATATTTTTCATGTTTTTCTTATAAAATTCTGAGGTTTATTTCAAATTCACAAATTTAACTATACATTTTCTTACGTATTATATTCTCTATCAATAATAAAGATAAATTAATATTCTCTATATTTTTTTATTTAAAATATCAAATGTATAAAGCGAATTCCTATACCTCCATTCTTTTCAAACAATTTATTAAACTATCTCGCCAATAAGGAATTTCAATATTAAAATCTGCCATTATCTTTGACTTATCTAATACGGAATATTTTGGTCTTTTAGCTATAGTTGGATATTGATCTGTGGATATTGGATTTACTTTACAATCTAAATTAGCTATAGTCATAATGTTTACTGCAAAGTCATACCATGAAGCTAGACCTAAATTCGAAAAATGATAAATTTTTCCATTTTTATTAATTCCTTCTTCTTTCGATATGATATCCAAACAGGCTTTAGCCAAATCATTGGCATATGTAGGAGTTCCAATCTGGTCAGCTACTACATTAATTTCTTTTCTCTCTCTACCAAGCCTAATCATGGTTTTTACAAAATTATTCCCAAAACTAGAATACAGCCATGAAGTTCTAATAATTATTGATTCAGAACTCGAATCAAGCACGTACTGTTCTCCTCTTTGCTTTGATTTTCCGTAAATTCCAATTGGTGAAACTTTCACATTTTCGGAATAAGGATTATTATTTGTTCCATCAAAAACATAATCTGTCGATATATGTATTAGCTTTAGCTGATATTTCTCCGCTACTGCAACCAAGTTCATCACGGATTCTGAATTAATTTCAAATGCTATTTCAGACTCTTTTTCAGCAAGATCAACATTTGTGTATGCTGCGCAATTAATTATAAAATTAGGCTTATTTTTAAGTACAAATTGCTCCAAATAATCAAAATCTGAGATATCTAAATCTTCATAATCGGTAAATATAAATTCTAATTCAGCATATTGAAGACTTAAGTTTTTTATTTCAGAACCAAGCTGTCCATTTGCTCCTGTTATTAATACTTTCATAAAGTAGGTTTATATTAAGGTATAAGTGTTGAAAAATTCCTCACTCCTAAATTCTAAATCTTCGATATTTAACTTATAAAAATTAAAGCGATGTATTATACTAAAAAGGAATTTCAGTGTCACGAATTGGTTTTAAAAGTTTATCCTTTCCTGATAAAAGGACCTCTGCTTTATTAATTTCCCAATCTATATTTACTTCTGTATCATCCCATGCTATTCCTGAATCATGTTCTGGTGAATAGTAATTATCGACCTTATAGTTTATTATTGCGGTTTCACTCAATACTGCAAAACCATGTGCAAAACCCCTTGGTACGAACAATTGTCTTTTATTTTCACTAGAAAGAATTTCGGCTATATATGATTTATAAGTAGGTGAATCTTTACGTAAATCAACCGCTACATCAATAACTTCACCCTGTACACATCTCACCAATTTTGCCTGTGTAAAAGGAGGTCTCTGAAAATGCAATCCTCTTAAAACTCCTCTTGAAGATTTGGATTCATTATCTTGAACAAAATTAATCTTACCGATATTCTCTTCAAATTTTTTCTGATTAAACGATTCAAAGAAATATCCTCTATCGTCTCCGAATACTTTTGGTTCTATTATTATTACCTCAGGGATGAGTGTTTTTTTAAATAACATATTTTTTTTTAAAAAAAAGTATAAAGTTTAAAGCAGATACAAAATAACGTAAATGATTAATAATAATAAAATTACGATTTCAATCTTGATAATTTCGAGTAAATTGCTCCAATAATATTCATTAAGTCTTTAGATTCGTTCTCTAAGACAATCCAAAAGTTAGACTTATTATCTAATTCAATAATAATCTTTAAACAATATCTTGTTTTACGAACTTCTTTTAATGAAATGGATATTTTATGTACAAAATAAGATTTAGAAAAAGCGGCTTGTGATTCTTGATAATTTGCACCTATAGAAGTTGCCGATTTTATAATCTGATAAGAAATAAATCAATATTATTTGGTAAACTCCTAAGCATTTTTATAACATTCACTGCGAAATTCAATAATTGGTTTTCCAAATCCTTCGCCATAGTTTATACTCACTTTACTAATTCCAACAAATACTGCCCATAGCCATTCTTTGCTAAAGGCAGAGCCAAGTTTTTCAACTGCTCGGCATCAATATACCCCATATTATAAGCTATCTCCTCCAGACAAGCCACCTTAAGACCTTGACGTGATTCTATGGTTTGAATAAAACTCCCTGCATCAAGAAGCGACTGATGAGTTCCAGTATCCAACCATGCATAGCCACGCCCCATTAGTTCTACTTTTAATCTGTCTTGTTTAAGGTACTCTTGATTGACAGTAGTAATTTCAAGTTCCCCACGAGCAGATGGTTTAATAGATTTTGCAATTTGAATTACATCATTGGTATAAAAATATAATCCTACAACTGCATAGTTTGATCTGGGATTGTCAGGCTTTTCTTCTATTGAAACTACATCTCCAGTGGTGTTAAATTCTGCAACACCATATCTTTCTGGATCATTTACATAATATCCAAAAACTGTAGATTTATTATATTTCTCTACATTAACTATAGCATCTCTTAACAGCTCAGGAAGACCATGACCATAGAAGATATTGTCTCCCAAAACCATACATACATTATCATCACCAATAAATTCTTCTCCAATAATAAAGGCCTGAGCTAATCCATCAGGGCTTGGTTGTTCTGCGTATTCTAAATTAATACCTATATCATTACCAGAACCTAATAGTTTTTTAAAATTAGGTAAATCTTCAGGCGTAGAAATAATTAGTATATCTCTAATTCCGGCCAACATTAAAACCGATAGAGGGTAGTATATCATCGGCTTATCATAAATAGGTAAAAGTTGTTTTGAAACTCCTTTTGTAATAGGATATAGGCGAGTTCCCGAGCCACCTGCTAATATAATTGCTTTCATAAAATTCAATATTATTTATAGGGTGAAGTTAATAATTTAAAAAGGATCACCGACAATTTCTGGGTTTATTTAAATTTAGGTTTATAATTATGATAATTATCATGCGTATATTTTTGTTAATCTAAAGAGGAAGAAATCTGTATCAGCAATCCCTCTTAACCTAGATCTGAAATCCTTTATTT
>JAOARN010000146.1 GCA_025210485.1 Marinifilaceae bacterium | reverse complement strand
CCTTGAAGAAAGTAATTATACTGATGCAGAACTTGAGTATTATGATCGGTATTGGGATATGGTTAGTACAGAGAAAACTCTGCATAGAGAATTACAAGAAAAAGCACTCAAAAAAGGTCTTGAACAAGGTCTTGAACAAGGAATGGAGAAAGGAATAGAACAGAGTATAATTGAGATGTATAAGAATAAATTACCGATACCAGATATCGCTAAATATTTAAATAAAGATCAAGTTTATGTTGAGAAGGTGATTGCTAGGTATTTGCGAAATAAACCTTTGTAGTGTAATTCGTTAGGTCACTTTGGTCTGTGCTCTGTCAAAAGCTGATATCATCCGAGTTTTCAATGGCTCCTCGGTGTATATTAAGAATGTTTTTTTCTTATGAGATTTTTTGAATTATACTATGCTTAGAAATATGAAGAATTTACCAGTGGTCATTGGTTTTCTTGAAATTTGAATAGTTTGCTCTTTTGCTTTTGTTTCTTTAGATTAGATTCTAATCATCATTTTTTAAGTATATATTGAATCTCTATGGCTGTTACAGATGAAAGCCTATTCTTTTTTTATTTGTCATGATAAGTTACAAGCACCTCTCTTTTGCATTTAAGCTATTCGTGTTGAAACTTAAATTACGGTGTGAGATTCTTTATAAAATCTTTTGTTAGCAAGAAAAAACTACTACTTTTGCGGCATCAAAGTTCTTTATACTACTTATTCATTTTTTGGTTTATATCTCAAGTAATTTGAGTTTGATTAAAAGGGAATCGTGTGAAAATCACGAACTGTCGCGCAACTGTAAGCACTATTATATTCTGTGTCAATTATGTTCACTGTTTATTCTAAAATAAATGGGAAGGACGATATGGGATGGTGTAAGTCAGGATACCTGCCTAGAATGAAAAGACAATGCTTTCGCGTTAAAAAGCTAAGTCTGAGATTCAATCTTACTAATTTCCTTTAGTAAATATCTAGCTCTTAGTTACATTAAAGTATTGTTGCAGTTCATAAAGCAGCTATTTTAATATTAAAAGTATAACTTATGAGCAATTTAATTAATTATGATTATAGACGTATCTTATCTGAATTCTTTACTCTTCTAAATTATCTGAAAATCAAACTATCTTTTTTTTTAGCCTCTATTCAATTTGACTAAAGTTTTTTCTTCATTATGAGGAAAATATGTTAAATATCTTGTCTGTTGTAATCATGTGTTTGTAATATAATAATATAATTGTTTAGCTTAAATATGTTAGCTGTTTGAACTCTATATTATGATAGATAAGTGGCTTTGTAGTTTTTAATATTGTATTTCTTAATTATGGTCAGTATCTATGGTGCTGATTTATCTAAATAAAAAATAAATAAAATGATAAATTCTTTAAATTTCGTTGAAATACTGAGTGCATTTATTGTAATGTTTTCAATTATTGATATTACAGGTTCTATACCTATCTTTTTAAGTATGAAAACTCAGAAAAAAACTATTAAAGCACCACAAGCTAGTTTGGTCGCTTTGGCTTTTTTTATTGGTTTTTTCTTTGCTGGAGACGCCTTGCTTCGTTTGTTTGGGGTTGATAAAGCATCTTTTGCCGTAGCGGGTGCTTTCGTTATTTTTATTCTAGCCTTAGAAATGATATTGGGTGTTGAGATTATTAAAAACGAAAGTTCAAGTTCTAATTCAAGTGTTGTTCCTGTAGCGTTTCCATTAATCGCTGGTCCTGGAGCTTTAACTGCATTGCTTTCATTGCGTGCTGATTATCATGTTGTAAATATTATGACAGGTTTAGTTGCTAATATAATCCTAGCTTTTGTAGTTCTTATGTTTATCGAAAAAATAGAGAAACTTTTAGGCAAAGAAACAATATTTATTGTACGTAAGTTTTTTGGAGTTATTTTGTTCGCAATTGCTGTTAAGATGTTAGCTTCAAATTTAGCTGTGGTTATAAATAATTTATCTCAATAGTTTCTGTTCTGTTTATTTAAATTAATTCTTTATTTGGATTTGTTTTGTTGTTTATGTGTTTGTTGTCAGAGGTATAGTGTGATTTTTGATCGTTTGTTTATCCGTCTATATGCTAGGAAGATATGATTTAAGTATTCTTCTATTTTTTTGTAATGCTAAATTATTATTTTTGCAGCACAAAAGGATAATTATATTTAATATAATATACGAAACTCAATATTATTTTGTAAAACATAAAATAACTATATAATATGGAAACTATAGATTATGATAAAGAATTTATAGACAATAGATTCGACTCAGATATTCCATTAAGACAAGCTCAATTAGTATTACTGCGTACATTGAAAATATTTGATAAAATATGTCAAAAACATGGCTTAGAGTATTTTCTTGACTATGGTACACTGTTGGGAGCAGTGAGACATCAAGGATTTATACCTTGGGATGATGACTTAGATGTTAGTATGACTCGAAAAGATTATGATAAATTACAAGAAATTATTCAAGATGAGTTGCCTGATAGCTTGTTCTTTCAGTCAAAGAAAACGGTTCCCAAATTTAAGAATAATATAATTAGAATTGTCGATCGTAAGAGTACTGCTATTGCAAAGGGAAAGAAGGAAAGTGACTATAAATGGCATATGGGTGTTTTCTTTGATATTTTTCCTATTGATGAAACAAATCATCCTAAGCGAGTTAAATCTGCGATGAACTTTTTCTATTATAAATATGATAATAAAGCAAAAAGGGCTATCATGAAATTATTCAGACATCTTGCTGTGTTTGTTGTTCGTAAGCAAAATGTATTTAAACTTGCGAACTATTTTTTGAGTTTAGGGAAATCTAAGACAAAAAAATATTTAGTTCATGGATTGGATTTATATACAGGAAGTGAAACTTTTACTAAAGAAGATATTTTCCCAACCCAACGAATAAAATTTGAAGATGGTGAGTTTTCTGTTCCCAATAACTATAAAAAAGTATTGGTGGAGGAGTTTGGAGATGATTATATGTCACTGCCTCCTGAGAATAATCGAATTAGTCATTTTGGCCATATATATATTGATCGAGAATGTGAATTTGAAAAAAATCTACAATTAGAACTTTCCGAATCCTAAATAATAGCATAATGAATCTTTGTTCTGATTTATTATGTTATTCTTCAAAATAAGGCTTTTATGTTAAAACTAACAGAGTTAGGTGTTCTGTTAGTTTTAACTTATTGCTTAGCCTAATATCATTTGTTATTAAAAATATTCCGTCCTGTCTTGTTTTAGATCCTTCTGCTCGTGCCTCGCTATCAGTAGGACGATTTTGATTTCGGATATTGGATTTCGGAATCTACTGATTAAAAAAATCTTGTAAGTCTTGTATGGCCATTTAATCGTGTCAAATTCTGTCTAATCAATAAATAGAGTTATAATCCAGTTATATTCTTCTGTTCGTTCCTGGTTATCGGTAGGATGATTTTGATTTCGGATATTGGATTTCGGAATCTACTGATTAAAAAAATCTTGTAAGTCCTGTATAATCATTTAATCCTGTCCTGTTTGATTGAATCCAATTCTTGACAGACTCTACTGTTGTTGTTCATACAATCCCTGAAGCACTAATAAAATTATATAATTAGCTGCAATTTTATTTAATCATAAGAATTACTACTGTTTTTTTGAAAAAAAATCATAAGCTGTTCAGAAATACGAAGTGTAGAAAATAAACTATTGATTTTCATCTAAATTACTCAAAATTTCACTTGGATTATTATATAACAGTTTTTATGTTATATATTATGTTTCTGTTTATTCTATATGTTTAATATTGTCAATTCAATTAATTTTACCTACTTTCAGAAACAATTAAACAAAGAAATTGTATCGTATTTAAACCCCTTACGGTATTTTTTAACCCTAGAAAACTAATTATATTTATAAAATATGAAAGTATCTGAAAAGATTGACCTTTTGAAAAAGAAAAGGGAGAAAGCTAAAGAAATGGGAGGTGAAAAACGCCTAGCAAAACAACATGACAAAGGAAAATTATCTGCTAGAGAGCGTTTAGATGTATTATTTGACGAAGGAAGTTTTCGTGAGATAGATATGTTTGTTGAGCATCGATGTAAAAACTTTGGAATGGATAAAGTCGATGTTAATTCGGATGCAGTTGTCGTTGGACATGGAAAAGTTAATGGTAGAGTAGTTTTTGCATTTTCTCAAGATTTTACTTCCCAGGGCGGATCTCTTGGCGAAATGCATGCAGCAAAGATTTGTAAGGTGATGGATCTTGCTGTCAAAGCTGGTGCTCCAATTGTAGGATTGAATGATTCAGGAGGTGCACGTGTTGAAGAAAATGTAGATGCATTAAAGGGATACGGTGAAATATTTATGCGAAATTCTCGTGCCTCTGGTGTTATTCCTCAAATTTCCGCTATCATGGGTCCCTGTGCAGGAGGAGCTGTATATTCTCCTATTATGACCGACTTCGTTTTTATGGTGAAAAAGCAAAGTCATATGTTTATTACAAGTCCATACGTAATTAAAACAGTTACAGGAGAACAAACTACTTTCGAAGATCTTGGTGGTGCAATGGTGCACAATACCAAAAGTGGGAATGCTCATTTTGCATGTGAGAGTGATGAGGATGCCATTGAAATGATAATCGATTTATTGGATTATCTGCCATCTAACAATTTGGAAGAAGCGCCTGAACAGGAAATGGATGATGACCCAGAAAGAGTTTGTGATATTCTGGATACTATTATCCCCGACGAGAGTAATCAACCTTATGATATGAAGAAAATTATTGAGGAGGTACTTGATGATTCTGAATTTTGTGAAGTTCATGAACATTATGCCGAAAATGCCATAGTAGGTTTTGGCCGCCTTAATAATAAAGCTGTCGGTATAATTGCGAATCAACCAATGATACAGGCTGGCTGTCTGGATATTAATGCCTCAGATAAGATTAGTCGATTCATACGTACTTGCGATGCCTTTAATATTCCTGTGATTACTTTTGTTGATGTACCTGGATATTTACCAGGAGTGGAACAAGAGTGGAATGGTATTATTAGACACGGTGCTAAATTATTGTGGAGTTATTCGGAGGCTACCGTACCTAAATTAACTGTAGTTACAAGAAAAGACTATGGAGGTGCGTATTTGGCAATGTGTGCACGACCTCTTGGAGCTGATATGGTTTTTGCATGGCCAACTGCCGAAATTGCAGTTATGGGTGCCAAAGGTGCTGTTGAGGTAATTTCGAGCTATAGAAAAGAAATTGCGGAATCTGAGGATCCTAAAGCTAAAACAGAGGAGAAAATTAAGGAATATGAGGATGCTTTCAATGTGCCATATATAGCTGCAAGTAGAGGATATATCGACGATGTTATTTTGCCTAGCGAGACACGTATAAGATTAATTGATGCATTGGAGGCAATGTCTACTAAATCAGAAATACTTCCACCCAAAAAACATGGTAATATACCTTTGTAAAATAGTGAACTATGACAGGTGAAAAGAAGAAAGTCGTATTGGCTGCCGTTGCTCATTATTTAGAAGAAGAGAGATCTCAAGAGCAAAAGCAAAAGAAAAGCAGCAACTGGTCACAGATGGGAAGAAAACAGATAATGAAAACTAGAGCCTTTGTACAAAGTAGAGGCAAACATAATCTGAATATCTAGACCAAATTTAAACTAACCAAAAAAAAGATAAGAGTATGAATTTCGATAAACACGGGGTCCTTGAAATGGCCCAATTAAAATATAATGCTGATCGTCCTAAGGCCGACAACCCAATAAAAATTCAAGATTGTAGTTTGCGTGATGGTCATCAATCACTATTTGCAACTCGTGGACGTACAGAGGATATGTTGCCAATTGCAGAAATGATTGATGAGGTAGGTTATCATGCTATCGAAACATGGGGTGGTGCAACTTTTGATACCATGCATCGCTATTTAGGAGAGGATCCATGGGAAAGATTACGTACCTTGAAGAAACATATGCCTAAGACTCCATTCTTTATGCTGTTAAGAGGTCAAAATGTTGTTGGATATCGTAATTACTCTGATGATGTTGTTAAAGCTTTTGTTCAGAGGTCTATCGACAACGGAATGGATATCTTTAGATGCTTTGATGCATTAAATGATTTTAGAAATTTTGAAACTGCTGCCCAAGTTATAAAAGATAATAAAAAACATTTTCAAGGAGTGGTTTGTTATACTTTAGATCAGCCACGTTTGGGAGGTGAGGTTTATAATATTGAATATTATTTGCGAAAGGTTAAAGAGCTTGTTAGCTTTGGTGTGGATTCTATTTGTATAAAAGATATGGCAGGTTTAATTGCCCCATATGATATTTATAATTTAGTGCGCGAGATAAAGAAATTTACAGATATTCCTGTGAATCTACATACCCACTTTACGTCTGGAATGGGTGACCTATCTATCTTTAAAGCGATTGAGGCTGGGGTTGATATAGTTGACACTTGTATGGCTCCTTATGCTTATAGAACTTCGCATGCAGCTGTCGAACCTATTATTATGTCTTTACTTGGAACAAATCGTGATTCTGGTCTTGATATTAATAAGATTACTGCTATAACAGACGAGATGGAAAAACATATTCCAAAATATCGCCACCTAGATAATAATCCAAAATATTCAATAATTGATATCAATGTGATGTTGCATCAAACTCCAGGTGGAATGTTATCTAATTTGGTCAATCAATTGAAAGCAATGGATGCACTTGATAAGCTTCCAGAAGTGTTCCGTCAACTACCAAAGGTTAGAAAAGATCTTGGACAGATTCCGTTGGTTACGCCTACTTCTCAGATTGTTGGAGTGCAAACAGTAAATAATGTATTGTTTGATAAGGAAGAAGGAGAGTACTCTCAAATTACAGAACAGGTAAAAGATTTATGTTATGGTTTGTATGGGAAAACTACTCACCCTATCAATATTGATGTACAAAGAAAAGCATTAAAGGATTATCCTCGTGGTGAAATGCCTATTACTTGTCGTCCAGGATCAATACTTGAACCAGAATTAGAAACGGTTCAAAAAGATGTAGATGGATTGGCAAAAGATATTGATGATGAGTTGATTGTTGCTTTGTATCCAGTTACAGGAAAGAGATTTTTGAACTGGAAGTATGGAATTGCTCAAGTACCAGATGATGTTAAAGCTAAAACAATGGAAATGGTGGAGAAGGAGCAGGAGCTTATACGCAAGGCTCTTTCAGGAGAGCTGACTTCAAAAGCTTCAGGCGAAGGTAGTAAACGAGAGTTGAGAGTAACGGTTGAAGGACAAACCTTTTCGGTTGAAATAGAAGATACTGAAACTAAAGGTAAATCGAAAAGAAAATCTCGTAAAAAGAACAAGAAAGTTAAGGAGGTAGAAGCTTCAGGTAGTGTAGTTGCGCCTATTCCTGGAATGATAGTGGAATACAAAAAAGAAGTTGGCGATAATGTTAGCCCAGGAGAAACCATTGTAGTTCTCGAAGCAATGAAGATGATGAATAATATTGAATCAACTATCGAGGGAGTTGTTACAGAAATTAAATTTGCGTCAGGCGATTCTGTTGTTAAAGGTGATGTGATGATGGTGATTGAGGAAAAAAAATAGATTTCTCGAAACAATAATATTTAAAAAGCTGTGTCCATTTGTTTTGGATACAGCTTTTTTTATGATAAGTTTCTTGTGTCGGTATAATAATAAATTAAATTACTATTGCATTATTGATATACATAGCTGATGCGGAATTTGGGTTTCGTGCTAGCTTGAAAATTTAGAATAAGAAAAAGTAATCGCCAAAACCATAATTGAGATTTTGGTAAAAAAATATAAATGAAATTACGGATTTGGCTATGCGAGTTAATGAAAGTTTGGTGCTTTTAAATTCCAAACTCTGCATAGACATGTCCAATAAATATAACAAGAATGACGAATTGATTGTTATTTAATCCTCTAGTCTATTTGTGTTTATTGTGTTTGTTTTTATGCGTCTTTGTGCTGGTTGTAATGTTCCAATCTGTTTCTAATTGTGCTTCGTCGAGATATACATATCTGTCCGGATTCGTTTTTTTTGCATGTAAATTCGATGCATATGGTGCATCTGAGTTAGGTTTTGTAGCTGTGGGATGATAGTGGATACATATTTCAACTTCATCAATATTTGTTTTTACTATACACTCATAGGTGTTGTCACTTAATTCTTTCCATTTTCTTGGTGTTAATGTAATCAAATTATATTTTTTAGCTATTCTGATTATGTTAATCCAATTTGTAAATTGGATAGGAGAATCATATTCTTTTAATATTTGTGATATGCAATCTTTGAATGACGATAGCTTTTTTGATTTTATTAGCTCAATTATTTTTATCTGATTTTCTTCAAAAACTATATCTTTTAAATTAATAAGAAAATTTATAAAATTGGTTATTTCTTTTTCTGAAATGTTATTTTTCTCTTGACCCTGTTTATTATAATAAATATCATATATATGTATTAATAATTCCAAATCGGAATTATCAATTGTTTTTAAAATTTCATAGTGATTAGTTAGTGTTTTATAATTTACATTTAATTTATTTAATCTAAATAATATTTCGTCTGAAGCTTTATAGTTTTTAATAAAATTTATAAAGTCTTTATTGATGTCTTTTTTTGACATATTAAGATTTTTAATAGTAGTAAGATATTTTAGTATTCCTTCTTCCTGAGAAAAAAACGTAATTATATCTATACCGTAATTGACTGTAAAGTAGTTGAGTTCTTCAGCAGAAAATATGTCTAAACAGTTTATTAATAAATCAAATTTGTTATTATTTAAAAAAGCTCGGAGATTTTCATGATTTTTTATTTTGTTAATAATTTTATTTGCTTTAACTAAATCTCCTCCACAATTTTCTAATATTATTTGATTATAGGCAATATCATCATATAATTTTTGACTATAAAAGGATTCGTGTTTTGTGAAACTAGAATTAAATTTATCTTTGGTAAAAATAAATATTGATTCTAGTAATTTAGAAACTAAATTTATCATAAAGCTATTAGCATCGTTATAATTATTTAGTTCTTTGTATTTATTTAATATAGGTTCAATTGTCTTGAATGTAAACTCTGTTTCTAGTATAGTGTGTTCTAAGATAAATAGAAAAGTCTTTATTGTATCTTCTTTTTTCTTGTCTTTTTTCTTCCCCTTTTTATTTATATATGATTTTTTTGTTGTTTTAATATTTTCAATTATTTCTATTTTTATACTATCAATTATTGTCTTTAGCTTGTCTTCTGTTGGAGTTTTGGTTATTATCAGATCTTTTGATAAGTCATATATTTTTTCCCATAATTTTGTAGGGGGTATATAAAGAAGAATAACTTCAGGATTTTCTTTGATTTTCTCGTGCAAGAGGCCTATTTTGGAGAAGTCTATATTTTTAAAATCAGAAGTTGTAAATTTTGTTATTGTACCTTTTTCGAAATTCAAATTATTGCATAAAATCTCATTAGATATCGAATTTGATTTTTTGTTTGTGAAAAAGTATGATAGGTGTTGATTTTGTATAGAGGTAGATATTTGATTAATTAAATAATCAATGTCTAGCATCCCTAAATCATTATATTCATCGTTAAAATTATCTGTTGTTATTGTTTTTAAATTTTTATTAATGGCACTAATCAAACTGTTTATACTCTTTTGTGAGTATGTTTTGTTAACTTCTTTTACAAAATTAAAAAAGCAGTGGTAGTTATTTTCACTATTATTTATTCTTAATCTATTTCTTATTTTAATTAGCAAATTCTTAAGCGTGAAATAATTATTGAGAGTGTTATCGTAGTTTGGGATGTCTTGTTTTAGTTCTTTTATAGATTTGATTTCATCTAAGATATAAGTTTTGAAATTTTCAATTTCGAAATAGTAGTCTGCTTTTATTTTAAATTTACTATAATTGGAAGTTAATATATCAATACTAGTTTTACCAGATAAAATTTCTTTTAAAACAACTTTGTCAAATTTTATACTACAAGCTTTTATAGCAGAATTAATTTCGTTCACCTCTGATGCTTCTAAAACTAGTGGTTTAAGTGTGTTTTTATAATTCCTTTGACTAAGAAAGTCTACAATACACTTAGCAAATCCCTCTGTTTTTTTTAAGTTTTTGCACATAGGATTAATTAATTCTGGCTGTTTTTCTTGTATATATAGTATTAGTTTTTGTAAGTAGAACGAAAATGTTAAAAAATCTTCACTAGTTTTAATCTCATTATTTTCTGTCATAAAATTATTAAAATATTTTACTTCCTTTTCAAGGCTTTTATAAGAATCTGAATTTAAAATATTGTCTATTTTCCCTAACTGTGTCATTTCATTTATTTTACCTTTAACATTCCATGCAATATTTTCTATTAAGAGATGTAGATTTTTATACATCTGATAAAGTAAGGAATTGCTATAGATATCAAATTCTATGCATGTATGTGTACGGAGATCTATTATTAGTTTTTGTTTATTACGTAAAATAGACTGTTCCCTTCCTTTTTCTTCGAAAATAAGTTTGAATATTGAAAATAATCTGAATTGATTTTCTGTGTTTGTATTTGAGTAAATTTCTTTTTTTGTTATATCCTCAAGCATTTTTTGTATGCTAATATTAATAGGAGAGTCTGAATATGTGTATATTGCATATTCTTTTAAATAAGTATCATAAATGTCAGGTTTAGAAATATATAGAGTGGCGTTTATTTGTCTACTAATTGTGTTTTTTAATTCATGTTCAAACTCTGCCTTGTTGTGATTATACAAATAGATCAAATTTCCAAAGTTTGCAATTTTTAAAAATGATAATTCACTCAGATTAGTTTTTTTTTCAATAGATTCTAACTCATTTATTATTGTTTTTTTTTCAATAGATTCTAACTCAGTTAATAACGTGTTTTTTATGTCGCTTATATCTTTGGAGCTACTATCAAAGTTTTTATTTATTATTTCTATTGTATGTTTAACGAAATCAGAAATATTTTGTTCGTCTAATTCAGAAATGTAATTTAGGTTTTTATTTTTTGTTATTTCCTGATTATTAAAATGTTTATCGTTATATTCTTCTTGATTGATTTGATTTTGATTAGTTTGATTTTGATTAGTTTGATTTTGTATATACATAACTCTTATTTTTTTAATAAAATATTAGATTTTTTGAAATAACTGATTGCTACTTTCTCGGCTTGTAGTTTGAAAAATTGAATGAATAATTATTCTTCTCTAATTCAGTTTTTGTTGAAGCTATAATTTGATTAATAAAATCCTTTGTATTTTCCTGATATTTGTATGTTTTTTTGTAGTACGCATTCGCATTTTTTAAGTCTGATAGGTTTTCTATCAAAGCGTATTTTTTTAGGTGTTCAAAATTATCTATGTCTACTCTCAAATTAAAAAAAGCAAATGCTTTCGATATTTCCTCCAATTCTCTATCTGGTATATTCATATACTGAGTTGTATGATTTAATTTAGAAATATTTGGAATTGCATTTTGATTGCTTTCTTTTATTGTTGTGGTGATTTTATTTATGTGATTATTAGATATGTGGGTGAATAAAACACGGTTGAATTCGTCGAATATTTTATTAAAAATCTCAATTATTTTTTTTCTAGAATAATCGATATTAGACTCTTTGCTAAACTTATTTCTAAAATACTGAATGCTTGATATAAGTAATTCATATAGTTCTGAATTCCAAAAAGGTGATTTGTGAATCATTAATTCAATATTCGTTTTTGTTAATAGATAATCAGTGTTTCCAGTATTGATATTTTGAGAATCCTCATTTTTTTTGATTGATTTAGGAAACATACTCATGATTTTTGTAAGTTTGGTTTTAATATGTTTGTGCCAATCTATTTTATTTTCGATTGAAATTTTCAGGTTTTTGATTTCTTTTTCCAGTTCTTTGTTTATATTACTTGTTAATTTGTCTATTTCATTTACTTCGTTGTCAACTACATTTTCGGAATTTGATTCGATAAGTTTTCCTATTAATACTGCTAAATGCTTGAAAATTGACTCATTAGGATGATTTTTATATAATAGACTTGTTACTTTATAAGTAAAATCTATGAGTCTATTGTATTTAAGTGATAATTGGATTATTTTACTGAAATATTTAGTTTGAAAATAGTTGTAATCTTCTTTGTTTTTATCATTGGAGAGTAGTTTTTTCAGATCTATAAACTTCCAATTTTCTGACTTTTGAGGGATACCAAATTTGGTGTAAATCTCATTAAATTTTTCTTCATTCAAGGGCTTGAATTCAGTTGTCTTAATGAGTTCTATTATATTGACTGTCTCTATGTTAGTTTCATTGTTTAGATATCCATCATTTGTAGATTTCTCTTCTAATTGCATTGCTTTTGTATTTTTATGATTCTTTCTAATCTTATACGTAAGCTATGCTGAAATTGTTCTTTTAAATTTGCCGGATGTATGATGTTGATAAATAATATAGGAAGAATTATGATGTGTATGAGTTAATTGTGTTTTTTGGTAAGATGTCTTTTTTTATAAAAAAAGTCACCTCTGACTTTTGAGTTCTGATATTTACTAATAAATATTAATAATTATACTAAAAAAAATATGTAAGTTATCATAAGTAAGTGAGGGTACTTCCGAATATTAAAAAGCTTAAATTAAACAATAAAATAATTTTAGTTTTGCTATATATTGTTAATTTTACTCTCTGATACAAAACAAAAATAATACTACTTTAATTGCTTATTATGTTGTCTTCCTATTTACCTGTTTCTAAATATATCAGAGACATATTTATTCTTTGTTCAATAATATTTTTTAATAGCCCAAAGATCATTCTGGGTCAGAAATCCATACCTGTGGATAGTGTTGATATTCTTCTTTCAAAGGAAATAAATAGTTCTGTAGCTTATCTGAAAAAGAACAAAAAGTCGAAAGAACTTCTTAATCTTGATTCAATATTTAATTCAAGCTACTATAAATCAGCGGATAAAATATTGGTCTTGCAGTCGCTTCATAAAATGAAACAAAAATCATGTAGAAGCTATCCTGATAATTATAATTTCTTGAATGCCGCAGCTAGTTTTGCTTTTAAAGATATAAATTATTCGTCTTTTAAATCATGGCTAAGTGCATACGCAAAGATATTATCACTTAAGAAAACTAAAATAGTCCAAATATCACATCTTAATAGAAGTAGCTTTTTGTTAAATTATGACAATCTGTTATTTAAGTCCAATACCATTAAATGGCAAACTGATAATATAAATAACATAAAGTATTATTTAGAAGCTGATAAGCTTCTTGTAAAACTCGATATGATTGATTTGTTATGTTCGTCCAAAAATGATAGTTACACCATTCATAAAACAAAGGGAGTTTTAAATATTTTGGATAAACAATGGACTGGTCAAGGAGGAAAATTGCATTGGAAAAAAACGAAAACAGATTCTTTAAATAACGAATTTGCTGAAATAAAATCATATCATTTTAATTTAGTTCGAAGTAGTTGTGAAACGGATAGTGCATATTATTCTAATACCAACCTGTTTGGTTCGAAAAGAAATATTGGTAAACTGAAATTGAAATTAAATCATTCAAAATCTGCAAAGAAGTCTATATATCCACAATTCTATTCGTATGAATCCGATCTCAAAATCGATAAACTTTATCCTGGTTTGGTATACAAAGGAGCAATTGTTAAAAAGGGTTTTAAGCTTGAAGGAAAGAGTATAAACGATAGTATAGGTGAAATTATCATTAAAAGAAAGAATAAAGCCTTCTATAAAATCCAATCAAGTTATTTTGCACTTGCCAAGAATTCGGTGCATAGCAATAAATCCAAGATGTATATGTTTATTGATTCTACATATATATATCATCCAGGACTCGACTTTAAATATCAATTAAAGACTAATACCGTAGAGTTGACTAGATCTGGACGTGGTATGTCGAAGAGCCCATTTATAAATAATTATCATAAAATATTAATGAGTTTCACCAAAATGAAATGGATAATAGGTGAAGATTTTGTTCATATGGGCAAGAATAAAACAGAATCATCCAATTCGTCCTATTATGAATCTCTTAATTATTTTAGTTCTCAGAGGTATAGAAAATATCAGGGAATGGATGATGTTAATCCATTATTAGCATTAAAGAAATGCTCTAAAATGTATGGTTCTAAGATAATTGATTGTGTCGATTATGCTAACTATCTGCGAAAACCAGCTAGTATGATACGCCAACAAGTTATAGGCTTGTCTTTCGATGGTTTTGTTTTATATGATTCGGCTACCGATCAGATTACAATACAGGATAGATTGCTCGATTATATTAAATCCAGCGTTGGGAAAAAAGATTATGATGCACTTTACTTTACATGTACCACAGAGAAAGGCGAGGACGACGCTGTATTTCATGTCGATAATAAAAACCTTGTCTTTTTTGGAGTTTCGCGAATCGATGTAAGTCGTGCTCAAACAGTGTATATTTTCCCGAAAAACCAAAGGATGACTATGAAAAAAAATAGGGATATTAAATTTGATGGTCGTTGCTCGGCTGGTTTATTCTTTTTCTATGGGAAGGATTTTGATTTCAATTATGATAATTATGAAATTAATCTTACAAAAGTTGATTCTATTCGAATTCATATGGTAGATGAAGAGTTGGCAAAGTTTGGTAAAACGAAAATAAAAACCATACAAACTACCATTCAAAATTGTACGGGTGATATAGTTATAAATCAGAAAGATAATAAATCAGGAAAGAAAGACTTGCCTGATTATCCAATGTTTAAAAGTAGAAGGAATTCATATGTATATTATGACCTAGGACCAAAATACAAGAAAGGTGATGTTAAATTTGTGATTGAACCTTATGAGATAAAAGGTATAAACAAACTCGATACAAAAAAGATAAAACTTGGAGGTAAATTCCACTCTGCTGGTATTCTTCCTGTAATTAGTGATACGCTTAAATTAATGAAAGATAATACTTTAGGTTTTGAGTTTTATACTCCACCCGAAGGTATAACTATTTATGAAAAGGGCGTCTTTCATGATTCTATTTATCTTGACCATGACGGCTTAAGAGGTAAGGGTAAAATTGATTTATTGGCTACTCATGTCGAATCTGATGAATTTCATTTTTTACCAAATAAAGCTAGCTGTTTGGCAAGGGAGTATAGTATTAAAAAGGATCAAGTGGGGAATATGCCATATTTGGTAGGTAAGGATTTGAAAACTACCTGGTATCCTAAAGCGGGTAGCACGGTACTTGAAAATACAAAATCGAAATTTCTATTATACAATAATGATATTGAATTTGATGGCATCATAAAATTAGCTCAGGATTCTATACTGGCAGCAGGGAAGATGAATATGTATGATTCTGAACTTAAATCAGATTTGTTTTATCTTAATAGCACAAAGTTTTTTACCGATAAAGCTCAGTTTAGTCTAGTAGATTCTACCAAGATTTTTAAAATTATTAGTACCGAAAATACAAATGTCGATTTCAATACAGAAGATATGACTGCTGATTTTTATTTAAAATCAAATAATCTGAAAACAAAATTGGGGATTAATAAATATCTAGTGGAAAATATAGGTTTTCGATGGAATATCAACGAACGAAGCATAGAGTTTGGAGATTTAAAAAAGAAAGAGATTTTTCAAAAATATTTTGATCAGCAGAATGATTCTTTGACACAGTACAATGGGAGCTTCGTATCCTTAAAGTCAAATCAAAATTTCATTGGTTTTGGATCTTCTAATGCTTCATATAATTTAGACAGCTATGTTTTGGATGCCAAATTTGTAAATCAATTTAAGGTGGCAGATGTAAACATAATTCCGCAAAACGGAGATATGCGAATCGAAAAAAATGGGATTATTAAAAGTCTTGATAGCGCTAGGATTGTAATAGATACTATTAACCAATTTCATAAACTTTATGATGCAAGTGTAAAAATAAAATCAAAAGACTCGTATGCGGCGAAGGCTAAAATCGATTATTGGTCAAATGCCAAACATGTTTTAAATGTGGATACTGTTATGGTTGATTCTCTATCTAAAACTTATGGCGAGGCTTCTGTTAAGTTGGATCAGATGTTTTATCTCTCCGATGATTTCCGATTTTTTGGAAAAGCAAATTTCAAATCTGATGATTCATTGTTTTTCTTTAAGGGATTTTCAAAACTTACTCATTCTGCTGGCGAACATAATTATAAATGGTTTAGAATTAAAACCAAAATAGATTCCAAGAAGGTGATTATTCCTTTTGATTCGGTTCTTTTAAGTCACAGCAAGCAACGTCTGTTTAGTAATATATATTTATGCAGGGATTCTACACATATGTATGGAACGTTTTTGAATTCAAGAAAGTTCTATAAGGATAACCCGATGCTTAACTTGGATAGGTTTTTGTCGTATGATACCATAAATCAATCGTATATCATATCATCCGAAAAGTATATTAATAATAAGGATAGCGTTGATGACTATTTGCAGTTTTTTCCCGAATCAAAGAAGATAAAAGCCTATGGAGAATTAGATTTTGGAGTCCCTACTGATGCTGTCAAGCAAAGGGCTGTGGGAACTGTTGAATATGATATGAGTAAACGAAAGGCTATTTTTAGTACTATGTTTGGACTTGATTTCTTTTTGGATAAGAATGCGATGAAAATGCTGGTGGAAAAATTTAATGCTGCCAAGCTTGAAGATTATAAGATAAATAAAGAAAGATTCAGTCGTGATATGCATTATATCTTTGGTGCTAAAAAGGCTAAGAAACTAACATCAATAATCGACTCTACCAATTTTGGGCAGAAATTTACCAAGGAATTTAAACATACCATGTTTTTTAATAATGTCGATTGGATATGGAATCAAAACGATAAATCATATCAATCTCTTGGGGAAGTCGCTTTAGCAAATATTGGTTCCAATTATTTAAATAAAAAAATAAAAGCCAAGATAGAAATCAGAAAAAAATCGAGTGGAAATATATTAAATCTGTATTTAACATTTGATAATTATAATTGGTTGTATTTGAGATATCATCATGGTGTTATGTTTGTACTTTCGTCTTATGATGAATTTAATAAGCTAGTATCGAATATGAAATTTAAGGACAGGAAATCCAAATCGAAGAAATCGAAATTTACATATTCTTTCAATATTGCTACTAACGAAATGCTAAGTAAATTTTTGAGACGAGTAGGTGATTTATAAGATAAACTAAAAATAATTTTTGCAAGCTTAATGCAATGCTTCTTGTATTGGCTTGCTTTGTAATTTTTTATTTTACAAAGCATAATATTTAGAGTATCATTAGGATATCTACTTTTCATAAAAAAACAGTTGAAAGTTAAATTAAAAATCATTATAGATTACTTAATTTTATGTAGGTTTGTCGAAAATTAAAAGTAAATTATGAATAGAGTGTCAAAACTTGAAATCGTATATAAAAATTTATTCCCCGCTTTATTATTATATGCAATCAAATGGTTAAATGACGAAGATGCAGCTAAAGATGTAGTGCAAGCAGTCTTTGTAAAATTATTAGATTCAAAATACAAGCCATCAGATTATAAATCCTATTTATTTAAATCGATCCGAAATACATGTATTAATCAATTGAAGTCTAAGTCTAATCAATTTTCAGAAATAAAAGAGAATCATGTTTCGTATTTTAGAGATCCTATTGAGGAGGCTGAATTTGAAGCATATGTGTTTAAACTTATTTCCGAACTACCTAATGCATGTCAGAATATATTTAAGCTTAATAGGTTCGAAGGTTTAACGAATCAACAAATAGCTGATAAATTAAACATCTCAAAACGAACAGTCGAGCTTCAAATTAGTAATGCTTTATCTTACCTAAGAAAAGAAATTTATAATCCTCAAAATCCATATTCTAATTATCTATTACTCTTGTTTTAAGCTTTGTTTTTAGCTCAACGACTTTTAAATATAAAATGCTTGAGCTATATCTCATTGTCCATTATACATGTATATTTCAGTATAATGGTTTTTTTTTGAAAAATATTTAGCTTTTGAATCTTTGGTAATATTCTGAAATCTAAGTTTTTGTGTTGATGGCTTTTTTGGTTTAGAAAAAAAGATCAAAAAAAACACAAATTAGTATATGTGTTTCCATTCTGTTTTTTGTCTTAGTTGTATAAAGGCAATATTATGGATAATCTCAATTTAATTATACCACACTATCTTGGCGAACTAGACGATGATGATAAGCAGAAAATAGACTTGTGGTTGCAAAAACCAGATAACAAACAAACATATGATCAGTATGTACGGATTTGGAAAATTTCATCTTCAGTAAAATGTTTAGATGAAATAGATTTGAATAAATCATGGAAACAGTTATTGCTTGAAAATAAAAAGAAGCAGCGAAATAGCATAGGTTTTAGTATTGCAACTATAGCTGCATCTATTTTAATGTTTCTCGCTAGTTGGTGGTTTTTGATGATTGACAAAGGAGTAGATTATCGAATGGTAATCAATTCAAAACCAAATTCGGTGAAAGAAGTCAGTCTGGCTGATGGTTCCATTGTCTATTTAAATTATAATGCAAAATTAGAATATCCCAAACAATTTAATACGGAATATAGAAATGTAAAGCTGAGTGGTAATGCTTTTTTTAGAGTAGCAAAAGATTCTACAAGGCCATTTACTGTTAAACTTAAAGATTTACGAGTTTCAGTTTTGGGTACATCATTTGATATTAATGAACTTCTTGATTATACCGAAATCGTTGTTAAAACAGGGAAGGTAAGAGTTGAATCAATTGATTTTGATGAAAATAGTATTGTTCTATTGCCAAACGAAAAGCTAATTTGTAGAAGAGCTGAGATGATAAAGACAAATATAGAAGATGAGAATTATATTGCTTGGATGACAGGTATATATAAGTTTTCGTCAACTTCATTGTCCGATGTTTTCAAAATACTAAAGAAAGGATATAATATAAAATACAAATTTGCCAATGAAAAAATAGAAATAATTCCGCTTACTGCCGAATTCAGAGAAAAGAATATTGATGATATTATTGAGATTATCCAATTATGTTGCCAAATAAAAATAGTTGAAAAAAATAATATCTTAATAATTAAAGAATATGAATAAATGGACCAATTTTTTGCTTCTAATTCTACTTTTAGTTTTTAGTATTGAATCACTTGAAGCAAAAGCTAATAACCAAACCAAAATAGATATTGGACGTAATAAATGCCAGATAATTTTTATCATAAATAAATTTAAAGAAAAACTAGGCTTTGATTTTGCATATAGTAGTTCACAAATAGATACAAAAAAAGAAATTCAATTAAAAGCACAAAAAATTTCCATTTCTGATTTTTTAAATCAGTTGCAATCAATAGGTATCAGTAGTAGGATCAAACAGAATACGGTGGTATTATTTAAGTCAAAAGAGAAAAAGAAAATCAGAATAAGTGGATATGTTGAGGATGGCGAATCTGGCGAACGTCTGATTGGAGCAAATATTTATGATAGTTCTAATTATAAAGGAACAACTACGAATAATTATGGTTTTTTTGCCTTTGATATTGACAACACAAAGCAAATTAATGTTTCGTTTGTTGGTTATTCTAGCTTGATTTTACCTGTGAATTTTACAAATGATACAAGTCTAGTAATCGCATTGAAACCAAATGTCCAAATCAATGAGGTTGTTGTAAAAGCAGGTTCTTCGGATATGATAAATTCGAAGGATCCAATAGGGAGAATGAATTTATCGATGCAGAAAATTAAAGCTTTACCAACAAGTCTTGGAGAAGTAGATGTAATGAAGTCAGCTCAACTATTACCAGGGATATCTGAAGGAAGTGAGGGGAACACAGGTATGTATGTCCGAGGTGGTAGTGATGATCAAAATTTAATCATACTTGATGGTGTAAACGTCTATAATCCTAATCATCTTTTTGGGTTTTTGTCGGTATTTAATGCAGATGCCATAAAGAATTGTACGATTCTAAAAGGTGGATTTCCCGCAAGGTATGGAGGTAAGCTTTCTTCAGTTGTTGACATGAATATGCGTGAAGGTAATATGAAAAAATTGTCGGGAAGTGTGAGTTTGGGACTACTTTCCTCAAAAGCTTATTTAGAAGGTCCACTAATTAAGGATAAAACCTCGTTCTTTGTATCTGCTCGCCGAACATATTTAGATTTGTTTGGATCCCAGATACTTTCAAATCTAAATGATTATGATCACTCCAATTATTACTTTTATGATATAAATGCCAAAATAAATCATAAATTTAATAACAAACATCGCTTATACTTGAGCTACTATAAGGGCAGAGACAGCGGCTCGTCTAAGGATCAAGCAAACCAAGGCGATAAGAAATTAGTTAATGAAGAGGAAACTGAAGTAAATTGGGGAAATAGTATTTATGGTTTACGATGGAATTGGCTTTTGTCATCCAATTTGTTTTTAAATACAAGCCTTTCATATAGTAGTTACGATTATATGAACGACGAATCAGTTCGAAATCAATATGAAACAGATAGCTCGACTGAAACAAAGGAATATTCAAATAAGGTCGAAACAGGTATAAATATGTTAAGTGCAGGTTTAGATTTTTCTTACTACTTATCGGATAAACATAATTTGCGTTTTGGCTTAAAGTATTCTAAGCAAGAATATAATACCGGAATGAATTCAAAAAAATATATTTCTGGAAAGGATATAAAAAAGAAAGTTAAAGAAAAGGATTTGATTAAGGCTGATGAATATAATGTATACTTAGAGGATGATATAAGTTTGAGTCAGAGATTAGGATTTAATATTGGTGGTCACTTGTCAATGTTTTCTGTTAATAATAAGGATTATAAATCCATTGAACCTAGACTGTCGTTTAATTATGATTTGAGTGATAAAATTCAATTGAATGGTGGTGCTGCATTTATGCAACAGTATTCACAGCTACTGTCATTTTCTCGTATAAGTTTATCTTCTGATATATGGGTGCCAGCAACCGATAAAATATTACCTGCTAAATCCAAACAAGCTTCTTTAGGATTTAAATGGAAAATCAACAAGAAATATAGCTTTTCAACGGAGACCTACTATAAAAAACTGGATAATGTATTGGAGTATTCTGAATCGGCTTCCTTTTTTGCAAAAGATTCATGGCAAGATAGGGTAGAGCAAGGTAAGGGAAAAAGTTATGGAGTTGAGTTTTTATTAGAAAAGTCGAAAGGAAAACTAAATGGATGGATTGCCTACACATTGGCTGAAAGTACTCGTCAGTTTGATAATATAAATAATGGGAAAGAATTTCCATATAAATATGACAGAAGGCATGATGCAAATATTGTACTTAATTATAATATTACAAATAATTGGTCGGTTTCTTCGGTGTGGAAATATCGTACTGGTAATGCCGAAACTCTTGGATTGGTTAAGTATAAGAGCCCAATGACATTTAATTCAAATGTATCATCAGCTGATGATATTATTTATCAAAAAAGAAATAACTATAGAATGCCTGCATATCACAGACTCGATCTAGCAATCAACTATACCAAAACGATTAATAATATTACTCATACCGTATCGTTTGGTGTATTCAATGCATATAATCGTAAGAATCCTTACAAAATATCTGTGAAAGACAAGGCTGTTAAGGCAGGTGATTATTATATTGATACAAAAACATTAGAAGAAAAAAGTTTGTTTGGTATTCTACCTTCATTTAATTATAGTTTAAAATTTTAGTAAATATGTTAAAGCAATATATAAAATTAATAGGTTTCTTATTTTTGTTTTCTTGTGTCGAAACTGAAGAACCTAAGATAGACAATCTAGTGATTAACTCTTTTTTCTCACCTAGTACTGACTTTACAGTACAAAGTTCCAATTCGGTTTCAATGTTTGATACGGTGACTTACAAACAAGTTAAAGCTATTAAACCTAAATTGTATGAAGATGATAAACTGCTAGGTGAACTTAGTATAAAATCAGCATACAGTAAGCCAGGTTTTGCAAGCGAGATACCCGAATCATATAGTTTGGCGGGTTTTACGCCTAAACAAGGTCGAAAATATAAATTAGAACTTGATTATAATGGGAAAAAGATTACAGCAGAAGATGTGATTCCTGAAGCTGTCGATTTTGAGATTTCAAATATGAGATACACTCAATTGACAGGTGAATATAATGATGATGGGCTTGAATTGAGTTTGGATTTTGAGGACAAAAAAGATGAAGATAATTTCTATATAATAGCATTTAATAGTGTAGAATATACGGATAAAGATGATAAACAAGGCTGGGCACAGGCTCTAGGTTGGATGCAAACGGATGATCCTTCTATCGAGTATTCATACTATCAAGTAGGTAACTTATCAACTGGTCAGCGATATATTTTCTCGGACAAATATTTTGATGGTGAAAAATATACAATGAAGATAAGATATTCAAATGCCGTTAAGGCGGGAGAGAATTTTGGATTAACAATATATTTAATGTCTATAAGTAAAAACTATTATAAATTTATAGTTTCATATCTTAGACAAAAACAAAATAATGAGGACTATTATGCTGAACCTACTCAGGTTTTTAATAATATAGAAAACGGCTTTGGTGTTTTTGCTGGATTTAGTATGTCGAAAAAACATATTGATTTTAGAAATATAAAAATCTAAGTAAGTATCTAGAAGTTTTTATTCGCTAAATCAAGATGTCTTGAGATCTACTATTTAATAGCTTTTTGGAGAAATGTCAAAATAAATACATCTGCAAATTTTTAAGATTTTTATAGTTTGTAGGTGTTTTTTTAGTTGGTTGAAGATACCAAGAGTATATAAAGTGTATAATGTTATCGAATTGCTTTCACTGTTTAGGGTTGGTGGGCTGTGTTGCCTGAATTTACAGCGGTTTTGAGATTTTTAAGTCTTGCTCTTGTAGATTTTTGAGATTATGTAATTTATAGCTTCCGCTATTCTTTATGTTTATTTCTGGAGATATATTTCTAATTTTG
>JAOARN010000145.1 GCA_025210485.1 Marinifilaceae bacterium | reverse complement strand
ATTTGAATTATCTGATTTATAAAAGTCTAAAACTAATTATGATATCTACGAGAGGTCCAAAAGTATTGTAAAATTAGGCAATGCAGCGTACCAACCCTTAACGGTGAAAGCTGTCCAATAATCTAGATAGTAGGCTATTCCGTCAATATAGAGCATCTTTATTTTACATTCCAAATTCAAAATGATTAATTAATAAGGATATATGAATTATCTGATTTATAAAAGTCTATAATTAATTATGATATATATTAAAGGTTCAAAAGCATAGTAAAATTAGGTATTGCAGCTCACCAACCATTAACGGTGAAAGCTATTCAATATCCATTGGATAATTAATAATAGAAGAGGAAGTTTCTAGTTTTGAATCTGAGATATACATAACTCTTAACACTTAAGTTAAAAATGTAAAATTTATAAAATCAAATAGATTAATTGATGTTTTAGTGTATAAATCGGCGATGAAATCGCCGTAGAGCGTAATAATATTTCAATCTTAAGATAAAAGATTTCAGTTCTAGGCAAGGATATTTTTGATATAGAATTTTTCAAGCTTAGATTGACTTGAATACATGGTTGGTGTTTCTCAAAATATAAAACAGGTGTTAATGCTCAGAAATTGTTGCTGATAGGAGTATTGATATTAATAGCTAGATTATTAGTTGAAAACATATGATTAAGTTTTTTAAATAAAACTATCAAAGCATGTTTTTTAAATTTGAAACGACATCTATATCTAATTCATAGAGATTAGATTTACTTAGTTAATATCGAAAGGGATAAAAGAAAGGGCTGTTAATAAAAACAGCCCTTAACAGTATTTTTAATTTTAGATAATCTAAAACTATTTATTATCAATTTGTTTTAATAATAACTCTACAGATTTTTTCAACTGTTGGTCTTCTTTAATAGTTCTATAATCAGGAGTATTATCGATAATAACATCAGGAACAGCAGGTCCGTTTTCCATATTTAAGTCCGAACCTTTTACAAACCATCCTCTAAATGGGAGACGTACATATGATCCGTCAATTAATCTTCTGGAACTAGTTGAAATAACAGCGCCAAATGTTGGAATACCAACTAAAGTTCCTAAGCCTAGAGTTTTATATGCATGTGAGAAAATCTCAGCATTTGAATAGCTATTTGCATTACACATAGCAATAGAAGGTTTTGTCCAAGATGCAAAAGGCAATCTAGAACCAAAAGGATAGTGAGATTTGAATTTGTTGACATTATTAATATTAGATGAAGCACCTCTAGGAACACAATAGGCATGTTGTTTCACATCTAGTACAGCCATTAGGTGGTCAGTAGTCCATCCGCCGCCATTGTATCTAACATCAATAACGATTCCTTCTTTTCCTTTACCGCAAACCGCTAATTCTCTTGAAAATTGTTCAAAACTAGTCCAGTTCATACCTTTTATGTGAAGATAGCCTAATCTACCATTAGAATACTTCTCAGTTAATCTTCTTCTTTCCTTCACCCAGGCATTATATAGGTCATTTCGAATACTTCTTTTTGGTCTAATTATAACTTCTCTTATTTTACCATTTTTACCTTTTACTTTCAATAATACTTTTTCTCCAATCGTATTTTTAAATGTCGAGAAGTAATTCATTTTATTATGAATCTTTTGTCCATTAACAGAGATGATTATGTCTCCAATATTAAGTTTAGATGCAATTTTATCAGCAGGACTGTGTTCAATTACATTTATAACTTTTACACCTTGATTTAATGAAATTACTTCAGCACCTATAATTCCTGTTTTTTCTTTTGGATTTTCGTCAGTACCTCTGCTGCTTAGTCTGTATAATCCCATGTGGCTGGCATTGATTTGACCTAACATAAAGTTAACTACATCTTGAAAGTCCTCTCTAGTAGAAGCATTTAAGGCATATCTCTTGTAGGTTTCTTTTGTTTTATCCCAGTCAATACCATGGAAATTTGGATCATAGAAACCAACATCAATAGCTCTCCATGCCTCTTCAAATATTTGCATTAATTCTTTTTTATGATTAATGCTTAAGTGTGCATTATAAGGGATTGATTCAATATTATTATTTTTAGTATTCAATCTATTCAAACCACCTCTTTTTGATAAATAGATATATTTGCCTGAATTGTCTAGTGATATTAAGTATGGCTTTTGACCTTTTTGAGTGATTTGTTTCAGTTTGGTACCATCCCAGTTAATAGAAAACAAATCTCTTTGAGCTTTGTATGTTCTTCGACTGTTGGCATTGGTTACAAAATAGAATTTATTCCCATCTTTTGAAATTTTCAAAGAATATTCATTGCCTGGGAGTCCTGTTACTTGAACTACTCTCTCGTGGATATCCTCAAGGTCGATTTGCATTGCTTTTGCCAATTTCGACTTAGCCTCTGATTTACTCGAATTAATAGATTTAGAAGCACTAAGTTCTTCTTTTTTATTTGTAGCTTCTTCCTTCCAATCAGCACTAGTTTTCTCCCAGTCTGATTTTTTCAACCAAACAAACCATATATCACTATCCCCATTATTTCTGATAGAAATAAATGCTAATTTAGATCCATCAGGAGACCATACAGGATTAGTGTCCATTAGAGGGAACATACTTATATTTACTGGAGCATCATTAGTGTTAATGTTTTTGATATATACATCTTTATTATCGTCCAAATCGCTCATTACAAAACTAATCCAATTTCCATCAGGACTCCATGATATTTGGTAAGGAGAGGAGTAGTTTTGAATTAGAATTTTTTCATTTTTAAGCTTTCCGTTTTCAATAGATGCTAATACTAATTGACCAGTACCTCTAGTAAAAACTACCTTTTTTCCTTTGGGAGAAATTGTCGGTGAAAATTCTTCTTCCTCTGTATTTGTTAATCTCTTGATATTAAAACTAAGAGCTTCCATTATATTTGGGCGATTCTCCTCCGCGAATTTTGCAGTGTACATCTCATACTGCCCGTCACGATCTGAAGTGAAAATCAATGTTTCGTTATCAATCCATTCTACATCTCTTTCTCTGAAAGGTGAATTGGTGATTCTAATTGTTTTGTCAGAACCAGTGTTGTTTGCAGTTACAAATATTTCGCCTCTGACAACCATTGCGGTGTATTTTCCATTTGGTGAAACAGAATATTCGCTAGCAGCCTTTTTTACATTTTTATATTCTTCATTTACAAATCTATCATCTGTGTTGATGTGAAGATTTACAATTGTTTTTTGTTTTGTATTTAGGTCTAATAAAGCAATATGATTAGCATATTCATATGCAATTTTTTCATTTTTGCTTAAGCTAAAGTTTCTGATTCCACCCTTTATTTCATTGGTTAGTTTTATGGGATTAGATTTCTTATTGCCATCCTTGTCTATCTGTATTGAAAAAATATTGTATTTCTTATTCTCTCTTGAGCTGATGAACAATAAAGTAGAATCGTTTTTCCATTCTGGATTAAAATCATGACCTGTATAAGAAGTTACCTGTATGTATTTTTTGATTTTGGTGTCATAAATCCATATATTTCTGTTAGCAGGTCCGTCATAAGCTTCCCTTTCAATACGACAAGTTCCGCGCACTATAGCAATAAAACGTCCATTGGGAGATTCAACAGGAGTATATCCTAAACCATCTAATAGTCTTGATGGTGTGCCTCCATTCGATGATATTGAATATACTTCAGGTTCTCTTTCAATCTGAGCATAATCCCTTCTAGTATTAAACATTATATCATTATCCTTTGTCCACGATTGAGAATAATCATATGACGACCTGAAAGTTAATCTTTTAGATTTTCCTCCTTGGGCAGGAATTATATATATATCCTCGTTGTGATATTTGCTTCCAACAAATGATAAGTATTTGTCATCATCACTCCACTTAGGATTATATTCATAAGAATCATTGATTGTTAGGCGTTGTGATATATTAGTCTGAAAATTGTAGACCCAAATATCTCCTTGGTACGAAAATGCCAATTTACTAGCATCATTGTTTAGGTCTGGAAAGCGAGCAAAGACATTATTTTGGGCATATAGTGCGGTTGTCATGCCAATTATGCAAAATAATGTTGCTAAAAATAATTTTGTCTTCATTAAAATATTTTTTTATGGTTGAAATTATTTTACGAATAAACAAAATAAACTCTTTTGATGTAAATAAAATCGGTATGATTTTTTAAAAAAAGTAGTGAAGACATTTTATAATCCTAAGACTAATTATTTGGAAGGAGAATTGAAATTTGTATTGTTGAGGAAACTATTGGTGAAAATTTTGTTGAGTTTTGCAATATTAATATTCTCTTTTAGTTCAGAACATTTTAAGTATATATCTTTGATGTCAATCGATTTGTCATCAGTTTCTAGAAAAAAATTAGATAAATCTATATTCTGAACAATATCCTGTATCTTTTTATCATATGTTAGATAGTCGCCAAAAGATAGTTTTATATTTTCAGAGATTAATTGGTTGGCAAGTTGTGATTTTTTTCTAAAACCATGAATAATCCACGTTTGTTTTGGTTTTAGAGACTTTTTGATATTTATGATTTCATTGAATTTTCCAACACAATGAATTATTAGAGCCTTGTTGTAGGTCTCTGATATTTCAATAATTTTTTCAAATTGATCAATCTGGTCAGTCAGTTTTATCTTGGAATACTTGTCAAGTCCAGCTTCTCCGATTGCTGTATAGTTTTTACTTGATATTTCTTTTCGAAATATATCCAATTCAGTTTTATTTAGAAGTTTGTTTGGATGAGCCGAAAGAGAAAAATAAGCCTCCCTGTTAAACATATGTATATTATTAATGTCAAGATCAATAATTGAATTCTTGGAATTAGTATTATGTGTATGTAAATCAAAGAGGCTCATATTTAGGGTTTTGGGCTTGCTAAATTATTTCAGTTAATAGCTCAGCCATTTCAAGTTGTAATTCATTTGCTTTTTGTTCTGCAACTTTAGCAAATTTTTCGCTTGTATCTGCAAATATAATTCCTCTTGAAGAATTAACTAATAGCCCACAATTATTGTTCATTCCATATTTGGCTACCTCCTGAAGACTGCCACCTTGAGCGCCAACACCAGGAACCAATAGGAAATGATTAGGGATTATTTTTCTAATATCAGAAAGCATCTCAGCTTTAGTAGCTCCCACGACATACATCATATTTTCCTGATTAGCCCATTCTTGAGATTTTTCTATAACTGATTCAAACATTTTTTTACCATCACTTTCAATAAATTGTAAGTCGTAAGCTCCTTTGTTTGAGGTAAGAGCAAGTAGGATAACCCATTTGTTTTTATATTCAAGAAAAGGAGTAACCGAGTCTTCACCCATGTATGGTGCTACAGTGATTGAGTCAAATTCCATATTTTCAAGAAAGGCCTTAGCATACATTTTTGATGTATTCCCGATATCTCCTCTTTTAGCATCAGCAATAAGAAATACTTCAGGGTGATTTTCTTTAATGTATTTTACTGTTTTTTCAAGACTTATCCATCCTTCAGCACCTCTTGATTCATAGAATGCGATATTTGGTTTATATGCAACAGTGTATTTAGCAGTTGCATCTACTATGGCTTTGTTGAATTCAAAAACTGGATCTTCTGTATTTAGAAGATGTGTAGGAATTTTATTGATATCGCTATCTAATCCAACGCATAAAAATGATTTTTTCTTCTTAATCTGTTCGAATAATTCTTGATAGTTCATCCTTTGGAATATTTATGGTTAAAAAAAAGCAGGGAATGAACATCCCTGCTTTAAAAATATATATTAATTATAATCCGCTTTCTTTAAGTCTTTCTGCGTTTTCTTCAATTTGTAATTTATCAATGATTTCTTGAATATCACCATCGATAATTGCTGACAAATTATATAATGTAAGATTTATACGGTGGTCAGTAACACGTCCTTGCGGGTAATTGTAAGTTCTAATCTTAGCTGATCTATCACCAGTAGAAACCATTGTCTTACGTTTGGATGCAATTTCATCCAAGTATTTTTGGTGTTCCATTGCGTAAATTCTAGATCTAAGTTCGATCATTGCTTTAGCAAGGTTTTTAATTTGTGATTTTTGATCCTGACAGGTAACAACAATACCTGTTGGAATGTGAGTTAGACGAATAGCAGAATATGTTGTATTCACACTCTGTCCACCAGGACCAGAAGAACAATATGTATCTTTTCTGATATCACTTTCTTTAACTTCTACATCAAATTCTTCAGCTTCAGGTAGTACGGCAACCGAAGCAGCAGAAGTATGAACTCTACCTTGTGTTTCAGTTTGAGGTACACGTTGTACACGGTGTACACCTGATTCGTATTTAAGAATACCATATACATGATCGCCTGTGATATTAAGAACAATTTCTTTGTAACCGCCAGACGTTCCTTCACTAAAGCTAGAAATTGAAACTCTCCAACCTTTGCTTTCGCAATATTTTGTATACATTCTAGCCAAATCACCTGCAAATATACTAGCTTCGTCACCTCCTGTACCAGCTCTAATTTCTAGAATAGCATTTTTAGCATCTTGAGGATCAGCAGGAACTAAAAGAAGTTTTATTTCTTGTTCCATTTCGGGCAACTTGCCTTCAAGTTCTTCAAGTTCCATTTTTGCCATTTCTCTTAACTCTTCGTCAGATTCAGTGGCAATTATTTCTTTAGATTCAGCTATAGTATCTACTGCATTTTTGTATTTTTTTGCAGCTTCCGAAATAAGTTCAAGTTCCTTGTACTCTTTACTTAGCTTTACAAAGCGTTTCATATCACCCATAACCTCAGGGTCGGTAATCAATTGACTTACCTCCTTGAATCGGATAAATACGCCCTCTAGTTTTTCTAATATAATATTGTTACTCATTATATATAGTCTTGCGAGTTGTTAATTTAATAATAAGCTAAATCCATACTTCAAGTTTGCTTGATTTAGCTTTAAAAATAATATCGGAAAATTTACGAGTCAGAATATTAGTAAATGAATTCTCCTTTTTCTGATTTTATCGTTAATTTTTTCCCTTTATTAGCTTCGCATCTACCAATAATTTTGGCATCAACATTGAAGCTTTTTGATATTTCTATAATGTCAGCAGCAATTTCTTCAGGTACATATAATTCAAATCTATGTCCCATATTGAAAACTTTGTACATTTCTTTCCAGTCAGTATTGCTTTGTTCATGTATTAGCCTGAACAAAGGAGGAATTTCAAACATATTATCTTTGATTACATGTAAATTATCTACAAAATGTAATACTTTAGTTTGAGCTCCACCTGAACAGTGAATCATACCATGAATTTGCTTTCTGTATTTATCAAGAATTTTTTTGATAATCGGTGCATATGTTCTTGTAGGGGAAAGTACAAGTTTACCTGCGTCAAGAACTGAGTTTTCGACAGGGTCTGTTAGTTTGCAGTTTCCAGAGAAAACTAATTCGTTATCAACATTATGATCGAAACTTTCAGGGTATTTTTCAGCTAAGTATTTTGAAAAAACATCATGTCTTGCAGAAGTAAGACCATTAGATCCCATTCCTCCGTTGTATTCTTTCTCGTAACTTGCTTGCCCAAAAGACTCAAGACCAACAATAACATCACCAGCTTGAATTTCTTCGTTTGTAATAACATCCTCTCGTTTCATGCGACAAGTTACAGTAGAGTCTACTATTATTGTGCGTACAAGATCACCTACATCAGCAGTTTCTCCTCCAGTTGAATAAATATTTACTCCTAGTTTGCGATATTCTTCTAATAGTTCTTCTGTTCCATTGATAATTGCAGAGATAACCTCTCCAGGAATCAAAAGTTTATTTCTACCAATAGTAGAAGATAGTAGGATATTATCAACAGCTCCAACACAAAGAAGATCATCGATATTCATAATCAATGCATCTTGTGCAATGCCTTTCCATACAGAAACATCACCTGTTTCTTTCCAGTACATATAGGCCAGTGAAGATTTTGTTCCTGCTCCGTCTGCATGCATTATATTACAATATTCTGGATCAGCTCCTAAATAATCTGGTACTACTTTGCAAAATGCGTTTGGGAATACTCCTTTATCAATATTTTTAATAGCATTATGCACATCTTCTTTCGATGCAGAAACTCCTCTTTTGTCGTATCTTTCGTTTGCCGCCATTGCTCTTGCCTATAAATTTGTTATATTATTATATATGGTATTTCTTAATGTTTGTTATAATTTTAGAATTCAGTTTTGAAACACAAGTATGATATTTTTTTGCATTCTATTTGAGAAAAAACTGTGCTATATTCTAAAATATTTGCGCAAAGATATAATCTTCTATTAAGCTAGAAAAATTTATATCTGTAGTTACAGAAGCGAAAATAATTTGAAGAAAATTGATAAATCATTTTTTTAATAATTTTTTTGCCTCTGCAAAGGTAATTTTTTTCCCTTTACTACAAGCTATTACCGATGTTTTTATTCCTTTTTTTGCAAGATCTTTTTGTTTCTTCTCTACAGCACTAAGACTACTGAATATCCCATAACTTAGTATTACTTTATTGTTTGGAGTATCCACTTCGAATACCTGATCGAAATTATATATTATATCGGGTTTTGTATTTTTTTCAAATTCACCAAGGCTTAAGCTATAAAAACTTGCATTTAGTTTTTTGATATTAGTGATTCTTGTTTTTCTTTTTTCTGTTTTTTTTAATTCTTTTTGTTTTGAATTTTTAGAAGGAATGAAATTGGTTGTCAGCACCTTGAATTCGGTTCGTCTATTCAGCTGATTACATATTTCTTTTTGACTTAAATTTAAATTTTTGATAAATTCATAACTAAGCATATCCGAAATTTTAAGGAATTTATGTTTTTCTGAAATTTCTCTGTTTATAATTCTAGGCTTTGTCTCTCCATATCCAACAGCAGTTAGTCTTTCTTTGTTTATTCCTTTATTGATAAGATAATTCATTACAGATTCAGCTCTTTTTTGTGATAGTTCTTTATTTGATTTATCGCTACCTTTATAGTCGGTATGAGCACTTAATTCAATGGTGATTTTTGGATTATTATTCAGAGTTTGAACAAGCACATTCAATGATTTTTCGGATTCGGGTCTAATATTCCACTTTCCAAAATCGTAAAAAATATTAGGAAGAACAATTGGTTTCTCTATAGCTTGTAGATATACGCTATCGATAAAGTTTTTACTATCTTTAAGTTTGTAAGTGCTTACCTCTAATCTTTCTGCCAAAAAATCCTCGGCTCTCACTAATATACTATACTCTGTATCTTTGATAAGTGCAAAAGAGCATAAACCATCCTCGTTGGTGTTTCTATTGTTAAATTCTCCATCCGAAGAAGCTACATCAAGTATTGCATCTTTAATAGGTAGTTTAGTTTCTTTATCGAATACGTTCACCTTGTATGAATAGACTATTGGGTGGTATTTGAATTCGAAAATATCATCGTTTCTCATATTTCTATTAGAAGATAATAAGCCTTCATTTTTTCCCGTTTTGAAACATATGCCAAAATCGTCAGCTGTTGTATTTACAGGATGTTCAAGAAGTCTTAGCTTTGGTTTTGTTTCTTTGTCATCATCATAATAGTCCATGCCTTTATCTTCATTCTGATTTCGGACATAAACATATATGTCAAGTCCTCCAAGTCCTCCAGGTCGGTTTGATGAAAAATAAATATCTCCTTTGCTGTTTACATATGGAAACATATCATCATACTCTGAGTTTACAGGTCTGCCAAGATTTATAGCTGGAGATTTTTCTTTTCCTCCTATTTTCATTTTCCATATATCATTAGCTCCAATTGATCCAGCCATATCAGATACGAAATATAATGTTTTACCATCTTTGGATAGGCAAGGGTGGGATACAGATATGCTATCTCCTAATAGCTTTAGTAATTGAGCAGCTCCCCATTCTTCTCCGTCAAATCCTACAGTATAGATTTGCGAACCGACAAAGTTTTTATCTATTTTGCGGGTTGAGCTGAATAATAGTTTATCTTCATTGAAGCTGAAAAATGGAGTCCCGTCATCGAAATTAGAATTGACAGAATCACCTATTGACTTCGGTCTCTTCCATCTGTAATTTGGTTTTCCCTCTTTGTTCGGATTTGTGTTTATATAAGATGTTTGGTAGATATTTGAATAAAATCGACCAGTGATAGGATCTGTCTTTTTGGTCTTTTTTTGTTTTCTGTTAGAACTGAAAAATATAATATTTTCATTATTACCAAAATAACAAGCACTAAATTCATCCTTGCTTGAGTTGAGTTCCTTAAATGGTTTTACTGTATATCGTCCAGGGTTTTTACTCCAGTATTGAAATTTATTGTAATATTCGAGCAATTGCTGTTTTGTTGAGTCTGGACCGATTTCAGAGTATTTATCTATATATTCATCTATTTTTTCCAATCTTCCGATAGAAATACTTGTGTATATAAGTTTTTCGAGTGCTTCGGGTATGCTATCATTAAATCGGTGGGCTCTGTTATACCATGTTTGTGCTTTGCGAATGTTACCAATCTCAGACATACAATTAGCCATAGTTAAAGATATATCAGCTCTTTTCTTTTTGTCTTTGATTTTTTTGTAAGCATTAAAATAGTTGGATTGAGCTACAAAATATTTCCCTTGCTTTTTTTGCTTATCAGCTTTTCGGATGTAAAAATTGGCTGAACAGGCAGCAAATAGAATAGAAATAATCAGATTTACTGACACAAGTTTTATCAATTTTGCAATGCTTACTGATTTCATTTTTTATGTTTTAAACTATTAACTAATAATGACTGTATAGATTTGTTATTAACAGTGGTATAATCTATTAAATTAAATACGTACCAGATGTATAATTATTATATATATTTATCAAAATATCATCAAAGATACTAAAGCATAATACTTATAGCAAAGTAAAAACTAATTTTAGAATAAAAATGATTAAATAGCTATTATTCTGTTTCGCTTAACATATAAATCAAACCTGTACTTTGCACTGCTAAGTAGTTTAGTTTCTTAGAAATATGCTTGAATATAAAGCTTTGTTTAGCTTAATAACATAATAGTTTATTAACTGTTAAATTTTGAGAAAAATATTGCCGAAAAGCTTTAAAATTATGTATAACTTATCATCTAATTATTATATTTGTTTCAATATTGATTGACATACTAATCCTAATATTTAGAATAAAAGTTGAGGTGGATAATTGAATCTAGGTTTTAGTGTTTGTGTTAACTATATTCTCGGAAATATTAATCTATGGGAATTTGTTTTTTTGGTGTTTTTCTAATTATCCGAGAAATACCATTTTATATGATACTTATTAAAAATTGGTATAAAACTGAATTTTTAAATTATTAAATACAACGTACTATGTTTTTACTAATGGTTGTAGTGTTTGTTCTTGGTTATGCAGCTATTGCATTGGAGCATCCACTAAAAATAGACAAGGCTGCATCAGCCTTATTAATTGGCGTCCTCACTTGGACGATTTATGCACTATATGGACCTCAGATTATCGCCCTTGGACATAGTGTTACTTGGCCAGAATGGACAAGAATGCATGAAAGCGAACATGTAATGAGATTCGTTAAGAACGAGTTAGGTCATCACCTGATTGAAATTGCAGAAATTTTATTTTTCCTATTAGGTGCTATGACTATTGTTGAAACAGTTGATAAATATCAAGGTTTCAAAATTATTACGGATAAAATAACAACAACCAATAAGGTTAAATTGTTATGGATTTTGAGTTTTCTTACCTTCTTTATGTCTGCTGCTTTAGACAATCTTACTACTACAATTGTTTTGGTTGCATTGCTTCGAAAACTTATTGAAGATCAGAAGACAAGATGGTTTTTTGCATCTATGGTTGTATTAGCTGCAAATGCTGGTGGTGCATGGTCTCCTATCGGTGATGTTACAACTATTATGCTTTGGGTAAAAGGAAATGTTACTACTGGTCCTATTATTAAAGATGTTATTCTTCCTAGTTTGGTTACAATGTTGGTTCCTTTGACCATTGTTTCTTTTACATTGAAAGGGAATATTACCAGACCTAAATTAGATGAATCTTCTAACGCTATTCTGACTACTCACAAAGAACAATTATTAATGTTGATTGTTGGTGTTTGTGCTTTATTATTTGTACCAGTATTCAAAACTCTAACACATTTGCCTCCATTTATGGGAATGTTATTTGGATTAGGTGTTATATGGACATTAACAGAGATACTTGTAAGGAAGAAAACAGCAGAGCAAAGATCGCAATTAACTGTTATTTCTGTTCTTAAGAAAATAGATTTAGCTACTATTTTCTTCTTTTTAGGAATTTTGACAGCTGTTGCAGCTCTTCAATCTGCAGGTCATTTAAATATTATGTCTAGCTGGTTAGATAAAACTACTGGAGGTAATATATATATTATTAATCTTGTGATTGGTGTATTGTCCTCCATAGTTGATAATGTGCCATTGGTAGCAGGTGCAATGGGTATGTATGCTGTTGATCCAAATGTTGGCGCTTTTGCCGTTGATGGTACGTTTTGGCAATTTCTGGCTTATTGTGCTGGTACAGGAGGTAGTATTCTTATTATTGGTTCGGCTGCAGGTGTAGCTGCTATGGGTATGGAAAAAATTGATTTTATTTGGTATTTTAAGAAAATCAGTTTATTAGCTTTAATAGGTTATCTTGCAGGTGCTGCATTTTATTATATTGAAGCTACTATTTTATGGCATTAAAAAGAGTTTTATAAATATATAAATAGGCTATTCTAGGCGACTAGGATAGCCTATTTTTTTATTTGGAATATTTTGATTCGATAATTTCTTTTTTCAAAAGGTCGAACCCCTAAGCTGTTTTATTCTATGTTGAAAATTTTAGTATGCTTATTCTTAAATTGACATAAATATATTTTAAATTAATTAAAAAAACATTTTTACTTAACAGTATTGTTGATACATTTTACTGTTTGAAATATCAGTAAGTCAGCGATTTAAATTATTGAACCAAATAAAACATGTAATTTTGAAACCTTTAGGTTTAAATCTCAGTAAAAGCATATAACAGATTAATAATAGATTGTATAACTATCTATTATGTTGAATTCATATGATATTTTAATTATAGCTTTTATGGATAAAGATTTGATATATGCATTAGGACAAAACCCACAATTGATACCTGGGATCTATAATTATTGTGACGGATGGTGTGATAAGTGTCCATTCACAAAGAGATGCCTAAATTATTCAATCATGGAAGAGGGTTTATCTAAGGAGGGGGATTCAGAAAATGAGGGACAAGATCCAGGAGAGTTGGATAAACTTTTTGAGATTAGTATGGAACTCATGTCAAAATCGATAAAAGATTTAGGATTTGAGCCTCCGAATGAGGATAGCGAATTTGATTTGGAATCGGAAGGGGAGAAAGATGAACAGGCATTAAATACAGAGATAATGAAATTGTCTGAGTCATATTCTGAACTTCTAGATGAATGGTTTGAAGGTTTTTTTCAAGAATTTTCGATAATAGAAAAGAATAAGGATTCTAAGGAATTTGTATCCGATTTTCAACAGCTTATTTCAGACAGTATAGAAAGTATAAGATGGTATCAGTTTGGCATTCCGAGCAAATTATTTAGAGCAACACGAAATATACTTAATTATGAATTAGAAAATAATGACTTTTATATTCATGATGCTAATGCATCCGCGAAAGTGGCATTGCTTTCGATAGATAAATCCATTCAGTCATGGACCTTTTTGATGTCTCATTTTCCATATACAGAGGATGGAGTGTTAAAGATATTGGTGAAATTGTCAGAGATAAAACGAATGACAGAGCGAGAATTTCCTAATGCACAGCAGTTTATTAGACCAGGATTTAATGATTAAAATAAAAACACAATCAACTGTTTGTATTTTATAGAATGAGCTCGTTTTACACAAATAGCTTTGCTAATAATGAGGGAAGATAATATTAGTTTTGAATATAGTTATATTGCAAAAAAAGGAAGAGTTTAGTTACTCTTCCTTTTTTTGTTTATTCTTCTATTTCATCAGATATGTCCGATTGAGAAATATTATCTCTCATTTTTGTATCTGCTTCAATATTTTTCATTTTGTAATAATCCATTACTCCAAGGCGTCCATTTCTGAAAGCATCCGCCATTGCTTTAGGTACTTCGGCCTCAGCTTTAATAACTTTAGCTTTCATCTCTTGAGCAAGAGCTTTGTTTTCTTGTTCCGCAGCAACAGCCATTGCTCTTCTCTCCTCAGCTTTAGCCTGAGCAATTTTTAGGTCTGCATCTGCTTGATCAGTTTGTAGCTCAGCACCGATATTTTTACCTATGTCGATGTCGGCAATATCAATCGATAAAATTTCGAAGGCAGTACCAGCATCTAATCCTTTTTCCAAAACAACTTTGGAGATATTGTCAGGATTTTCTAAAACAGATTTGTGTGTTCTAGAAGAACCAATAGAAGATACAATACCCTCACCAACACGAGCAAGAACAGTATCTTCACCAGCACCACCCACCAATTGTTTGATACTAGCACGAACAGTTACACGAGCCTTTGATATAAGCTGAATACCGTCTTTAGCTACTGCTGTAACTGGAGGGGTGTTGATTACCTTTGGAATAACACTCATTTGAACAGCCTCGTAAACATCTCTACCTGCAAGATCGATAGCTGTGGCCATCTTAAAACTTAAATCTATATTAGCCTTCGAAGCAGAAACCAAGGCTTTTACAACATTAGTAACATGTCCTCCTGCTAGGTAGTGAGCTTCTAGTTCATCTCTATTTAGTTTTAAATCTGCTTTTGTACCAGTGATTAGGGCATCAACAATCAATCTAGGATTGATACGTCTCCATCTCATTAATACAAGTTGTAGAAGTGAAATTCTAACACCTGATAAAATTGCAGTAAACCAAAGAGCTACAGGAATGAAGTAGAAAAGTATAAACAATCCCACTACAGACAGAGCGATTATAACTATTAATCCGCCTATTTCCATTTTTTGATTATTTTAATTTAACAATAATTTGATTACTATTTATAGAAACTATTTCTACTTTTTTGTTTTCGTCAATAAAACCATCAATCGATTTTGCCTCAATTACTTGGCCTTTGATTTTTATATTTCCCATAGGGCAAAGTCTAGAAATAGTAGTTGCTTCATCTCCAATATTTATATCTTTATTCTTATTGTATTCAATTTTTGCTTCAATATTGGTTTTCAACATAAGTTTGTCCCAAGTTTTTGCCCTGAGAGAATAATAACAAGTTAGGGCTACTAGGAATATTGTTGATACCAGAATAATATGAGCAGTGTTTGTGTCAAGTTTGTTATATGCCAAATAAACACCTCCCGAAATCATTAGAATTCCACCAATTGCAGCAACAGATATTCCAGGAATCACAAGAAATTCAAGTAAAAGAAGAACAAGTCCAAAAATGATAAGAGATATTATTATAAGATATATAGTCATACTGTTTAGTAAATTACTGATTATGTTTAAATTGTATTTTAAGTTCGAAAAGTAATATTAGACTATAAGTATAGTGGTTTTTTAGCGTAAAAAGTAAGAAAATGTCTGGTTTTTTTATTGAAAAAACAAAAATATTATGTATTTAATTATTTATTTTGTTTTTTATAAGGTCAAATAATGTCTGACTTGAATGTAATAAATTTACGTTTAATATTTTAATTATCAATAAATATTATAGTTTAATTTATAAAAAGCATAATATTTCATATATGGAGATAACCGTATTAGTGTTAATTTATTCTATGCTTATTTTTAGACCTCTACTATCTAATTTTTTTTTCATTAGTTTAAGTTCTTCAAGTTTACCAATTTTTATATCGCATTGTCCATTGAATTCTGAGATTAAACAGCATTGCTGAGCTTGCATAATTGTATGTTTGCAGACTTTAACAAGCGAATCAATTAATATTTCATATTTAATTCCTCGTTTTTTATGTAATATTAGATGTTTGTTTGTATTGGTTTCGTTTGACGAAAATAGCCTTTCTAGAAATTCAGATTGATTCATAGTTGTTCTTTAAATTTATACTTATATAAATTTATGTCAATATTTGTAGAAAGTCTATGGTTTTAATCCTTTATCTAGGTTTCTTTATCAAAATAAAATATAATCTTGGAGTTTTATTTTATTAAAAAATAATTATTAAAATTAATACTGTCTTGAATTTAAATAAAATACTATTCTGTTATTCGATATTTATATAGACTTATGTTAATGTAATAGCAAAGCACCTGAATTAAATTCAGATACTAAAATTCATATGTTTTTGATTCTTAAAAAAAGGAATAAAACTAAATGGTAATAATCCTACTTTATTGTATGGTTATGGAGGTTTTAATATTAGCTTGACCCCATACTTTTCTCCTCGACGAATAGCATGGTTAGAGAAATCAGCTGTATTGGCAGTTGTAAACCTTAGAGGAGGTGGTGAGTATGGAGAAGAATGGCATTTGGCTGATACCAAGATGAATAAGCAAAATGTATTCGATGACTGTATTGCTGCGGCTGAATATTTAATAGATAATAAATATACTAATCCTAGAAAGTTAGCACTAAAGGGAGGATCTAATGGTGGTTTATTGGTTGGTGCGGTAATAAATCAACGACCTGATTTATTTGCAGCTGCTATCCCAGAGGTAGGAGTAATGGATATGTTACGTTATCATAAATTTACAATTGGCTGGGCATGGGCCAGAGATTATGGTACTAGTGCTGATAGTAAGGAAATGTTTGAGTATTTATTAACATATTCACCAATTCATAATATTAGTGAAACAAAGGAATACCCTTCGGTATTAGTTACAACAGCAGATCATAATGATAGAGTAGTTCCTGCTCACTCATTTAAATATATTGCTACCTTGCAAGATAAATATAAGGGAAACAATCCTATGCTAATTAGAATAGAATCGAAAGCTGGACATGGTGGGGGAATGCCAACATCGAAACAAATTGAAGAATATGCAGATATTTGGGCTTTCCTTATGAAAAATTTAGATATGTAAAAAACCAATAAGTTTTTTAAATGGGTTTCCGTAAAATCAGTCTACAGAAACCCATTTTTTCATAGATAAAAAGATGTTATTGAGCATTTAATTCGGTTGTTAAAAGTCAAAAATTATGTCATATATATTTCCGGTTTAGTTTTTCGTGAAATCAAGTTTTTATAAAAGCTTAATATTATGTGGGTAATAATTACACTAAATTGGGTATGCTTTCTTTAATCCTAATAAGACTGCTATTTTAAACTGTATTTCATAATATGCATATAGTCAGTAAATAAGCTATCTAAGTATAGTATTGATAGCTTTGGCAATAAAATTGCAATGGGCGGAATGAAAAAAAAATAACAGATTAAAAAGTTTTTTTCAAAATTAATGTATAGGTTCAACAGATATATTATGAAATAAATTTGAGTTAATAAATATTCTAGTTAAAGATATTTAGTTAAATAGAAAAAATTGGATTTAAGTAAAATAAACAGTTTGTAAAGGCAGATTAAATATTATTTTTTTTAAATTTGCTTGCGACTAGATTATAGTAAAATTTAAATAATTAAGCAATTATTATGAAAAGATTAAAGGTTCTAGCTATTAGCTGCTTATCACTTGCAATCTTCATTCTTGCAGGATGTGGTGGCATTAGTAAAATGCAAAAAGAGATTAGCAAAGTTAATTGGCAAGTTACTCCAGAAGTATTGGAAGCTCACGCTGGTATGGTTGAAATTACTATTAAAGCTAATATTCCAGAGAAATTTTTCCACAAAAGTGTAATCGTAACTGCTACACCTGTGTTAAAATATGAAGGTGGCGAAACTGCTTTCCCTTCAAAAGTTTTCCAAGGCGAAAAGGTTCAAGGTAATAATACTGTAGTTCCTTTCGAAACAGGAAAAACTATCACTTATACTGGTAAAATCAAATATGAAGAAGCTATGAGAGTTTCTACATTAGAGATGAGATTAGTAGCACAAAAAGGTGATGATGCAGAAAATAAGATCGAATTCGATCCTATTAAGATTGCAGACGGTGTGATTTCTACTTCTAAATTGTTAGCAAATACACCAAAAAACATTATTGGAAAAGATAAATTCCAGAGAATTATTCCTGAGTCAAAAGAATCTCAGTTAATGTACCTAATCAATAGCTCAAACATTCGTTGGAGTGAAATGAAGGGTGAAGAAATGAAAGCTTTAAAAGCATTCTTAACTGAAGTTAAAAATGACGAAAATAAAGAATTCAAAGGAGTTGAAGTTTCTTCATATGCTTCTCCTGATGGTAAAGAAGATTTAAATGAAAAATTATCACAAAAACGTGAAAAATCTTCAGAAAAATACATCAAAAGAGAGATGAAAAGAAATAAAATGAAAGAATTTGCTACTGATGAGAATGTTAAAACTAAAACAGTTCCAGAAGACTGGGCTGGTTTTAAATCTTTATTAGAGGCTTCTAACATTAGCGATAAAGACTTAATTTTAAGAGTTCTTTCTATGTATACTGATCCAGAAGTACGTGAAAAAGAAATTAAAAATATTTCTGCTGCTTTTGATGAGTTGAAAAAAGAAATTTTACCAAAATTACGTAGATCTAAGTTTACTGTAAATATCGAAAATATTGGTAAAACTGATGATCAATTAAGAGAATTAGCTTTAACTAATCCTTCAGAATTAAACGTAGAGGAATTATTATATGCTGCTACTCTTCACAAAGAAATTTCAAATGTTGAAAAAATCTATACTACTGCAACTACTCAATTCCCACAGGATTGGAGAGGTTTCAATGACTTAGGTTTAGTTCAATTCAGCAATAATAAAACTGCTGAAGCTAAAGCAAACTTCGAAAAAGCTGATAAATTATCTGCAAATAATGCAATCGTTAAAAACAACCTAGCTGCAGTTGAATTAGCTTTAAACAAATATGATGAAGCTGAAGTTTTATTAGGTGCTGCTACTGGTGCTGGTGAAGAAGTTAACTATAACTTAGGTATGGTTGCTATGGCTAAAGCTGATTATGAAAACGCTGTTAAGTATTTCGGATCAAGTAATGATGTTAACGCTGCATTAGCTAACATCATGATTAAAAATTACGATGAAGCTACTAAAAAATTAGATGCTAATACAACAGGTAATGCAATGGTGTATTACTTAAAAGCTATTGTTGCTGCTCGTAATGATAACGCAGATGCAGTATTCTCTAACTTAGAGAAAGCTGTTGAGAAAGATTCAAACTTGAAAGCGAAAATCAAAACTGATATCGAATTCGCTAAAGTTATGGAAGATGCTAAATTTAAAGCTATCGTTCAATAATTTTTTGAATTTATATAATATTAAAAAGGGTGGTTCGATGGAATCACCCTTTTTTTGTAGTGGTATTATGTAAGCGTCTCCAGAATAACGTCTATTTTTGTAGTATAGAAGTTCAAATAATTCTGTAAACAAAAAGTATGATAATTCTCTTTGTAAGCTGGAATGAAAACTTCCCAAATTAATTACATAATTCTAAAGGGCTTTTGCTTGAGTTTATAAAAGTTTTTCAATGTGTTTTTGGTATGCTCCATATTCATAATCTCATTTAGTTGCTTTGAGCTAATTAAATACTAAGAATAATTTTATTTATTAAAGGAAAATTTTCACGAGAATTTTTCTCTCTTTTCTTATCTTCAATAAAATAGACATCTGACTACCAATGCAGATTACATTCTACAAGACTATGCTTCTTGGATAATTATAGAGCTTTCTGTGCATTCAGATTCCCATTTGAGATATTGTATCATTCTGATTTTTCGGTAATTCTTTCTTTATATATCTTTCAGATTATACTTTTATAACACTAGTCAAATTTAGCCAAGTCTTTGGTCAAGTAATGAATATGGATATAAAACAATAACTGAAACTCTTCTGATTTTAATCCTAAAATGTCCAAAATCAAGATCTTCTTGTCTTATAGTCATATTCAAGAAATATCAAACCATCTTTTATATTTTTATACAACTTTTTCTTATTTTCCTTTGCTGCTAATATATGTGTACCACTTATAAAGTCAATATCTTTTGCTATTTATGTTTGATAGTCCATGGAATCGATAGTTCCGAAACATCTTGGTAACTATAGTTTTGTCTAGAAGCATTAGAATGGCTCTTGTTTCGTTTTATTTTCATCTGCATTTAATTTTCAAAATCAAAGTCTGGCTGTATTTACTCATGCAGAATAATATGAATCAATGATTTGTCACCTGTGTTTTTCTCCTCTCTAATAGTCTTTCATCTATACCTATAATCTTAGCCTTAACTATTCGAGATATATCTTTTACCCAAATTACCATACATTTATTCAGTCTATCTGAACGGAGATGAGTAAAAAATCGACTTATTGTATCTTCTGAAGATATTTCATTTTCATATGAAAAAAATTTTCTCAACCATCTGATTTTTTTGTTACAAAATTTTAGAAACATCACCCCATATTTCGCATCCACAAATACTTGCTGTAATAATTAGAAATATAATCTCAATCAAAATTTAATATACACTTTATACTTATCAGAAATTTTAAAAATGCTTATGTCTCTTTATATAATATAAACCTAGTAAGCATTTAGCTTAATGGTTTTGTTCTAATAGCTGATTGATAGATTTTATCATTCGACATGTTGTTTGCTGTAAGCTTTTACTGTGCGTAATTAGATTAGTTAGTCTTATTAATTATTGGGAATATCGCATATGAATATCCTAACTACTTAAAACTCTTTAATAATCAAGTATTCTATAAACATTAGAAAGAAATAACCAATATTTAGAAAAGAGCTAACTTAATTAAAACACAAACAATAAGTTAGTGTAACTGGCATTATTTCAGTGTTTTAATCATATGTTTATTCTTTTTTTGAGAAGTTTTGGATATCTACCAAGAAAAGTTATATGTATGGCTACCAAACAATATATTGTATATTATAAATATTCTAAAATTAAAATATATAAATATCAGATTAGTATATGATTATAGAGTATTTCTAAGGATGGACTCTTTTTTATAAGGAATCCTGAGAATGCTAGATGATACTATATAGGTATTTTATGTTTGTGTTAATTGGATTAATATATAGCCTCGCTGAGATTTTAACTTTTTTCTGCAACTATTCGATTGGGTTTCCGTTCTGATATTTATACCTGTCATCGTTATGGGTTGGTCAATAATTGTAAATTTATAGTTATGAAAAGTCAAGCTTTTAAGGAATTAATCAAAAAAATAGAATTGTTTAATAATCTGGAATTTAGATTATTGAAAGAGAAGATTGAAGAGAGGATTTATTCAAAGCGAGTATCTTATATTTTGGAAACACCTGAAAGAGATTTGATCTGTCCATTCTGTAAGTCAATAAACTATATTAAATGGGGTAAAAGAAATGATATGCAAAGGTACTTGTGTAAAGATTGTAATAAGACATTTAATAGTCTGACAAATACACCCCTTGCGAGACTTAGACGAAAAGGTCATTGGTTAGCATTTAGTAATTGTTTAAAAGAAGGTTTGAGTGTTCGAAAAGCTGCATCAGAGTGTGGTATACATAAAAATACATCATTCAGGTGGCGACACAGGTTTCTATATAATGCAAAGTATATAAAGGCAAATAAATTGGGAGGGATTGTCGAAAATTCCTATTTGAAATTAAAAGAATCATTTAAAGGTTCTAAAAATATAAAAAAGTTGAACCAAAATCGAAAAGATATATATGTCGTATATGGGATAGATAGAACAAATAATATTTTTGATATAACCAATAAGGGGTTTTCTTCAAAATTATTGGTTAATACATTTAACTCTATCATACACAAGAATTCATTGGTTTTATCAGATAGGAATCAGCACTTTAAGGAATATTCTAAAACCATGACCTATAAGCATAGTTATCTGTCAACGATATCTGATAAGTTAACTTATTTTGGACATGTAAATACCTATAAAACTTCATTTTTGAAATGGATAAATGAAAAATTTATGGGGGTAGCGACGAAGTATTTAGAGAATTATGTTTCCTGGTTTCGGTTTTTAAATGAATTTAACTCAGGAATCAACAGTATTACTGTTCTGTATAGAGCGAAATCTGTTGAGAAATATCGTCACCAACCCTTAAAGATGACACGTTTTTTATAAATAGAAATGCATCTATATATCAATAGTTGTAATATCTCAGAGATTTGTGCTAAAAAGAACTAAGCTGGAAGCAAAAGTTAATAAATTAGTTCAGCCTAGTCAATTCTTATTATCTCAGATGTATTTATTCTGCTAATTATTATTGTAGGTATTAATAGTATTATTAGGATAATTAGGATACTAAAAAGATTTATAAGAATTATCGATAATATATCAAAATTTATAGGAACTGTGCTTACATAGTAATTTTCAGAATCAAGAGGAATTAGCTTAAAATAATATTGAATAGCACAGATACCGATTCCGATAATATTTCCCCAGATGATACCTTTAGAACTAATTAGAAAGGATTTGTAAAGAAATATTTTACGGATAAACCAATTATTAGCACCTATAGATTTTAATATTCCTATTGTTTGTGTTTTTTCAAGTATGATAATAAGAAGTCCAGAAATCATATTAAAGCCTGCAACAAAAATCAGCAGAACTAATATTATAATAACGTTTACATCGATAAGTTCTAGCCATCCGAATATCTGTGTATATGTTCTTTTTATGTTTCGTGTTTTTAAATTTACCTTTTTATTTGATTCTGCAAATTGAGTATGGCGTTTAAGCATTTTCGTCGTTTCATCAATTTTGTTAAAATCATTTAAGAATATTTCATAACCTGAAATTTGATTTGTACTCCAATTATTGATCTTTTGAATATGTTTCATATCACAAATAATAAATAATTTGTCAAATTCCTTTATGCCTGTATCATATATCCCTGTTATTTTGAATACCCTTGCTCTTGGTGGTTGTTGAACAAAAAACACCTTGATCTTATCATTCAATTTTAGGTTTAGTAGTTTGGCTAAAGTATTTGAGATAACTGTGTTGTTGCTAGTTTTATCTTCAGAGATTTTAAATATTTCGCCTTCTGTGAGATGTCTCGAGTAGAAGCTCCAATCATAATCTGAATTAATCCCTCGCAAAACTATTCCTTGAAAATCCTTATCAGTTTTCAGAATACCTGATTTCGTTGAAAACGCCTGGATATGTTTGATATTCTTATTGCAAGCTAGTTCAGTCGTATCTACCCAATCGTAATCAATGGGTGATGTTTCATATGATAAGTTATTGTCATAATTACTTATTTGTATATGAGATGAAAATCCAGTTAGCTTGTTTCTAATCTCCGATTTGAATCCAGTTACAATACTTATAGAGAGAATCATTATGCAGATTCCAAGAGCCACGCTTATTTGTGATATTTTAATCATGGGGTGTGAAATATTATTTTTTTCACCGCCGATGCTTAGCATTTTTTTAGCTATGTAATATTCTAATTTCAAACTAATATTTTTTGAATGATTTTAATGTTATATAAAAATAAAGAAATGGCTTTTGTAAATATAGAATCTATGAACAAAAAATATAAGACAAAAATAACAAAATTGTTTTATTACAGACATATTTTTAATTAAATGAATATGTACATAATTAAATTAAATTTAGGAGTGCTTCTTTCTTTTAAAATTATTCTTTATTAATAATATGTTTAATCGTATTCTAGTTGATATATATAGATGTATTCTTGTATTTTTATCTAAATAGGGAGCTTAAATCTTAAACAAAACTTGCCTTTTAAATTTATTATTGCTAATTTGTGAATCCCTAAAATTTATTACGATTCAGATAGTTAAATTAAATTCAATAGTTAATTTGGTAATGTGTAACTATAAATATCCCATTAGTTATAATTACTTAAGTTTAGTGCTAGTTTTAGTCTAATATCAATTAATTATTTAACAAAATTTATCATTCTGATTTTTAAATTAACCCCAAAAAGTACCATTATGAAAGTTTATAAATCAAATGAAATTAAAAACATCGCCCTCATTGGAAATGCAGGTTCGGGTAAAACAACTTTAGCCGAGGCTATGCTTTTTGAAGGTGGTGTTATTAACAGACGCGGTAATGTTGATGATAAAAATACTGTGTCTGATTACAACCCAGTTGAACATGAGTACGGCAACTCTGTTTTTTCTACTGTTCTATATACAGAATGGAACAGTAAAAAAATTAATTTTATAGACACCCCAGGCGCTGATGATTTTTCAGGAGGTGTTATATCTGCTCTTAATGTTGTAGATACAGGTTTGATGATCCTAAATGCTCAGCATGGAGTAGAGGTTGGAACAGAGATTCTTGGTCGTAGAGCCTCAAAACATAATACACCATTGATTTTTGTAGTCAATCAACTTGATCATGATAAGGCTAACTTTGAAATGACTATAGAATCTGCAAAAACAAATTTCGGATCTAAAGTTTCTATCGTTCAGTATCCCGTAAATGTCGGTACTGATTTTAATGCTGTTGTGGATGTTCTGAAAATGAAAATGTATAAATGGGGTGCCGATGGTGGTAAACCAGAAATATTAGATATCCCAGATTCAGAAATAGACAAAGCTAATGAATTACATAACGAACTTGTAGAATCAGCAGCTGAGAATGATGAAAGTCTTATGGAATTGTATTTTGATAAGGGTACACTTACAGAAGATGAGATGAGAGAAGGTATAAAGAAAGGTATGATAGCTCAAGCATTATTTCCAGTTTTTTGTATTTCTGCAAAAAAAGATATGGGTGTTCGTAGGTTGATGGAATTTATTGGGAATATTGTTCCTTTTGTTAATGAAATGCCTGCAATACCAACAGTTAGTGGACGAGAAGTGGAATGTAATGCAGATAATGATACTTCTCTTTTTATATACAAGACTTCGGTTGAACCTCATATAGGTGAAGTAAACTATTTTAAGGTAATATCAGGTACAGTAAAGGAAGGTGATGATCTTATAAATATGAATAATGGTACGAAGGAAAGATTATCTCAACTATTTTTGGTGGCAGGACGAAATAGGGAAAAAGTTAGTGAATTGCAGGCTGGTGATTTAGGTGCTACCGTTAAGTTAAAAAATACTAAGAATAATCACACCTTAAATTCAAAAGACTGTGATTATACATATAGGTCAATTAAATTTCCAGAACCAAAATATAGAACAGCCGTTCAGGCAAAGGATGAATCAGACGATGAGCGTTTAAATGAATTGCTCCACAGAATGCATCAAGAAGATCCTACAATTATTATAGAATACTCCAAAGAGGTGAAACAGCTATTAATTCATGGGCAGGGTGAATTCCATATTAATACATTGAAGTGGAGATTACTGCATAATGATAAAATGGAAATCGAATTCTTAACTCCACGCATTCAATATCGTGAGACAATTACAAAAAAAGCTCTAGCTGATTATAGGCATAAAAAACAATCAGGAGGAGCTGGTCAGTTTGGTGAAGTACATATGATCATCGAACCGTATGAAGAAGGAATGGCTGATCCTACCATGTATAAAATGGATGGTAAAGAAATAAAAGTAAATCTAAAGGGAACAGAGGTGCAAGAATTGAATTGGGGTGGCAAGCTTGTTTTCTGTAATTGTATTGTTGGTGGAGTTATTGACACTAGATTTTTACCTGCTATATTAAAAGGCATAATGGAGAAAATGGAAGAGGGACCATTGACTGGTTCTTATGCTCGTGATATTCGTGTTGTCGTTTATGATGGAAAGATGCACCCTGTAGACTCAAATGAGATTTCGTTTAAATTGGCAGGAAGAAATGCATTTAGTGCAGCATTTAAAAATGCAGGTCCTAAAATTCTAGAACCTATCTACGATATCGAAGTGCTTGTCCCTGAAGATAGAATGGGAGATGTAATGAGTGATTTGCAAACCCGTCGTGCTATTATAATGGGGATGGATGCTGATAAAGGTTTTCAGAAAATATCGGCAAGAGTACCATTGAAGGAAATGAATAGATACTCCACTTCATTAAGTTCAATAACAGGAGGAAGAGCTCAGTTTAGTATGAAGTATTCTGCCTATGAAAAAGTTCCTGGAGATGTACAAGAGGAATTGCTAACTTCCTACCAAGAGGAATTAGTGGAGGCGTAGATATATATGTCATAAATTCTTATTATAAAACAAAGGGAGTAGTACTTTTACTACTCCCTTAAACATACACACATTATCTATGAAAGAGAATCATCTAAAGTCTAAATATTAAACCTATATTTAAACCAAGTTTCGAAAACTTGGGAATATCATTAATATTCAAATCTCTAGAGAACTCTACCTCTGATACAAAACTTATATTTTTGTTTATTAAAAAATCATATCCTAATTTTATTCTTACACTAGGACTGTCGAGAAATAAATTTCCATCGTATAAATCAGATAATTTTATATTCGATTTGTGGGCCTCTTCATCCAAGTAATATTTTGTTTCTGATTTTGTATAATATTTCAAAATTAAACCTGTTGATAATATTATGTTTGATTTACTAAAGCTTTTCAATTTGTAATTGAAATCAATACCAAGTCCAATATAATTGTAGTAAATCTTTGAATCGAAATATCTTACATTGTTTTCATTTATATTACCATCATTATCGACAACTTTTCTGTTGTCAGGAAGATTTAATTTTTTAACCGAATTTCTGTTTAGTTCGATTTGATACGAAACGAAATATTTTTTTGATTTATCTTTAAAATAGCTTAAGCTAATTCCATTATTTATCATTGGATCAACATCTTTCATGAAATTTTTATGTATATAAGAGTATGAACTCCGATATTTAAAACCAATATTATGTTGAGTTTTGTTTTCAGCTTTTATTTTGCATGTTGATGATAATGTAATTGTTAATATTATGCTAAAAAGGTAGCGGTTTCCAATTATTATCATTGTATATAGTTTTTAATAAATCATACATTTCTCTATCGTGTATTTTAAGTTGCTCTCTTGTATAAATTGCTTGTTTTAAACCTTCTAAATTAGACAAATCTTCTACAGCATTAAACCATCTTTGACTTGCTTCAGCAAAATATTCTTCTTCATTAGTCAGTGCATACTGATCCATCCACATTGGATTTGATTTTGCCTTCTGATATAATCGAAGAAGTTTATCTTGAAAATCCTTATCTGTTCTTCTTAATCCCACCAGATGAATACTATGTGAAAATTCGTGCACAATTACATCATAGCCGTTCCAATAGTCAGGTCTTGAACTAATATCGGATGATGGATTTGTGCCAACTCTCATAACGTTTTCTTCTCCTACTGTAGCTAAAGGTTCTTCCAATGTTCCTCCATAGCCTCTTCCGCGCTTATTAAAATATTCTTTGTCGTCAACATCTGCATATTCTGGTAAATCCGAAGTTTCTTCTTCGTCTGCTACAATTGCAACCCTCGCATTATTCATTATCATTTGACATAACACATCGGGTCTTTTTGCCAACATATTGATAATAGTATGCCTAACCCTTTTCAAAGCTTCATCCTGTACATTTTCTGATCCTAAAATTGGAATTCCGTTAGCATTCAGATATTTTGAATAAAAGGAGTTGAAGCCATCGGGAGGCTTACATACATTATCGCCTGTAATTTTTGAATTAGTTGCCTTGAAATCCTTTTCATATTCAGAACATGAACACAATGAGATAAAAAGCATTATACTGATTATGTATTTCATTATTTAATTATCATTTTTTTTGAATTTTTGAATCCTTCAGTATTTATATTTATAATATAAATCCCTGTATTAAAATTGTTTGATATCTCTATTTCTCTATGATTATGATATGTATTGGAGAAGTGTACTTTTCCATTGATGTCAATTATGTTTATTAAAGTTTTGTGATATACCTTATCTAAATGTATTTTAATATGATTTTTATTTGTTTTAAATATTTTACATTCATATGCTTTTATTTTATTTACAGATAAAGGAATGGAGATAAGAATCTCTTTAATAATAGATTCTGTTTTGGTTCTTTTATATACCTTTAACTCAACCTTGTATGTACCTGGTTTTATATATCTATGAGTTGGATTTACTATTTTGGATTCTTCTCCGTCTCCAAAAATCCACAAGCAAGAATTGTAATTGCTGCTATTGTTAGTAAATGTTACATAGTTTATATCAGTTTTGTAAGTATATGAAGCTAATGGCTTTAATTCAGGGATTTGAACTATAATAACTTTATAGTCAGATTTATTGTTTCTGAGAACTTTTAGTTTTATTTCGTGTTCCCCTGCTGTATCAAAACTTATGTTCAAATTATTTAGTCTACTCTCTGATTTATTGTCGATTGTCCAAATACATTCATCGTAGTTTATTGATTTGTTCGTTAATGTGATATTATTCTTTTTTATTGTATAAGAAAAATCCGCAATAGGATCTTCTGTTTTCTCTATAATTATATTTTTCGTAATACTTTTTACAATACTATTCTTTTTTATATCAAGCTTTACTGAATAGTTCCCATGTTTTGCATATTTATGAATAGGGTTTTGTTCTTTCGAAATATTTCCATCTCCAAAATCCCACAAACAAGAGTCGTAGTATTCACTTTTGTTGCTTAAACTTATTGTATACTTATTTATTGTATAACTGAAATCTGCAAAAGGGGCTCTATTTTTAATTTCAATTTCTTTTTCAACAGTAATGCTTCTACTACCTCTAAATCCTGTTAAGCTAACTATGTAATTATTAGGTTTTTGGTAGTTGTGTTCTGGGGAGTACTCACTACTGTGGCTATTGTCCCCAAAGTCCCAATAACATGTCTCAATATTATCACTTTTGTTGGTTAGATATATTTTATGATCAATTATTTCATAAGTGAAATTAACATCGAAATCAGCTAATTCTGTTATCTTTATTTTTTGTGTAATCTTATTCTCAATATTTCCAGATTTTACTTTCAATGATACATCGTATTCTCCTGTCGAATTATAAATCTTTCTTGGTTTTTTTTCATATGAGAAGCTTCCATCTCCAAAATTCCAATAATATTCATCTGCATTCTGACTAATATTTTCAATATTAAGTTCATCTTTGTTAATAGTAAAATTGTATTTCGCTATAGGTTTTGTATTCTTAAATGACCAATCCGTAATATTTTGATAAACCAATCTGTTGGTAATTTCCTTTATGGTATTCGTAATACTTGAATCTATATCCGAATCCCAATCGATTAGTTTTGGGTCTTTATTGAAAATCATTGTATAAAAACAGCATGCAGCTGTGTAGCTACCAATCTTGGAAGGGTGATTATCATCAGAATAATATAGATTAATCTCGTGATGATTGTTTATTATTTCCCTCCATACAACAGAAACAGGTGAAACAGAGCTGTGAAAATATTTTGCCATATTCAGATATGCTGTTCTGATAGCTTCGTCCATTCCTTCGTAAGTACAAGTCCATGGAAAATTATTACAATTATTAATATCTCCGTACTTTCGCCCCCATGTCATATAAAATAAAATATCTGAATTTGCATTATTTGTTTTAATCTTATTGTATAGATTATTGATGTAATCATATTGAGTGCCAGTATTATAGTCTTCACCCCATGACAACTCCTGACTTTGAGCTTGTATTACTACATAATCCCAATCTTTGCTATTGATTTTGTCATGATTTACTTGACTATTAGCATGATTTTGTAAATTGCATCCTCCTGGAGTATTTTTATCATAAGTAAGTTTGTCTCCAGAGCTTTCTGCCATAAGTTTCACCATTTCTGGTAAATTATTATATGAAGTATAGCTGTTCCCAAGGAATAAAACTTTTTTTTCTACTTGAGATTTTGAAATGCAAAAGATTTGAGAAAAAATAAATAAGAGTAGTAGTTTTTTCATATTTCAATTTAATACTTGCATACTAATTTTATGCTTAATTTAAATTACAAGTGGTGTCTTTTATCAACTTTAACATTTTTTCTTTACATTAATACCAATGCCAAAATCACATATATTGTATTTTTGTTTAATATTTACTGCAAAAATATAAGTTGAGATTATATTTATTGTATCCAAAAAAAACGAAATTGTATCCAAAAAAACAAACCCTGAGATAATTATTTTAAGATATTATGTAATGTTTGTTTTTCTGTATTGAATTGGGGATATACCAAGCTTTCTTTTGAAAAATTTATTGAATGACTGAGGATATTCAAAGCCTAGCTCGTAAGAAATGTCAGAAACAGATAATTGTGAGTTTTCTAATAAATATTTTGCATGTTCAATGCAAATAGTATGTATAAATTGTTGAGCAGATAACCCTATTGTTTTTTTTAAATAGACAGTTAAATTATTGGGACTAAGATTTAATTGTTCAGCTAAATAGTTTACACTGGGCTTTTCTTTGTAAATATTATCTCGGTAAAAATTATTTAAAACTTTCTTTGCTTTGATTAAGATTTCATGTCCTGAGCTGTCCATGCTTGGAGGAATAGACTTGTATGCTCTAGTTGCGTATAAAAATAATAGCTCTGTATTTTTAAGTACAATAGATTCATCTATATCATTTTTGTTCTTTTTGTATTCGAATTCTATTGAATTTAATATTTTTAGAATGAGAGATTCTTCTTTAGCGGATATTTTAGCAGATTTGTAATAATCGTATGAGAAGAAATTATATTCAGATATTTTATTTTCTAAATTATGTTTTTTTAGAAAATCGGGATGGATTAAAAGTGAGTACCCAAAGTAAGATGTTTCTTCGAAATCAATAAGGGAAATAAGCTGTTTAGGAGCAATAAATGAAAGACCTGAATCTCCAAATTCGAAAACTTTATTTCCATATTCTAGTGTCCAGTTGTCTCCTTTGTGAAATACAATATTATAAAAGTCAATTGTGATGTTTTGATAGTCTACACTTTTAGATAAATTAATATCTGATAGCCTAAAGATACTTATATGTGGGTGTTTAGGCGAACCAATTCCTATGAATTTATGAATGTCTATTAGTTTATCAAAATGTAACATATTTAATGTGGTTTCTTTTTTTATAAGTCAGCAATATGGGTATTCGTATCTCTATTTGTTGATGGAGTGTAGCTTTTATAAAAAATGTGATGCGGATACAAGGAAGGAAAATAGTAAAGCCAAATTTTTAGTTAAAATCTGGCTTTACATTCTATGCGTTTATGCCTTCTGCAATATTTTCAGTTTCTTTTTTCTGTTCCAGAAAAATTTGTTTTGGTTCAATCTTTATATTTTGTTTTGGTTTTTTCCTTGATAATAGGAATGATGGTAGCCATGAAAAGAAAACGCCCATTAGTATTGTTACGCATAACAAAGAGTATTGCCCAATAAAGCTTAAGCAAAAGCCTGTGGCTATAAAAATAATATTTACAATAATGATTCTCAAGCTAGCTTGAACATGTTTGTATCCAAGGCTTAGCATTCTATGGTGAACATGATTTTTATCTGGTTGAAAAGGCGATTTGCCATTTTTTAATCTAATTATCATTACTCGTGCTGTGTCAAACAAAGGAACAGCAAGTATCGCAATTGAGACTATTGGTGCACATGGTATTGCATATTTAAAATCTTGTAAGATATTTATCTCATTAAACTTTATTACTAATATCGAAAGAAGTAAGCCTAGAATCAAGGATCCAGTATCTCCCATAAATATTTTATTCTTTTTACTAAATACGTTGAATCTAAAAAATGCAATTAATGCTCCAAAAAGACTTGCAGCTAAAACAGCATAATCATAATGCCCTGTTATATAGAACCAAATACCAAAACTCAAAGTACAAAGTGCACTAATGCCTGATGCAAGACCATCAATACCATCAATTAAATTGAATCCATTAGTGATAACAATCATAACAAATATGGTAAACAATATACTCACATAATAATTGAGTTCGTATATACCAAAAAGGCCATGAAAACTACTGAAACGTATATCACCCATAATTATAACTATAAGGGCAGCAAAAATCTGTCCGTATAATTTCTTTTTTGGAGATATATTAACAATATCATCCATTATTCCGAGTGCAAACATAATAATTGTACTGGCAATAATGAACTTCAATTCTTTGGCCATAAAACCATTACTTAAGATTAAAGAAGATAAGCTAAATGAAAGAAAGATTGCAACACCTCCTAGGGAAGGCACCACATGAGTATGTGAAGACCTATGATTTGGCTCATCATACAAATTTTTCAATTTGGCTACTTTTATAATTGATGGTATTACTTTATAGCATAATACAAAAGAAAATATCAAGCTAATTAATGCGTAAAAATTATGATCTATGTGAAACATATATTATATGTATAGTTATTTAGTTCTTGTTTGGTTTTTAAATACATATCTACTCACTTCAGTCTAAAAAAATATTTTAGTTGAAGGTAAAATACTTTTTTGTCTTATGCTAAATTTAAAAATCTGCGCAAAAGTACAAAATGCTTAGCTTTCTCAAAGAAAAAATCGATGAAAAAATAAAATTATTTAGATTATCAATAAGTTAAAAAATGCAATAATCTTGCCAATTATGAAAATAAAAGAAGATAAAAGTTATATGATGTAAAATTCTTTTATATACTCTTTGGTCTACGAAAATCGTTTGTTTAAGGTTACAAAAAAACCGTTTATTTTTCCCTTTTACCCTAATAAAATTACAAAAAAAGATTGAGCCAATATATTTTTTTTAAGATATTCCTCTTGATATTGTTAAATATTAAAAATGGTTTAATATATATTATACTAAATTGCTATATCTGTTTTATTATTCTTATTTTTGGAGGCAAAGTATCCATTAAAATGTATATTTCGTCAAAATCGAATTTATATGTTAATTGATTTCTTCTTTTTTTGAATTCAGCTTTAAAACAACTAAAAAAGCAGTTTTTATTTTTTCTTAAATCTATGATAGCTTTTTATCTAAAAGGTTGCTTGTTGAATTCAATTTTATTTTGATTAACTCGCATTTTTCATAGGTAAATTAAAAATTTATTTAGGGTTGCTTATTGCAGATTCGGTAAATGATAATAATTGGACTTATATTAGACTTATACAGGTATGACTAAAATTTTAAAACTACTGAGTACTTTTTTGTGCTTATTTTTATTTGTGAATTTTGTATCAGCTCAGAATGTTGATATAGCGAATATCGATTTTTCTAAAATCGAGGTGAGTAAGTTGTCAAACCAGCAGGTTGGACGTATTGTTAAGGAGCTTGAGAAAAATGGTTTGACAGCCGAACAGGCTGGTATGATGGCTAAGGCAAGAGGGGCATCTCAGGCTCAGGTAGATGAGATGATTGCTAAGATTAACAATTATAAAATGAGTAATAAAACGCCTGCAAAATCAGTTAAGGATAAACCTGTAGGAGCTAAAGGTGCCTTAGGAGGATTGAGTCTTAGTGCTGATGATATGGGGGAGTCAACGGTATTGAATTTAACTGAAAAGAAGTCATTTATTGAAACTCCAGAAATGAAGAAAATATTTGGGTTTAGATTTTTTAATTCTGATAAGCTTGAATTTGAACCTAATTTGGATATTCCTGTTTCAGACGATTATTCTATGGGTATTGGTGATCAGATATTAATTACTGTTTTTGGAGCTGCTGAGCAATATTATGAACTTCCTGTAGAAAAAAATGGATGTATTACTATTCCTAGTGTGGGTATGATAAAAGTATATGGATTATCATATAAAAATGCTAGAATAAGAATAAAGAATAGATTGAAATCAATTTATGGAGGAATGATTGGCAATCAGCCTAATACCTTTGTTGATGTGTCTCTTGGTGCTCTTAAGGGTATAAAAGTAAATGTAATAGGAGAGGTGAATATGCCTGGTTCTTATACTCTGCCATCTACAGCATCTGTTTTTCATGCTTTGTACTTGTCTGGAGGACCAAATGAGAAAGGTTCATTTCGTTGTATTGATGTAATTAGAGGTGGCAAGAAAATTGCTGAGGTAGATGTCTATGCATATTTAATAGATGGAGTCTCAAAGAACAATATACAGTTACGAAATGATGATATAATTCTTATTTCGCCATATAAGAAGAGAATTATAATTGAAGGTGAGCTTAAAAGAGTTGGTTATTTTGAAGCAAAAGATGATGAATCTCTAGTTGATATGATTAGATACTCTGGCGGGTTTAATTCAGAAGCATATACAAATAGAATTGTTGTGTATAGAAATAATTCTCGAAATAGAATTATAAAAGATGTGTTGAGTAAAGATTTTGCTCAGTTTATAATGAGTTCGGGAGATAAAATTCTTGTATCAAAAATAATTGATAGATTCTCAAATAAAGTAAATATAGAAGGTGCTGTTTTTCGTCCAGGAAGTTACGAGCTTAATGAAAGTATGAAGCTATCCGAATTAATAAATAAAGCCGAAGGAGTTAAAGAGGATGCTTTTATGCAAAGAGCTGTAATAACAAGATTGAGAGCTGATAGAACATTGGAATCAATATCTTTCAATGTCGCCGATATTGTAAATGGTAATCATGATATAGAATTAAAGAAAGATGACTCTGTGCTAATTAGGAGTATTTTTGATATTAGAGAAAAAAGAACTGTAAGTATTTTCGGAGAGCTTAATTCGCCTGGTATGTTCGATTTTTCAGAAAATTTGAATTTAGGAGATTTGATCTTTAAGGCTGGTGGTTTTAAGGAAAATGCTGAAGTTTCTATGATTGAAGTGAGTAGAGTTCTTTCGTATGAAGAAATTAGCAAGGCAAGTGAAGCTATCTCTCATACATTTCAATTTAATTTGGATCGAAATCTAAGTCTAGATAAAGCAGGTAAAGAGTTTAAGCTGAAGCCATTTGATAGAGTATATGTAAGAAGAGCCCCAGGTTATAGACCATACAGCATGGTTCATGTCTCAGGTGAAGTATTGTATGCTGGAGATTATAGTTTGAGTGTGAAAAATGAAAGATTGTCGGATGTATTAAAAAGAGCTGGGGGTTTAACAAAGGAAGCAAATATTAAGGGAGTGTATGTGAGAAGAAAAATATTAATGAATGATGCTGAATACGATGCTAAATTAAAACTATCAGAAAATCAGAAAGGTACTTCTGCTGTTGCTTCTAAAGAAATATATCAAAATATAGGTATAGATCTGGATAAGGTTTTGAAGAAACCTTATGGAGAGCATGATTTGATTTTAAGTAACGGAGATCAAATAATAGTCCCTTCATTTTTGCAGACTGTAAGAGTTTCTGGTATGGTTCTTAGTCCTGTAGGTCATCTTTATTCCAAGAAGAATGTAAAGTATTATATTCAGAAGAGTGGAGGGTTTGCACCTAGAGCAAAAAAAGCAAAAGTTTATGTTTTATATGCAAATGGTACAACTAAGGCTACTAAGCGTAATATACTATGGAGAAAATATCCAAAAGTGGAACCTGGATGTGAAATTGTAATTCCTAAAAAACCAGATGTGGATGCTGCAAGTCAGGCATCGAGATGGCTTGCTATAGCTTCTACCTTTGCTAGTATGGTAACTGCAATTGCTCTTGCAACAAAGTAGTGTAAAAATAAAATTTATTTTAAAAATAAATTTGTGTAGTAAATATTAATATCGTTACTTTGAGTAAAATTATTACTCTAAGTAACGATATTAATATTTTTTTGATATATAGGCGTTTAAAAAAAATTATTATTGTTTTATAAGGGTGTTTTAGTTTAGATATTTACTTATTTTTTATTTATATGAATTTATGTTAGAAAGTTTAATTACTTCTAAAACAAGAATAAAATTATTACTCAAGTTTTTTTTAAACGCGAATACTCAATCTTATTTGAGAAGTTTGGAGCAAGAATTTGGCGAAAGTACCAATGCTATTCGTGTTGAATTAAATAGATTAGAGGATGTAGGATTATTGAAATCAGAATCTGAGGGTAATCGAAAGTTGTTTGGTGCAAATATAAAGCACCCTTTATTTAATGATATACACAATATTATCAGAAAACATATTGGTATAGATAAAATAATCGAAGAGGTAGTTGAGAAATTGGGAGATTTGAATAAGGTATATCTTGTTGGTGATTTTGCAAGAGGGATAGATGGTAAGATAATTGATCTTTATATTATAGCTAGTAAGATTGATAGAGAGTATCTAGCTCGATTGATTCAAAAGCTGGAGATAAAAATAAGCCGAAAAATACGAGTTATGGTTTTGAAGCCTAAAGAGTCAAAAGAATATCTAGAAAAAGAAGAAGTGATGTTAATCTGGGAAAACTAGAAAAAAATAGATTTCAAAAGCAACCAAATTAAATATTTTTATCAAGCAATATAATATTGTTTAACTATACACTGAAGAAATAGAATTTAAAGATGCAAGAGAATTTAAACGAAAATACAAAAGAGAATACTGCTGACGAAATAGATTTGATTGACTTGGCTAAAAGCATATGGGCAGGCAGAAAAACTATTCTTAAAATTACGGCGGTTTTTTTTGCAATAGGCTTATTTGTGGCAATATTTTCCGAAAAAGAATACACTGCTAAGACAATAATGATTCCTCGAACAAATAAAGCCTCAGGGGGCTTGGGTAATTTGGGTGGATTAGCAGCTATGGCTGGAATTAATATTGGGGATATTACAGCTAGTGAATCTTTACCCCCAGCCATGTATCCTAAGATAGTTGAAAGTTTACCTTTTAGACTTGAATTGATTAAAACAAAATTAAAAATAGATGGGCTGGATAGGGAAGTAAGTTTTGAAGAATACTATAGAGATATCTATAAACCTTCTGTTTTAAGTTTGCTTAAGTCATACACTATTGGATTACCAGGGAAAATTATCTCACTTATTAAGGGTAAGGATGAAAGTGCTGATTCTCGTGAAACGAATCGAACTCAGGTTCAAAATGAGATAGTGAGCCTTTCTTCTGAAAGATTAGGACTTGTAGGTTTATTGAAAGAGAAAATTAATCTTGAGATAGATAAAGCTGATGGTTATATAAACTTGGAAGCAAAAATGCCCGAAGCATTAGCTGCTGCCCAATTAGCAAAGAGAACACAAGAATTGTTACAATCTGCTATTACAGACTTTAAGAATCAAAAGGCAAAAGATAAGTTAAAGTTTATTGAAGGTAGATTTGAAGAAAAGAAAATAGAATTTGAAAAAATTCAAGAAGAACTTAAGGAATTTGAAGATAAAAATAAATTTACATCAAAAGCTGTTGCAAAGATAGAAGGAGATAGATTAAGAGCCGACTATAATTTAGTTTATGGTGTTTATTCAGAATTAGCAAAGCAATTAGAAACCCAAAAAATACAAGTAAAGGAAGATACGCCTGTATTTAGTATTTTGGAGCCTGTGAGTGTGCCAGTTAGTAAGTCTGCACCTAAGAGTATGTTGATTTTAGTAGTTTTCTCTTTTATTGGGATTATTATAGGTGGTGTGACATTTCTAGTAAAAGGAATAAGAGTTTTTATTTAAATATTTGTTCTAATAATTAAGATCTAAATGGATACATACAAGAAAATAGTAGAATTTATCAGAAATAAATACGACAGAGATTTTATTGCGCTTCATGAACCTGTTTTTTTTGGGAATGAGAAAAAATATTTAAATGAATGTATAGATAGTACTTTTGTTTCTAGTGTAGGGAAGTTTGTTGATAGATTTGAGAAAGATATTGCAGAATACACAGGTGTGGAACAAGCTGTTGTATGTGTGAATGGAACAAATTCACTTCAGGTGGCTATGCAATTAGTTGGAGTTGAGCAAGGTGATGAGGTTTTAACTCAAGCCTTAACTTTTATCGCCACAGCAAATGCAATTTCTTACTTGAAGGCAAAACCTGTTTTTATAGATGTCGATAAAGATACTATGGGATTATCTCCAAAAGCTTTAAAGAATTGGTTGGATGAAAATGCAGAGATTGTAAACAATATTTGTTATAATAAAAACACAGGAAGAAAAATTAAAGCATGTGTTCCCATGCACACCTTTGGACACCCTGTTAAGATTGATGAAGTTCTTGTTATTTGTGAAAAATATAATATTGAACTTATAGAAGATGCCGCAGAAAGTATTGGTAGTTTTTATAAAGGAAAGCATACAGGGACTTTTGGTAAAATCGGAGTGTTGAGTTTTAATGGTAATAAAACAATTACAACAGGGGGCGGAGGAATGTTGCTATTTAATGACAAGGATTTAGCTAAGCGAGCAAAACATATAACAACACAAGCAAAAACACCTCATAAGTGGGAGTTTTCTCATGATGAGATTGGTTATAATTATAGGATGCCCAATTTAAATGCAGCTCTTGGCTGCGCTCAACTTGAGAGTATAGATAGAATCCTAGAAAGCAAGAGGAATTTGTCATTAGAATACAAGAAATTTTTTAATGAGATCGATATTCAGTTTTTTGACGAACCAGAGAATGCGAAATCTAGCTTTTGGTTAAATGCTATAATCTTAGAGAGTAAAGAAGAAAGAGACGATTTTCTAGAATATACAAATAGTGAAGGAATAATGACAAGACCTATTTGGAAATTAATGAATAAGTTGCCTATGTTTAAAGATTGTCAGCATGGAGATTTGTCAAATTCTGAATGGTTTGTAGATCGAGTTGTTAATATTCCAAGTAGTGTAAAAGATAATTGTTAAATAAAATCTCAAATTATGAATTTAAAAGAAAAAAATTTATCAAATTCAAGTATTGATGATCTTCAATTTTTTTTAAGCAAATTCTGGAAAAAAGATCACCCATTAGTTAAATCTAGAGAATTACTTGAATGGCAATTTCTAGGTTTTGGGAAAAATAGAGGTTACGATTATTTTCAAATGTTTTATGATGGAGATGAATTAATTGCTATAAGAGGAGTTATACCACAAGAAGTACAAATTCCGACTTCCGAATATGGATATATGATTGAACCTATGGGGGCATGCGCAATGTGGATGGTGCTTCCTGAATATAGAAATGTTGGTAAAGTAGCAATTGGTTTTAAAATCCATAAGAATATAGAAGATCAATTCAATGTGTTAATGTCAATTGGTGCAAATATAAATACATCTGCAAGAATATATAGGAGAAAAAATTATTTTGAAAATCCTGATATTAATAGATATATTATACCATTATCCAATGAGTATAAGAATCTATTAATTGATTTTCAAGACGACAATCAATTAATAGATTGGCAAGCAAAAATTCAGCTTGAAGCAACTATGGATAATGATTTTGTTGATAATTTGAACTCTCAAGAAATGGGAAATATTTGGAAAAATTTTGTCAAAAAAAATAATATTTTTTCTTTAAACAGAACAAAAGAGTTTTGGGAGTGGAGATACTTTAAAAGTCCTTGTTTTAAATATAATATTTTTGGAGGGGAAAAATATGGAGGTTTTATTGTAGCAAGAATTGAAGAAGCAGTTAAAGAAGATAATAATAAAATAAAATTATTGAGAATTATTGAAATGGTACCATTTAATTCAGAAGTTTGGAATGGCGTTAAATCTATTCTTTTTGAAGAATTATTAAAGAATGTTTTAATATGGGCAAGAAAGAATAATTGTGTTGCTGCAGACTTTCATATAACAACAAATAGGTTCGAAGCTTTATTGAGTAATGTAGGTTTTGTAAAACAAAATGTCAATAAAAAAACTGGCTTATATAGTATGGTTGGTTTATTTCAACCGATTGTTTATGATACTTATTCTTATAATTGTTTCATAAGAATAAGTGACAAGTTTAAGCAATATAAAGAAAAATTTAATTATAATGACTCATATATTGTTAGATCTGATTCTGATCAAGATAGACCTAATATCTTATAAATTATAATAGTATGAACACAAAAGTTACCATAATAATGTATCATTATGTCAGAGATCTTTTGAATTCAAGATATACAGAGATAAAGGGACTTGATATAAATTTATTTAAGGAGCAAATATATTTTTTAAAGAAAAATTATAACTTTATTACAATGGAACAATTAATTGATTCCATTGATGGTAAGTTTAATTTACCATCAAAGTCTGTATTATTGACATTTGATGATGCATATATTGATCATTACACTAATGTATTTCCGATATTGGCAAATAATAATATACAAGGTTCGTTTTATGCGCCAGTAAAAGCTTTAACTAAACATAAAGTTCTCGATGTTAACAAGATTCATTTTATTTTAGCTTCTTGTAATGATAAAAATTTACTTGTCAATAAAACCAATGTTATTTTAGATAGATATAGAGAAGAGTATAGACTTGGAAGTAATGAATATTACTATAAGAAATTAGCAATACCTAATCGTTTTGACCCTGCAGAGGTAATTTTTATAAAAAGACTTCTTCAAGTAGAATTAGAAGAGAAATTAAGAAATATAATAGTTGATGAGCTTTTTGAAGAGTTTGTTAGAATGAAAGAGAATACTTTTTCAAGAGAGCTATATATGAATGAGGATCAGTTAAAAACGATGAGAAAATATGGTATGCATATTGGATCTCATGGTTATGATCACTACTTCTTAAACTCACTTACAGAAGAGCAACAATATGAAGAGATTAAGAAATCATTTGATTTTATTCAAAGTATAGGTGCCGATCCTGATTATTTGACCCTCTGTTATCCTTACGGTGAATTCAATGATAAAACAAAGAAAATTGCAAAACAGTTAAATTGTAAAATAGGCTTAACAACAAATGTTGATATTGCAGATTATAGAACAGAAAATTGTTTGTCTCTATCAAGATTAGATACTAATGATATACCTAAAGATAAAAGTAGTGAACCAAACGGATGGTTTAAAAAGGCATAAATGAATTTACTAAAAGATATATACTACAACAAAGAATTTAGCTCTTTGTATTTAAAAGATAATTACTCCCTTTTTGAATTTAAATTTGAAGAAGGAGATTATTTATTTTATAATATCGCAGTAAAAAAGCCTATAACAGAGATTTCAGGTCAAAAGGTAGAAGGGTATTTTGATCTTGAAACCCCTTATGGATATGGAGGCTACTATTCCAATACTAATGATCCCAAGTTTATTGCTACAGCTTTTAAAAAATATAAAATGAGATGTGAACAAGAGAATATAATTGCTGAATTTATTAGTTTTCATCCTTTTAATGATTTTCCAAAACATAATTCGGAGCTTTTTACCGTTTGTTTTAAGGATAGAGAAGTTGTGGTCGTTGACCTTTTATTGGATGATGAAGAAAGATGGAAAAATTATGCTTCTAAAATCAGAACTATATTACGAAAGTGTGATAAGGAATTAATTTTTGAGGAAGAAGCTAGTTCTAAACAATTTAAAGAATTATATTATTCTACAATGGATAAAAACAATGCTAAAGGTTTTTATTATTTTGATGACGATTATTTCTGCAAACTTAATTCGATTAATGAGGTAAACTTGTATGGCGTTCAATATCAAGATAAAACTATTGCGATGAGCTATATGATTCTTTCTAACGAAATAGCACATTATCATTTGTCAGCAAATAATTCACAATTTTCTAACAAAAATGGTAATTATTATATATTAGACCAGTCTTTTAGTAAGGCTAGAGAAAATGGTTGTAAATGGTTTCTTTTAGGTGGAGGGAGAACCCCTGCAACTGATGATAATTTATTTAAATTTAAATCTAAGTTTTCAAATATTACAATGGATTTTTATTTAGCAGGAAACGTTTACAATAAAGAAATTTATAAAAAATACCTATCAATTTCGGAATTGAATAGTTTAAAAACTAAAAAAGAGAATATATTGAGATATAGGTTTTAAATATAATTTCAAATTTTGAGTGATTATAGTTTAGATTTTATCATTAGTTCTAATAATGAAAATAAATCTGATTGTTTTATCGATTAATAGTTGTTTTTTGAATTATAATTTTCACAAAATAAAGAAATATGGAAAATAATAGAGAAATATTAATAATTGGATGTGGGGAACATGCTCGAACAGTTATAGATAATATTGAGCAGCAGAACAAATATAAGATACATGGGTTAGTAACAAATGATATAAATGAGTTACATGCTAAAATACATAATTATAATGTTGTTTGTTTGGAGGAAAATTTAGATAATTATTTGTGTGATCATCCTTATATTACTAGATATTTTTTAGGAGTTGGTGTCAGTAGTGGAGATATGAAACTTAGGCAAAAAATTTATAGTAAATTAGATTTAATTTTAGAATCAGTAAATATAATACACCCAACAGCAATAATATCTAAATATGCAAAGTTAGGAAAAGGAAATTTATTTGAAGCATATTCAAAGGTGGCTAATGATGTAACAATTGGAAACCACTGTATTGTTTATTCTTTTACTGCAATAAATCATGATCAAGAGATAGGGGATAATGTGCTTATAGGGTGTAATGTTTCAATGGCTGGCAAAAATGTTGGTAGTCATACAATAATTTCAGATGGTTCATCAATTTCGTTTAAGAAATCAGTAGGTTCAAATACAATAATTGGAGATGGAACTTTAATAACAAAAAATATACCAGATAATGTAATTTGTTATGGAAACCCCGCAAAAATAATACGAAATAATGAATAAAAAAGTTTTTATAATAGCTGAAGCTGGAGTAAATCATAATGGTGATATTAATTTAGCAAAAAAGCTAATTGATATCGCTGTAGAAGCTAAAGTGGATGCTGTTAAATTTCAAACATGGAAAACAGAACTTATAGTATCAGAGGATGCAGATATGGCTGAATATCAAAAAGAAAATATAGGTGTTGATGAAAATCAATTCCAAATGCTTAAAAAGCTGGAATTGAGCTATGAGAGTTTCCAAGAGCTTAAAATTTATTGCGACTCTAAAAATATTGAGTTTCTATCTACCCCTGACGAAGAAGTGAGTGCTAATTTTTTGAATGGACTTCAAAACAAGTTTAAAATAGGTTCTGCGGAGGTAACTAACATGCCCTTTTTAAGACATATTGCAAGTTTTGGAAAAGATGTAATACTTTCTACAGGTATGTCTTCTATGGAAGAGGTTGAAGTTGCATTCAATACATTATTGGATTCAGGTTTGGAAAAGAACCAAATATCTCTTCTCCATGTAACGACTCAGTATCCAACTCCTATGCAAGATGTTAACCTAAGGGCTATGCTTAGTCTTAAAGAAAAGTTTGGTGTAACTGTTGGTTATTCTGATCATACTCTTGGAATAGAAGTGCCAGTTGCATCAGTTGCATTAGGAGCTAAAATTGTAGAAAAGCACTTTACCATTGATAAGTCTATGGAAGGCCCTGATCATAAAGCAAGTTTATCTCCAATAGAATTAAAACTAATGGTTAACTCTATTAGAAATATTGAGTTAGCCCTAGGTGATGGGGAAAAAAAAGTAACTGATTCGGAGGCTCAAAATATTGATGTTGTAAGAAAAAAGATCTGTGCTAAAACTGATATCTCTAAAGGAACAAAACTTAGTGAACAGAATCTTATTCTTAAGAGAGCAAATGGTGGGATTTCAGCAATCGAATGGGATAATATAGTTGGTACTGTTGCTGAAAAATCATATCAAAAAGGAGAATTAATATGAAAAGAAAAGTATTAGTTATTACAGGTACAAGAGCTGAATATGGTTTGCTTTCCAATGTACTTAGACTGCTTAAGGAAGATGATGAATTTGAACTTCAATTGATTGCTACTGGAATGCACTTATCTCCAGATTATGGTTATACCTACAAAGAGATCGAAGATGATGGTTTTAAAATTGATAAGAAAATCGAAATCCTTCTATCTTCTGATTCTTCAATTGGAGTTTCAAAGGCTATGGGTTTAGCACAAATTTCATTTGCCGAAGCCTTTGAAGAGTTACAGCCTGATTTAATATTAGTATTAGGGGATAGGTACGAAATATTGTCAGCGGTAACTTCAGCAATGATTGCAAGAATACCTGTAGCTCACCTTAATGGAGGAGAGAAAACAGAAGGTGCAATCGACGAGTCTATTCGTCACAGTCTAACAAAAATGAGTCATCTTCACTTCACCGCTACTGAGGAATATTATCAAAGAGTGATTCAGTTAGGTGAAAATCCTAATAGGGTGTTTAATGTTGGTGAAGTTGGTTTAGATAATATTACAAGGTTAAATTTAATGTCTAAATCTGAGTTCGAAGACTCAATTAATTTCAAATTAAAACAAAAAGCAATAATTATTACTTTTCACCCTGTCACATTGGAAAAAGGTGAATCCGTAAGACAGTTTAATGAACTCCTTTTGGCTGTTGATGAATTAGAGGATACTTCAATCATTATAACTCATTCAAATTCTGATATGGAGGGGAGGCAAATTATCGAACTTATAAACAAATATGTTTCTGAAAATTCGGATAAAGCTATTTCATTCCCTTCACTTGGTTATAGAAGATATTTATCAGCACTTCAGTATATGGATGCAGTGGTAGGTAATTCTTCTAGTGGAATAGTTGAAGCTCCGTCGTTTAAAACCCCAACAATAAATATTGGTAGTAGACAGAAAGGAAGAATTCAAGCAAATTCAATTATAAACACTGAAGCAACTAAAGAGTCAATATTAGAGGCTTTCAATTCTATATATGATATTAAGTTTCAAGAAAATCTTAAATCAATAGTTAACCCCTATGGGCAAGGAGAAAGTTCTCAAAGATTAATTGATGTATTGAAACAAACTGACTTTAAAAACTTGATTGATAAAAAGTTTTTTGATTTAAACTAATAGATGAAACAAATAGGTGGAGAAATAGAGCAACAAGCATTAGATTTTGATGTTTATTTTACTGACACAGGTCGATCATCTTTGAGATTGTTACTTAGAAGTCAAAAAATAAATCATGTGCAAATTCCACAGTTCTTGTGTCCAATAATAATTGATATATTGGTTCAAGAAGGGGTTAAATACACTTTCTATTCTCTAGATAAAAATTTACAGATTGAGGAGTCCAGTCTTAACTTTAAGTCTGATGCTTTATATATAATTAATTATTTTGGAGTACGACATAAACAGATTAGTAAAAAATATCTTGAAAGTAAAATTGTAATTGAAGACTCTGTTTTTAATATAGAAATAGAAAATTCACAAAATGCAGAAAAATGGTTTGGATATAATAGCTTTCGTAAAGTCAGTAATTGTGTTGAAGGTAGTATAATAAAAACAAATTTAGATATAAATCAAACGTTGATTGAAAATAAATTTGCAGACTTTATTGAAAATAGATACATGGCTAAAAACTATAAATATAGATTTATCAAAAGTCGTGGTGTTGAAGAAAATGTATACTTAAATTTAGCTAATAAATCAGAGAAAATACTCGATTCTCAAAACCTGATTTATTCTATATCTCAGAAAGGTTTGTATTTCATAAACCAATTATACTCTAAATCTGAATTTGAAAAATGTTGTAAACTAGATAATTATATAATCTTAGAGAAAAAACTAATCCCAATATTAAATAGCTCTAAAGATGCAAACTTTTTTGTTTTTAAAGACTCTAATCCACAGGGACTTAAAAGTTATTTAAGAAAGTTTAATATATTTCTTCCTGGCTTCTGGCCGAATTCGTATGAAATAGAAAACAATTTTTATGATGAATTAGTTGCTATTCCTATTGATTCAAGATATTCAGTTGAAGATATGAATTTTATTTTAGATAAAATTATCGATTTTAGAAACTATGAATAAAGACTTTAGAAATAATATAATAGACTCCAATAGTACAATTAAGGATGCTCTAATTAGGTTAAATAAAATGGGTCGAAATCTTACCCTTTTCGTGTTAAACCATGATCAAAAACTACTAGGTACTGTAACTGATGGAGATATAAGACGTGCTTTGATAAACGATATTCCTGTAACAGAGACTATCGAAAACTGTATGAATGAAAATTTTACTTTTTTAGTTAAAAATGAATTTGGAATTAAAGAACTTAAATGTCTAAAAAAACTTGATAAGCAGATTATCCCTATTCTTAATAAAGATAATTCTATTGATAAAATTATTAATATTAAAGATACATACTCGCTACTTCCAATTGATGCTTTAATAATGGCTGGAGGTAGAGGCGTTAGACTTAGCCCATTGACTGATAATACACCTAAACCTCTCCTCGAAGTTGGTGGAGTCCCAATTATTGAAAGAAACATTGATAGATTAATTTCTTATGGTGTAGATAACATTAGTCTTTCTATAAAATATTTAGGTGAGCAATTAATTGAAAAGTTTGGTGACGGGTCAGAAAAGAAAATTCATATATCTTATATAGAAGAGAATGAACCCTTAGGGACTATGGGCGCAATTTCATTAGTAGATGAATTCCAGCACGATGATGTTCTTGTAATGAATTCTGATTTGCTGACAAATATTGATTTTGAACAAATGTATGAAGCTCATAGAAATAGTGATGCAATAATAACAATAGCTTCATATCCATATGATGTAAGTGTTCCGTATGCAGTTCTTGAAACTGATAATGGTGAGGTGAAATCGTTTAAGGAGAAACCGACCTATTCCTATTATTCTAATGCTGGTATTTACTTAATTAAAAAAGATGCGCTAAAATATGTTCCCAAAAACAGGTTTTATAATGCAACTGATCTAATTGAGGATGTAATTAAAAATCATGGTAAGGTTTCGCATTTCCCAATCTTAGGCTATTGGTTAGATATAGGAAAACACGAAGATTATAGTAAGGCGCAGAAAGATATAGAGAGAATAAAATTTTAACTTATGAAAATTCTTGCAATTATTCCAGCCAGAGGTGGGAGTAAAAGATTAAAAAATAAAAACATATTAAATTTATTGAGTAAACCTTTAATTGCTTGGTCAATAGAAGTTGCGAAAAAATCAAAATACATTACAGAAGTTGTTGTCTCAACAGATTCTCCTGAAATAGCTGAGGCTTCTAAAAAATTTGGAGCTAAAGTCCCATTTATGAGACCTGACTATTTATCTTCAGATACGGCTACTTCTTACGATGCTGTTGAACATTGCATCCACTATTATAAAGAAGAGCTAGGAAAGGAATATGACTATGTTTTGTTACTTCAGCCCACATCCCCATTAAGAACCACCGAAGATATAGACAATGCAATTGAATTGGTATTAGAGAAAAAAGCTGACTCTGTAGTCTCAATGTGTGAATGTGAGCATAGTCCTCTATGGGCAAATACATTACCTGAGGATCACAGTATAAATGATTTTGATAAAAAAGAATATAAAGATTTAAGATCTCAAGATTTACCAATACACTATAGGTATAATGGAGCGATATACTTGTCTAAAACGTCTAGACTTCTTAAAGAGAAAACTTTTAATTTTAGTTCTAATTCTTATGCATATATTATGAATCAAGAAAACTCTGTAGATATTGATACAAAACTTGATTTCATGATAGCAGAAACAATAATGAATAGAAGATATGAACAATAAAAAAATATATATTTTAACGGTTACGGGATTTTCTTATAGAGATTATGAACGCTACGGATTTAAGTTTTTATTTGAAAATAATATTGAGATTGTAATTTGGGATTGTACATCTTTTGTTTATCCTCAGTTAGTAGAAAAAAATTCATCATTTACATATGATGGTAAAATAGATAATATAGAAATTAAATCAAAGTATGAATTAGAAAGACTAATGTCAAAAGTCGATATTGAAAAAGACTTTGTATATAGTTTAGTATATTTAAGTTTAAAAACCTATGAAATATTTTTATTATTTAAAAAGTACGATATAAAATATATTCTTAGTTTCATGGGGCCGACGATATCAGGATTGCATAATAAATCATTAAGATTTCTAATTAATCAGGTAGTAAAGAGAATTTTATTTAGATTTAAAGTGCTTAGTTTACCAAAAAAAATTTTTACAGTAAATGAAGCGTATAATATGATTTATCCCTTTAAGGAATCTGAAACTAAAATAATTGAAATTAATTCATTCGATTGTAATAAATGTTTAGAAACTGGTTCAATTACTAAAAAAAACGATTATGTTGTATTCTTAGATCAGTATATACCTTATCATCCAGATTTGCAGATTTCTGGTAAATCTTTGTGTTCTTCTCCAGAAAAGTATTACAGTGATTTAAATAGTTATTTTGATTTAGTTGAGGAATATACTGGCAAGGAAGTCTTGATTGCTGCTCATCCAAGATCTAAATCCAAAGGGGATAAGTTTTTTAAGCACAGAAAAACAATTATTGGTGAAACTATAGAATTAGTAGCAAACTCATCTTTGGTATTATTACACAATTCTACATCAGTCAACTATGCATTTTATTATAATAAGGATATTGTATTTATAAAATCGGATAATTATTCGAATATTTTTAATAAAAATATTCAAAAAGTATCTGATATCTTGGGGGCTAAAACATCGAATTTAAATTTAAAAGAACTAAATATAAATAAATATAGTAGCTTAAAAAATAAGAGTATAAAATCTTTTTTAATGACAAATAGAAAAGATGGGAAGATGAATTCCGAAATAATTTTAGAATCCCTATATGAAAAATAAAAATTCTATACAAAATAGGTATAAGTATAAGTTATTTACTAATCTGATTAACTTGCCTATAGCTTTTATAACTCAAGCTATTATTCCTAGGATTTTAGGTGTTTCAAGTTTTGGTGATTTTTCTTTTATAACAGGGACATTTACCCAGATTATTGCCTTTCTGGATTCAGGAACCTCTATAGGTTTTTACACATTACTGTCAAAGAATAATGCTGATAAAAACTTAATGGGATTTTATTTTAAATTTATATTAGGAGTATTTCTTCTACTTTTATTGTTATTGGCAGGTATATATTGTTTGAATTTTGAGCACTTAGTATGGCCGAATCAAGATATTAAGTTTATTTTTATGGGCTTATTTTGGGCAATGTTAACTTGGAATTTTCAAATATTTCAAAAAATTTTTGATGCTTTAGGCTATACAAAAAAAGGTGAAGTTATTAGAATGTCACAGAAAATATTCGGTTGTCTATTGCTTATATTTTTCTTCTTCTGTTATAATTTAAGTTTAGGTGCGTTCTTTGTATATCATTATACTGTTTTTGCATTTTACTTTTATTTTTCAATTAGATTTCTAAAAAGAAATAATATTAATTTGTTTAAATGGAAGATTAGTAAGCAAAACTATTATATCCTAAAATTCTATAGATATTCCGCACCTTTAGTTATATATTCTTTGGTAAGCATGATTGTTGGGATTTTTGGAAGATGGCTTATACAGCATTTTTATGGTTCAGAGGAGCAAGCTTACTTTGGTTTGGCTAATCAATTGAGTGCTTTATGTTTTATTTTCACTAGTGCTATGACACCTATTTTCATGAGAGAAATGGCTGTAGCGCATAAGAAAAAAAGCAAGATTAGAATGCGGTATTTGATGAATAAATATATTCCGTTATTATATTTTGTAGCTTGTGTTTTATCTGTTTTTATTTGTTTAAATTCGGATATCGCTTCATTAATAATGGGAGGAAGTGAATATAAGTCTGCTTATTTTACAATATCTTTAATGGTTTTATATCCTATTCATCAGACTTATGGGCAATTATGTAGTTCTGTTTTTTATTCGACCGAAAATACAAAATTATATAGGAATATAGGGTCTGCTTTAACCATAGTATGGTGTCCTTTTATGTATTTCTTTATAGCTCCATCAAAATACCTAGGACTAGAATTAGGAGCAGAAGGTTTAGCTTATGTTATGATAATTAGTCAAGTAGTAAATGTGAATGTTTTTCTTTACTTTATACGAAAAATGATATTTATTAATATGATTAAATTGGTTTTAAATCAGTTTTTTAGTTTTTTGTCAGTTTTTTTAGTTGGTTATATTGTTCACTATTTTATGAATGGTGTTTTTCAAAATCAGTATCTTGTGTTTTTTACAGAGGGAATAATTTATTTATTAGTTATAGGGACTATATTATACTGCTTTCCAGACTTTGTTTCAATGAAACGAAAAAAGATGGAAGCAATATTCTTGAATGTTTTTAAATAATAAAATAACTAACTATAATATTATATTATAAGATAGTCATTCTAAAGGTCAAAAAAATTAAATACTTGATGTATCAACCTTATTAGAAATAAAAGATAAAAAATCGTATTTAATTAGATTTTACGCATTGTAGTTTTGTTGAGTACAAAGTAGGTATTATACCTATTTAAAAAGACCAATAATAATGAAGTCGTAAATAGCTGCAATAGAATGGATAGTTATTAATGGGGTTCAGATAGGATATAAGAGTTTTGTTATTGTGTTGGTTAAGAAGCAAAATCCTCTATCTATGATTGAAAACTTTAATTTGTAAGGATAATTTTACTTATGAGAATTCAAAATATAAAACAAAAATTAAAGGGATTTACTATATTTGATTTATTTTCCTTAATTTACAATAGAATAATTCTTTTTTGGCTATTAGGAATAAGGTCAAATGTTATTTTTAAGATAAAGGCTTTTCTTTGGAATGTCAAATATGGTAAGAATATAAAATGTTATGGATCAGTTTTTTTAAATAGAGGTCATCTATCGAGCATAAGTATTGGAGATAATTGCCTTCTGATTTCAGGAAAAAGAAGAGGGACAGCTTGTTCAATATACTCACCTGTGAAGTTTAGAACTTATAAAGGTGGTAAAATAATAATAAAAGATGATGTTGAGTTATCAGGCACTTCTATTACAGTTAGAAGTACCTCTTGTACTATTGGCTCTAAGACGATGATTGCTCCTAATTGTATTATTATGGATTCAGATTTTCATACAGTGTCGCCTAAGTATAGAAGAAATCCAGGATTTGAAAATGATAGAGAAATTATAATTGGTGAAAATGTGTGGATTGGTTCTCGATCGACTATATTAAAAGGTGTTAAAATCGGTGATAATTCAATTGTGGCAGCAGGAAGTGTTGTTACTAAAAATATTCCATCAGATCAGATGTGGGGAGGTATTCCTGCTAAATTTATATCTAAACTTTAATATCAATAGCTAATTTAAAAAGATAAATAATGGTAAATATACTTGATTGCACTTTAAGAGATGGAGGATATGTAAATAATTGGAATTTTACAAATTCTCAAATTAGAACAATAATTAACTCTTTATTAGATTCAAATATTGAGTTGATTGAATGTGGATTTATATCAAATAAATTTGGCATGGAGAATGATAATTCTCGTTTTGCTTCACTTAAGGTTTTAAATAAGTTACTTAAAGGAGTTAATATTCCAAATCCAAATCAAGCATTTCTAGCATTATTAAATTATGGGGAATGTGATATTGAAAATTTCCCTATCTATACTTCGGGAAGTAAAAATTCAGTCTCTGTTTTAAGATTGGCATTTCATAAAGAAGATATAAATGCTGCTTATAGAGATATTAAGATATTGATTGAAAAGGGGTATAAGGTATGCGTGCAGCCAATGGTGAGTTTAAGATATTCTGATACAGAATTAATAGAGATGATTAATAGATTTAATGATCTCGATATTTATTCAATTTATATAGTAGATAGTTTTGGAAGTATGAATAGTTACGATTTCACTAGACTATATTACTTATTTCAGAATAATGTAAAGGAAGGAGTTAAAATAGGCTTTCATTCGCATAACAATATGCAATTAGCTTATTCGAATGCAATGCTTTTTACAAACATTAATAATCATTCAGATATTATAATTGATTCTTCAGTTTATGGAATGGGTAGAGGAGCGGGAAATTTGAATACCGAGTTAATTACTGATTATTTAAACAATAATTATAATTCAAAATATTTAATAGAACCACTATTAGATATTATTGAATCCTATCTATTAAAAATTTATAAAGAGACCCCATGGGGATTTACACCTGCACATTTTATTTCCGCTAAATATGAATGTCATCCTAATTATTCAAGTTTTTTAACAAATAAGAAAACATTATCAGTACTAGGTATAGAGAAAATCATTTCGAAAATAGAACCCAACAAGAAATCTATATTTGACAAGGAGTATATAACTAAACTATATATAGATTTTAATACATCTAAATCTGTTGAAGCAATAATTAAATGCCCTATCTTTATTAAAGAGGTACTAATATTGGCTTCAGGTCCAAGTGTAAAGAACCAAAAAGTTTTTATTGATGATTTTATATCTAATAATGAAGTTATCGTTATATCAATGAATCATTTAAATTTTGATATATCAAGTGACTACGTTTTTTTCTCAAATCAAAGAAGATACAATAAGTATGGAAAACAGATAGAAAAATCGAAACTTATAGTAAGCTCAAATATAATACTAGAGGAAAATCATAAAGGATGTTTTGTTGTTGATTACAATGATCTTGTTAATCGTACTGATAACAAGGTAGATAATGTTAGCTTGCTTTTTCTTCAATTGCTTTTATTGCAAGGTGCAAGAAAGGTTTATATTGCGGGTTTAGATGGATATGATACAAATTCTGAAATAAACTACTCTTATGAGGAACACGATGCTTTAATAGATAAAAGATCGATGTTAGTGCAAAATGAAATTGTAGAAGAAGAGATTAAAAGTATTCAAAATAAAATAGAAATTAAGTTTTTAACAGAATCAAGATACAGCAATGAAAAAAATAGTAGGTATAATACCAGCGAGGTTTAAATCTTCACGTTTTCCAGGAAAACCCTTGACGAATATTTTGGATAAACCGATGATAATATGGGTCTGTGAAATAGCAAAGAGGGCATTAGGTAGGGAAAATGTTTATGTTGCAACAGATGATGATAGAATTGCTGCCACTGTTAGGAGATATGGTTATCAATTTATAATGACTCCAGATAATATGTTAACAGGAACAGATAGGTTAGCTAATGCTTCATTGCAAATTGATGCTGATATTTACATCAATATTCAAGGTGATGAACCTTGTTTAAATCCGAATATAATAAATGAAGTAGCTGAACTTAAGCTGGAAAATAAGGACAAAGTAATTAATTGTTATACTGAAATCAAAGATGAAGACCCTTCTAGTGTTAATATACCGAAGGTAATAGTGAATGAAAAAAATGAGTTAATCTATATGTCAAGGTTAGCTATACCAGGCATGAAAGATATGAATAAAAAAGCCAAACTGACTTATAACAAGCAAGTTTGTGTTTATGCTTTTACAAAACAAGAATTGCTAGCTTTTCATAATTATGGAAAGAAGGGGATGGTCGAGGAGTTTGAGGATATTGAAATACTTAGGTATTTCGAATTAGATAGAAAAATCCTTATGTACAAAGTTAAAGAAACTAGTCTAGCTGTTGATGTAGAGTCTGATGTAGCTCTTGTTGAAGAATTTTTAAGAAATAAGTGATGTTTGATATTAGAGAATATAAAAATATTGTTTTGGATTGCGATGGGGTTATTTTAGATTCGAATGAAATAAAAACAAAGGCATTTTACGAAATAGCAGCTGAATACTCTGAAAATATAGCAAAACAATTTGTAGAGTATCATAAAAAGGCAGGTGGCGTATCTAGATTTAAAAAGATAAGGATGCTTTTTGAGGAATTATTAGAAAGACCAGATGAAGATCTAATTCAGAAAGCGATTGAAAAATACTCAACAATTGTTAAACGAAATTTAATAGCTTGTAATTATGTTGATGGATTTGAAGAGTTTATAGAAAATTGTCCTAAATCTACAAAATTATTTGTAGCATCTGGTGGCTTTGAGGATGAGTTAAAAGAGGTTTTTAAACAAAGAGGAATAGATCATAAATTTGAGAAAATTTGTGGTAGTCCTCGCGATAAATATCAAATAATAGATAATTTAAAACTTTCGAGAAAAGAAAAGATTTTATTTGTTGGGGATAGCAAATTAGATTATGAAGTTGCTAATCATTATAATTTTGATTTTATATTTCTTTATGGTTATACTGAATTTGGAGACTGTTTTAGGTTTTTCAGAGATAAACAGGTAATAATTAGAAAGAATTGGGCTGAACTCCTCAATTTATAGTCTTATGGAAAATAAAATAATAGCAGAATATGTTCATAATAACTATGAGCATATCGTGGAGGTTTATAATAGGTATATTTCTTTTATTTTTAGGGATAAAGAAATTGATAGTTACTATTTATCTCCATTTATGAATTTACAAGGAGTTCCTTCTCAAGAATTTGAATGTTTTTGTATCAGATATTTTCAGAAATCTAGTGGAGCTAATATACTTAAAACATATCAAAAGAATAATTTTCTGAATCCTATATTTAAGTTCATAAAGTTTATTTTAGTTTACATATTTTGTAAAATTTCACTAAAAAAAAATCAAGATGATAATGTCATTTTAATCCATGCTTTTCATTCTAGTAGTGACCTGAAAAGAGATGTTTATTCGACTGTAAAGTCTCCGTTTGTTGATATAGAAGGGAAGAAAGTTATTCACGATATCAATCCTTCTTTTATAAAATTGTCTGAAATATTGAAGCTTAGAAGAAAGGAAGTAATATGTTCATTAGTTTATGTGTCATTATATTCTTTACTATCACTTACAATTAAATCAATTAAAACATATATTTTCTGTAAAAGGGTTGTTCTGAAATCTAGTATTTTGAAAAATTTTCCAATATGTTTTACAGAAATTTTTATAAACTACTTAAAATATTTTTCATATTCAACAGTTGTGGATTCTTTATCTTCTGGTTCTATTTATATCAATTTTTGGGAAAATAGAGGATATCAGATGTTAGCAGACTATAAGATGAAGTATCCTAGAAGAAACTTATTTGTTAATTTGTCAATTACATCAAAAGCATCTCCTGAATATGTTTTATTGAGAAAATTGAGACAAAAAAGGAGATCAGATTTGTTGATTATGAGTGAATACAATAGGAAAATTTTAGGGGTAAATCATAATTATAGATTATTTAAAAATTATAGAATTAATTTTGCACCTATTTTTTCTGCAAATAATGATAGAATTCTTGGTGTATCTTCGATCTCCCAGAAGCAAAGTGAGAAATTATATGAGGAGATTAAACTATATGGAAAAGGTTCAAAAATTAAGTTCCACCCATATGTTGATAATTCAAAATTTGATTCTTCTTTTTTTGAAAATCAGGATATTTATTCGGCAATTAGTAAATATGGCATAGTTGTATATTCTGGATTTACTACGGCTGCAGTAGAGTTATTATCAAATATGATTCCAGTCTTTAAATTATCAGATAAATTAGTTACTCCATACGATCCTTTAGTTGAAGAGAATCTAATTAAAGAATTAAAAAATATTGGTAAATTTAAGATACAAAAAATAGATAACAATATAAAGGACTATTATTTAGGAATAAGAAATATTGAGTTTAATAACATTTTAAAAGAATATATATGAAAATTGGATATATAGGAGGGTATTGGGTCACAAACATTGGTAATTCATTTTATGATATAGGAATTATGCATTTGTTAAAAGAGATTGTTGGTGAGGATAAAGTATTTATGGTTCCTGATCTAGCTAGTTTATTTTGGAATGTTAAGAATAACTATGAGCCAATAGTTGACCTAGATTTAGATCTAATATTGTTTGGTGGACCTGTCTTGGGAAAATTTCTGTTTCCTTACGAACAAATTTTAAAAAAAATCAACCCAAAAGTTAAGATCGGTTTTATATCTGCAGGTTGTTCAGATTATACCGAAGAAGAAAAACTGAAAGTTTTAGATTTTTTAAAATGTTATATGGATAGAATATCTTTTATTTGTACGCGAGATAGTAAAACATATAATTTATATAAAGACTCTAATTTTCCTGTATTTGATGGAGTATGCGGGAGTATGTTTTTAAATGATGCTGTTAGTGTACCAAAATTAAATAAGGACTACTTTGTATTTAATTTTTCTTATCGTACAGAACCCTATATTGATATAAAATCGAATAATATTGAGCTAAGGAAAAAATCTTTGTTTACAAAGTTTCAAACCTCTTTACAAGGTTTTGAAATTGTTAGAACTAATCATTTTTTATTTACATGGATAAAATATTTCTTATTCAACAGACCTAATATTTATTACAGTGATATTCCATATGGATATTTCTCAATCTATAAAAATGCAAAGACTGTGTTTTCTGATCGTGTACATACATGTGCAGCAACTTTAATTTTAGGTAATAAAGCAATGTATATTAAAGGAACTAAAAGATCTCATGATGGGCGAAATAATCTATTTAAAAGAATTGGAGTAAGTGAAATTTATGACAAACCGGTTGCTTTAAATTTCGAATATATTAATAAAGAAAAGGAAAAAATGGTTAACTTTTTAAAAGTGCAATTAAATAAAAATAATGAATTATAAAAATAAAAAAGTATTAATTACTGGTCATACAGGTTTTAAGGGAACTTGGTTAACGACTTGGATGTTAAATCTAGGGGCAGATGTATATGGAATTTCAAAAGATATTCCAACAAATCCTTCGATGTTTGAGGAATTAAAATTAGAAGAGAAAATAACTCACCATATAGAAGATATTCGGAATTTAGATAGAATGAAATCAATTATTGGTGATGTAAAACCAGATTTCATTTTTCATTTAGCTGCGCAACCAATTGTTTCAACATCTTATTCTGATCCAATTGAAACCTTGAGTTCTAATATTATGGGAACTGCTAATATATTAGAAGTTTTACGACTGGAGAATTTCCCTTGTACAGCAATCTTTATAACTAGCGACAAATGTTACGATAATGTTGAGTGGGTATGGGGGTATAAGGAAACTGATGCAGTAGGAGGTAAAGATATTTATAGTGGGTCTAAAGGTGGAGCTGAATTGGTTTTTAAATCTTATTTTAATTCGTTTTTCAATAATGAAGAATCTAATGTTAGATTAGCCTCAGCAAGAGCAGGTAATGTTATTGGTGGAGGAGACTGGGCTTTAGATAGAATAGTTCCTGATTGTATGAGAGCTTGGTCAGAGAATAAAACTGTGGAAATTAGATGTCCTGATGCCACAAGACCATGGCAACATGTTTTGGAGCCATTAAGTGGCTATATTGATTTGGCATATGAACTTTCTCAAAACAAAGCATTACATGGTGAGAGTTTTAATTTTGGTCCTAACGCAGAATACAACCACACAGTAAAAGACTTACTTGAAGATCTTTCCAAAACATGGAAATATGATGATGCTTCAGATGCATATGAAGTAACAGGAAATATAAAGTTTCATGAAGCAGGTTTATTAAAATTAAATTGTGATAAAGCATTATTCCATCTTAAGTGGGTTTCTACAATGAATTACAATCAGTTGTTAGATTTTACAGGAAGTTGGTATTATGAATATTATAATAACAAATCTCATGATATGTTTGATTTTACGGTAAAACAGATTAATGATTACACTAAATTTGCAATTAAAAAAGGCATAAAATGGGCAAAATAGCCGGGGTTATTATTACTCCATTAAAACAAATAGAACATCCTAAAGGAAATATTCTACATGGGATGAAAAAATCGGATGAAGGATTTTGTGGTTTTGGGGAAGCATATTTTTCTAGTATAAAATCAGGTGTGGTTAAAGCTTGGAAAAAACATAATGAAATGACTTTAAATTTGGTTGTTCCTGTAGGTGCCGTTAAGTTTGTGTTTTTTGATGGCAGAGAGAATTCAATCACAAAAGGTGAATTTCAAGAAGTTCTTTTGTCTAGAGAAAATTATTGTAGATTAACTATTCCTCCTGGAATTTGGATGGGATTTGAGGGAGTTGGGGAAGATCTAAATTTGCTTCTAAATGTAGCGAATATAGCTCATGATCCAAGAGAACAATTAAATATACCTATTGAAGAATCAAATATAAAATATAATTGGAAAAAATGAAAGTAGTAATATTAGCTGGAGGTTTTGGGACTAGAATATCGGAATACACTACACGTATTCCTAAACCTATGGTAGAAATTGGAGATAGACCTATTTTATGGCATATAATGAATTGGTATGCTAAATTTGGGTATAATGATTTTGTAATTGCCTTAGGTTATAAGGCTCCTGTAGTAAAAGAATATTTTCTAAATTATTATGCATTAAATAATGATTTTACTGTAGATTTAGCTAAAGGAGACATTGAATACGTAAATAAAAAACCTAGAGATTGGAAAGTAACTTTAGTTGATACTGGTCTTAATACAATGACAGGTGGTAGAATAAAACGTTTACAAGAAGTTATAGGAGACAATCAGTTTATGGTGACTTATGGCGATGGTTTATCAAATGTGAATATTGATAGTTTGGTAAAATTCCATAATGAATCAGGTAAAGTCGCTACTCTTTCTGCAGTTCACCCAACTGCAAGATTTGGGGAATTAGATATTGATGATACTAGTACTGTTAAAAGTTTTAAAGAAAAACCTCAATTAGAGACTGGTCGAATTAATGGTGGTTTTTTTGTATTTAATCCTGAGATATTTGATTTTATTGAAGGTGATGATACTATCTTGGAAAGAGCCCCAATGGAGAAACTTGTTGCTTCTGATAATCTTACAGCATATAAACATGATGGATTTTGGCAATCTATGGATACTGTTAGGGAGAGAGAAATATTAGAAGAATATTGGAATTCAGGAAATGCACCATGGAAATAAGTAATAATATCAGATTGTCTCGTTCTGTAATAGGACAAGAGGAGATGGATGCTGTTAAAGATGTGTTGGAAAGGCAATATCTTGGTATGGGAGAGGATGTTAATTTATTTGAACAAGAACTCTCCGATTTTTTTGGATCTGAAGCTGTATGTGTCAATACTGGTACTACAGCCCTACATCTAGCTTTACAAGCAGTAGGGCTTAAAGAAGGAGATGAGGTATTGGTGCAATCGTTAACATATGTGGCTACTTTTCAAGCTATTTCGGCTACAGGTGCAAAACCAATTCCTTGTGAAATTGATATGGAGACCTGTACGTTAGATGTTGAAGATGCAAGAGCACGGATAACAAAAAAAACCAAGGCTATTGTTCCTGTTCATTATGCAGGTAATCCAGGAAGATTACAAGAAATATATAGACTAGCGGAGGAATACAATTTAAGAGTTATAGAAGATGCATCTCACGCCTTTGGAACTGTTTATAATAATCATAAGATAGGCAGTTTTGGGGATATTTGTTGTATCAGTCTTGATGGGATTAAGAATCTAACTTCAGGAGAAGGAGGGATTATTATCTCAAAGAATCAGGACGTAATTGATCAAGTAAAAGACTTACGTCTACTGGGAGTAGAAAAAGATACTGAGAAAAGATATTCAGGACAAAGAAGTTGGGACTTTGATGTAAAAGTACAAGCCTGGAGGTGTCATATGAGTAATATAATGGCAGCGATAGGACGTGTACAACTTAAAAAATTTTATGGGTTCAAAGAAAAGCGTCAATTGATAGCAAAAGAATACATGTCTCTTTTGTCCAAAGTCGAGAATGTTGAACTTTTTAAGGCTGATTATTCAGATATTGTTCCGCATATTTTTGTTATCAAAATTACAAATGGTAAAAGAGATATATTAAAGATAAAACTAGAGAAAATAGGTATTCCAACAGGTATTCATTATAAACCTAATCATCTTTTAAGCTTTTATAAAAGTAATGAAGTGATGACAAAGACGGAGACTCTTTATAATCAAATATTAACACTTCCTATACATCCTATGTTATCATTAGAGGATGTGAAAAGCATATCTTGTTCAGTAAACATAATACTTAATGGAAATATCTAGATCTCACTTAAAAGAAAGGTTGTTGAAATATTTTATTGTTTCCCTTTTGTTTATAGCACCTATTAGTTACAGGCTTTCTCCCATTTTAGCATATTTAATTTTAGTGGCAAATTTGGGTCTTGTAATTTCAACAGGTGTAGTATCAAGAATGAAAATATCAAAAAAGAATTTAATATTTTATAGTTTTTTTTTCCTATTATTAGTACTCATACCTTTAAGAGTACTGTATAAGTTGTATTTGTATGGTGTCGGGGATTTTTATCCAGAACAATTTTTTTTCTCCTGGTTGTTATTCCTGTTTGTAATACCATATTTTGTAGATTTAAAGAATTTTTTAATAAAAAACTATTTGAAAATTCTGTATACTGTTTTTTATATAATTTCATTTTACACTCTTTATGAATTAATAGTATTCTATGTTTTAGGTTTACCTAACCTTCAATTTATGTATAACCCAGAACTAAAATCATATTTGGGAAAACCATTTACATTATTAGGGCAGCCAAGTGTTACATCAATAGTGTCTACATTTTTGTATATTACAATACGAGAGTTGAAAGTGAAAAAAAACAAATGGTTATTTATTATCTATTTATTATCTATTTTATCTTTTCAAACTGGTACTGGTTATATATCATTACTAATTGTTTGTTTTTATTTAACATGGAAGTATAAAGTTTACTATTTGTTAGGACTACCATTAGTAGGCATAATTATGTATTATATCGTAATTAATAATGTAGTTGTAAAATTGAGTCATACTTATTTCGTATTTTTAATAGAATTATTTGAAAAATTTATAATAGATTATTTGGAAGCAGTTTCAAGAAATTATGATTTACTTATGGGATGTGATCCAAGTTATGATTTACCAATTGATTTGGGACCTTTATTCTATATTGGGAAATTAGGTTTAATTACTTTTGTGATATACTCTTTATTATTGTTAGTCATTATGTTTACTCAGAGGAATTTGAGTCTACGGTTTATTATTTTAATTTTATTGTTTGGAAATTTACATTATCCAGTTATGTTTTATCCAATAATGAATATTTTTTTAATGTTCACATTATATATTGTAATCACATTTGGATTTAATAATTTTGTATTATGTCAGAGAAAAGAGAATTCCCAATAATTTCAGTAATTGTTAATTGTTATAATGGGCAAGAGTATTTAGAAGAATCGATAGCAAGTTTATTAAGGCAAAGCTATAAAAATATTGAAGTGATTTTTTGGGATAATGCTTCCACAGATAGAAGTGTTGATATAGTTAAAAGTTTTAATGATTCTAGAATTAGAATATATGAAAATAAAACAAATGTAACATTAGGTGAAGCTAGAAATTTAGCTATAAAGCATATTAAAGGCCTTTATCTGTGTTTTTTAGATGTTGATGATTTCTGGGATGAATCAAAAATTGAATCCCAGTACAAAAACATGCTTACAACTAAATCAATAGTCTCGTATTCAAATGGATTTTATGTGAAAAAGAAGTTGCTTACAGATGTTAAATTTTCTCAAAATTCGATAATATCTCCTATGCCTGAGGGTAAAGTATTTAATCATTTAATTAAACAAAATTTTATTAATTGGCAATCAGTTATGTTCGATGTTAATAAGATGGGAGATGATTTATACTTCAGTTCGGAATATTCTTTTTCTGAAGATTATGAGATATTATTAAGAGCTTCTCTAAGAGGTGAATTTTCTTATATTGATAAACCTATAACTTATTATCGAATTCATGATAATTCAATCACTCAGACTAAATATAATTTAAGAGTTAAAGAGACTATTCAAATTTATAATCAGTTTAAACAATATCAGGATTCTTCAAATAAAAAATATTTTAAATATTTAGCTCTAAATATTGATTATCAGAAAATTCAAATGGATTTAAATAGAAGGAAATATTTGAATGTATTCTACAGAGCAGTAAAAATTATTATGGCAAAACCTGGTATTATTCTTACTTTCTTAAAAAGGAAAAAAATCTAATGAAAAAAAACATACTACATGTAACGAGTGTTTATTTTTCTTTACCTTATTTTATAGGCAATCAATTTAAATATTTTATTGAAAAAGGATTTTCAGAACATGTAATCTGCTCAAAGTCACCTTTGCTAAGAAATTACTCTGAAGAGATGGGCTTTGAATATAAAGAGACTCCCATATTAAGGAGAATATCACCTTTTTGGGATATAATTTCAATATATTGCATTGTAAAGTACATTAAGGTAAATAAAATAAATCTTATTAATGGTCATTCACCCAAAGGTGCTTTATTAGCTATGGTTGCTGGCTATTTTTGTAAAGTTCCAAAGCGGATATATTTTAGGCATGGACTTGTTTTCGAGACCTCAAGAGGTCTTAAAAGGAAATTGTTACTATTGATTGATAAGTTAACATCATGTCTTTCAACTGATATTGTATGTGTTAGTCCATCCTTGTTTGAAGCTAGTCTTGAAAATAAATTAAATAGTAAGACAAAACAACGTTTATTAAATAAAGGTACATGTACAGGAATTGATTCAATATTTAAATTTAATCCCCAGAATATTAAAATTGATAAAAAAATTGAATTGATGAAAGAGTTCGATCTAAATAAAGATAATTTTGTTATTGGTTATACAGGGAGATTAGTTGTAGATAAAGGGATAATAGAGTTAGTTGAAGCTTTTAGTAAATTAAATGTAGCTAATAAGAAACTTCTTTTGGTAGGTATGTTTGATGATAGAGATACTCTTCCTGATTCTGTAATTGAAGAAATAAAATCAAATAAAGATATTATATATACTGGTTATATAGACAAAGATATAGAATATTATTATTCGTTGATGGATATTTTTGTTTTGGCATCATATAGAGAAGGTTTTCCTACATGTGTTCTTGAAGCCTCCTCTTTAGAAATACCTATTGTAACTACAAAAAAAACTGGATGTATTGATTCTATTTTGGAGAATGTTACTGGTTTTTACAGTGAGATAAATCCGGAATATTTAGTAAACACCATTGAAAGATTATCTGATAAAGATATTAGGAGACAATTCGGTGAAAATGGTAGAAAATATGTGGTTAAACATTTTGACGAAAGAATAGTGTGGAAAGAAATAGAAAAACTTTATGACTAGTATTTTAATTATAGGTTCGGATAGCTTTATTGCATCTAAATTCATACAGAAGTTTGATAGCAGATATACAATAAAATCTGTTTGTTTAAAAGAAACTAGCTTCAAAAATGAGATAAAGGTAAATAACTATTTTGATATAGATTTAGATTATTTTAAGGATGTTGATGTGGTAATTAATTTCGCTGCAATTGTTCATAAACCAAAGATAAAAGATGCCGATTTATATGATAGAATCAACTACCAATTGCCTGTTGATATTTCTAAAAAATGTATAAAATCTAAAGTAAAGCATTTTATTCAATTAAGTTCTGTTTCTGTCTATGGCGAAACAGAGGAGGTAAGTGTTAATACAGAAGAACGGCCAATGACATTATATGGGATCTCAAAATTAAAAGCAGACAAACACTTGTTGCGACTTCAACCGATAGATATTACTGTTGTTAGGCCTCCTATGGTATATGGTGGTGGGGTCTCAAATGGGAACTTAGAAAAATTAATTAAATTAATAGCTAAGGGAATTCCTGTACCTTTTAAAGATATTGACAATAGAAGAACTTTCTGTAATGTATGGAATTTGATTGACTCTATAGATGTGATAATAAAAGAACGCATAACAGGAGTTGTAATACCTACAGATAATAAGGATATTTCAACTCATAGTTTAGTTAGCACTATATATAAAGAATTGGGAAATAGGAATAAATCAATTTTTATCCCAAGTTTCTTTAGAGATTTCATAAAGTTTTTGAAGCCTAAACTTTATATAAAGCTTTTTGGAAATTCAATTGTAAAATCTAATTTTGATAAATCTGATTTTTACCCTAAATATTCAATTGAAGAGGGAGTGAGAGAGATTGTAAATGAACTAAAAAAGTGATTCGTATTGTTTCTATCAGAAAGTTAATAAATACATTGGGAGAAGATTTACCCTTAAGTTCTAGAGATGGACTTTTATCAACTTTAAAATCATTTAAATAAAAAGTTATGTATTATGTTAGCTATTGATATAGGAAAGTCTTTTTAGAAATTGTAAGAAATTGGTGTAGTTTAAATAATTTATATTAAATTAAAATCAGCTTTAGAGCAATATAAAGGATGATTAAAACGAGTAGAATATTTTAAATATTTAAGATGAAAACAATTGATTTAAATAAATTTATAAAATCGAAGGTAACGAAGAGAGAGAAAAGTTTACTGTCAGAAGATTTTGATAAATACAATGGCGAATTAAATAAAAGAATAAACGGTAAAAAGGTTTTAGTTATAGGAGGTGCAGGAACTATAGGATCTTCATATATAAAAGCAATATTGCGTTTTAATATAAAACAGTTAGTTGTTGTTGATATTAATGAAAATGGTCTTACGGAGCTAGTTAGAGATCTTAGGAGTTCTTCTGAATATAATATACCTGATGATTTTATAACTTATCCAATGAACTTTGGAGATGATGTTTTTGATAAAATGTTTAGGACCTTAGCTCCTTTCGATATTGTAGCTAATTTTGCCGCTCATAAACATGTAAGAAGTGAGAAGGATGTCTTTTCTGTAGAGGCAATGATTAAGAACAATCTTATTATTGCTAGAAAACTTCTAGACTTATTAGTAGAGTTCAAACCAGAACATTTCTTTTGTGTATCAACAGATAAGGCTGCCAATCCTGTTAATATAATGGGGGCTAGCAAAAAATTAATGGAAGAATTAATAATGTCTTATTCGGATAAAATTCCAATAAAAACTGCACGTTTCGCAAATGTTGCATTCTCAAATGGTAGTTTGCCTTTAGGCTTTTTGGAAAGGATGAAGAATAATCAACCATGGTCATGTCCATTAGGTATAAGACGTTTTTTTGTTTCTCCTCAAGAATCAGGGGAATTGTGCTTAATGGCTTCTATAATGGGTGAATCTGGGGATATATTTTTTCCTCAATTAGATGAAGATAAAGATATGATCCCTTTTGATCAAATAGCAAAGGATTTGTTAAATTATATGGGTTTAGATGCAGATATATGCACAACTGAAGTTGAAGCAATAGAAAAGGCTAAGTCTTTTGATCATAACTCAAAGACATTTCCTATCTGTTTTTTCCCTTCTGATACATCAGGAGAAAAGTCATTCGAGGAATTCTATACAGATGGTGAAATTTTGGATAATGATAGTTTTGTTAATTTAGGTGTAATTAAAAATTCAGTTAAAAGAGATGTTTCCCAAATGGATGAGATCTTCAATAATTTTAATGAATTATTTAAGCAATCTAATATTACTAAATCAGAGATTGTTGCAGTCTTAAAAGATTATCTGCCAAATTTTGATCATATTGAAACAGGAAAACATTTAGATCAAAAAATGTAAAATATGTATAGGTTTATTAAAAGAATAATTGATATTAGTATTTCATTAGTTGTAATATTAATTCTATCTCCGATATTATTGCCTGTTGTAATAGGTTTACTGTTGACAGGTGAACATTATGTTTTTTATTTTCAAGAAAGAATAGGCTTTAAGAAAAAGAGGTTTAATATTTATAAGTTTGCGACTATGCTTAAGGATAGTCCGAATATTGGATCTGGACTCCATACCACAAAAAAGGATCCTAGAATATTACCAATGGGTGGTTTTCTAAGAAAGACAAAAATAAACGAATTGCCCCAACTGTTTAATATTCTGTTTGGATCCATGTCTATTGTAGGTCCAAGACCTCTAGTCGATAAAACCTTTAATCCATATTCAGATTATGTGAAGGAGAATATATATAATGTGAAACCAGGTCTAACGGGCATTGGTTCTGTTGTGTTTAGAGATGAGGAGGAATTATTAAGTCAAACTAAAATGCCATTAGATGAATTCTATTCTAAGCATATTTCTCCATACAAAGGAGAACTTGAAATCTGGTATCAGAAAAATATATCATTTATTACTGATATGAAGATAATTTTTCTAACTGCATGGGCAATTATTTTTCCTAAAACAAAATTAACTTTTAGAATTTTTAAGGATTTACCCCAAATGCCAAAGGAATTAAATATTAAATAAAAGAATATAAAATAGCTCTAAACTTAATTGTTTAGAGCTATTTTGCTTTAGTAAAATCAGTTTTATCGGGTCAGCGGTAAATTTTGGGTATTGAGTTAAACAGTATATATTTGTGTTGATAAAAATATAATCAGAATTTCGATATGTTAGATAATAATTTACTTAAATACGTTTTGCCAGAAGGAATCTTAGATTACTTTGAATT
>JAOARN010000144.1 GCA_025210485.1 Marinifilaceae bacterium | reverse complement strand
CAAGTCTATAGAATTCCCAATTAGGATTCATAGAATTTATCAAAGCTTCTTTCTTGTCACTTTTAAATCCTTTTAATGTTTTTCTCTGGTAATAGCTTCTTTTATATTCTTGGAGTGTGCAAAAATTTGATGTCAAGTTCAGGAAAAGCATGAAATAGATTTTTTATACAAATTTAATTACTTGAAAAGACCAGAATATAGTTAAAATCAATCATATAAGATAAGAGGAGTGTTAGAAAATGCAGGGTGATTTCTTTATAATTTTTGCATAGGCTACCAGTAAGGGCGTTTTAAATATTTTGAACCTGATTATTTGTATGCTATTCATTTTGTTGTTGTTGCTACTTCTTTGATTTTGGTTCATTGCTTAATTGTTTTAGGTTTTTATTTGTAAGTTACTATAGTCTCGTTTTTTTATTCAGTGTCTAGTTTAATGTTTTTTTCGTAAGTATTAATTGTTGTTGTTGCTATAACTATTGAAGAAAGATAATCCAATCTGATCAGGTTCAATAAGGGCTTGGTAAATATCTTGAGCACTAACGCTTATGGGCTGTTCGTTTTGTTGTTGGTTTAGTTGTTGTCCACTTTGTTACTGATTTAGCTGGTGTCCATTTTGTTGTTGGTTTAGCTGTTGTCCATTTTGTTGTTGTTGATATCTTTGTAAATGTCGGTTTGTTAAATTCCAAATAGGCCTGATTGTAAGATATTGGGATAGGTTAGTTTGGGCTCCATTATTTTGGTTTTGAAAATCCCTGTGGTTATTATATGATCTGTCCTCCTCTAGGCTTTCATTACAGTCTGTTTCTGGTGAATCGTCATCTATTCTGCAAGAATTACTCTGGGTTGTATTAAGCGAAACCTGAGAGCTATTATTTCCTAAATTTTGAAATTCTTGAATATTTAAATTATTTACTTGGTTTTGATTGTTTTGCTGACCAAAATCTTGATTACTTTCATTAGAGCTACTTATATTTAAGTTATTTTCCATTTTATTTAAATTTTAGAGTTTCTCAGTTGAGTTTGAGCTATAATTACTTGATCCATATTGTTCAGGGCTTTCGTCACTCTCTTGATTTGAACTTGAAATATTTTCTGAAGAATTGGATTCATCCATTAATTCCTTTTCCCTTTTTTCGTAATCGTTTAATTTGTTTATAAAGAGAGAGCGAAGTTCGGTTTTTTCATTATTGAAATATTCCTGTAATTTCTTTCTTTCTTGATCTGTATTGCTTTTTTCTTTGTTTTTAGCTAAGTTTTCTTTAAGTCTTTCTAGATATTTGTTATACTCTTTATGTACGTCTATCTTATTTCCTTTAATTTTTTCTAATTCTAGATGTTTTTGAATCGTTCTTTGTTCTTTTAACTGTTGTTCGTTAAGTTCATTATATGTCTGTTGTTGTAGATTGTTACCCTCATTGTGGATGCTAGTATTGTTTTGTAGAAAATCGGTGTCAAGGTTTAGTAGATTGGGCTTATTCTGATTTTGTTTTAGATTGTCTGCTTTTGTGTTTTTATTCTCTTTATTTAGATTCTGCTTATTTGGATAAGTCGGCTTTTTCTCACCGTCTCTACTTCTACTTCTGTTTCTACTTCTGTTTCTTTTGGGGCTACTATCTATGTCAGACTCGTTATCACTATTTTCATTTATCTCATTAATCTTATGCTTGTTTCTATGTTTGATTCGTTGATCTTGATCATCATTGTCACTACTAAAATCATTATTTTTGTGCGTTTTTGTTTTTTTGTCCCTATGTTTTATTTGCTGACTCTTGAAGTTTTCATCCTGCTGCCCACTTTGCTGTTTTTCTAACTTTTGTTTATTTAAGCTTTTTTGGTATCCTTCCGTGTTATTTTGTATTTTATGATCCATGGGGCTGTTATTATTTTAGTAATTAAAGTGTTTTTGACGTTTATTATGAAATCATTTTTGCTTAATCTGAGAAATAGCTTAAAATCTAGATATTTTAATTTCTTCCATTATACTAATTGCCCAGATTCTTCTTATATGTTAAAAAAAACAGTTTATTCTACTTCCTTATTTTAGTTTCTTATTATAAAATTAGACTGTTTTATTATATGAGCCAAATAAATGTATAGCTCTGATGTACAGCTGGATAAATGTTTGTTTTTAGCTAAATCGAAGTTTAATAAAACAATATCTTAGATTTGTTGGTATGATCTGATTAATAGATTTTTAGTTATATAATCCTAGTTTTAATATGAAAATACCTAATTATAACTTTCGAACTATGTTTATTTAATAAATTTAGTTTATTCTAATTATCTAGAATTGATGTAGGTTTAGAATATCATACTGCTAAAAGATTCTAGAAAATTACAATTAAAATTTATTGAAGTCGGTAGTTAGTTACATATTTTTTAGTATGTTTACAGTATTGTAAATCAATATTATGAGATATATGTTTAAGGGTCAAAATCTTCTAGAGTTTGCTGAATATTTTAAATCTAATCAAGATTGTCTAGATTATTTAGCAGAAAAAAAATGGGCAAATGGATATATTTGCAAAAAATGTGGACATAACAATTCACAGACTAGAAAGAATCAATCCAGGACATGCAATAAATGCTCTCATACTGAATCTGCTACAGCCAACACTCTTTTTCATAAAGTGAAATTTGGAATACGTAAAGCATTTTTTATTTGTTTTGAAATGTCCACATCAACAAAAAGTTTGTCAGCTAATTACATTTCTGTTAGATATGGTGTTACAGAAAAAACAGCACGTTTATTTATGCATAAGGTTAGAGAGTCAATGAAATCTAGCATGAATTCACCTATGGATGGTATCGTTCATGTAGATGAGTTTGTTGTTGGAGGAAAAGAAGAAGGAAAAGAAGAAGGAAAAGTAGGACGAAGTTATAACAGTAAAAAGAAAAAGATTGTTTGTGCTGTAGAGCTTACTGACGAAGGAAAAGTTAGAAGAATGTATGCTATGCGAATTGAAAATTACTCTCATAAACAGTTGAAAACCATATTTAAAAAGCATATTTCTAACTCTGCTTCAATAACAACTGATCAATGGAGGGGATATAAACCTCTTCAAAAGGAATATAATATTGAACAAATACCAAGTGATAAAGGAAACAAT
>JAOARN010000143.1 GCA_025210485.1 Marinifilaceae bacterium | reverse complement strand
CTATCAGGAGGACGATTTTGGGTGTTGGATTTCGGAATCTACTAATTTCAAAATACTTTAATCATGTCAATCCTGTATAATCAATGAATCCTGTCAATCGTGTTAATCTTGTATAATCAATAAATCGTGTCAAATCATGTCAATCATGTATAATCATTTAATCCTGTCAATCCTGTCAAAGCTAATAATTGTGAAAGCAAGTAATTTTGACAACAAAAAACCCCAGCTCTACTCGAGCTGGGGTTGCAACAAAATACTTAAACAACAAACACTAACATAAACGCGAAACGTTTACATTGCAAATGTCTAAAAAAAAAATTCCTCCCAAAAATAAAAATCTCTATCTAAGTACAGATATATTTATTAATTAGGGGGATATATTTAATTTTACAATAATCTTTACAAATCTAATTATTTAATTTTCAAATAATTTAAATTTTAAATATTATATTCAAATTTCAATAAAAGAATTAAGAACTATTTTTCAGCTAAAAAAAATGTTTAAAATTTTGTTTAGCTAAAACTAATTCTCTCCCTAAACTTGTTTTTCGGCTTTAAAAATCTTTTATTATTTTTTCTGCAATTACCTGCGCCAACTTAATATTTGACTCATGAGTCCAACCTCCGACATGAGGACTTAGAATGACATTATCTGCCTCAATCAAATATCTGAAATCATCAGGAAGGTTTTCAGCATGTAGTTTTTCAAAAGAAGCTTTTTCGTATTCTAATACATCCAAGCATGCAGCTTTTACTTTTCCTTTCTTTAGATTTTCAACCAATGCTGAAGTCTTAACAATCTTACCTCTAGCAGTATTAATTATCACAATTGGTTTCTTGAAATTTAATATAAATTGAGCATCAACCATAAACATGGTCTCTTCATTCTGTGGAATATGTAAACTTAAAATATCTGCTTGTTCAAATAAATCATCTAGACTTACTTCCTTGCAATATTGGTCTGTATAATCTGATTTATACTTATCATAAGCGATAACATTACAGCCAAAACCACTTAGTCGTTTTGCAAATTCACCACCCATATTTCCATAACCAATAATCCCAACAGTTTTCGTTTTAATCTCCCAACCTCTATTCTCTTCTCTTTTCCATATGCCTTGACTCACCTCGGAATTGCATCTAACTAAATTATTAGCAACACTAAGCAACATACCAATAGCATGCTCGCCCACTGCGTCTCTATTACCTTCAGGAGCATTGTAACAGATTATATTTTGAGATTCTGCAAAATCGATATCTATATTCTCTAATCCTGCACCTACTCGACCAATAAATCTAAGCTGCTTAGCAGTTGATAATTCTACTTTTGTTAATGGAAATCTACTTCTGATAATAAGTCCGTCTACTTCTGTCAACAGATTTTTACATTCCTCTATTGATAAATTATATCCTTTTATTATTTCAAATCCATGCTTTTCAAGCATTTCTTCCAGACATATATGTGTTGTGTCTACAAATAGAACTCTCATTAGTGTTATTTATTAAATTTTAAACAGAAAAATTGAAAAAACAAGATATAAAATGCTTTTAAACCATTTTTATCTCTCAAATTCTATGCGCATAGCATTCGATTCAGAATTAAAACGCCCTTCGTCATATATTAAGCTACCATTTACAAATGTTTTCGAAATTTTGTAATCAAATTCAATTCCATCAAAAGGAGTCCAATTACATTTATAAAGAGTATTTTCAGAATTAGCTATCCATGATTCTTTTTTTACTAAAACAATATCTGCATAGTAGCCCTCACGTATATAACCTCTATTTTTCACTCTGAAAATATCAGCAGGGGCATGCGCCATTTTTTCAACAATTTTAGGCAAAGATATTTTACCTTCATTATATTTTTGAAGCATCGCAACTAATGAATGCTGAACCAAAGGACCTCCTCCAGCAGCTGAAACATAATTACCAGTTTTTTCTTCTATGGTATGAGGTGCATGGTCAGTTGCAATAACGTCTAATCTTCCGTCTAATAGTGCTTCCCATAATTTTTCTTGATCAGTTTGTGATTTTATAGCAGGATTCCACCTAATAAATGCTCCATTTTTCTCATAGTCTGAATCATTAAACCAAAGATGATGCACACAAACTTCTGCAGTAATTTTCTTTTCTTTCGAAACTTGCTCATTTGTAAAAAGATCCAGCTCTTTAGCTGTTGACAGATGCAAAACATGTAGTCTTGTACCATATTTTTTTGCCAAGTCGACAGCTTTTGATGAAGATAAATAACAAGCCTCGTCACTTCTTATTTTTCCATGATATTTCATGGGAATATCATCACCATATTTTTGCTTATACTCATTTATATTTTTCTCAATAGTTGGAGTATCTTCACAATGTGTAGCAATCAATACTGGTGATTCTTGGAAAATTTCTTTAAGTTTTTCATCATCATCTACCAACATATTTCCTGTAGAAGAGCCCATAAATACCTTCAAACCGCACACCTTCGCAGGATTTATCTTCTTTATCTCTTCTATATTATCATTAGTTGCACCTAGATAGAATGAATAATTGGCATATGATTTATTCTTAGCAATCTCATATCTTTTCTCTAGAAGTTCAATACTAGTCGATTGAGGCTTAACATTAGGCATATCCATAAAACTAGTGGTTCCTCCTGCAACCGCAGCTTTCGATTCTGAATTAATATCTCCTTTATGAGTCAATCCAGGTTCTCTAAAATGAACTTGATCATCAATTACTCCAGGCATCAAAATCATACCACTAGCATCAACAATCTCACAACCACCAACTTCAAAAGATTCTCCAGCAGGGTAGATTTTTTCAATAATCCCATTTGATATATAAATATCCAATTTTTGCTCTTTGGACTCGTTAACCACTAAAGCGTTTTTTATAAGATATGATTTCATATTTTATCTTTTATAGTTTCTAGTAAAACTTCGTAATTTCATTTTTATGACACCCCAAAATGCCTCATTAAAAATACCCCCACTCATTTTTGAGCTACCTTGAGTTCTGTCGGTGAAAATAATTGGCACTTCCGTAATATTAAAACCAAACTTCCAAGCAGTAAATTTCATTTCTATTTGAAATGCATATCCTTTAAATCTTATTTTGTCAAGATCAATAGTTTGGAGAACTTCCTTCGAATAACATTTAAATCCTGCTGTTGAGTCACAGATTTTCATGCCTGTAATAAACTTAACATATTTTGATGCAAAATAAGACATCAAAACTCTTCCCATTGGCCAATTTACCACATTCACACCAGACACATATCGCGAACCTATAGCCATATCAGCTCCATCCTTGGTACAAGCCCACAGCAATCTTTCTAAGTCATCTGGATTGTGAGAAAAATCAGCATCCATCTCGAAGATATAATCATAATCATTCTTCAAACACCATCTAAAACCATCTATATAAGCAGTACCTAAACCTAGTTTGCCTTTTCGTTTAAGAATATGAAGTTTAGAAAATTCATTTTGTAGATTTTCAACTATTTCGGCAGTCCCATCTGGGGAGTTATCCTCAACAATTAGAACTTCAAATTCCGTATTAAGAGAAAATACTTTTCGAATTATTGCTTCTATATTCTCTTTTTCATTATATGTTGGGATTATAACTATATTTCTTTTTTCCATGATTTAGAGTTTTACAAAGATTCTATTTTTCGATTATTTGCTTTACACAAATATAAGTTTTAGGATGTATGTTTTCAAAATTGGATAAATTTATAGTGTTTACTCAGGCAATTGGAATGACACATAACCTATCGCCTTCCAAATTTCATTAATTTCCGAAATAGCTATTTCAAAATCGCAATATTCTTTATTATCCGATTTTAGAATTAATTGTTTATTGTCAAAGTCCTTTGTTACACGTTTATAAACCAATCCATTTTCTATACTGGCAACTATATAGCATTTATTATTATCTATTAATTTCCAATCTTGTAAATACTCGCATATAATATATGAACCCGAACTTACTGGTAACATACTATCCCCACTAATCTGAAATGCTCTATATGTTTTATTTTCTGATAATTCCATAAAGGGCATATTGAAATTAGGCAATGACTGAATATACTCAGTATCTTTGTATCCTTGCAAATAACCTGCTGCAGCTTTTTCTGATACCAAACTTATCTTCTCCTCGTTTTTTTCATCAACTAAAATTGGCAATATTCTAATTTTATCTCCTTTTAATTTTTGCTCCTCTAGCTGCGATTCCAGTTCTATATTTTTATTTACAATACTATCTATATCTTTTTCGAAATAGTCAGAATATTTATTTAGAGTTTTAACCTTAGGTACAGATTTAGCTTTTTCATATGAGCTAATCGAGGAGGCTGCAACTCCTATTTCACCTGATAATCTAGATTGTGATAATTTACTATTTGTTCTTAGGTATTTTAAGTTTTTTGGTAGATTCTTCATCAATAAATAATTTTTGTTATTAAGAAAACTGTCTAAATTTAAGTTTGATTTATTAAACTGTAAAACAAACTACTATGTTATCTAAAGTCAAACAAATGTCTGCCTACAAATTGTTCATCTAATAATTATAATTTTTTTAAATAAATTAGCTTGGAAACAAATTTAGATAGCCTCTAATTCTCGCATAGACTAATTATTTATACGAGAAATGATTTTATAATCATCTCTTTATAAAAAGTATAATTAATACGCAAAAATAATTATTCAAATGAATTGATTTTAAAATCTGATAATTTAATTCTAAAAATTTAGCAAGTTCAGAAAACGAATATTACAAGCAATAGCAACTTATACGAAAACAAAAAAGCTCTCCTACATATTAGCAAGAGGGCTTCTTTCAAATTTTGAATTACAATTTATCTATTTCCGAAACAGGATTTGCAATAACGGCTTTGTAGTCTTTTATTACTATTGGTCTTTGCAATAGCTTTGGATTTTCTTTAATTATTTTTAGCCATTCATGAAAGTTAAAATTCTGATCTTTTAAATCTTCTTTATATTTTTTCTCCTGCTTACGAACAATTTGCTCAGGAGAAAGATTTAACTTTTTTAGAATTTCTTCCAATTCCATTTCTGTTAATCCATCCTTCAGGTATAATTTAATCTCAATTTCTTCTGTCTTTTCCTGTAAATATTTTAATCCATCTCTACTTTTTGCACATCTAGGATTGTGATATATTGTATACATTTTTTTATTATTTTTCTTAAACTGGATATTATTCAATTCTTATATAAAATAGATCTAAAAACTATTAATCTAATAAGTTTAATACCAAATAAGACATTTCATAACTAGTATTAAACTTATTAGCAACTATACAATAGAAATATATTATTTCAAATCTATCTCATATTGCTTTATCTTATTGTATAAAGTCTTTCTATCGATATTCAAAAGCCTAGCGGCTTTCGATTTATTATAGTTTACTTCTGCCAAAGTAGAACTAATTAGCTCTCTTTCTCTTCTAGCATTAGCTGCCTTCAAATCGGAATTACTTCCCATATCAAAGTCTGTATTCACTTTAGGATTCAATATTTCGGAAGGAAAGGTAGCCTCACTTATTGTATTATCTAAGTTTAATAAAACTGAACGCCTTATCACGTTTCTAAGCTCACGAACATTTCCAGGCCATGAGTAGTTTTTTAGTTTTTCTTCAGCAATTGGTGAAAAGCCAACAATATCCTTTTCCATTTCAATATTCGATTTCTCTAAAAAGAAATTTGCAAAAGGCATTATATCTTCTTTCCTTTCTCGCAATGGGGCAACACTTATTTTAAACTCATTCAAACGATGATACAAATCCTCTCTAAACTTGCTTTCTTTAACCAATTCAGAGAGGTCGTCATTCGTAGCAACAAGAATCCGAACATCAACTTCAATATCAGAATTAGTACCTATTCGCCTTATTCTTCTCTCCTGCAAAGCTCTCAATAACTTCACTTGAATTTCATATGACAAATTACCTATTTCATCTAAAAATAGTGTTCCTTTATTTGCTTGTTCAAACTGACCTATTTTGTCATCTAATGCACCAGTATATGAACCTTTTTTATGCCCAAACAATTCACTACCAGCCAGCTCATTACTTAATGCACCACAATCAACAGCTACAAATTTCTCATTCGACCTTTTGCTTTGTTCATGAATTCTCCTTGCAACTATTTCCTTACCTGTTCCACTTTCACCCTCAATTATTACTGACAAATGACTTGGTGCTACCAGATTTATATATTGTTCAATTTGCTTTGACTTTTCAGAAAAGCCCTCAACATATTCAAATTTTGGTTTTGATTTCTTAGGCTGCTTTTTTGTCTTAGCCTTTGAAAGTGCTGATGAAACCATTAATATTATTTCATCAGGATTTAGCGGCTTTGTAATATAATCGGATGCACCTAATTTTATGGCTTTTACAGCAGTTTTAATATCTGCATAAGATGTCATAATAATTATAGGTAGATCAGGGAATTGAGTCTTTATTTTTTGAAGTAGTTCAAGACCTGTAAAATCGGGAAGTCGAAAATCGGATAATATCAAATCAAAAGAGTCCTCTGAAATTAATTTAAATCCATTATTCGCATTAAATGCTGTTGTCACATTATAACTATTCCTTTCAAGTAATCCTTTTAACATTAGACATAATGTAGTATCATCATCTATTATTAATATTTTCTTGGCTGAGTTCTCATTTTTCATCTTTAAGTTTGCTGTTTGGTTGAATTAAAAATTTACATTAGCAGGAAGTAAATTTTTTTGGATTATAAACTCTTAAACATTATCATAATATAGGTTGTCCTATTCTATATCTTATGAAAGTAAAAGTAGCTAAAAATTTACTATATGAAAAGTATAATTATATGGCTCAAATTATAGTAAATAATTGAACTTATATAATTAATACCAAATTTAAGCATTTTAGTTCATGGATTAAAAAAATAATTGACTTATGTATCATATTTAAGTTAAACAAACTAATAATTACTCTATACAAATTGATAGTATTAATTGATAAATATTGCTTATTTGAGCATTATTTTTATTCATTCTTTATTCTCTAAATTCATATATAAATATTATAGTATATTCTCAAATCTTAAAGAATTTTAAGATTTGAATCTAATTTTGACAACAAGAACACATATTATCATAATAATTAGATTTCACGGTTCAAATATTGAATAGAAAAAGCAAAGCTATTATTATGTTTTGATTATTTGAATTTAGTTTCTACCTTGCCTTATATTAACGATAAGGTAGAAAATGAATATATTCGAATCAATAGGAAATTTTTCGATTTTTATGTCTAGAGTTTTTTCTCGACCTGAAAAAACTAAAATATTTATTAATCAAATCATCGAAGAAATATATGAACTAGGAATAAAGTCGGTTAGTATAGTCGTAATTATATCTCTTTTTATGGGAGCTGTAATCACATTACAGACTGCTTACAATCTTGTAAACCCTCTACTTCCTAAGTATATAATAGGTTATGGAACAAGAGAATCTATGATATTAGAATTCTCCTCCACTATTGTAGGATTAATATTAGCAGGAAAAGTTGGTTCAAATATTGCCTCCAAAATAGGTTCAATGAGAATTACTGAACAAATTGATGCATTAGAAATTATGGGTGTCAATTCTGCTCAACATCTTGTACTGCCTAAAATTATTGGTGCCATGCTTATCAATCCTTTTCTTTGTATTCTGAGTGCATTTATAGGTATTTGCGGTGGTCTTTTGGCAGGATATGCCACAGGAACTGTACCAATAAGTCAATTTATTCAAGGTGTTCAATACAATTTTGTACCATATTATATTACATATGGTATAATTAAAACTGTAGTTTTTGCATTTATCATAACGGCTATTCCTGCATATTTTGGATATTATGTAAAAGGGGGTGCACTTGAAGTCGGGAAATCAAGCACCAAGGCTGTAGTTAACTCAAGTGTTCTTATTCTTTTAGCAAATCTTATCTTAACTCAACTACTTCTAAAATGATAAAAGTTATAAATGTAAATAAATATTTTGATGATATCAGAGCTTTGAATGATATCAGTATTAATTTCGAAACAGGAAAAACAAATCTTATTATTGGCAAAAGTGGTTCGGGAAAAACAGTATTACTTAAATCTGTAATAGGCTTACATGAAATTGATTCTGGAAATATTATGTATGATGATAAGGATTTTACTAATCTAAATTCTAAAGAAAAGAAAAATCTAAGAAAAGAAATTGGAATGGTATTTCAAGGAGGTGCATTATTTGACTCTCTAACTGTAGAAGAAAATGTGATGTTCCCTTTGAACATGTTCACTAATCAATCTTTAGAAGAAAAAAAAGAACGTGTTAATTTTTGTCTCTCTAGAGTAAATATTCAAAATTCTAATAATAAATTTCCATCAGAAATTAGTGGTGGTATGCAGAAACGTGTAGCTATAGCTCGTGCCATTGTCTTAAATCCTAAATACCTTTTCTGTGATGAACCTAATTCGGGACTTGACCCAGTGACTGCATTAGTTATTGATAATTTAATTCACGAAATCACTGAAGAGTACAATATTACAACCGTAATTAATACTCACGACATGAACTCGGTAATGGAAATCGGAGACAATATTATGTTTATCGAACAAGGGATTAAACAATGGGTAGGAGATAAAACAGAAATTTTAAAAACTGATAATAAAGTATTAAATGATTTTGTTTTTGCATCTAAATTTATGCAAAAAGCCTTTAATAAATAATTGAACTTTCAATATAAGCAGACAAAATCCAAGCTCTACAAATCTATCAATTTTGCATAATCTAGGATAAGCATTAACTAATGTTGGCAATCAGTTTTCCCTAAATTTTTATTCATAGCCACCAACATCAAAGCGCCAAAATTATTGCCAACTGACAGGGCTATGTGGAGTTTGGGTTTTAGAAGCACCTAACTTTCATTTACCCACTTAGCCAAAACCGTAATTTTTTTTACCAAAACCTCAATTAAGTATTTGGCGATAACTCTTTCTTATTATAAATTTTCAAGCTAGCACGAAACCCAAATTCCATATCAGCTGTTATATCAGGCTTATACTTGTTTGTAATCTCCACAATACATAATTAATATCTGTAAATTTTTAGCCTTAGGAAACATCTAAGCCTTTAGCTTTTCTTCAATTTCAGTTATAATCTTTTTCGAATTACCAGCATATATATCTTCATCTATTACAAAAACTGGTCTTTTCAAAAAAGTATAATCCATCAACAAATATTTCTTATAATCAATATCCTCCTTTATTATATCCTTAAGTCCCATTTGCTTGTATTTCATAGCTCTCTTATTAAAAAAAGCTTCATACGAACCAAAATATCTATACATTAGTTCAATTTCATCGTCCGAAACAGCTATTTTTTTAATATCCTGCAATTCAAAATCGTTTATATAATCACCAAATTGCTTCATTATTCTGCTACAGGTACTACAAGTTGATAGGTAAAATATCTTTTTCATACTAGTATATAATTATTATTTCTTAGTTATATAATCCAAATTTCTCTTAAATCCTTTAAACTTAATCCTTTTAACAGGCGAAGATTTAAATATGGCAGAAAATTCATGCGTACTAATCCTATGCCAATCAGAATATGTATATTTCTTTATTTCCTCTCGACACTCAAACTCTGCTTGTATATTATTTTCAAGATTTCGATTCCAAGGACACACATCCTGACATGTATCACATCCGAATATTCTATCTCCTATATTTTCTTTAAACTCATGTGGAATATCGGCTTTATTCTCAATATTTAGATATGAAATACATTTATTCGCATCAATAATATGATTATCTACTATTGCTGAATTAGGACAATTATCAATACAGGCATGGCAATTTCCACAATATGATTTTTCAAACTCAGCATCATAATCAAGTTCGATATTTAAAAGTAATTCACCAAGAAAGATAAATGATCCAAATTCCTTATTTATAAGCATCGAATTTTTACCTATCCATCCCAAACCCGCTTTTTTCGCAAGTTTTCGTTCCAGTAATGGTGCTGAATCTGTAAACCATCTAGCTTCAGCATCAGGCCGCAGTTCTTTTATATATCTGAACAGTTTATCAAGCCTATCCTTTATTACGAAATGATAATCTATTCCGTACGAATATTTTGAAAATATAGGTTTATCTTCTGATTTTTCAACAATATCAGAATAGTAATTTAAACCTACTACGACAACTGACTTAGTGTTTTCAACTAATAGCGAGGGATTTAGTCTTTTTTCAAAATTATTCTCCATATATTTCATCTCTGAATTATATGAATTTGACAACCATGTTTCTAAATGTTCCTTTTCTTCCCTAAGCTCATTAGCATCTGTAATCCCACACAAATCGAAGCCCAAATCCAGAGCTTTACGCTTTATCAAATTAGATAATTGAACCTTTTCCATAAATGCTAATAATAATAGTAATACTTTTCTAAATCTTTACGGTACAAAAATACCTGAAATATATTAAAGTGTATATTCACTTATATATAATTCAGGTATTTATATTTATTTACTATGAGAATATTATTGAGCCAATGCATTTGCACCCGACACTATCTCAAGTATTTCGTTTGTAATAGCTGATTGTCTAGCCTTATTATAGTTTAGATTAAGCTCCTTGATTAATTCTGTTGCATTATCTGTTGCTTTGTGCATGGCAGTCATTCTAGCTCCATGTTCCGAAGCTAAAGAATCTAGTATACATCTGTAGAATTCTGTTTTTAAGGATAGAGGTATCAACTCTTCTATGATTTGATTTTTAGATGGTTCGTATATATAATCAGCATTAGTTGTGGTATTTTGTTCGGCCAAAGGTATAGGCAAAAATTGTTGAGTATCCAGAATTTGAACACCAGCATTTTTAAATCTATTGTAAACAATTTGAACCTTATCATATTTCTTGGTGATAAAAGATTCCATTATTTTTTCGGCAATTGGTTCAACTGTCTCAAAAGATAAATCATCAAAAACTGAAATATTACAATCTATTACATTAAGTTCTTTTTTCAGAATTTCATTAGCTTGTTTACCTATACAAAATACATCATATTTGTTTTGGTTTGATTTATAATCACCCCCAACTATATTCTTAACTTGCTTGATTACATTGGCATTAAAAGCTCCACATAATCCTTTATTCGAACTAATGGCAACAACTAATACTTTATCTTCTTTACGAATCTCTCCATAAGGGTTTTCACTTCCCTCAAGACTTTCTGATAAATCACATAAAATATTATTTAATTTATCTGCATATGGACGAATTTGCAAAATAGCATCTTGTGCTTTTTTTAATTTGGCAGCCGAAACCATTTTCATCGCAGAAGTAACCTGTTTAGTTTTTTGAACTGATACAATTCTGGTTCGTATTTCTTTTAAATTTGCCATATATTCAAATATTATCCTATTATATTTATTTCTGAACAATAATCAGAAAAATAATGCTTAGTAAAATAAGATTACATATTATAAGCTAACTTATAAATAATTGTAGCTTAACGCCTAAACACCAAACTACAATCAATAAAATCTTATTTGTTTTTATATTTTAAGCTAATCTCATTAGCCACTTCAGCTAAAACTTCTTGAGCCTTTTCTGTATATTTACCAGCACCTAATTCCTTAAGAGTTTCGGCATGTTTTAACTCCATCATATCAAGAAAATCAGCTTCAAATTCCTTAACTTTTTCTACAGGAACATTTTTCATTAAACCTTGCATTCCACAATAAAGAATAGCCACCTGCTTATCCACAGTATAAGGAGAGTACTGACCTTGCTTAAGAATTTCAACATTTTTGGCTCCCTTATCAAGAACTGCAAGAGTTGCAGCGTCCATATCAGAACCAAATTTAGCAAAAGCCTCAAGTTCTCTATATTGTGCCTGATCTAGTTTTAAAGTACCAGCAACCTTCTTCATTGATTTAATCTGAGCACTACCGCCCACACGAGATACAGAAATACCAACATTAATAGCTGGGCGAATACCCGAATTGAATAGGTGTGATTCAAGGAATATCTGCCCATCAGTAATCGAAATTACATTTGTTGGAATATATGCTGAAACATCACCAGCTTGGGTTTCAATAATAGGAAGAGCAGTAAGCGAACCTCCACCTTTAATGATTGATTCTCCATTTTCGTCTTTAGCATTTTTAAGACTTTCTGGTAAGTCATTCATTTGTCTGGCGATATCGTCCGAATCAATTATTTTTGCAGCACGTTCAAGTAATCTTGAGTGAAGATAAAAAACATCACCAGGATAAGCCTCACGCCCTGGAGGACGACGAAGAAGCAATGATACCTCCCTGTATGACACTGCTTGTTTTGACAAATCATCAAATATAATTAAAGCTGGTCGGCCAGTATCACGGAAATACTCTCCTATAGATGCTCCTGCAAAAGGTGCATAAAATTGTAATGCAGCTGGATCTGATGCTGTTGCCGAAACTATTGTTGTGTATGGCATTGCACCATTTTCTTCCAATGTGCGAGCAATATTTGCAACAGTCGAACCTTTTTGTCCAATAGCAACATATATACAATATACAGTTTCGCCTTTTTCGTAAAATTCTTTTTGATTTATAATAGTGTCAATAGCGATAGCTGTTTTACCTGTTTGTCTATCACCAATAATAAGTTCTCGCTGACCTCTACCAATAGGAATCATAGCATCGATAGCCTTGATACCTGTTTGAAGAGGTTCGTCGACAGGGCGTCTGTATATAACACCTGGAGCTTTACGTTCTAAAGGCATTTCATAGGTTGTTCCCTCAATTTCACCCTTTCCATCAATTGGTTCTCCAATGGTATTAATAACACGACCTAGCATTCCATCGCCTACATTAATTGAAGCGATTCTTTTTGTACGCTTTACCGTATCTCCTTCTTTAATACCCCTTGATTCTCCAAGAAGCACCGCACCTACATTGTCTTCTTCAAGATTTAAAACAATGCCTAAAACGCCATTCTCAAACTCAATAAGTTCGTTAGACTCAACATTCGACAAACCATATATTCGAGCAATCCCATCGCCCACTTGTAAAACAGTTCCTACTTCTTCTAATTCGGCTTCTGTTTTAAAACCCTCTAATTGTTGTTTTAATATCTCAGAAACTTCTGCAGGTTTAATACTAGTCATATTATTAATATTTATTGAATCAGAAATTTTATCATTACGGAAGAAACATTATGATTATGTTTCTCTATTTTTGGCTTGTATTAACATAAAGCCAGATATTAGCTAGCAAATTCTTTCTTTATTTTATTTAATTTACCTTTTATGCTCATATCAAGTAGTTTATCTTCTATTTGTAAAACAAATCCACCAATCAAATCTGGATTTAGCCTTTCCTTTAATTCTATTTTTTGGTTCAAGCTATTTTCCAATTTAGATTTTATTGATTCCTTGGTATCATTATTTATTGGATTTGCTGCAGTATATTTTACCTGTATTATAGATTGATCTTTTCTATACATTGCGGCAAAATTTCTTATTATTGACTTTAGGTATACTTCCCTTTTGTTTTGGGCAAGCATATATAAGAATTTCAAACTTAAATCATTTAACTTGTTTTCAAAAATAGATTTTAGAGCTTTTATCTTATCGGAGCTTTTAATGACTGGACTTTCTAACATTGCGTTAAATCTTTCGCTCTCAGTTAGTATAGAATCTATTAATTCTAAATCATTATATAGTTGATTTAAAATGTCTTTATCTTTGCCCGATTCAAAAAATGCTTTAGCGTATCTAACTGGTATTTTACTTTCATTCATAAAAATCTTCTTTTTTTAAACCAAGTTTATGTTTTATAAAAGCTTACTTATACATATATCACATATAAACATAATACATGTATATTCCATTATTATTCTTAGTTTATTTTGATTTCATCAACAAGAGATTTTACATATTCTTCTTGCTTGCTTGTTTTTTCAAATTCTTTCACCAATAGCTTTTCTGCAATATCTATTGATAGGCTAGCTAATTGATTTCTCATTTCTTGTATTGCAGAATTCTTCTCAGTTTCGATACTTTTTCTTGCATCTGCGATTATCTTGTCAGCCTCTTCACTGGCCTTTTTCTTAGCCTCAGAAATTATTTTTGAACTTAGATCCTTAGCTTCTTTTAATATAAGATCTTTTTCCTGCCTTGCTTTATCCAGAATTTTTTCATTATCGGATTTTATATTGGCAACTTCTTCCTTTGCCATTTCTGCAGCTTTCAAAGCCTTATCAATAGACTCATTTCTCTCATTGATTGAGTCAAGGATGGGCTTCCAAGCAAATTTTTTAAGAATGAATAAGACTATTAAAAATCCTAAACAAGCCCAAAACAATAATCCTATTTCAGGAGATATTAATCCCATATCTGTATATTTTTAGTAGACAAATTTTAGTTTCTTTAAAGTATTCAATCTGCCTCAGACAATCTCATTATTGGCAGATTGAATAATACTTTGATTAAAGTACGATAGCCAACAGACAAATAATGATAGCAAAAAAGGCAGCTCCTTCAATAAGAGCAGCTGATACAATCATATTTGAACGAATATCTCCTGATGCTTCAGGTTGGCGTGCAATACTTTCTAATGCGCTACTACCAATTTTACCAATACCTATTCCTGCACCAATAGCAGCGATACCAGCACCTACAGCAGCACCAAATTTTGCAATAGCCATTGATCCCATGGCTTGTAAGATAATTCCTAATGTAATCATAATAAATGATTTGTTTAATTAGTAATATAGTATTCTAGTCTATCCTAGATTTTAATTCTAATGATGTTCTTCGGTTGCCATACCGAAGTATAATGCAGATAAGAGTGTAAATACATAGGCTTGTATTAGTGCAACTAGTAATTCAAGCATATCCATAAATACTACGAATAAGACCGAAACAACTGATGTTCCATAGCCTAAAGCTGGACTTAACTGGCCAAATATAAATATTAAGCTTATAAATGCTAAGACAATCATATGTCCAGCGGTTATATTTGCAAATAAACGAACCATTAATACAAATGGTTTTGTTAATATTCCTGTAAACTCAACCAATGGCATCAATGGTATAGGAAATTTTAACCACCATGGTACTCCTGGCGTATTGAATATATGTACCCAATAGTTTTTATTTGAACTAAATGTTGTAATCAAGAAAGTAAACATAGCCAAAACTAAAGTGATACTAATATTACCTGTTACGTTTGCTCCTCCTGGTATAATAGGAATCAAACCCATCATATTATTTATCCAAATAAAGAAGAATACTGTCAACAGATATGGCATAAATCTCTTATACTGCTTTTTCCCAATTGCTGGTATTGCAATCTCATCCTTGACAAATAGAATAATAGGTTCCACAAAGGCCTGAAGACCTTTAGGTGCTTTATTTTTATTTTTCTTATAACGATTTCCAACACTTACAAAAATCCATACTAACAATATCATGCTAACTAACATTGCCATTACATTTTTTGTCATTGAAATATCTATTGGTCGAATATATTCTCCGTTTACTGTCTCTACAATTTTTCCTTTATAATCACCATCTTGGGCTATCTTAAAATTTAGATAAGAACTATGACCATGATGAAATTTTGATGACATAAAACAATGAAAACCTGAATGATTAGAATATAATATTACGGGCAATGGTACCGAAATATGTTTTTCACCTATACTCGCAATATGCCAATCATATGAATCGGCAACATGGTCCATTATAAAACTACCTGGATCGAAGCTTTTTTTATTTTCTTGCTTGCTATGATGATCTTGTGCATGATTAGTATCATGCTCCTCAGCCATTATTATGGATGATGAAAAAATAAAAGCAAACACTAAAAATATTGTCGTAATTCTTTTCATAATAATTTTATGTCTTTCTTTTAGTCCTCTATATAATATTAAATACTAAATAGAATATCTCTCCTTTGCAGTGCGTATTTTTCATAAATTAAACCTATGTTAAATTATTATTAATTAACAATAATATATGAAACAATCAGATATAATTAGTTTTAAAGGCAAATACTCAAGAATAAAATAAGATAAAGAACAGGTATATAAAGCTGTAAACACTCTTGGTTTTCAATACTTATTAATTTCATATTGAAATAAGCTCTTCAAATTTAATAAAAAATATAAATTACAAAACATTTTTATCAGATTTAATAGCCTGTAATTTTATACAGAGGCGTACAGTGTAAAATGTGTAAATAATGTAGTTTATGCCAAATATAAGTACGAAAGCAAGTTTATCTATCTTTGTAAACACAAGTGTTAATATAATAAATATCAGGTGAACTGCTATTTTAATTCCAAACCAAGCCATATATCTTATATGATATCTTTTGGGAAATTTTTTAAAATAACTGTCCAAATCGTATAAATAAAAGGAACTTATTAAACCAAAGTATATTGGAACGAATAACATCAACTCATGATGTTGGAGTGGAAAATATAAATTTAGTATAAAATAACATGCTAGAAACAATAATATTGATATTATAGCCAGATTTAATAATGATTTCTTTAATAGTTTATTCATGGATTGGGGTTTTAATTCTTTTTATTAATCATATTTTATTTACGAAATTATTAAACTTAAGTTTATTAAGCTTTGATAAAACATGATTCGATAGCTCTATTTTTATTATTTATGTTATATATTTCAAGAAATCGATTCCCGAAAAATTACCAGAACTCATAATCAATGTGCATGAGTTTTTATAGTTTAATTCTTTCAAACAGGACTTCAACTCCTCTTTACTGTCAAATACCTGTAGATTCGTTCCTCCAAAACATTCTTCAACAAAGGATTTATCTAAATCTGGAAGCTTCTTATGTTTTAAGGTGTTTTTATCAAAATATACTATAGCCTTATCTGCATTCAACATGCTTGATTTATAATGCGGTATAAAATCCTCCGTAAGACTACTAAATGTATGTAATTCCATAAATGCTATAATACTTCGGTCTTGATATTGATTGTAAACAGCATCAACAGTTGCTTTGAGTTTTGAAGGTGAATGAGCAAAATCGCGATAAACAATAGTATCCTTATCTGAATAGATCTCCTGCATGCGTTTTGCTGAACCTTTAAATTGAGATATTGTTTGCATAAACAAAGATTCATCTATCCCCAACAAATTTGTAATATTTTGTACTGCAGATAAATTCTCCATATTATGTTTACCAAAAATCTTTAAGCTATGATGCTTATTTTCCGAATCTACCAGACAAGTCTCTAAATCTGACTTATTGTGATTGATTGCCTTGTAAGGAATATAATCAATATCGCTTCTCTTGCTTTCAATAATATCTAAGATATTCTTATCCTCTTCAAAATATATTAAACTACCACCTGGTTTTATACAATCTATAAATATCTCAAACTGCTTTTTATATATTTCAAAACTTGGAAAGACGTTTATATGATCCCAGGCAATACCTGTCAATACAGCAATATCGGGCTTATATAAGTGAAATTTTGGTCGTAAATCAAGAGCTGAAGAAAGATATTCGTCTCCTTCAAAAACGGCTATACTAGTGCTATCCGACAAACCAACCATTGTTTCAAATCCATCAATACTAGAGCCAACCATATAGTCAAACTCGTAATCTATCGATTTTAGTATATGCATAAGCATTGAAGTTGTACTTGTTTTTCCATGACTACCTCCTATTACAATACGTTTCTTATTCTTAGTTTGTTCATAAAGATATTCGGGAAAAGAATAAATCTTAAGATTTAATTCTTTAGCCTTTAGTAATTCCGGATTATCTTCTCGGGCATGCATTCCCAATATAACTGCATCAATATCTGAATTTATAATATCTGCATTCCAAGCTTTATAGTTTGGTAGCAAATTATATTTTTTTAAATTAGAGCGAGAAGGCTCAAATATTTCGTCATCTGATCCTGTTACATTGTATCCTTTTTTGTACAATGCAATTGCTAAGTTGTGCATAACTGCACCTCCAATAGCGATAAAGTGAACTCTCATTTTTTGTGGGGTTTATAAAATAAAGCTTAAATGTATAATTTTATAATAAGTGATAAAAATATATCTGTGGATTGATATTAATATTTTTGACTAGACGAGACATATATATTATGTAGAATAAGAAACTTGTAATTATAAAATAAATATAAACATAAGTATGTATATTAACATTCAAAACTATGGCGATTTAATATTTTTTTATTTATTTGCAACTAGTTTAATCTCAAAGAACCATTTAATATGAATATTCAAGATATCAAAAATAATTTTCTAGATGCGCAAAAAGTACTAAACGACTTTATCGCAAATGAAACTAATTTTGAAAAGATACAAACTGCAGCTAATATAATTGCTGAGTCCTTGGCTAATGAGAACAAGGTAATAAGCTGTGGAAATGGTGGCTCTATGAGTGATGCTATGCACTTTGCAGAAGAATTAACTGGCAGATTTAGAGAAAACAGACCTGCTTTAGCTGCCACTTGTATTTCTGACCCAACTCATATTACATGTGTAGGGAACGACTTTGGATTCGATTATATTTTCTCAAAATATGTGGAAGGAGTTGGAAAAAAAGGCGATGTTTTATTTGCTATTAGTACCTCTGGAAATTCAAAAAATATAATAAATGCTGTAAAATCAGCAAAGTTAAAAGGAATGAAAACCATCGCATTAACAGGTAAAACTGGTGGTGAACTTGCTAAAATTGCTGACTGCGAAATTAGAGTTGAATGGAATCAATACTCAGATAGAATACAAGAAATTCATATTAAAATAATTCATACCATTATACAGTATATTGAATCAAAAATGAATTTCTAATATAAATCTATATGTTCAGTTTGATATTATAAAAATCACGCAGAACATATAGACTAAAATTCACTTATGTTTTGTAGGCAAAACGATATTAAACTCTTTTCGTAGGAACTAATCAATTGCTATTATAAACTTAAACAATTCATTCTTTTCTATAATTCCATTAAGATTTTTATCAATCAATACGGCTATATAAAATTCTTTTCCTCTCATATGAAATAAATCTATTTGTCTTCTATTTACATAAATTTTACTTATTTCAAAATCTAATAACAGACTATTATTCTGTTTTTCAAGCAAACGCACTCTTTTATTCTTATCATTAAGATAAAACAAATAATGATGAGCTTTGTTTGTTAAGCTAAATAGATCATATTTACCGGTCGTGTTGGGCGCCATGCCTGATCCTGGTTTGAAACATATAATATCGGATATCCGCATACCCTCCTGAATTTTATCAAGCTCATTTACATCAACAAAACCAGCCATTTTAGCAGAATATATTTTCCTATTCTCCATATCACTTTCAGGACTTAAATATCGAATCGAAAATGAGTCATTTGCTAAAGTAAACGCCTGATATGTCGAGTTTACTTTTATTTCCACACCATTCTGATATAGATAAATACCATCTACTACACCATCTTTTGATTTCTTGTATGATCCACAAGCAATCAAATTCAATATAAAAATTACATAACATAATTTTTGCAAAAATCTATTCATCCCAAACTCCATTCTTAAATAATTGATACCATTTTTCTATATGATTTTCAGGGTATAAGTCAATATCAAAAAACACCTCTTTAGCAAACTCTATTGGTGCAATGCCACAAGCAGTTATAATATTTTTGTCTAGAACAGCTAGTTCATTTTTATAATATTTATCGCCCTTGTAACTTGCGACTATAGATTTTAGATAGTGTAAATCATTACTAGTGTGATACCTATTATCCAGAAAACCTAATCTTCCCAAATATGTTGTTACAGCTGATACTTGAATCTACGATTGATCAAAAGTGGCTAAATTTTTTGGTTAATTCAAAGACATATGACAGAATAAAAGCTAGAATATCGCATACAAAAATAGAAAATCAACATATCCCATATACTAAAAATATAAACACTATATGATTTTTAGATTAAGAATAGACAAATTTATTGAAATAATTAGAATTAAGCATAATATTGAAATTCGTAATACATATACAATAATCATTAGGCTAATATCAAAAAACATATTCCTTAAATTCGATATAAGAACCCTATGGACTGAATATTTTATCTTTTTACCTATGCGTCTGACGAAAACAATATCCTGTTTGCTTCTTTTGTAAGATTAGTGTAATATCTTAAAATCTGATTCTTGATTACTCGTAATCCTCCTGCTGGAACTGCTGTCATAAAAATGGCGGCTGCATATGTTTTTGCATCTGTATAATCATTTAACCTTGTCAAATCCTGTAAATCATTTAATTATATGAGATTCTTCTGCTCGTGCCTCGCTATCAGAAGAACGATTTTGGATTTATGATTTTGGATTTCGGAATCTACTAATTTAAAAATCATGTGAATTCTGTATAATCATTTAATCCTGTTAAATCTACTAATTTAAAAATCATGTCTATCCTGTATAATCATTTAATACTGTCAAATCAACTAATTTAAAAATCGTGTTAATCTTGCATAATCAATAAATCGTGTCAAATCATGTCAATCCTGTCCAATATCGGCAAATATAATATTTTTTATATAGGTTTTATAAACCAAAAAAAAGCAAGCCTATAAGACTTGCTTTTTTGTGCATAATATTTTGTCTACTTTAAGAGAATTCCCCAATCTTTTACTTCACCTTTATATAACCATTCTGGTAAATAATCTGACTTCACTTCTATTTTCAAACCTGAATCATAGGCTATACTACAACATGCTAATAAGCGCCAACTTATCCAGCCTTTATGGTCATTAAACCAATATTCCTCTTCTCTTTCATAGTATCTCTTGTGCGTATCTAAACAATCTATTAACTGCTCTGTAAATTCAGACTGATTGCCACTTATCAAACATCTATATAATAATAATAATGAGGCATCCAATTCAACCATACGCTCGGCTATTAAATATTCATCTGGCTCATGATTCTTTGAAAAATAGCCTATAGCATCCCATAATTTTTGCCAAGCTGCTACTGTATCCTTTGATTCATCAAACATAGACTGCATAAACTCTACCATACAATAGTCTGGCTCTGGTGTAGAAATTATATTCGAATCATCCAAACGAGCCCTATCGGTTTTCAAAAATAATTCTATCCCAAAACGATTTCTGCATACTATATATAAATAAAAAAAATCAAGCCATGATCTATAATCCATATAACTACTAGTATGAAACCCTTGTTTCTCTACTATTCTTTCTCCAAACTGTACTTTTACAGGCTCGTCGGGATGATAAGCCCTATTATAATAACTTAAGGCAAATTTTAAACAATAGGATAAGAGCTCGCGCATTTTTGAATAATCCTTCTCTGAATCTGGAACTAGTTGGTATTCGTTGAAATCATTTAAGGAACAAACCATGTATGACACTAGGCAAAATTGGGGATTCTTTGATTCAAAATCTGCTATAGCCTCATCATTTATTTTAGTTAAACTTTCATCTAAATATTCATGTTCACTTTCATATTCATCTGCATATTTTGTATAATGTCTTTCTATAAATTTCATATCTAT
>JAOARN010000142.1 GCA_025210485.1 Marinifilaceae bacterium | reverse complement strand
CTAATTCAAAGTAATCTAAGATTCCTTCTGGCAAAACGTATTTAAGTAAATTATTATCTAACATATCGAAATTCTGATTATATTTTTATCAACACAAATATATACTGTTTAACTCAATACCCAAAATTTACCGCTGACCCGTTTTCATCAAATAAAATTTTAAAATAAAGGTGGTTATTTAACCACCTTTATTAACTGCTGTATTACTCACTTCTTAATTTTCCCAACCAGCAGGCTTTAAAAATTCAAGAGTCATAATTTTACTCTCTTCATCTATGTCTATTTACATCAATCTTAACTCAATGATATAATACCCATATTTAGCAGATTACCCGCCATAAGCTATATACATTATTACCCATTGTTTTTATTCATCTTAATTAGACAAAATTTTCTCACTTAAAAATTGTCCAACTTTTTTTATGTCTAATTCTTTTCGGAATTTAATTTCAAATATACCAACACCACTTAACCAGATTCTGAAATCACTATCTCCATCAAATATTCCTGCTGTTTCTATTGAGAATGAAGAAATCTTGGAATATGGAAATGTTCGATATTCTTTTTTAGTTCCAGTTATTCCTTGAACATCCATTGCTATTATTCTTTTATTTGTAAACCAAACCCTATCTTTTATGTGTGAATAAGCTAAATTAACTTCTTCTCCTTCAACTAAAATATCCTGAATTGCGCTTAAACTATCATTGATATTATCTTCTTTCATTACACTAAATTCCACAAGTAAATCTATTTTCATTGCCTTTATGTGTTAATTATTAATATTTTATTTCTATTTGGTAAATGCTACTAAATCAGTATCTTTTCCTTCATAAATATTATAATAAGTATATTCATCTGCTCCTTTATACCAGCGGTAACGTGATTGTTTAAATCTAAACATTGTCAGTATTTCGTGAATTTCAGTCTGAAAGTTTTTTTTGTTCTTATTTGCGGCAAAAATTCTACCAGAAAAATTTATGTATTTTCTTCCTGTTCCATTTGCAGACACATCAATATCATTTTCCCATAACTGATTACCAACTAATTTGGTGTATTCTTTTCTCATTATCGGAAATTCTTTTGTTTGAAGTCTTGCAACTTTTAGCCTTAGTTGTTTTACAAGACTATTAATTTTAGGATCTTCTAATTTTTCACTTTCTGTTATAATATTTGCCCAAGCTGAGAATAAAAGAAGTTCCATTTGAAGAACATCAATTGCTCCTCGATATGTTGAGAAATCAACACCTTCATTAATTGATTTTATTTCTGTTTCAAGATATTCTATTGCTTTCTTCCTTTTTTCTTCTAATTCTTTCTTCGAAGCTTCTTCTTTGGCTAATTTTTTTTCTTCTTCTCTCAGATAATTTAAACTATCTGCCTTATGTATAAGGATTTGAGCCTGATTATATAAAGTGTCTTCTTCTGAAATGTCATTTAGTGTTTTAATTGCTATTTCATATTTCCCTTCCGCAATATAATCTTGTGCTAAATCGACATTTGACTGAGTATCTTCCATTAAAACGGCAATAGTTCCTGTAATAAAAAATGATAAAATCCAATATCCAAATACTTTAAGTCGTGTTGGGTTCTTAGACCACCTTAAAACAATTGTTGGTTTTACTAAACCAACAATCAGAGCAATAAAAAGTACGAATGATAAAAATCCTAAAAATGCTGACATAATTTTATTTTTTAATGTTTAAGATAAGTGTATTTTATTTCTTTAAATAATGTGTAATAACGCTCAGGGCTATGCGGAGTTTGGGATTTCAAAGCACCAAACTTTCATTTACCCACTTAGCCAAAACCGTGATTTCTTTTATATTTTTCCACCAAGACCTCAATAGAGGTTTTGGCGATTTCTCTTTCTTATTCTAAATTTTAAGGCTCGCACGAAACCCAAATTCCGTATCAGCTAATGTGTGTGCTCTGTATGTGCATTTAGAACACAGTATTTGTAAGTTCTATAATAAGTTTAAAAATACAAACTTTTTAACATAAAACAAAAACAAATGTTTAGTTTTTTTATAGAGTTTGTATATCTCTTGGGTCTGGAGTTGAGTCCCCCAAGTTATTAGTATGTGGTTTGATAAGATTGTGGATATATAGGAAATGGGAGAGAACTTATAAAAATATAATTTTGTATAGTAGGGATGCACCGCCGTGCATCCCTACTATACAAACTGCACAAAAAATATAATTTTGCAAAAATAATACTATTCCTAAATTAGTCATCATTAACGAACCGCCGTATACGAGAACCGCTTGGTTTATGCTGAGCTTGCCAAAGTATCGGGTGGTGTAAGAAGCCCATCCCATCAGTTATTTACTGGTGGGATGGGGTGGTTGATTGGGGTTTCGAACGGTTTATTATACTATTTGCACTGTTTCATAGTGGTGGTTTTGCTCTTTGAGGTCTTTTATAGCCTTTTTTTTCAATAATCTTTATTATAAACTTGTTTAGATCTTTATTAAACTCATATTTCTGTCCATTTATAATTACAACTTCAGAGGAGTGCCCGTAACATAGTTTAGTAATTTTTTTTCCACTAAATAAAATAATTTTAAATCGAACATCAGGAGCTGATCCTTCTGATATTTTTTTTAACTTTTTTTTCATTAAAAGTATTTTACTAATACATTTTTTATTTTTCAAAGAAATTGGACCATGCTTAAGTTTATCTTCACAATTAAGCGGTGTGATATATGTAATATATAAATCTTCATAGGAGTGAAAAATATAAATACTATCACACTTATTCTTTGAAAACAATTTAGTTTGAATAGAAATTAAAATTAAAGTAAAAAGAACGTATTTTTTCATAAATCTAGTTTCATGTTTAATTCTGTATTTTGTATAGGTTTAATAACTAGTGGAAGGGGAGTTAAAGTTGTTGGTTTAGTTAAAGAATTGATAGCGTATAAAAGAGGAGACTTTTAAAATAGAAATGGCTCAAAATTCGTTTTCTTTGGGTTTCGAAACAAAAGAAGAATTATGAGCCACTCAATTTATTTAAAAGCAAATATAGAAATAAAAATTTCAAAATTCG
>JAOARN010000141.1 GCA_025210485.1 Marinifilaceae bacterium | reverse complement strand
CATAACTACTACGCAGGTGATGCAAAAGTATTGGTGCATAACGAATGTGCATGGGCAGGGATAAAGCAAATATTAGTAAATAGCAACAATCTCGAGCTATTCGATAAGTTTCATGATGCCGTTCATGCACTAAATATTGGAAGTTCAGAAAGAAAGCTTCTATTTACTGGTGTCGCAGATTTAGGCAATAATGCGCCTAAGTTTATTTTAGATTTTATTGATAGTCCATCAAAACTTAGTAAATTTGCTAAAGAGGCTGGCTTGGTTGAGGCTTGGTTGAGGCTGAGTTCTCTTGGTGATGGTTCAAAAAAATGGATTCGGACTAACATCTCACTTCTTATTAAAATAAGCAAGGAGCCATTAGAAAATCAAAATAAAATAATTTCCTATTATAAGAGGTATAACTCTAATGCTGATATGGTATTTTTCCCAGGTGAATCTAAAACAGGTCAATTATATGACGAGTTTGGACATCCTGATTTCACTAATGATGTCCCGATTATGGATGGTGGTGTGAGAGCAATTTATAAACCAAAAAGGGGAATTAAGGGATCGAATAGGGATTTAAATGATGCTAATAATTGGGCTTTAAAGTCAGTAAATGAAGGCGGCGGAGGTTTTAATGCGAGTAATTTTAGGCGTAAAGGAACAAAATGTGAGATTAAAAATCAGGATGGAGATTGGGTTGAATGTACATGGCATCATCACCAAGATGGAAAAACCTTAATTCCAGTGCCTTCTAGTATTCATAGTAGGAGTAATGCAGCTCATATTGGAGGTGTTCAGGTTTATCGAGAAGGGATTGTTGGATTTTTTGAATCACCTAAATTTAATTAAATTATGAATTATATAGATTTGTTAAAAACACATTCAGGACATAAAGATATTGCTTTAGAAATTAAAAAATTTGAATTGGATAATAACATAGAACTCCCATCTATTTATAGGTGTTTTATCCTAAATTATGATTTGACTAATTTATGTTCGTATGATTTGTTGAGCTATTATGATGAAGTTCATAATTCGACTCTACAGCTCTATTCCGTGGAATTTACTGAAAATCCGAATATAACAATTGATTCATTATATAAAATAGAAGATATTAAAGAGAAAATGTATTCTATTTATAATACTAAAGAGTTGAATAAATTTAAGGATTATATTGCTATAGGTGAGAGTTTTAACCAGGGGATATTAATGTTGGGGGTTGGAAATTATAATTATGATCAAATATTTATAGAGTATGCTCACGAAGAAGAACGAATTATTAAAATAAGTGATAATATTTTTGATTTCATGACGGGGTTTAGTGTAATTGTAGAAGAAGATTATCTACCTGATAGTATATGTGTGGAAAATTTGTATAAAAATTGGGGAGAAGATTTTTGGAGAGTTAAAAAATAAATACAAATTTCTCTATTTACGACAGTTTACTGATAAGAATAGCAGTTCAACTCTATCTAAATTTCTAGATGATTGTGATGATGATTTTATTAAGCTGCTGGATGAAGATTCTAAATATCTTGAATGTTTCTTAAGTCATAAATCAGGGAACAACTGGGAGATAAACCAATTTGATGAATTTGCAGAAAGCATACTTCCCAATAATACACTCATAGTTGAATATGTCTGAAAAGAAAATAAGAATCAGTGAAGATTTAAAATAGGAGCACTTAGGATCTAATGGTTGAATTGAAAGATTTAGCAAGGAATTGAAAAAGTACGTGAATTATATAAAAATGATAATAAACTCTATGCGGAATTAGGCGAATTACTAAAAAAAGAGAAAATTACTGCCGAAAACTTAAAAACCGTTTTTAAAGATTACGAAGCTCATCATATTATTCCAGTGAATGTAATGGCAAGAAGCAAAAGTTTAATTAAGCTATTAGAAAACTCGAGGAGCTTTAAATTTAATGGACTGGATAACTTGATATTTATCCATAAAAAAAGTCATAAGGGTTCTCATGGTGATTATGATAAATTAGTAGAAAGGACTCTTATTTTTGAATTGGAAGATTTGGAGGACTTATACTTCAGACTATTAAATTTTAAAAACAAGCTAGTAAAATATATAATTGACAAAAAATATAATATTCCAATAAATAGTTTAAAATTATGATGTATAATTTACTTTTAGAAATAAAGTATGGTGATGAGTCGTATGTGTACCCTAAAATTACAGCTATAGATGTAAAAGATGCAGCTAAATATTTTAATACAGATCATTATAATAGTTTTTTACCAGATGATTTTTATTTTAATGATTTAAAAATGTTTGAGCCAGTTTATGAAGATATTGTTTATGATCATTTTAATGATTATCAATTTTGGGCAGGAGAAAGTCCATTAGCATTTTCTGTTCCAGTAAGTCAAAAATTTAGAGACTTATTTGAAAGATTTGATATTGCAGGCTGTAAATTCTATGCTGGAGATTTGAATTTTAAAGGAAAGAAATATCCATTTAATGTTTTTCATTATTTATCTGCTGCTTGGTTTGATACTATAGATGAGGAAAAGACAATATTTTGTGAAAGAATAAGCACGTTAGAGGATGATGATTCTAGTTCTGGGGGTCATGAACTTATTGGTGATATCCTTACTATTAAAACAATAGAGGAATATTATGAAAATAAAAAAAGATTATTTGAGATTGGTAAGGCATGTTCTTTTGAACCTCTTAAGCTTGTGGGATTTAAGGAAATTCATTTAAAAGAGAAAAAGGATTTTATTTATTTTCCTGATATTAGATGCTGCGTTAGCGAGCGTTTAAAAAATGCCATAGAAGAAGCAGGTTTAACGGGAATAGAATTCAAAGCAATAGAACATGTTGATTTTTATTGTAATGGAGAGAAATTATAGAAGTTGATATTAATATATATTTACGAAGCAAGTCTTATAGGCTTGCTTTTTTTTAGATATCTTAGAAAGGATTTGACATGATTTAACAGGATTTGACACGATTTGTTGATTATGCAAGATTAGACAGGATTTGTTGATTATACAGGATTGACATGATTAACAGACTTAGTTGACTACTAGATTTTAGGCTTATCAATTAGTTATATTTATCATGATTTATTGATACGAGTATCAATCAGCATCGGAACTCACAACAAGTTCGGAGCTTCTTAGTTCCAATGGAAAACATCTGCATCCAAGTTTGGTATTAAGCATAGATAGCACAGTTACCGTCTATAATTTTGAGGTATCTGATTATCATAACTACTACGCAGGTGATGCAAAAGTATTGGTGCATAACGAATGTGCATGGGTAGGGAT
>JAOARN010000140.1 GCA_025210485.1 Marinifilaceae bacterium | reverse complement strand
CTTTGATAAATTCAATGAATCCTAATTGGAATTTCTATAGACTTAATGATTTGTAATGTATGAGATCTTTCGCTCGTGCCTCGCTTCAAGATGACGGATAGTAGGAAGAGGGAACGTCTTGTTGAGCTTGCGAAACATCTACTATAATTCAAAGAGCCGTGCTATAGAAATTATGAGATTCTTCATGCTCGTATATTTACCAAATATAGAAATAATTTAAAAGAAAAAACAAGCTATCTTTTGCATAGGCTACCTTTCAGGCAAGTGAATCATTGTGGATAAACAAGATTTATTAACATGTTTCTTTTTGTTAATAAATACTGTATATTTTATACTTCTATACTCAGAATACAAGTTATCAACAAATCTTATCAACATGTTAATTTACTTGCAATGTATTAATTAGCTACTTATAAACATGTGTTCAAAACTACACAACACAGATGTGTATTAACTGTTAATAAACTATTAATAAAATAGGTATTACTTGTTGAAAGGAAATAATAAAAGGGAAAAAAGTTGAAAGGAAAAAAAAACACTCCAGCTTAAAACTGAAGTGTTTTTAAGTACCCAGGGCCGGGATCGAACCGGCACGGGTTGCCCCACTGGTGTTTGAGACCAGCGCGTCTACCAATTCCGCCACCTGGGCATTTGTGTCAAATGCGTTGCAAATGTAGTTATTTTGTTTTCTTTTGCAAAGGAAATCTGATTTTTTTTCATCTTTTTAGAAAATTAAACCATTTATTTGCTAAAAACAGCTAACATACCCAGATAATAATACCCAGATAGAATACTATACATAAATAAGAGCTGTCTTTTTATTGTTTAAATGATATTCTTATAATTTCTTAAAAGATAGTACTAACAAGAATAGAAAGTAATAAATAGGAATAAAATAGTAATTTTCTTCTATTTATTAGAAATCAATATATAGCTAATATATTAGGCTAAGTATTTTTAAATTAAAGAGTATCTGAATTAGTTTTTGCGCTGTAATATCAAAAAAATCATCTAATTTTAGGGGGATTTACATTACATACTACAGAAAACTATATTAATAATGATTTCATCACATTCATTTTCATCAAAAAATGACTTAGACAACAAAAAAATAGAATTATTTACAATTAGAAATAAATCGGGAATACAAGTTAGCATTTCCAATTACGGAGGAATAATCACAGCTATAGAAATACCCATTGGCTTAAAAATGGTAAATACCGTACTTGGCTTTAAATCATATGAAGATTATAGATCTAAAGATTATTTAAACAACTATGCATACTTAGGTGCAATAATAGGAAGATATGCAAATAGAATAAATAATTCAAAATTTAAAATAAATTCATACGATTGTCATCTCTCAAAAAACGAAGGTAAAAATCATTTACATGGCGGGATAGAGGGGTTTGATAAAAAAATATGGACTGCAAAAATAATATCTCAAAATAAATTAGAACTTTCATATCTAAGCCAGCATATGGAAGAAGGATATCCTGGGAATTTACAAGTATCAGTTAAATACGAACTTACAGAAAGGAATGAACTAAAAATTAAGTTTAATGCAAAAACAGATAAAAAAACAATCGTAAACTTAACTCAGCATCCATATTTTAACTTAAATGGTAATAAATCAATAAAAAATCATAAACTTAAAATATATTCGAACAGGATTCTAAAAAAGAAGACTGACAACAGTGTTTGCAATTGTATTTTAGATATAAAGGACACTATTTTTGATTTCTCCACAAACAAAACGATTGGTGCAAATTTTAACGAATTTGACGATTATGATCATTGTTATATTTTTGACAATAAAAATAAGAGTCCAAAGTTAATGGCAGAATTAAGTTCTGATGATTCGCCAATCAAGGTGCAAATTTTGTCAACATATCCAAGCATGCAACTATACGCTGGAAAACATTTAAATATCAGCAAACCTGTAAAACTAGATTCACATTCGGGAATAGCTATAGAACCACAATTTTATCCAAACGGACCAAATTTTAAAAAGGACAGACATGCATACCTATCACCAAAAGAAACATACAGAGAAGAAATAATTTATCGATTCAAGATAGGGAAATAGTTTTTTGGCTTTTTTTAACAAGAAAATAATTGAATATTAGATTCGAAATATCATATATTTACATTCATCTAAGAATTACAAAATTGCGAATAACAGGTATTTGTATAAAAATGAATTATTCGCAATTAAAATTTTAAACAATAGACTAATTTATTAATATGAATCGATTTAATTCTGGTTTTTTTGCACTTACTCCAGTTGTAAAAAACATTTTAATTATAAACTTACTTTTATTTATTGCTGATAACATATTAGAATCAGGATTTGGAATTAGAATTTCAGAATACTTGGGATTACATTTTCCTGAGTCGGAAAGATTTAATGCCTTTCAGTTTTTATCATATATGTTCTTACACGCAGACATTAATCATATTTTTGTAAATATGCTAGCTGTCTTTTTCTTTGGTAGGACACTGGAATCGAAATGGGGTAGTCAGCGATTTTTAAGCTTTTACTTAATTACAGGTATAGGAGCTGGCTTAATCCATCTATGCGTAGGTTGGATTAATTATGCTTCAATGACCAGTATTATTAATGATTTTAATAATACGGCTAATGCTGAAACTTTCAATTTATTTATAAAGAAATTTATTTGCCCATACAGAACAGAGTATACAACTAATATTATTAACGCACTAAACGATTTTCCAGACAATCAAAATGCAATCAAACATGCTCAGGATGTTTTATATGGTAGTCTGCAATACAATATAAACATACCGACAATTGGTGCTTCAGGTTCTGTTTTTGGAATATTACTAGGTTTTGGAATGCTATTTCCTAATGCCGAAATTTTCTTAATGTTTATTCCGATTCCGATAAAAGCCAAATATATGGTAATAGGATATGGTTTAATTGAATTATACTCGGGAATATACAATTCTGGAGATAATATAGCTCACTTTGCCCATCTTGGCGGAATGTTATTTGGAATCATAGTTTTATACTATTGGAAAAAGAAATATGGTTCTTTCTATTAGAAATTTAATCTAATGCCTAGTTCTTATTGATAAATGAGGTAATATGTAGTTTTAATTATGGATAATTATTCTTATTTTAGTTAACAATAAAAACCAAACTCAGGAACCTACAACCAAACATAGTCAAAAATGAACTTCAACAATATCAACAATCAATATTCGGATTCAGGAATATGGGATGGCATAAAAAATTCATACAAATCGGGAAGCATTCTCACTAAGATTATCTATATAAATATTGCTGTTTTTGTTTTAGTAAATCTTATTAATTTAGTATTTGTACTTGGCAACAGTCAATCTGATTTTATTATTGATTATTTGGCTGTTCCGTACAGGTATAATATTTTATTATCTCGACCTTGGACCGTATTAAGCTATATGTTTTTACACCAAGACTTTTTTCATATTCTTTCAAACATAATAATATTGTATATGTTTGGGAAAATATTCATGCAATTCTTTGGTAGCAATAAGCTACTATCTATTTATCTTCTTGGCGGGATTATGGGTGCTGTTTTCTATATATTGGCATATAATTATTTCCCTGTATTCCACAATAATAGTATTGACCCAAGAACCTTAGGAGCTTCGGCATCAATCACGGCGATTATTATGGCATCGATTATATATTCGCCAAACTATCAATTGAAGTTATTGTTTATAGGTTTGGTGAGGCTAAAATATATTGGATTGGTTGTTATTCTTCTTGATCTTATTCTTATTCCAAAGGGAAACGCAGGAGGACATATTGCACATTTAGGAGGAGCATTTATGGGATTTCTGTTTGCTTTCCAGTTAAAAAGAGGTCTTGATATTTCTGCATGGCTTGATAAGATATTTTTAAGTATTGCCAGTGTTTTCAAAGCTAAACCTAAATTCAATGTGAGTAGAGGAGGTGCAAAAAATGGAAGAATAAACGACTATGAGTACAATAAACAAAAAAGAAAAAATACGGAGGAGCTAAACAAAATTCTTGAAAAAATATCTAAATCTGGTTACGATAGTCTTAATGCAGAAGAAAAAGAAATATTGTTTAAATCGAGTAAGAAGTAGCATGAATCAATACCAAATATCCTATGCTTATTTTAAAGTTATAATCTCAAGTTATAAGCAATATATCTACTGAAATATTACACACTTGAATTACTAATATTCGTTCTCAGAACTAAAAAAAGGCATATTGAAGAAATTCAGTATGCCTTTTTCTATGGATTCCTTAGTCATGCAATATCTTTGAAGGCACAGGTACCGATTCAATATTGAATGTCTTTGTAGTCTTACAAGATTTAGCATCTGTTACTCGTATTGTATATGATCCATTTGCAAGATTACTTATAAAATTAGTATTAAGCCCAGGATTGTGATTCCATCTATACTGATATAAAGGAGGAGTATCTGCAGGAGTACCTCCCGTAACATTTACTATTAGCTTACCAGAATTAGGACTACTTGTACAAATAATGCTACCTGGATACAAATCAACAACTGGATTTGGGTTTATCAGAATACCAGAAATATGTTCAGTTTTTGTACAGCCATTTGCTTTTGTTACCTTAAATGAAAAGTCTTTAGCTTTAAGATTATTCGTATTATATGTTACAGTGGTATTAGCCGCATTTGAGTTTACCACATCTGCAACAGGCGTCCATAAATATGTATCCGTAGGCTTTGAATTGGTAATTGAGGAATTTAACTGTATTTCTTCACCACTACAATACTCTGCTTTGTCAGTCGATATTGTAAATATTGGACTTTCTTTAACCTTAAGTTTCACATCATCAGTTGATATACAAACAGCCATTGCAGAAGGCGATTCCTTTACTGTCAAGGTATAAGTATAAGTACCTTTTGGAATATCAGCTCTAACTTGTGGATTCGAAATATTAACATCCGAAAGATAATTAACTCCACTTGCTGGTACAGAGGTCCATTTATAATAAATACCTCCACTACCATCTAACTGCACTGTTCCTCCTTTACATATTTCCTTATTATCACCTGCATCCGCATTTACAGGAGTAACAGGCGGTATGGTGATTTCAAAACTTTTAGAATTACATCCAAATTTATCCTCTACAATTACGGTATGTTTACTGCCTACAGGCGGATTAGTTAATGAAAAAACATTATTATCTTGCCATGCACCACCATCAATTTTAAATCTATAATCAGCCGAACTTAATCCCGATTTTAGATTAATTGTAATTGTTGCCACAGGCGTAGCACCTCTACAAGACACTAAACTAGTTGGAGTAGCTTCTATCTCAGGTACATCAATAATTCGTACAACCTTTTCGTTAAATTCGGGTGTAGAACATCGACAGGACTTCAGAAATGAAATCCTCATATCCTCATCTTTTTCAATTTTTGAATCAGAAATAGCTTTATATCTATAGACCACTTCATTTACCCCAACAGGAATACTTACATGGTCAGGAATCTTACCATTTCCAATTTTGTTACCATATTCATCAACATAAATGTAATCAATTCCATTTTCGGCAGATCCTGTAATATTTAAATCTATATCTATTTCCTCAACATATCCAGGTTCTCTTTCAAATTTTATAAAACTACCATCACATCCTTCATACATAAAGTCGACATCACTTTCAACTCCAACAATACCATTCGTAATCACAATTTCGTTTGTTTTGAAACTTTCGGCCTGAAGAAAAACAGCGGAGTTATATTGAGCATCCGATCTATCAAATACAATTAGTCGGATATGATAAGTTTCACAGGGCACAACATCAGCCAATGCTTTAAGTGTAGTTGTTCTCCCATTAAATGATATTGCTTTTCCTAGTCGTGTGTTAACAAAAAACTTCTTATTTGCTTGACCACAAGATTTATTATTCGCACTATTAATACTCACTGGTGTATTTGTTCCTGGTAAAATGGCGATATTTTTCCCTGACAACCCAGGATCTGCTGTTATTCCTGGACCACTAAGTATAAAGGCAAACATATCATTATAATTAGAACAGGAATAACTATAATATTCGTCAGATGCAAATACATATCTAAACTCTAGTTTATCACCAGCAGGAACAAAATCAAATTCCAAGATTTGCGCATCATAAGCTCGTTTTCCTTCCTTAAGTATATTTATATCTGAATCGTATTCCTGATTATTACTGAAAGTATCAGACTCATTGCTTCCTGATTTGTCGGGACCAGGGGCCTTGCTAACCCTACCCGTAGACATTATTATACCAGATTCGATAGGAAAATCAGAACTTCCAGCCTCGAAATAACCTAAACCCTCTAGTTCCTCTCCTGAATAATGAATATTATCAGCAGTCAAACAACCTGTTACAAGCACATCGTTTACCAGTTGGGTCGAATTATACCTGTCCTTACTTACTGATATTTTTGCATTTGAATTAGTATCATGATTTTCTATAACCACTGTAACTTCCTGAGTACCGCTTTCCTTAGCATTGGTTACCGATTTTATATCAACTACAACCGTTTCATTCGCCTCAACCTCTCTATCATTTACAGCACTTAATATTATCTCCTCCTCAAGATCACCAGCTTCTATAGTCAGAATATTGGAGCGAATAGAATAATCAGAATTTATAGCTGTTCCACTAAACGAAAGTTCAACAAGCACATCACTACCTACAGCCTTATTTAATCTTACAGTTAATATCGCATATCCACCTTCCTCTTTCATACTAGTAACAGAAGTTAGTAAACTTACCAAAGCGGGTTGGGTAACTGTAACTGCATGAAGATTTGACCAATTAGATGTATGACATGAATTTTTTGCCCTTACTCTGATATTTCCACTTGAGGCTGCATCTGCTAATTGGACACGTACATTATTAGTATTATTACCTGATACCACAGAAAATCCAGCAGGAAACTGCCATTCGTATTCATCTGAACCAACAACTGAAGGCAATGTGAATGTATATTGATTTCCGCCCATAAGATCTGAAGGACCTGAAATATTAGTTATAGCTCCTAATACTGGTTTGACACGAACAGTAGCTATAGCAGTTCTGTCTGTATAAGTTTTATCAAAATTTCTATGCGAACCAGGTAAATTTTGTACATAAACTGCCGTTCGCCTATATTCGTATACTTGTTCTATATTAGTTGTATTATTGAGTACAGGTGGTCGGTAGTCTTTATTTGTAGAAGTACCAGGGGCGGTTTGCCATGCTCCTCCATCAATTCTATATTCCCAAGAGAAATTTGTACTACGGGATCTTTCATATTTAGAAGATCCGTGTTTTGATTGAGCTAATTTATTACTTGCAGTTATGTTTTGAGCTCTTATACCACTACAAACAATCTGATCTTGATTGGTTAAAATCCTATTTAGCTTATTAAAATTTAGAAAACTTATTGAATTTCCTCCATTACCTTCATAATAACTCAAATCCAAATTACTATCACCATCCAATTGGAATAATAAATTGGTATAAGGCGAAGCTCCTTGTCCTTTCCATTCCTCAAACACCTTGGTTCCTTCAACAGTTAGAATAGCTCCATCATCGGGGCTAATATCCACGGTGTAACAGCCAGCTGCTTTTGTAGATCTCATTCTATATTTTATAGAGAAATTCCTTGGAAGAAACCAATTCCTATTCAACATAACCCAATCCCTGTCTGATCTATCTCCAAATCGTTGGGTAAATTCTTCATTTTCGTAATATGCGTCAAACCAACTAGAAGAATTTAAACTTGTTCCATAATATGTCGTTCCTATCCATCTGTTGGTTCCTCGTTCATCTTTACTTTGAGCATAAAGACTAGTAATGCATAGGAAACTAAACAGAATTAAAACAATAATTCGCAGCGGAATAATAAGACTAATTTTATGATGCATAATATAGAATATTGGTGGTGTGTTATACTGTACAAAAATAATTTTTTTTTTCTATTTTAATTATTTTAGACCAAATTTTAGCAGATTTTAAGCTTTACAAACCAATAATTTAGACTAAGCCTCTCGTTTGATTATATATTTCTTATTTATTAGCTTATAGATATTTTCTGTAAAGAATATTCCAAATCCAATAACCAAGGCTTAAGTAGTTTTGATAATAAAATCAAAGCATTTTATTTAAGCAAAATAAAAACTACTATATCTCTTGTTTAATTTTATTATCAGCAAATTTCAATACAACTCTTCTTGTTTTCAAACGCCAATAAACACAACATAATACTAGTGTATATATATGGAAAATATCCCGCACTGAAAATAGTACAGGATATTAGCAAAAACGAAAAATAAAGCTTTGTATTTATATGTTTCTTTGAAATGGACTATTTAATTATTGTACTACCATTATATGCCGTATTAAATGCATCACTAATCCATGCCGGCTTGTTCTTACCATTACCAGCACCAATGGCAGAAGGGTTTTCAGAAATTGTTAATGGGCTTACAGATTTAGCGGTATTGCCTACACCCATTTCAATAATATTAGCATTTTTGATAAGAATATCGCCATCCGATACCCTTTGCGAAGCATTTGAATCCGAACTTTTGAAATAAAAATAAGCATCCGCTGCATTATCTGCCAAACCACCAATTACAATATTATCCACATTATGTTTTCCTGCTCCTTCTTTCATATAATAAGGCTTTTCGCCACATCCAAATACAGATATATTTCTTAAGCTAGCATCAGTCATTGGACTTGCAGCACCATTATCTCCATTATTAGAACCCTCAATACCCGATTTAGCAGCATCCAATATATACCAATATTCTCCAGTTCCAGACCATCCATCAGCAAAGTCGATACCATCATCTCCACTTTTAATAGAAATTAAATGAGAGGCATTTACCGCACCACCAAAGAATTCTATTCCATCGTCACCACCCATATATGACATAATATAATCAATTGTGGTAGCAGAACCCACCCCAAATAGTGAAAGACCATTAAATTCCTTGTCATTAGTATACTTATAACCAGTATATTCTAAACGTAAATATTTGATTGAGCCTGAATTATCATCATTATTATTTCCTCCATACATTAAACCCGAAACCTCAGCTCCAGCTGATCCAGCATCCGATTTGTTGGTAGCAGCATTACCACATATTACAAGACCGCCCCATGCTTCAGCTTCCTCTTTTTCAGAAGTCATAACTACTGGTCTAGAGGCAGTTCCATTTACAAAAATTTGAGCTCCTCTCTCTACAGCAATATAGCGTACTTTATCATTTGCATCCTTTGGTGTAGATGCTATTAGAACTGTTCCCTCTGGAATAGTAAGCGAACTTCCTTCTTTTACAATCACAGGACCATCTATTGAATAGATTACATCTGAGGAAAGAGTCATATCAGACTCAATATCTCCATTCAAAGAAACTAAAGTTTTTACAGCATCACCAAATACAGTATTCTCGGCATCAATAGTATTCAAAGCATCCGAAACCCAATTTGGCCTTCCAACACCGTTTCCTGCACCATCTGCATTCATATCCTCAGTAAAATTAATTCCAGAGACAGCCTTAGATTGACCAGCTTTCATATCAACAAATTTAATATCCTGAATTAGAATATCTCCAGCCTTGAACCTGTCATGCGTGTCCGAATCGTACTTATCTGTATCATTCGCATCAATATTCGCATATAAATAAGCTTGCTCTTTCGACTCAGCTAAAGCTCCAATAAGCATATTCGAGATATTAACTTTACCAGCCCCTTCTTTAAAATAATATGGTTTCTCACCACATCCGTAAATTGAAATATTATTTAATTTTGCATTTGTCATTGGCTGTGCAGCTCCATTATCCCCATTATTAGAACCTTCGATACCAGATTTAGCAGCATTCAAAACTACCCAATATTCCCCTGTTCCTGACCAACCATCAGCATAATCAATACCATCATCACCACTATTTACAGACACTAGATAAGATGCATTTACAGTACCACCAAAAAACTCTATTCCATCATCACCGCCCTCGTATGATACTATATGATGAAGGCTGGTACCAGCACCAACCCCAAATAGTGAAAGACCATTAAACTCCTTGCTATCAGAATACTTATATCCTGTGTATTCCAGTCTCAAATACTGAATCACCCCTGAGTTATCATTTATCTTATCACCACCATATTTTAGCTCAGATACCTCGGCACCTGCCGACCCAGCATCAGCTTTATTCGTTGGAGCATATCCGCATATCACTAGGCCTCCCCAAGCAGCAGATTCCTTTTTCTCCGAACTCATAACAACTGGACTTGAAGCGGTACCATTTATATTTATCTTAGCACCCTGTTCCACAGCAATATATCGCACTTGTTTATCGCTCGCAGAAGTTGCAGTAGCCTCGATTCTAACACCAGCAGGAATATTAAGTGTTGCGCCCGATTGTACCAATAGTTTTCCTGTCAGTTTGTATACTGTGGCTGACTTCAAACTGACTGTAGATCCAGATTCTATGGTTCCCTTCAAATCATTCTGACTTAATTTGAATAAGTTTGGCTTAGAATCATCACTATCCGAACATGATGCTAATCCTAAAACGATAGCAAATAGAAGAAGTAAATACTTGTTTTTCATCATTTCTAAGTTTACGATAAACCGAAGATTATCAGTTGTTTTTACAATGTTTCTTAATATTTTAAAATTTATTCCAATCTGAAATAAAATTAAGTAGTAGTTTGAGTTTAGAATTTATAGGATAGTCCCAATCCTATTTTCACTCCTTTTTTATATGATTGTACAATCCATGTTTTATTTGAATTCTCCTGACTGCGGTCTATATCAGGATTTAATATATTCTGTATAGATAGGTCGATGCCTATATTCCGAATTTTTGCCTTTGCCACAAAATTCAATTCCGACTCGTGCTTATCGATTTGATTTCCAAGTGATGCATATCCTATTCCATTGATTCTATCAGATTTATAAGAATAGTTTATTCCTAAGTTCAAGCTCGATATTTCATTTAATCTTTGTTGATAATTGAGTGAGGTGTTTAATAAGATATTAGCTGCTCCCTGTAAAGACTCCTCATCTTTATTAAAATTAGCACTTATGCTATTGTTGGTCTCTTTTATAATTTTATCATTATCCAGACTCTGATTAGTATGCATTAAGGTAGCATTAAAAGCTGCATATAGTTTTTTTGACCTCGCTCCCTCATTTATTTTAAAAAGATTCTTCTTCATCTCAAATTCAACACCATATATTTTTGCCCAATCCCCAGTATTGGCATAAGTGTATTCATTTCCTGCCGAGGCTCTTACGAATTTGTTTATAGGATCGCTAATATATTTTGCAAAAGCAGCCATAGAAACCAATTCATCAGGATTTGGAAATATTTCATATTTTATCTCCCCATTGTAATTTGTTGATAAATTAAGTTTAGGATTACCTATCGAAACCTCAGTAATACCTTCAAACAAGAAAAAGGCAGCTTCTTTAAATTGGGGGAGAGTATAGCTAATTCCTCCAGCCATTCTTAAGTTGGACTTATTATTCAATGCATATTTTAAATTTAGTGCAGGAAGAAATTTAGATTCGCTTATTTTTTCTTTATCGGCGCCCAGTATATTATCATAACTAGCCTTTTGTTCGATGTTTTCGTATCTAATTCCAAATATCATGCTTAGCTTGTCATTAAAGTCATGCTCCAAAGATGCAAAAGCAGCAAAAATGCTTAAGTCTCCTGTATATTCAGATTCAATAATAAAATTTTCAGAAAGAATTTTGTGTTCAAATTTGCCCGCAAGAAAGTTGTCGTGATTAAAATAAGAATCTATGTCCCATATATCTGTCAGTTCATTTTGTTTTATTTTATGATTAAATTGTACTGAACTAAAATCTCGTGATTTATTGCGAGCCGAAAAACCTAATGATATTACAGATTTACTATCATTATTCTGATTTAAATTATAAGTAAGCTTTAAATTTGCAGCATACTCGTTTTCTTTTAATTTATGAAAATACCTATTATTATTAGCCTGATCATTGGTTGCGAAAAGTCTCATATCATCTTCTCCCTTTTCCATTGTTATATGTCTCCGATCGGGGATTTTATTTAAAACATTATTATAAGCAACAGCCCATGATATATTTAGCTTTGGCAAATTATGCTCTCCTAAAATTTGGTTGATAAATATTCTATTTATCTCCAGCTCCGACCTTCGCACCAATCCATTATCTTCAGCAAGATCGATAATATATCCATTCAAATTTTTAATACTATTATCCGAAGTATTTAGGAATAGTGAGTTTAAATAATATTTAGACTTGGATCTAGAATAATCAAAATTTAGCAAAGCTGTAGTAGTCGTATTGTATTCATATCTTTCGCCTTGTAATGATTTTCTAATATCATCACTACCGTTAACTTTTTTCATTTTCATCTCCGAATATGAGTACTCATTCTCAAATCCGAAAGAAGCAAACATATTTAACTTATTTTCGCCCAAACTAAAGCTATTTCCATGCATAAATGACAAGTCCATACCTGGTGCAGCAGTTGTCTTTCGTGGATTCCATGAATTTTTGAAATCATATGCATCAAAATCAGTAGGGTAGTCAGTATCGGCAAAGCCTAAAAAATCACTCCCATCTATCTTGTAAAACTTATTGGTCTCGGCTAATTGAGTATTATACTTAGCTTTGGCTTTTATTTTAGAATAGGATTTACCAGTATGTGTCTTGGATACGATATTGATATTAGCTCCAGCAAAATCACCGTATAAATTTGATTGATAATTTTTTTCAACATCAATATATTCTATTATATCTGTTCCAAATAAATCTAGATCTATATTTTTGAACTCTGCATTATTAGAAGGTAAAGGCAAACCATTAAGAGTTGATGAATTATACCTGTCCCCCAGACCTCTAATATTTAAACCCTTTACGCCCGAACTTTTAGTCACTCCTGTAATTTTTGTCGCAGCTGAGGCAGCATCCGATATACCTTGATTTGCTAATTGCTGAGCACCTATAGTTTGTTTTATTATATTCGATTTTTTTTGATCCAAAAGCAATACTACCTCCGATTCTCTCTTAGCTTTTGCTACCACCTTCACATCGTTTAATGCTATGCTGGATTCCACCAGAACAAAATTAAAAGTATAAGTTTTTCCACTCTCAATCTTTATATTAGGCACCGAGGATGTTTTGTAAGAAATAAAAGAACAAACCAAATTTACAGGATTAGACGATTCCGTCAAGTTCGATATAGTATAATTACCATCAAAATCTGCAACCGTACCATTTGTAGTCCCTTCAATATAAACAGATGCCCCAATTAATGGTTCTCCTGTAGTCTTGTCTGTAATTTTCCCAACTATAGTCGCTTTCTGTGCCATTACAGATTCCATAATAAATAATAGAAATGTTATAAGAAAATAAATCTTAGCCATAATAATTTCAGTATCAAAAAGTATATAATTGTTTGTTTGTTTTGATATTGCAATTTTACAACAGTCATTTAACCCTAAGGCTAAGTCCTTATTAATAAAACATTAGGATTTGGTATATGAGATTTAACAGTGAATTAAAATGGGGAATAACAGCCTCAACAAAAGAATATTTATATAATTATAATCATCAATCTGATTATGCATTGTTTGACGAATTTTGTAATAAAATTGTAATATTTATAAGACCTTAACTGTTAACTAGCTATTAAAAACTTATTACATTTTTATAACAATCTCAAAATTGGCTTTTAAATAAAAATTCATATTTCACAAATATTCTTGTTCCTTATAATAATTAATACAAATAAATTTGTGTTGAAATGATGGAGCAGTTTAAATAATAGTTGGGGCACATAAAATTATGCACATAGTTTAGATAAACTATATAAGAAAAGATTTAAATCGCTTAAGAAAGGAACATTTATGATAAAAGAAAAAATGGGAAGTGTAAAACCTAGCCTAAAAGTAACCTATGCAAAAGTTATAAAGAAATCACCCTGCGTTTTTCAACACCCCCCTTTCTCTTATATGGTTGATTTTTCATATATTATTATCTTTTCAAGTAATTAAATTTGTATGAAAAATCTATCCTTTGCTTTTTCTTGAAGTCGACATCAAATTTTTGCACACTCCAAGAATAAAAAAGAAGCTATTACCAGAGAAATACATTAAAAGTATTAAAAAGTGACAAGAAAGAAGCTTTGATAAATTCTATGAATCCTAATTGGAATTTCTATAAACTTAATGATTTGTAATCTATGAGATCTTTCCACTTCGACAAGCTCAGTGCAGTGGCTCGTACCTCGCTACAAGATGACGAATAGTAGTAGAGATAGTAGGAAGAGGGAACGTCTTGTTGAGCTTGCGAAACATCTACTATAATTCAATGAGTCGGCTATATAAATTATGAAATTCTTCATGCTCGTATATTTTCCAGATATAGAAATAATTTAAAAGAAAAAACAAGCTATATTTTGCATAGGCTAGCTGTAATCCTGAAATAAGAATTAACAAATTATTTTTTTAAATTAAACCAGCTTGGTAATTATACGGATCTGAGATGATAATCAGATAGTTTGTTTTAGTTTTTACAATAATATGTAATTTGCCGTATTAAAATTAGAGGATTGCAGATAGCATAAGTATTTTTATATTTGCTTGAATTTTAACTAAACAAATTATGAAAATGAACACATTCAAGACTATCCCTTTAGTGATGCTATTCACTTGTATACTTCAACTAGCTGTGAATGCTCAAACCAAAATTCAGGTCCTAAGTGCTGTCGAGAAAGACAAGACTATAGAAGGGGCTAAGCTAATATTTCAGAAAAACGGAGAAGCATCAATCGAAGCTATTACAAACTCTAAGGGTGAAATCAATGTAGCATCAGTCTTTAACGGAGTGAACGATGAATCAGTTACTGTTATTATCAAAAAAGAAGGATATTCAACTCTTGTTACCAAAGGTCCTTTTAATGGAATGACATATGCATTAAGTCCGAAAATGAAAAACCTAGATGGAATAAGATTTGTATTAAGTTGGGGTAAAAATCCATTGGATTTGGATTCACATATTAGTTATCCTGGAAATCATTTATACTTTAATGCCCGAAGTGGATCTTTAGGATTTTTGGATGTAGATGATACCAATAGCTACGGACCCGAAACTATAACACTTGCTAAGAAAAAAGCCAATCAAAAATACATCTACGCAGTTCACAATTTCTCTGATCGCCAAAGAACGAATAATACTAATCTATCAAATATCAGTGGCTGTAAAGTATATGTTTATATCGGAAGTACTTTAATCAAAACCTACGAAGTACCTAAAAACAAAACAGGTAATACTTGGGTGGTTTGTTCGATAGACGAAAATGGAGTATTTAATACAATTAATGAATTTCATGATTCTAAATCGAGTGATATCGTTGGATCATTATTAAAATCATATGATACAAACAGATCCTATCAGAATTCGAATGTAATATCTCAGGCTCAAATCACACGAGCAAAACAGCTTAATAGACAAGGGGAAAATGCTTATCATGCCGGAAATTTAGAACTTTCTATTAGAAAATACCAACAAGCTATAGAGATAGATCCATATTATGGTCAGGCATATAGTAATTTGGGATTATCATTTAAAAAGACAAATAGAGTAGCTGAAGCTATATGGGCTAACAGAAAAGCAATTGATCTTGCGAATGGGGAGCACAAAAACATAACAAAGGCTAGTTCGTACTACAATATTGCTAAAATATATGAGCAAAAAGAACAATGGCAGGATGCTAAAACCTATTATCAAAAAGCAAAAAACCTTAGACAACATTCAGCTTATGATAAGGGAATTGCAAGAATGAATGCTAAATTAGCTTTATAATCATGAAAAAAACAACTGCAAAGAATGAAAGAAGAAGTATATCTTCTTTCATTTTTACAAAGAGGAGTAAATATAAATCATTACTACTAATACTATTAAGCTGTGTTTCGATTTGCTCGATGGCTCAATACAAGTCCAATATTGCCAAAATAGATCGCTCCACTTGGCCCTACAAAATTGATTCAGCATCGGAATTTGATTATGCCTCACAGATGGAGATGTTAGTTTTCTCCTGGGAACTTAACAAGGCTTTAAAAATAAAAAATATCGATAGTTTGAAACAATATCTAAGAATCAAATCCGTAAATCAAAATTCGATATACGAATATTCGAGACAGATAAAGGGGATGATTCTACAAAATTTTAAACAACTAGATATTCATCCCAAAAACTATCATATCAAATTATCAGAAATCAATTCATGGAATGATATATTGACAAATGCGAATAATTTGGAGACCAAACTTCCAACTAATTTACTCGCTTGGTACAATAATTCATCTCGTTTTTATTCCAAATATGTAGGTGAACAACTAAGATTGGCAGGTCTATTCCCAAGTATAACGAGCGAAATTTTGAAACTAGATAATACAGAGTCGACAGGTGTGAAATTTCAAGATAAAGAGTTTTTATTAAGTTTTGACGATGGTCCGACAGCAAAAGGAGGCAATACTGACAAATTAATCGAGATTTTAAAGCAATATAACAAGAATGCAATCTTTTTTGTATTGGGCAAAAATTTTGAAACCAGATCTAAGCTTAATGGGAATGAAAATTTGAAAAATCTATATCGTGGGTTTAAAATTGGGTCGCATGGAAATATACACAAAGCACACCCAAGATATCAAGCATGGAAACATTCGATTGCATATACAGACTCACTTATAAACAGAAATATTAATCGTACAGTTAAATACTTTAGACCTCCTTATGGACAAAGAAATTCGAAAATAATAGAATATCTAAAATCCAAAAATCAATCGGTCATGCTTTGGAATATTGATTCCCAAGACTGGAATTCAAAGATAAACTCGAAGGAAGTTGCCGACAGAATAATTAGTCTAATGCTAGTTTGGCGAAAAGGAATACTATTGTTCCACGATATACATTCAAAATCAAAATACGCACTGCCTATAGTGTGGAAACAACTTGAACAATCAAGTATTAACTGGAAATAAATTCAGCTCTAATTCTCAAAAAATAAAACAAGGGGACTTTTCTAAGTAAATAGAAATCACCCCCTTGAAAAAAACAAAATTATGTTACCAAAAAAAAGACTTGTTTGGCTAAAAGGAATAAAAGAACATAATTAAAAATGAATTTGAACATTAACAAGCTTTGTTAACTTCCATTCTTACTATCAATAACAAGTGAGAGGATGCTATCTGACTAAGCAATATAACATTATAAATATGACTTACTAAATTTGTTAATCATAACATTCTCCACATTTATATTATCTAAAATTACTTAACTTCAATAATAATTTGATTACTCTCCTTTAAATACAATAATTACCACATTAATTTTGTCTATGCAAATTTTTTTGTTCTATTTCAAGCAGTCAAAAACATTAGTAATTAATTAGTAAACACTTAGATTTTTGCCTGTATTTTTCTCCTTTTTACATTAATTTAAAGACTGTTTCTTTTTTTTTGAACAGTTTTCCATTCTGTTTTCGGGAAATAAAAACATCTACAATTAAAAAAATGAACAGTATAAATGGTTTTGAAAATATTAAAAAATAACCTTCCCGCATTTACAATTAGCATAAGTTTTTAAGACAGTCATACTTCTTAAAATAACTTTTGCCTGTACTATGAGAATTATAAATATTAACTAATTCTGTAAGTAAGTCATTAAATTTCAAAGCTGTTAACTCATGTTTAATATCATTGACTGAATTACCATTCCATGAATTTTCTTCTATAAGAGATAATACTCTAGCAAATACCTTATCTTCTTCTTCATATGCGAAAATCGTTTGATTATGCACTCGTTTAGTGAACTTTTCCATTGTCTCTTTGCAGTTTTCGAGTGCTAATGTAAATGCCTCAGGAGGTGCAAATTCACCCATGTTAATATAATACGTTGGTTTGTCATCTGGATAATAATCGCCTACAACTAATTCATCTTTACTAATCTGTCTTATCAGACTCAAAGGCAAAGACACCGTGTTAGAGAGAATATAATCTTTAGTACTTCTTCTATAGTTTAAACCAGCGGAATATCTATCTTTAAATTTATTTAATTTTTCCTTTTCTTCATTATTAAGTTCTAATTTTTCCAACTCCTCTATTAAATAATATATTGTATCAATATTAGATTCTAATTTATAATATGATGGAGTATATAAATTTTTATTATATAAAGCAGCCCTAGGTAATTCTGAATTTTTATCATATAGGCGGGTATAGTGAGAAATATAACTTTTTATATCTTTTATTTTAACATTAAAAACAACAGTTGCTAATACTTTAATTCTTTGAGTTTTCCAACACTCTTTTACCTTTTCTCCCATATCAAGACAATAATTCTTCAAACCGATAAGAAGTGCTAGTGCATTTTTTGCAAAAGGCAATGAATATATTTCATTGCATTCTGATTCAATTAAAGCCTTATAATTTTTTATTAAATGGTATTTTATAATACTATCTTCTTCACTTTGTTCTATTTCGGATTGTGCTAATGCATAAAAAAGAGATGGATCTACAACCTCTATTTCATCCAAATATGCAAGATTTTCAAGGCTAAGTTCCGTAAGATTATCTAAATTCATTTCATTATTTAGTACTAGAATAATTTTCCCATGGCAATTTTCAAATTTATCTGTAGTAATCTCTTTACGATTCTTTATTTTTTTACAAAGATTATCAATATAATATTCTTTTGTTTTCTTTGTCTCTTTTAACTTTTCATTATTCCTTTCTTTTAGGTCTTTTATATTGGAGATTATATTAGGTAAACCCCATTTATCTTTATCAAGTTTAAATTGCCTATTCGCTTGATTAGTCAACCATGGATAGCAATAGTTATTTTTGAATTTTCCATATATTGCTTTTACTTGTTTGTATAATTCAGACTCCACATTTCCTGTATATAATCCTAATTCTTGTAAATGCTTACAATATTCTGTCTTATCAAATTTCCCAGGTTTAATAACGGGGTGAACTTTTTCGATTTTTTCAAGTGCTAATTGTTCAAAACAATCTTGAATTTCCCAACAACCTTTGTGTTTATAATCAAGATAGTTTATTATAAAATCTTCATATTTATTTTTATCTAATTCTAAAGACATATTGGAGTTCAATCTATTTAGTCCATCTTCAATTTTTTCTAAATTATCAGCTTCTTGATTAAACAAAGGAAGCGTTCCATTTTTCATTAATTTTGAAAAAGTATCATTTGACAACTGCACATTGTAGTATGTTTCAGTAATCTTTGAATTATTAAGTTTTTCAAAATCGCTATTATCGTGGAAGTTATTAATTATGAATATCTCATCGCTACTAATAGAATTCAACTTATATATAAGAGGTATGATTTTTTTTGCAAAATCACAAAACATACGATTTATTTCTTTTTTTGTTCTAGAACTAATTTTATTTTGAATAGAATATAAAATTTCTAATATTTTTTTTTCAAGCAGCTTCATTTCATTCGTTTCAGCTAAACGCAATAAATATTCAATAGCTGCAAAACTTTTCTTGTCTTCAATGATTTCATACAATAAGGATAATCTACGAAAACTGCAAAAATTTTTAAAGCCAACATCTTCTGACTTTCCTGATAGATTTTCATTTCTTTTTTGTTCATCTAAGCTCATTTCATAGGCTTGTCTATTAACCTCACTCTCAACTCCATTATGATTATTTAAATTCTGATTCGGTTTTACATTGCCTTTTGTGAACATATTTTTTTTTGATGTGAAATATAAAAATACAAATATGCATTATACTGTTTCTTATTAATTGCGAGGTATTTATATATTAAACAAACTTATCTTATGATACAATCGATTATTATTCAGCAATATAAATCTATATTTCATTATACATTACTTGTTCTACTTAGTTTAAATCTTAGATTTTTTTGTTTTACTTTTTAAAGGAATATTAATTGAAGAAGGAAGGTATTAATTTGATAATACAGAAAGTTATATTCATAATTATAAAAAATCGATATAAACACAAAGGAATAAAAAACAGGGTAAACAGCTCGCGAAGCCAAAACAGTGAAAGATTATCAGAATCCATAAAACCGCTGATATTAGAACCAAAAATTAGAAAAATGACTATCAGACACCTCCAACGCCGTATTTTCAACACTCAAAAGCTCAAAAAACCCAGTAAAATCAACCAATCCAGCTCACCAACCCTAAACGGTGAAAGAAATTTAATAATCCTTAAAACAGCATATATCCTAGCAACACAGTTTACCAACCACAAACGATAAAAGATTATTTAAATCTATAATCCCCAAATATTGCCTGCGATCAAGATCAGTCAATTCAACTCACCAACCCTAAATGGTGAAAGAATATCAAAAACTCTAAAACAACACATACACCAACAATCCTAAAAATCTGCTATCAGGCGTTTTCAACGCCGCAATTTTCGACCCTTTTACAATGCTATTT
>JAOARN010000139.1 GCA_025210485.1 Marinifilaceae bacterium | reverse complement strand
CTTACTAAAATCTTATAGAACCACGGATAACGCGAAAACCACGGAAGAAAATAACACAAAAAGTTTTTTCTATGAAATGCTCAGCGGTTTCTGCGGCTCCTGTGGTTAAAAAAAACACAAGACGAAAAATCATGGAACCACGGAGACCGCCGAAGCTACGGAAAAAACTTACTAAAATCTTATAGAACCACGGATAACGCGGAAGCCACGGAAGAAAATAACACAAAAAGTTTTTTCAATGAAATGCTCAGCGGTTTCTGCGGCTCCTGTGGTTAAAAAAAACACAAGACGAAAAATCATGGAACCACGGAAACTGCCTAAGCTACGGAAAAACTACTAAAATCTTACAGAACCACGGATAACGCGAAAACCACGGAAGAAAATAACACAAAAAGTTTTTTCTATGAAATGCTCAGCGGTTTCTGCGGCTTCTGTGGTTAAAAAAAAACACAAGACGAAAAATCATGAAACCACGGATAACGCCGAAGCTACGGAAAAAACTTACTAAAATCTTATAGAACCACGGATAACGCGAAAACAATGGAAGAAAATAACACAAAAAAAATTTCTATGAAATGCTCAGCGGTTTCTGCGGCTCCTGTGGTTAAAAAAAAAACACAAGACGAAAAATCATGGAACCACGGATAACCCGGATACCACGGAAACCAGAAAAAACTAAGACAAAAAATCTTTCTATTAAACAATCTGAGGTTTCATCGATTAAAAGAGGTCAGAAACAGATATTCAATCGTATTATCACATTTCAGACTTAAAGAAAATACAATACAGCAATTTATAGCTTAGTATTAACTATGCGTCTAATATCTAACTTTGGATACGAACTGAAATTAACTAAAAATCCAAGCTGAAATTCTGTTAGTTTGAGATAATTGATTATTTGTGCAATATGCTCTGGTCTAATCGCCTGAACAGCTTTAATCTCAACTATAATTGAATCATAACAAATAAAATCTGGCTTATATGTTTGAACAAGAGTTTCCCCTTTGTAATCAATTTTAAGTTGTTGCTGGGAAGTAAAAGGTATTCCACTTAATTTAAATTCCTTCTCAAGACATTCCTGATAAATAGCTTCCAAAAATCCACTGCCAATTTCAGAATATACCTCATAAAGAGCACCTCTAATTATAAATGATTCTTCTCTATATAATAAATTCATAAGTATTTTTTTTTATTCAAGTTAACATTTATTGTTAGCTTTCTCAAATATTTTATAAACCTATTCTAAAACCATATAATTTAAATACAGATAACTACAGAGTAAATCAAACTCTTTTTCAAAATAAAAACACTATGCGACTTCGGCAGTTAGAAAACAAAAAAATACGAATTCAAACAACTGATACTGTCGAAGCCAGGTAATTAAATAGTGCAACAAGTTTTTTTTTCTATGAAAAGCTCAGCGGCTTCAGTGGTTGTATTTCTTTACTAAAATCCCATAAAACCACGGATAACGCCGAAGCCACGGAAGAAAACAACACAAAAAGTTTTTTCAATGAAAAACTCAGCGGTTTCTGCGGATTCGGTGGTTTAAAAAATACAAGACGAAAAATCATGGAACCACGTAAATCGCAGAAGACAAGGAAAAAACTTACAAAAATCTAAAAAATCACGAATACCACGGAAGCCACGAAATAAAATACACAAAAAGTTTTTTTTCTATGAAAAACTCAGCGGCTTCAGTGGTTGTATTTCTTTACTAAAATCCCATAAAACCACGGATAACGCGGAAGCCACGGAAGAAAACAACACAAAAAGTTTTTTCAATAAAAAACTCAGCAGTTTCTGCGGCTTCGGCGGTTTAAAAAATTCAAGACGAAAAATCATGGAACCACGTAAATCGCAGAAGACAAGGAAAAAACTTACAAGCTTTTTTAAAACTAAACATTTCGCGTTCTCAATGGATTCAGAGGTTAAAATTACAGATACTACACCCCGTATATGAGTCCGACGATAATTCGAAGTTCGATTATTCTAAACTATTTCTAGGATACTCCATATCAACTTCTTAATCAATAAACTTCTCCCTAACACATACATCTTCTTCATAGTTATCAATATTATCTTCAGACTCTAGATCAACCTGATTCGAATCTTCAGCTAAACAATCATCATTATCCCAATCAAAATCAGTTTCTCCTGCAAATCCCTCATCAAAATCAGCTTCAAGTATCTCAGCAGAACTCATATTCGTCTGAGTACGAACCCTCCTAATATTAGAAGATGACAATATCTTTTCAACCATTACACTATCATAATCTGTTTTTGATTTAACACCAAAATCAGGACGAATATTCGCAATTTCACTAAAACAACTATTACACACCCTTCCTCCATCAGAAAGCTTTCCACCTCCAAAACTTGGACTTGTCATCATTGTAAGTTCCCTATTGCAATATGCACAACGACTACAAATATCAACATCTCCTATATCGTCTCGATTACCAGAAGGATTAAACTTACAATCAAACTTTTCTTGTGACATAGATATCAAAATTAAAAAATCGATCAAACCAAGAAAAAATGAAACCAATAAAAAACTTAACAAAAAGTAAATAATTCCCTCAACATGTTTTTTTAAATAGAATTTATGAACACCAAATCCTCCTAGAATTAAAGCCAAAACTGCAGCTAAATTTTTATTTTTCATATTAATTAAATTTTAATATTATTACTATTAACAAATCAGTTGTAATATCACACTAACAAAACACTTATATTTAACTAAATAAAATTATAATGATTTCTTACAACACCTATTCCTATTAATTTCTAAGTTTTAGATGCTATAATAATCATGATTCTTTTTAGAATATTAACAAAATTATGATTAATATTTTTTTAACAAAAATAATATTAATTTTGACTTTTATAATATTTTTTCATTATTATATTCTACATATAGGCTATAAGACTAATATATATATTATTAAGTCCCGAAAACAAGCAGTGAAAGCCAAGAGAAAATTTAACTCGAAGCTTTTTTTGAGATAAAACATCCAGTAGCTTCGGTGGTTAAAAAACAAATACTAAAAATCATGAAACCATAGACACTATGGAAGCCGCGAAAAAAACTCTCTAAAATCTAAAAAAACCACGGATACCACGAAAGCCACAGAAGGAAACAACACAAAAAGTTTTTTCGATAAAAAACTCAGCGGTTTCTGCGGCTTCAGTGGTTATTTTTCTATGCTAAAATCTTATAAAACCGCGGATGCAACGGAATACTACAATATAAAAATTCTTTCTATTAAATATTCTAGGATTTCAGCGGCTTCGGCGGTTAAAAAATTCAAGACGAAAAATCATGAAACCATGGAACCGTAGAAGCCATAGAAAAAACTCTCTAAAATCTTATAAAACCACGGATACCGCCGAAGCCACGAAAGAAAACAACACAAAAAGTTTTTTCGATAAAAAACTCAGCGGTTTCTGCAGCTTCAGTGGTTATATTTCTATGCTAAAATCTTAAAAAAACCACGGATACCGCCGAAGCCACGGAAGAAAATAACACAAAAAGTTTTTTTTCTATGAAAAACTCAGCGGTTTCTGCGGCTTAAGTGGTTGTATTTCTATGCTAAAATCTTAAAAAAACCGCGGATACCGCCGAAGCCACGGAAGAAAATAACACAAAAAGTTTTTTTCTATGAAAAACTCAGCGGTTTCTGCGGCTTCAGTGGTTGTATTTCTACACTAAAATCTTATAAAACCACAGATACCGCCGAAGCCACGGAAGAAAATAACACAAAAAGTTATTTTTCTATAAAAAACTCAGCGGTTTCTGCGGCTTCAGTGGTTATTTTTCTACACTAAAATCTTATAAAACCACGGATAACGCCGAAGCCACGAAAGAAAACAACACAAAAAGTTATTTTTCTATAAAAAACTCAGCGGTTTCTGCGGCTTCAGTGGTTATATTTCCATGCTAAAATCTTAAAAACTATAGATACTGAGAAAGCCACGGAAAATATGCAATTAAATAGTCAATTTCCCTAGTGACACAAAAGATTATTGAAATTTATTTGACTTAATATTCATCTTCACTTCTTTAATTTTCTTTGCTAAATCTTTCCCTTTTCGCTTCCTATCTAAACTTGTCTCATTATAGTAAGCTTGTTCTTTTCGTAACTTTTGATAATTATCATATTCCTTTATGCTCAACACACCATCACTTAGGGCCTTAATTACGGCACAATCAGGTTCGTATTCATGAGAACAATCATCATACTTACAAAATCGTGATAATTCTGAAATTCTACTAAAACTTAAATTTATGCCATGAGTAATATTTGTCATGCCCAATTCTCTCATTCCTGGAGTATCAATAATCATAGCATCATTTGACATAAAAAATAATTGTCTATGACTAGTTGTATGTCTACCCTTATTATTACTTTCACTAACTGCTTGGGTATTCATTAAATTACTCCCTATTAAATGATTTATTATTGTAGACTTTCCAACTCCTGACGAACCAATAAAACAGTAAGTTTTATTCGGTTTCAACAAATACAATATCTTATTAAAACTAATCCTATTCATATTACTAGAACTAATAATCTCTATATTTGGGAAACGGTCAACAAGCTGATTTTCGAAAATCTGGGCGTTTAAATTCAAATCTGTTTTACTAAGAATTATAATAGGCTGAATACTACAACCTAATATCAAACTTATATATCTTTCTAATCTATTGATATTATAATTATCATCAAGAGACATTACAACAAAGCAATAATCGACATTAGCTGCGATTATTTGCGCTTGACTTACTCTACCAACCGCCTTTCGCTGCAGGCTTGTTTTTCTAGGAAACAAGCTTATTATTATCGCCATATCCTCATCGAAAGTCATCATTTCTACCCAATCACCGACAGTAGGCAAATCTTCACTACTCTCTGCAGAGAAACGCAATTTTCCGGTAATTTCAGCATGTAAAACAGAATTTATCGATTGGATTGTATATCTATCTTTATGAACACTAATAACACGAGCAATATTTTCTATGTCGCAAATTAGCTTTATATCAGCAGGAATATTAACTTCTTTAATCATTTCTAAAATATCAATATTTAATACTTATATTCACAATGATTATCCATCATTTATGAACCTCTATTTACAAAATGTATTTTTTATTGGATACAAAAATCCCATTATGGCCTTATTTTGAGTTAGTACTGATTTGATTTCAGCGAAAGACCATTTAGCCAGTATCCTAGAAGTATCGACAGGTGCATGCTTGAGCAAGACTTGCAAACCTGTCTATTTTACCAGCTTAATTACGAATATATGATTAATTGATATTTTCATGAGGAAGTAAATGTAGAAAATTAAGCCTATAAATCAATATCTAGAACACAATTTAAACCCAATCTAAACAGAAAATACTAAACTTCTTAATTACAGGATTTCACAAAAAAACCTAATCAAATAAGAATAATTTAAAAAAGCTAAAATTCACAGTCTGTAACAATACTAGAAACAAACTTTGTTTATCAATAAATAAAGTATCTTAACAATCCCTTACCTTATAAACCCCAAGAGCAACTTGCCTCAACTACTACTCTATACTTAAGCATTCCTAGTATATATGCTTAATTATCAGAACACGCATAAAAAAAATTGATTAAAGAACATACTAACTCGAAACTAAGCTAACATAAAATGGATATTTTGATACACCCAGGAAATAATCAATAACCCAGACACAATTAGTCCACCGATTTTTAAATTCTTATTTTTTATAGCAAGAGGTATAAGTACAAAACTCAAACTTCCAATAATATAAGTTACTCCATGAGCATATTTAAATATACCTTGATACCAAAAACTAGCAAACCAAGGAAGAGTTGTATGGATTATAAAAATTAAAAATGTAATAACAATATGTACGAGAAGAAGATTATCAGATGATTTCACATCTATATTATTTGTAGATTTAATATCCTTACACAAGTCTAAGTTTGCACCACAGTTTCTACAAAAACGAGCACTTTCATTATTTTGCGATTTGCAATTTGGACAATTCATTTTTTTTATTTTTATCTATTAGTAATACTGAATCAATAAACAACAATCTAACGCATTACCATTAAATGCTTTAAAGTCAAGCACAAAAGATTACTTTGAATCTTTTTCAAATAATCAGTTAGATTATTTTTCACATAAGACATTAATAATGTACAATTAGGATAAAAATAATACAATAAAAAACTAAAAAATACTTTCTACTTCAAAACAAAAACTCATAAAATTAACAATAACGCAAGTTTAATTATCGTGTAAAAATAATATTTATATTTATTAAGTTGTATTATTACACAAATAAAAAATCACTTCTATTAACATATAAATCATTAAACAACAAAAAATATTCATATTTTATTTAGTATAAAAAGAAAATTTTATAAACAAAAAAACTGGTTATTGAGATTTTTAAAATATCAACAACCAGTTTTCATATTCGAGAAATCAATGATTTAAACCTCTAACAGTTCTAAATAAAAGCCTTTAACAATCTGATTTTTTTCTTTTTTGACTCTCTCCTCCAAACATTTTTTCACATAATCTTTCTCCTCCTTCAATATATGCAATAAGATTAAATCCTCAGATGAATCCTTAATTAAATCTCCTATTTTATCAACATAATACTTTTGAACTTTAAAATCAAGTTCGTTGACAAGACTAGTTTTAACGATAGAATTGCTAAGTATTCGGAGGATATTATTAGTAGTTACTTTATTTTCTTTAATATCCTGAGCTATTATTCTCAATAAACGATCCTTTTCAAGTAGCCTTTTTATAACATAAGTCTGCAATTCAATCAAACTACTTTTATAATAATCATTCTCATCCAAATTTTCTAAATCTTCATTAAATAACCAACTCATATTCCTAAATAGATTTTCCACTAAATAAGAAACAGCTGCAATACTTTGTTGAGAATTAATCATTGTAGATTTATATTTATTATCCTCTTTTCGATTAACTTGTCCTCCAACCTGCATAACAATTTGTTTAAACAAATCAAACAAATGTCTTTTCAAAACCTCATAACGTTCTTTTACAATATAAGTTTCACCTGTTGGCAGTAGCGACCATTTCACAAAATTAGGCATTATTATTTGTAGGTTTTTTATGGCATATTCTGCAGATTTAATTGCATCATCACCCAAATCACCTGTGCCGTTTGTTGGGTCAATATATTTACCATATTCCTGCTCCATATATTCTAATTTCTTATTTTGAGTAGCTTTATTTACCCGCTCATTATGAAACATAATCTCGTCAGTATCTGTTTCGAAATTATCATAATTGTAATATTTATACGCAAACTCTATCGCCCAATAATCATAAGGACCAATCTTTCTAGTAAGGGAAACAGGCATATCTTCAGGCTGGGCTATATAATTAAAACTAGAATAATCCATAATTGAAGCTGCCAAACTATACTTATTAACAAAACTAGCGGACCTAAGAGAATCTGTAGAATAACTTGAACTTGAAATCATATTATGTCCCAAACCCAAGGCATGCCCCATTTCATGAGTCATGACTTCCTGCATGATTTCCCCAATAAGCTCATCATCCAATATCGGTTTCCTCGCTCTTTCATCTGTAGCTGCGGCCATTACAAAATATTCATTATTAATCTCGGCAAGATAATTCTGATACCAAATCAACATAGAATTTAAAATCTGCCCTGATCGTGGGTCTATAATATAATTCCCCTGAGCATCTTTGATCTCAGATGCCACCCATCTTATTACATTGTAATTTGGATTATTATCAGACCATTTAGCATCATCTGGCTTCTGCTTAACAATTAAAACATCTTTAAAGCCAATCTTTTCAAACACAGGATTCCAAGCCTGAACTCCGCGACTAATATAATTTCTCCATTTATTGGGTATATCATTACTTAAATAATAAACAATAGGTTCTTTAGGTTTCGATAACTGTCCACTCAAATAAGCATCTTTATCTTCTGGCTCCAACTTCCACCTATCCATAAAATAATATTTTTCTATATTAAGTTTGTTACTATTATAGATTTTAACATATGATTCGAATATTCCCACTCTAGGATTCCATTTACGGGCTTTCATTACTTTTTCTGGCAAAATCCGAAAAGCTAATAATTGGCTAATTGTAATATGATTTGAATAATGTGTTTTGGGAGATTTTTCGGCACTATAATTAATTTCTCTATTTATCAACAAACTAGACTTATCAAGCTTTGAATTCTTGAATAAAATATGATTTTTCGATGGAACTAACTTATATTTAGACTTTCGACTTTCACTTACAAAATCAAACAAATTCAATTCTTGCTCGAAAAATTTTGAACTTACTACAACTCCATCTTTATTATCCTTAAGTATTGGGATATAAGCAAAAACTGGATTTTTGTGGTTCTGTAAAACAGAATTAGCAATTACATCTTTTTTGTCAACTTGATTGCGATACTGCAATTGAATTAATTTAAGAAAACCTGCTTCTCTTTCAAATTTTAAAATTACCTGATTATTAATATACATTCCTGCACTACCATAATAAAAGAACTTATCAGGATACTCTGTAATTCTATTAATCAACAACAACTCCTTGTTGATAAATCTTATTGGAAGAAAGATAGTCTTCTCATTTTTTTTATTGCATTTTATATACTCAGCTTTTTTCTGCGTACCAGCAAAACTAAAATTCGACAAGAATAAAATAAGTGTGACAATTAAGTAATGTATGAATCTCATATAAAAGGGTTTTGGGTTAAAAATAAATTCCGCCTAAACATTGAAAATAGCCTAAACTTTAATCTTATTATCTATAGAAAATAAGATTATCATATAAAATTAGATTAGTTCAAACATAATTATTATATCCTAAATATATAAAAACTTAGACGAAACTAGGTACTCAGTTTGCAAGAAACATCTCTAAGGAAATGAAAAGCAAGTTCGATTTGACAAATCAACACATAAGTCTTCTGAAATAATTCAATCCACTTATTAAATGTGCCATACTTCGTATAGTTGATTTTACTACAATTAGACAAATAAGACCTTTTTACAATTATATTAACATTTGTCCCCTAGAAAACAATAATGGTTTTCTAAGAATGAATCTTAGATCTAGAACTTATCTTCGAACTGCCTCGAAGCTAAACCTGTCAATAGACACTCTCCCAGATTCAGGTGTAAAATTTAAAAGATATAAAATATCAAAACTCACTCCATCTGATATTGCAACAATTTCACGTTTCTTTGGGCTAATTTTCTTTAAATATAAATTCTTAATAATCGTATTTTCATCAAAACTGTTAATCCTAATATACCCTGAAGAACAATCATAATTTATTATCAAAGGAATATCTCCTAATGTTGCATTACATAATTTATCACCTGAACGTGAAGAATAAAACCCCGCACTTTCAAAATTTAAATCCAAATCTGCTCTCATATCAACGCTACCGATATTGATATCCTTGTAAGGAATCTCAAATAAGTTTATCCTATCTTTAAAATAATAAACAAGATTACTTTCTCTTGTAGAATTAATTGAGCTAATTAAAGGGTACGATTTTTTACTTAATTTATCAGCAGAACCTGAAGGTAAAAACACAACTGATTCACCCGTATTGCCAACTATACACATTTTTATCCTATAATCTTTTTGATTATACATAGCTACATAAGCGAATTCGCCAGTATACACAGTGTGTAAGGTTCTACTTTTATCTTTTGACTGGTTTGGAAATTCAGAACAATAATACAAGGAGCCATTAGAAAATTTATGTAAATACAACTTCCCTTCATTCTTATAATAACTAGCAATATACAACAATCCATTATAATAAACAGTTGTGAAACTTCTCTCACCAGACTTCCAGTTTATTTTATATGAGTTTTGAAGACCATTTGCCGTTATTTTATCAATACTTAATTGACCATTATCTTTTCTATAATTTAAAACATAAGGCTTATTTTCATAATTAAAAGAACAAAAAACTCTAGCCTTTGCGCTCCAATCAGCCTGATAATGTACTTGTTCATTAATTTTCAACCTGTAATTTTTGAGAAATGACTCAAGCCCAATCGATTTAATCTTTGACATTATAGCACTGGGGATGTAACTCTCAGGGAATCCATGTTCTGATTTAAGATTATTTTTGTTGTTATTAGCATTTTGTTGCAAAAAAAAATTTTCATTTTTCCCACAAGCAGAAAACATAAAAATAAATAACAATAAATATAAATTTTTCATAATATTTCAATTTTTAATTTATTAAAAATTTAAGAAATAAAATCCAAGTATAAAAATCTAAACACAAAACACTTATAGACTAAAGTATTTAAATAGACACTTCTCCGTTTCAACTCTTAGCTCAATTATTCTTACTCGACAATATAAACCACAGAGAAAGCTAACTTTTTTATGTAAATCCATTCGTAAGGAATTTCAACAATTAATTTAATTATACTAAAACAACTTGCATTTATTTGTTTATATCAATATCATATTCATGTTTTTTTAAGACAGTTAATTACCTCCCCAAAAAGCGGTATTAATAAATATCAAAAAGGCATCCAAAAACCATAAGACTAAATGGAAATTTATTATATCTTAACAAATATTCCCTATAGATAAACAAAATAAATTTTCAACAGTATGACACTATGTCGAATATTTATTTTTAACACTGAAACTCAAATATCAGAGCAACAAAGAAAACCTTATGATAAAGGGATGTATGTTTATTATATTATTTTTTGTTAAGTCAATTTTATATTATAAATTGTATAGCATTTCCATCCACAAACCATAATTGTTCACTAATAGTCATTCATTACCAGTAGAATAAACTCTTCTGTTAAGAATAAAACACACAAATATTAATCAAAAAATATAAATTATGACAGCTATTCGTGAATTAACTCAAAACCATTTCAATCAAATCTGTGATGAATTTAATGCTCCTTGTCACAGAAGAAGCAGACTAAGTAAAGACGAAGTCGTTCTATTGGCAGAATCATTAAATAAAAAAATAAATGTTCCTCTAATTTCAGAAGCCAAGGAAGAAAGCATACTAATTAGAATTATCCTAAAAATCGATAGATTCATGTACGATAATCTTCCTAATGAACTATATGACATTACACGTTCCTTGGACAGAGGAATTGATGATAATGAAGCAAAAAGATTAATCGTTAGATTAACTAGACTAGCTAACCGACATATAGACATACCTTATATTCCTGAAATTATGGAACACATTGCAATAAGGTGTATTATCGGTATTATAATCAATTCAGTCAGAAAACATTGGGATTTAACACGTTCAGCACAAAGCTTTTGGGATGCCGACATTCCAAAGCATGAAAACATCAATGACCACGAATTAGAAGAATTAATACTTGAACCTTCTCTTTGCTGAACATATTTATAAAAGGTCTATTACATTTATGTAAGAGACCTTTCTATTTTAACCTGAAACACATAATATTATTAAGTCTCAACAACTGTTATACATAATTAATACATACAGCTTTAGATAAATTTAATTTTATGCAAAATATAAATGATATAATTTCTGAATACCATGCCAGACTTAGTTCTATCATGTATAAGCGTAAGGCAAAAGCATTAGAAAAGCACAATTCAAAATCAAAATATTTTGTACGTGATAGAATCGATTTGCTACTTGATGAAGACAGTAGCTTTTTAGAATTATCAAGTTTCGGTGCATACGACAAATACAATAATGATTTTCCATCAGCAGGAATTATTACGGGAATTGGAAAAATCAACAGAAGATTATGTATGATAGTTGCTAATGATGCAACAGTGAAGGCTGGATGCTATGTAGAGGAAACAGTAAAAAAACATATTCGCGCACAAGAGATTGCCATGAAATGCAATCTTATTTGTGTTTATTTGGTAGACTCGGGCGGCGTGTATCTTCCTCAACAATCAAGAGTTTTTCCAGATAGATTTAATTTTGGCAGAATATTCTATAATCAGGCTTTGATGTCTTCGAAAGGAATAGCTCAAATAGCAATAGTAATGGGACTTTCAACGGCAGGCGGCGCATACATACCAGCTATGTGTGATCAAAACATTATGGTTAGAAATCAATCTAGCATTTTTCTTGCAGGACCAGCTTTAGTAAAGGCTGCAACAGGAGAAGAAGTAAGTGCTGAAGATTTGGGTGGAGCTGAAATGCATACAAGCAAATCAGGAGTAGCAGACCATATAGCAGATGACGAAAATCAGGCAATCGAAATATGCAAAAAATTAATATCTGAAATTCCATTAAGAAATAAAAGAAAAAACAAACATAGCAACATAAATCGAATTGAAGAAATATACAATTTTGCTCCTGTCAACTACAGAAACACAGTAAACATAAAAAAACTCGTTAAATTATTAGTTGATAATTCAAAGTTTACAGAATTTAAAGAAAATTATGGAAAAACCATACTCACAGCATTTGGGAAAATTAACAATAAACCCATTGGAATAATTGCCAATAATGGCATAATATTCTCTGATACAGCATTAAAGGCGACACATTTTATCCAAATATGCTGTAAGAAAAAAATACCTATTCTTTTTATTCAGAACATAACTGGATTCATGGTAGGCAAAAAATACGAACACAATGGTATAGCTAAACATGGGGCGAAACTAGTAAATGCTGTAGCAAATGCAAAAGTACCTAAAATAAGTTTAGTGATAGGGGCTTCATTTGGTGCAGGAAACTATGCTATGTGCGGAAGAGCATATGATCCTGACTTTCTTTTTACCTGGCCTACGGCTAAAATTGGGGTTATGGGATCTCAACAAGCTGCCAATGTAATGTCCACAGTAAGAAATTTAAGCGATAGCGAATATAATGAAATCATTACTGAATATGAATCAAAATCTAATGCATATTATAGTAGTTCTAATTTGTGGGATGATGGTATAATTGATCCTGCCGATACAAGAATTGTAATATCAATGGCATTAGAATGTGTACATAATAGAAAAATAAAGAAGAGTAGATTTGGTGTTTTTAGAATGTAATAATTTGACAAAATAAATCATAATGATAATTAGTATTTCAACTAATTATCATAAAACATACAACTAAGACCATCTACTAAATACTAAACTTGACATAAAATATAGATACCAATCCAACACAGATAAAGAAATACACTGAGTGATCCTTTCCATTAGCATTCAGGAGATCGGTTTCATTAAAGAAAATCATTGTCTACTAATAATTCAATTATAATTTAGATTTGAATAAACTATATATTTTATTTTATTTTGCATCCATATTAAAATATTTACACCAGATTCAAATAAATAGCTCTGAATAATTTATAGAATAATAATAATGGATAATAATACTGCAAAAAAATCGATTGAATTACTGGAGAAATACCTTACAGAAGATCGACTAAAACTCATTAATAATAAATTAGAACAAAGAACTAACTACATAATACCAGTTCTAGAAAATATATATCAACCACAAAATGCAAGCGCAGTTATGCGTACCTGCGATTGTCTTGGAATTCAAGACTTACATATTATTGAAAATTCGAATAAATATGAACTTAACCCTCAAGTTGTATTAGGATCATACAAATGGGTGAATACTAGCAACTATAACGAACTAGAGAATAATACAAAAACCTGCCTAAATAAACTTAAAAAAGATGGATACAGAATAGTCGCAACCTCTCCTCACAGCCAAGATGTTTCACTTTATGATTTTGATCTAAACAAAGGTAAGTCTGCTTTTATTTTTGGAACTGAGCTAACAGGTTTATCAGATACTGTAATGGATATGGCAGATGAATACGTAAAAATACCGATGGTAGGCTTTACCGAGAGTTTTAATATCTCTGTATCTGCAGCAATAATTTTAAGTCATTTATCTAATGAGCTTAGGAAGTCAGAAATTAATTGGAAGCTATCAGAAAAAGATTATAATAGTACTAAATTAAAATGGTTAGTGAACTCGATTGTTAGAGGAGATGAAATTCTAAAAGAAGAACTAAATAGAATAGGAATAAATATTGAAAGCAATGAGTGAGTTTTCTTATCATTAACTCAGATTAATAAATCTAGACACAAAACACAGCTTTCATAACTAATATACTGTATTTTACATTTTAAGAATTCCATTTTTGGTAAATTATCATAAATGGAATTAAAGTTTTTCGATGCACCGATAAATAATATCGCTATAAAAAACCTTCCTGACATGCGTTATTTAGAATCAGTTTATTTTATATTTACAACAAATAATAAGAAGAGCCAAAAACTTCTTTGATCGTTAATTTTAAAATAAGCAATATGAAAGATATAGTATGTTCATGCAATGAGGTAGAAAGACACGAAATAGAACACGCAATAAAAGTAAAATCGGCAAAAAACCTAAATGATATAAAAAGAATTACAGGTGCAAACACTGGTTGTGGTAAATGCAGAGGATATATAAATGACATTCTAGCAGAAAATACAAAAACAGAAACCAAAAGCGTAAATCCAAATTCTTGGTAGACATATAATTTATACGAATTTTCAATTTTTCTTAATTAGCAAAAGCACTAGAGAAAAAATTCTCTAGTGCTTTTTTACAGCTATTAACATCGACTTTGATAAAAATATAAAACTGGATTACTATTTAGTATAAATCTGCTCATAATCAACACAATCTACATAATAAATATAATACTCCTTCTTATTATTCTTTTTCATCCAATCTCGCATTTTTTTAATCGAATTATTCTCAGTTCCACAGTGCCCTGACTGCTCTGTAATTCGCTCTTCCAGCTTATCAATATCCTCTTTGCTTAAAGTTTGTTGACGCAATATTCCTTTTAGTTTTATATTTGAACCCGAAAGTTCTCTATTAAAAGACTTTATCTTACCATAAGTATTAACACGAAGACTCAAATCGGCTTTTTTATTTGCAAGAAATAACCTACGTCCAGAATGCGAGCAAACATGCTTAACCTTTCCATAAACACAAATCTCTTTTCCTATATTTTTCTCAGCGGTTTTCATCATCTTATCAATAGAAACAGCTTTTGACAAATCAGACTGAGCATTTGAATACGTGCAAATAAATGCAAAAAATACAAGAACTAATACTTTAACTATTTTCATAAATCTATTTTTTTAAATTTTATTTTTAAATAATAAACAGGTAATAAAACCATAAATACCGGTCGCCGCAACTAAACTAAGTTCTATATATGAGTTTGGTTTAGATCTAAAAACATTAATCACAACAAATAAACTGAGAAATATTAAATTAAATATAAATACTGACAAACCATTAAATATAAATTGAGGTGCAAAATACTTTGTATTCCACTTAGTAAAAGCTACCCTAAAAGGTAAAACATAATCCATTATGGATTTCTCCTCTACCTTATAAACATCATTATTGGTATCAATAATCTTGTTTGTTTTTAAATCAAGAGCATAACTAAATTTACCCTCTTGCGTATTTTTATGAATTATCCAATACAAAGGATTTGCATAAACTAAGAATTGATTTTCTTCCAAATTAAAATCCCCAATATCTAATTTTTCCAAAGCATAATTCGAAGTACTTAACTTAAAGATTTCGCCTGACTTAGCATATAAGAAGCCATAAAAACTTCTATCATTAGGTTCATATGTAGCAATATGAGCAGGTATAATAGTCTTAGGCAAATTCAATTTCTTGATAAAAGGCTTTGAATTAACCATTTTTATATGAAAAATCTGATTATTTGAATCAGTCACAAAATAACCTTCATCATACATTTTACGAGCCGAAGGATTTCCCGATATGCTTTTGGCAGGAAATTTAAATCCCAATGTATTCAAGATATTAGTATACTTCTCTGACTTAGCTTTATTCAGTTTATTGTTTGCAGGAATTATAAATTCCATTTTGCTATCTATTCGGAATAAATCTTCTGGCATTTTCAAATCAACTCGACCAGATACCGACTCAAATAAAGGATACAATTGAATGCTCGGTCTGTTCTTATCTTCAGGACTATATTTATACTGAAATGATTTTTGATTAATCAAATTTCTTGTAATTGGAGTAGAATTCAAACTATCAGGCATCCTACCCTCGGTATACAATTGCCTATAGAAAAACAGAGGGAGTATACTATCGAATTGGGATTGTGAATACTCTTTGCCTGTTACAATATTTTTTCTGATCACCTTATCTTTAGCTTCATCATAATTAATTGAACAAAAAGCATGATCAACAGAACTATAATATATAAAAGTATTTCCATGAGGCTGATCTGTGAAAAACCTCATCATACGTGGAAGACCAACACTTAAAACAAATATAAATGCTAGATATATAAATAATCTTATTATTTTCATTATGTAATATTTTGAACATTCTAACCTATAGAACATAATAGAATTAGAATAAAAAAGTACTTATCTATAAATTAGTTAATTCCTATTTTGAATCTTTTTGCAGAAATAAAAATATAAGTCAAACCAATCATGTATATAATTAACAATAAGTCTAAACGATATACATATGCAGATGGCAGATTAGTTTGGTAGTAGACATTTATCAAGAATATAGATATAATCAAATTTATCAACCTATTTCGCCATGATGGCTCAACGCAAATCCATCCAATAAATGAATGAACTAATAATCCAGAAATATATACTGGTATAAGAGTTATAAGCGTAGAAATGACTATCTCTTTAGGAAACATAAAATATGAAAAACATATTACACATAATATCTGAATAAGAAAAGAGATAAATAGAACAAGCTGACCAAAAGAAAGAATATAAAATATAGTTTTATGTTCATTCACTGGTAGATGTAAACTAAGCTTTAATTTCTTATTTATTAATTCGGGCACAAATTGACTTATTCCCAGAGCAATACCCGACAACAAGGGAAAGTATAACAAATCTCTAAATACAAATTGGTTTTTAGAGATTATAACACCCCAAACATGATCGGCTCCCGCAACACGAAATGCTCTATTGAGCTTAAGAAACACATAACATAATAATATTACACTTAAAATATTGATAACAAATATAAGTTTCTTAGATTTTATAAATTCTTTGTAGTATAGTGCTTTAAACATTTTTTTTAATATTTTCCAGTTAAACCAATAAATGCATCTTCGAGACTTAATTTTTCCTGTTTAATTAAATTAAAATCTATATTTTGACTTCCTAAACAAGATATAATATCCGAGCTCGTTTCTGAACTATAAAATTCAGTTTTACCATTTATAAACTCTACACTATACAGTTTATTAAATTGTTTAAGTTGATTAACAAAATCTCCCTGTAATGTAAACTTCAAAAAAGTGTCAAGAAACTGATCAACTGGCTCTTGTTTTAATATCTTTCCATAATCCATTATTACACATTCATCTATCAACATTTCCATATCTTGAATAATGTGAGAACTAACAAAGACTGTTTTATCCTTGGATTTAACATATTCATTAAGATATTCAACAAATAATCGACGATACCCAGGATCGAGTCCCATTGAGAAATCATCCAAAATAAATAAATCTGGATCCTGAGCAAGTATTAAGCCTAAAGCTACCTGAGACCTTTGCCCACATGACATTTTAGATATTTTTTGTTCTGGCTTAATTTTCAGCATGTCCATCAATTCAAAATAAACCTTTGAATTCCATTTTGTATAGAATTTCGAATAATAATTCTCAATCTGTTTTATATTCATAAAACTATACTGCACATGTCCTTCTAATAAAAGACCAATCCTCTGTTTGGTTTTAGCTGACAATCGATGTGAATCTTCTCCGAATATTCGACATTCACCGCTGTGTGGGGTTAAAAAACCATTTAATATATTAATTGTAGTTGTTTTTCCTGTTCCGTTTTTCCCTAACAGACCTACAACTTTACCTTGTTCTATATTAAGATTTAGATTTTCATAGATACAACGCCTACCATAGTAGTGCGTTAAGTTTTTACATTCTATTACGTTCATACAATTCGATTTAATTAGAATCTAAATCCTAAATTTATTTGCACTTCATTTACTTTTCGATTAGCCTCGGCCTTAAAATAATTATATGCAGCAGCCAAGAAAACTGAATGTTTGTCATTCAAGCTATAATCATAACTAATTCTCGATTCGATAGCATAATAGTCATCATACATAAGCAAATGACCTATTTCAATTTTTTCTGCATAAAATTTCTGATTTACAAAATCCTTATTCTTAGTAGATTTCAAATCATTTTTTATATTATTCCTTAAGTTCAATCCTAAATATGCATTTAAAGAATTGTTCTTAATTTTCTTAAAGTAATTAAACTTAAACTTCATATTTATATTATCAATATAATGATAATAAGAAGGTTTTTCGTAATCAATCTTTATATTATCATAATTGAATTCAGGTGAAAATTCAATAAATGATTTATCATAATCCTTCCTACACAAAGCACTAATATTAAAACTATTAGTCTCCTGAAAATATTTATCCAAAAACATATCCAGACCTATTTCACCTCCCAAAAGTTTTTCTTTCACATTCTTTTTATCACGAAGATATTTTGCCTGTATTTTGCTTATCAGATAATTATCAAACTTATACAAAACAGACAATTGCGATTTATTATATTTATAAGCTTCATGATGATGACCACGACCTGTAAAATCCAATTTATATCGACGAGAAGAATACTTTGCATAAAATTCAAATCCACTAGGCTTGAAGTTTTCGATATTCAAGGCTATGTCTCTTCCTCCTCCATCCAAGACTAAAGAGAAATTTCTACTCTTATCACTTACCATTTTGTCGGTAAAACCAAAAGGTTTTGATACAATAAAACTATCATATATATCTTCTTTAAATACTCGAATTTGATTTTGAAGAGAATAATCATTATGTGTCAAACTAAAATTAATTAAAAATTTATTGTTTAGTTTGCGAGCTAAATAAACTGATATATCATAATCAAATATATCATTCTTAGGTCGTGGATCAATCTTGCCATATGAAGTTCTTGATAGGGTATTTGCACTTATACCAATCAAGTATTTATCATATTCTTTTGCAAAGGCTCCATTTAAAACATAATCCTCGGCATACTGTTTATATATGGTTGAATCAACTAATGAATAAGAACAAAACATATGATTATTATCCATTAAATTCCATTTTATATTATCTCTAGTTTGATTAGAATAAGCCAAACTTCCATATATCAACATTTTATTCTTAGTTAACTCTCCAGATATATTGTAATCTATTTGATTTAAATCATCACCAGTTGCAGTATCGTAGTAGCCTTTTTGTTTACTTGTTTTATAACTAATGGATGTCTCAGAAAATGCTGACAATGCATTAAAATACTTACTAATAGGATTGTTCGTTTTAAATTCATTATAATCTCTATCTAATGAAATATGCTTTTGCAAATCTTGAGCATTAGTTAAATTTGTAATGAAAATCAAAAAACATAATATTATATATCTCATATTCAAACAGTATATATTATATCGAGGACGCTTATTTATAGGTTTACAATAATCATTCAGACTAGCTGTGACTGAATGATTATTGTAGTTTTTTTTATTCAGTCTCTACAGTACCTGGAGAAGGTACTACGATGGAATGAAAATCCTTAGACGAATCATTTGAATCTTGCAATACAACTCTAGTACCATCCATTTTTTCAAATTTTCTTCTTATTACCTTACCAGCTCTGGCTGCAAAACTATCACCAGTTGAAACATAAGAGAAATCCAATGACTTGGCGAAGACATTGAATGAATGCTCATCCTGCTCAGCACATTGAACAGCGTCAATAATCAAACTGTTAGGAACGAATGGATGTTTCTCTTCACGATTAGTAAATACTTTATCATTCATAACGAAATCTTCTTTAAGCAAACGAGTATTCTCTTTCAAAAACGCTTCACCTTCCTTATCCATTCTAAATAGATAATATCCTTCACATCCTCTTGTATGTAATGGAGTTAATGATTTAGATGTAGAAAATGTAACAACTAAATTCTCCACCTCTGGAACATCTACATCAGTATTTGATGCTGTTGGTTCGTACCACTCAAAATTAGATTTTGATAAATCAACTGAATTCGGCGAAAAAGTTTTATGATTAATTGCTCTATCCGAAATCAAAAGTACCTCTCCTGGTTTTACAGGATATTTAGTACCATCACCTGGTATTGTAAAAATTGATTTGATAGACACAGCCTCATCAACAAAATCATCTTCAGCAATCCATCTATTTCCTTTTCCGTTATCTGTGTTAAAACTTGTGATACCAATACTTAAATTATCAGCATAAAGAGTTTTATTGGAATTATTGTAAATCTCGAAATAACTATCATCATGATAAAAATTTCCACCCGCAGTATTACAGCCTGCGAAATAGACCTCTGATATTACAAATCCGCCCTCTTGCGATCCAGTACCGTCAATGGTTTTAATTACTACAGACTGGTTATCTTGGTTTAATGTTATTTTATCAGAGCTACCTTTTATATCAACTACACTTGGATTACCAGATCCTTTGTATAGAATCTCAGCTTTGGCTGTTAGAGTAAAATTATATACTCCTTGATTTAATATTAATTCTGTTTTTTCATTAAAATCTACAGAAACAGTTAAATCTTTCTTTTCACCAGTATTTACATTTTCAGCAATTAGCTTAACTTCGGTAAGATTCGAGTATTCGTCACTTGGCTTTTCGATAGTTAAACCTGTAATAGTTTGTGGTGTGCTGTCGTCATCTGAACATGAACTAACGAAAAGTCCAAACACGAATAGAGCTACAATTTTAAGAATTGCATTTTTTTTCATTTTCTTGTTTTTTATAGGTTGTTATATTTTTACTTTTATTTCCATACTTGCATACGGATATCTTTTTCTGATTACATTAAGACCATTTCTATCATTATATTCTGGCAGATAATTGAAGATGGAATTTACGAAACAAGACAGCTGAAAATTCTTTCCAAACATCTTTGTGAATTTCAGATTCACTCCAATATCTATGGGAGTTTTTGATCTGTCAAATTTTGTATCTGTATGAAGAATCACTAGTTTATTAATGAACTCATCGTTTCGTGCTTCATCTGTAAATTCATATCTTTTCAGGTCTTGATCCAAATAATATTCTGGCTCCCCATTATTAGGTATATAATGATACTTTTCGAACCAAGTACATTCCAAAGTAGTAGTAAACAATAGATCTAGACTATTTACCGCTGTATTGAAAAATATATTTGTACCAAAATTTTCATAAGATTTTCCTCTATTCCAGGTATAGGCGCCCACATATGGGTAGCTCTTGTTATTTATAATTTCATCAACTCCCTGATACCTAATATCGCTCATATCATAATCTGTTTTAAAGTATGCACCATTTAGATATATGCGTGTATTGATGGCATTTATTTTTGGTAAATCTAGAGTATACTCTATTCCTCGTTTTTTTACATAATCGCCATTTCCATAACGAGAATAAATTACTAAATGATTAATTAGATTATAGGACACATCACTAGGTAGAGGTTTATGGGTCAATTCTGCAACATCAAGTTCATCCTCATTATAGTTACGATAAGTATTTTTACCATATGATTGAACATGACTAAATCCAGACTTTGATTCTTCTTGAAATGCGGTAAGCGAAAACCTAATATCCTCTCGCACATAGGACATATTCAATTCCACCTTCTTATTCTTAGAGGTTTGTATCTCATAATTCGTAATATCCTTCTTAATAGTATACATATGAACCGTACGCAGATCTTCATTTTGTGAATAAAAATTAAATTCTGTATAATCAAAGTATCTATATGGTGGATACAGAATAGACAATCCTGGTAATTTAGACTGTTGTCCCATTGCTGCTCCAATACTTAATATATTATCTTTTCCAAATAACTTAAATTCAGGAAACTTCCAATTAAGACTTAATCTATGGTCTGAAAATACTTTATCATGCATATCAAACTTAGAGCTTAAACCCAATCTATGATTAAGGCGGATACCATAATTAAATTTTAGCATATTTCGATTAAACTTAATTCTTGTATTTATTTGCCCAAATGCAGATATTTTTTGAGATGCTGGTATATCTTTTATCGATATAGGTCGATAAGCTGCACCTGGATATGGCGGTAAGTTTTTATCATAAATATCACCATCACCCAAATTTTTATCATAAAAATATTCCCCTCCAATAGTGATTTTATTTTCAATATTTTGAAAGTCAATATCACTAACAGTTTTCAATTTAGAAGACAAACTAAAAGGCTGATTATCTTTCTGGTAATATGCCTGATATTCGATAGGAAAAAACTTAGCTTCCGACCTCCCTTCATCCACAGTTGCGATAGGAACATCAGATCCTGCGGATGTTAATTTACTTTGTTTTATTCTATTATAGGTATAGGAAGAAACTAGGTTAAAATCAATCTTATTGATAAAGTCACGATTCAAATTCTCCCAATTGAAATAAGTCGACAGAGTATAATTATTATTAGTAGACTCATAACTGTCATCTCTGGAAATGCTCGCATTATAATCCTTTTTTGACTCGGTAAACATTTTTCCAAAATCAAAATTGAATCCATAGTTAAGAAACTTGCTTGAATTCTTCTTATTCTTATTGTATCTAATCGAACTATTTAATCGATAAAAATTTGCCAAGTCACTTCTCGGATCTTGTTTATTATTTAAAAAGCCAGCACTTATATTTACACTTTCATTATTATCTCCAAATCCCTTGGTAACACTAACAAGTTTAGAATCTGAATCTGTCTTCAATCTTATTTCCAATGGATTGTATCCTTTTTTACGAGTAATATTAACCACTCCACTTGTAAGATCTCCATACTCCACAGAAGCTATACCTTTGATTATTTCAATCTGATCAATATCATCAGTCCCAATCATTCGCATATCCACACCCTTATTAGTGACACTATTAGATTGATACATAGAGACACTACCATCGCTGATATTCTGAAAGTTAGCTTCATTCGAAATCTGAGCCCCATCCAAAGAAAACAGGGTTCCTAATGAAGTATTATAATCGGCTCGAACCTGTCGTAAACTTATAGTATTTACGCTAAAAAAATCTTTTTGTTGTGTTCTGTTACCAGGCAAAAGAGCCAAAACATCAGTAAAAGATGTTGCTTGAATATGAGCTATAGCATCTTTCTTTATTATAGAAGTGGAGGCATTATTTCTTTTTGACTGGGCTGTAACTAGAACATCCTCAACCATCAATTTCTTAGGCTTTACAAATATATGAGAGTTGTTTTTATATTTCTTAGTTTGAATTTGATATGATAAATGCTGAATTGTTAATACTAAACTATCTTTATTCATAATATCATCAAATACAAATTTACCATACTCATCTGTAATTACGGATTTATTCAAATCGTTTGCAAACACATAAGCAAATGCAACAGCTTTGTTAGTATTTACATCTACTACCTTAGCCTTAAACTGAGCTTGTAAACTCAGAATACTAAAAATAAAAACACAAGTGAATATAAATTTAACCATAATTAATAATTCCCAAAAACATACTTACTATAATATTCTTTTCTATTTCGTTTATTTTATTCATAAACATTCAATGAAAATCATAAAAAAACATTCTTCAAATTAACATATGCTAAAGGACAGTAATTTCTGCTTATCATATTTAGATATGTTTAATTTGTTGAGGGCAAAAGTATATTGGGCTTAAGCAGAAATCAATACCAATTATTTAGTATATTTTTAATCAGTATAAATAAAAATAACCATAAACAAAAAAGAAAATTTTCGTAAAAGCCTATTTGTGTGTAATTTGAAGAATAGAACAATAAAAACATACCAACATATAGTTAGCCTAATATTGGTATTAGATAAATTTTATAGCTGTATAGGACTTACTTCTAATTGGTATTTCTCAATAATTATTGGTGTCAATAATTTGAAAGACATTTCATTCCAGTGAAATTCAAAATAATAAGCAAATAAAAAAAATAAAGCTATTTTAAAATTAGACCTTGGTTAAAATCATAAAACACAAACAAATTATCCATTCTTTATGCTAATATTATCCCATATAGTTATTATACTCAATAAATACCTAGCCATTGCAAACACTTGAACAATAAACAAACAAATGCTAGTTTTAGCTTAGGCGTAGATTTAAAAGGTGATACTAAAATTAAACTTTATTAAATTTTAAGGATGATTTATATCGTCTTAAAACGGGCTACCAGTGGTCTAAAATACCTACAAAACATTATATTAGGGTAAATATAGTTGGGATTGCATTTATTCTAATGATCAAAAGACGTTAGTTGAGATATAATATGGCAGAGAGAATTGGGGAAAAATAAATCGTCATTAGATATGTAATCTGTTCAGTTCGATGGAACTCACACACTAGTAAAATATAAAGGAGAAGCAGTAACTTATCAAGGTGCAAAATAAAAATTTCTAAAAAAACATAAATATATGTTTAGTTGTTTTTTAGAGGCTGTATATCCCTTGCGTTTGGAGTTGTTTTCCAAGTTATTAGTATGTGGTTTGATAAGATTGTGGATATATAGGAAATGGGAGAGAAGTTATGAAAATAAATTTTGTATAGTAGGGAAGCCCGGCCGTGCGTCCCCACTATACAAACTACCTAATTTTGCAACTGCCCATATTATTCTGAAATCAGCCATCATTAACGAACCGCTGTATACGATAACCGCTTGGTTTATGCTGAGCTTGCCGAAGTATCTGGTGGTGTGAGAGGCCATCCCATCAGTTATTTACTGGTGGGACGGTATACTCGATTGTAAGCCAATTACTAATTGGTTAGGTGTTTTGTATCATTACGCATAAAACCTTACTTTCTGGCTCGAAAAAGACAAACAAATTTCCATTTCCCCAAAAATTCATTTGTTCAAAGTATTGTTTAAACCATTCATCCTCAGGATTTACATTACTGTAGTCAGTCATTACACCAACATTACTTTGCAGTTGGCATACCAATCGCATTGTTTTATTATTCTTTGGACTTGTTGGAATTTCAGGATATTGAATCCAATTAGGCACACTTGTATGTCCTAGCTCTCCATCAAAATCAGAGCTTTTGGTTGCCTTAAAAGACACTTTCTTAAAAACAATCTCTGAATCAGGTTTTAAATCATCATAAGAATTATTTGTACTTGCCAATCCTTCTTCGTCAAGCACTTTTGGATTATTCGGGTCAGAATAGTCAATAAATAGTGGATCAATATTCAAATAAATAGGCGCAACTACATGCAAATCAAATGGCAGCCAATTGAAAGCCTCGTCATCTTTCGAGAACTTTCCTATGTACTGAAAAGGTGCATTAAATTCAAATTTAGGAATTGTTAAATCTTCAGTTGGCTTACCTCCTAAGTAACTATTAGAATTTGAGGTTTTTGTCAATCTATAAATCTGATTTGTTTTTACTTCAGGGTATTTGAAATTTAGTTCTTCTGGCTCCAATTCTCTTACTTTTTTTGCTCCCTCCTCAATGTCGTAAGCTTGAACAAGAATGTCATTCTTAAAAACTAATTCAATTCCAGAATAAACAGTAAAAGCTGTAGCTTTATCCACAACCTGAGTTTTGATGAAATTGTTACATTGCTCATCACCATTAAAATTAGTCTCCCAACCTGCGAGATAAAGAGTTTTTTCTTTCTTGTTTTTGCAAGAACTAAAAATTGAAAACATAATTACAATAATTAATATGGTTAATTTATTCGTTGTTTCGTTCGTTTAATTGGCTACAACCTGCTTGCGGTATGAAATGTTTGGGATTTTGGAGCTACATCTTTATCAAGATACAATAAACCTTGATATGAGAACAAAGGCTCGAATAACCACCTAATCCCTAGTGTTTTATGATTACGTATTACATAGGCTTCAAAACCGCGCCCAAGCGCTGGTTCGAAGCCTTATTTATTATAGGGAGTATTTTAGTTTAAAATCTAATCATTATCAGTCTTAACCATACTAACAACAAAACATTTAGACAAGCTTCTAGTTTGTTCATTTTTGTCAATTTTTTGTGATGATGCAATTTTATAATTTTCATTTTCAAAAATTTCTGTCCCTGTTGAATCCTTTTGGGTTTTTACATATCCATTATTTTCTAATTCAGATAAGAATTTCTTACGCCACATGAAATTATATGTAGCATAAGTAAGCATGCCTGAATTAAGAACAATTAGCTCTTTCGTATTATGATTTTCCCAGTATGTGGTAGTTTCGGTTGTATTACCCTCCCACCTGAAACTTACATTATTTAGATAATTAGTAATACTATCTGTATTAGATTCATTATATACCTTGTATAACTCTTCTAAATAAAGTGGCCTATTTGCAATTCCGTAATAAAATAACACATCCCCATCAGTCAGAATTACATCAACTTTTGTTGGGTCTTCTGGTAAATAAATGATGGGAACCTTACAATTTAAATAAAGCCTATTATATTCTTGTCCTGAAATTGATTCTTTAACTTTAATTTTCTTTCCATTTGAATTCTCAAACTCTAGTTCAATTTCATAAGTTGTATACGTACCAAAATTTCTATCTTCATTTTCAATACTTACACCGTCTACAACTATTGCAGTTGTCTTAATTCCTTTTTCTTTTAATTCAGACCTATCACTGCAGCTATAGTTGAATATTGCAAGAATAAGGATTAAAAATATATTTGTATTAGGTTTTTTAATTTTCATATTATTTAGATTATAATTGTTGTAGTTTACGATTAATGCCCTCTCCTTTTAATTCAAATTTATATACCGTGCTATCTGAATCAGTACAAGTTATTTGGATATTATAAGAAGGTATCTCTTTATATGACCCTGTAATTGTAAATTTTTTGTTTGCAGATGCCATCAAAGGCAATGCTGTTGTCCACTTAACGTTACCCTCAACATTTTTAATTTCTGTTATTGTTGTAGTTAAGCCATTGTTTTTTAACGTTATTGTAATTTGGTTATTGGCCATATTTCCTTCTCCTCTGTCAATAAACTCAGGACCTTCAAAATGGTATATCCTCCCTATACGATAATTTATTGAGTTATTCGTAATAGGAAGGTAGTTTCCTTTAAATGAATAATCCCCATAAGTAGACTGAATACATTTTTTTAGATCATTTATTGCAACCCAAGTAAGATTAGAATTATCTGGCTTTTCTGAAAAATATGCCGCTAATTTTCCACTACTGTAAGACGAATACCAACTTGGCTTAGTCTCAGGATATTGTAGAAGAACTGAATCGGTTTTTACTGCTAGGACTTTTACATAAGTATGTGCTGAATAATTATTAATCCCATCGAGTTCATAAAAGTCATTCTGTCTTGGTGTGGCTATTTTTTCATTTAAGTCTGCTAACTCAGCTTGAAACCGTTCTTGCGCTCTTTTCTCTGATGCATAATTGTTTATATGAATTCCGAGCAAATATATAATCAAACCAGCTACTGCCAACAAAGGAAAAGCAAAAGTGTAATATGGTGTCTTATGTTTAATTTCTTTTTTTTCTAAAATCGCCTCATACTCTGCAGGTAAATCATAAAGCTCATCATCTTTACGAAGAGCCCAGCTTTTTCCAGTTGCGAAAAAAGGAATCCAGTATAAGTGAAAATAATTTTGTCTTCTTTCAATAGTTACATTATCAATATCCTCTTCAGTCAAATTTAATTCTTTTAAAGTATATGACTTTAATTTAAAATGTCTAACTCCAAATACTATCCTCATAAGTTGTAGTTTTAATTAATATTCTTTTTATCTAAATCAATTTATTACATCAAAATCTCTGCTCGTATATGCCCTATAACGTTTAGTATATGGCAAGTAGGGCAGTAGAAAGAGATAAACTTTCAAGTTTGCACTGAGCCAAATCGTTGTATTTGTTTTTATCTTTTTATTTAAAAGCCAAATCAACGATTTGGCGCTGATTGCCGAAGCTGCGAACCAACCAAAAATAGTCAGCTCACTTATGCTTTATGAGCCATTGTTGGGCAACGTTTTTTCTAAAAATTATTCTCCGTAAATTCGTAGAGGTAAGCCCTGCAATATTGGTCACTTTTATGCAACAAATATGTCCCGAGACTATTAATAAGATTTGGGTCAAAATTACCTTTCTTATAGTCTTTTGAGACCTGACTTTTGTGCTTTCTTATTATTGTCAAAAAGTTGGAGTCTGCAAGTTTCTTTTGTTCCAGAAGGTTCTTTGACGAATTAGCTGAAAGTAGCCTATCTATATCTTCCCTAATTAAATCTAAGGTCTTATTTTCAGCTGGACATTTGTCAAGAAGTCTTCGATTCAATCTAATATAACTCGGACAATTGATTATTGTCTTGAAAGTTAATTGTTTCGTAAATGCCGCCTCAACTTGTAAAATTGTATAATCTGGGTTTTTCTGTTGGATTTCAGCTTTTATACTTTTTTCATTTTCTGCATGTTTCAGTCTTAGATTTAGGGTCATTTTAGTCGCTTTAGTTACCAGTTCATTATTATCTTCAATTTTGTCGAGTAGATTTGCTAGTTCTTGATTGTAATCATTGAGATAATTTTCCAGAGGGTCACTTTGTCCAAATAGGCTTAATGGAACTAAAAAAAATATTAAAAGTAATCTGTTCATCATTTATAAGTTATTCTGATTAGTTTCTATTTGTAATAATGACTAATTTAATTTTTACGATTCGCTGTAAATTCATTAGTTTAAGAATTAAATCTTGCTTTTGCGCGAAATACGGAATGTTGCCCAACGGGCAAGGCTATGCGGAGAGCGAGATAGTGTCTGGACGAAAAGTCCAAATGTCATGTAAAAAGACTAATAATCAATACATTAAATTTAAATATTTGGGTAAAATGTTATTAAATCTAATATATATTTAGTATCTTTACATGTGTATATTTCTGATAATGAGGGTGT
>JAOARN010000138.1 GCA_025210485.1 Marinifilaceae bacterium | reverse complement strand
TTTAGGCTTATCAATTAGTTATATTTATCAGAATTTATTGATACGAGTATCAGTCAGCATCGGAACTCACAACAAGTTCGGAGCTTCTTAGTTCAGATGGAAAACATCTGCATCCAAGTTCTGTATCAAGCATAGATAGCACAGCCACCGTCTATAATTTTGAGGTATCTGATTATCATAACTACTACGCAGGTGATGCAAAAGTATTGGTGCATAACGAATGTGCATGGGCAGGGATAAAGCAAATATTAGTAAATAGCAATAAAATTGAGCTATTCGATAAGTTTCATGATGCCGTTCATGCACTAAATATTGGAAGTTCAGAAAGAAAGCTGCTATTTACAAGCATATCCAACTTAGGCGATAAAGCGCCTAAGTTTATTTTAGATTTTATTGATAGTCCATCAAAACTTTCTAAATTTGCTAAAGAAGCTGGTTTGGTTGAGGCTTGGGGGGTCTTATCCAATGGCAAGGCTTCACTAAGGAGTATCGACAATGTAAACGCTGTCCATGCCTTTAGGGCAGCTAATCCAAATATTACCGATGAAGTCTTGCAAGCAGCTTTTGAGAGTATTAAATCTTCAGGAACTAGAAGACAGGCATTTGTAAATGCACTTGGAAGCTGTGCCGATAATAAGAACCTGATAGGTTCGTTAAATAAAACAAAACTTGCCTTGGTTGATGAAATTAAAGATGCTCTAAATAAAATGAGGGATTACAGGTCTGGAGTTTCTGCAGGAGGTAATTATGGTTATATAGAAGGAAATATTCCAGGTGTAACTATCGATAATAAAATGTGGCGAAGTGGAAGTGTACTAGAAGGAGAGCCGCAAATATTTGAAGCAATAGAAGTACAAGGAGCAAACGGTGGTTCTTGGTTAAGGAATACAGATTCAGAGTATAAAATGTTGAATGATTTGGCAGATAAATTAGGGGGAGTAAAAGGACAGGTGAAATCTGATGTGACAGGAACTCTTAAAATTGTATCTGAGAATCCTTACTGCACCTCATGCCAAGGGGTAATACAACAATTTAGTGATATGTTCCCCAATATTGAAATAAAATTAATCGATGGAGTTAGATAAAACTGTTAAATTCAGAGTAATCTGCAATGATGAAAAGTACCTTAAGTCAAGTATTGAATGGTATAATTCTGTTTACAAAACAGATTTTAAAATAATAGACTTTGTTCTGGATGAAGTGAATTTTGCAGATATTACAGCAACTAAATATTCATTAACTGATATTTTTAATATTGGTTATCAATTTGGAGTGAAAGAAGAGAAGTTAAGACAAAAAGGAGAAATCGACTGGTAACAAAAATATAAAATGAGCCTGGACAAAAGTCCTGGCTTTTCTATTTAGTAATGCCAAATGCCTGTTTGGCTTTGGTGTCCCTTATTAGCGCGTCAATTACTGAATAAATCCTTTCTTTATCGTCTTTGGGCAATAACTGAATTTCTCTAATTCGTTTAACAGCTTCGTTGTCTAAAATATCTTCATTATCGTTTTCATTAACCAAATAGTCAAGTGAAACCCCCAGTATATCAGCTATTCTTTTGGCGTATTCAATTGAAGGCATTACATCACCTCTTTCGTATTTTGATATAGCATCTCTGGATATTCCTGTTTTTTCAGAAATTTCTACTTGTGATAATTTTTTTTGCTTTTTTATTTTAGATAATTTTTCTCCAAACTTCATATATAATCGTAATAAATAAGTTTAATAGTAATTTATTCAGCAAATATAGTCATTAATTGTCGTAAAAAAATAACATATTACTTGGAGTTGAAAATAAAATATGCTAATATTGCGGAATATATTATGTAAATAATAAATAGTTCTGCAATTTTAAAAAGTTTATGAAAATATCCGAAATAAAACAAAAATTATAACTTTTTGGATTAGATCAAATAACCAAGCATGCACCCGATCTATCACCGAGTAAGAAACTCTTATACCTAAAAAACCTCCGAGAACACCCCAATATAGCCAGCCACCTCACCGACCCACTCGCCGAACTGCTAGTCAAAGCAGGTGATGGCGGAACTAATGTATTAGCGAGGATAAGTAAGTGGGATTCGAAACTCATTGAAAAGTTTGCCAGTGATTTAAAAAACAGTAAATTTAGAGCTGGAATTGCTGAGAATCCTGAGTTGGTTGATGCGTGGGGGAAAATTATTGATGGTGGATTGGATGATTTTATAAATCAACCAGGCTACATCGAAACGTTACATAAAATTGTTAAGTATCAAGATGAAGTATTATCTGGTTATACTGGAAATGTAAAATATTATAGAGTTCAAACTGAGCATCCATTGTCTAAAGCTTTGTCAGTTGAGAATAATAATTTAGTGTTTCATAAGACAGATAAAGCTTTAAATATTAGCACTTCTTCGCGAATTCATGCAGACTACTATGCCGCAAAGAAAAAAGGACAAGGTCACACAGTTGAAATTATTGAATTTGAAATTCCAAGGGATATAGATATTAAAATGAAGCAAGCTGCAGTTCCTCAGTATAAAGCTCCACAAAACTTGTTAAATTCAGATGGGACGGCGTCTAAGATTGTTGATCCTTTACAACTAGGAGACCCATTTGAATTGTCACCACATTGGCATCTATTAATTAAACAGAATTATATTGAAGGTTCTGCTAAAATTATACAAAAATGAAATTGGATTTAAAAAATAGAGATTCATTAGGTACTCTTATAGTATATGTTAAAATGCATTCAGAAACTTTCTACTGTATGGCTGAAGTTGAATACTGGCTTGGTGAATATTGGAACGGTTATGTTGATTTAAATAAAGGTAGTCTAGAGACGCAATACTTCAATTTTATCAAACGATTTAGATTAGATTATCAAGCTCTGTATTCAGCTTATGAGCAGTTAGATTTGAGTGATATTTTTGAACGCGAAGCTAACAAACCTTCTATATATATTGATTTTGAAGAGAGGTATTTTGCCTCATATTTTCAGGAATCAGAGTTGGAGGAAAGATTAGCAGAGGGATGGAGGGGGGAGTATAGGAATATTGTAAATTTAATTCCTTTGAAATACAGGTATTGGGAGCTAAAAGGAGTAGTTTCTCAGAAGTAGTAATCTTTTATCTTTTTCAGTTTTGGTTGAAATGACTAAGCGGCTTATATTCTTGAAAGTTCTGATATATTTTTTTAGACTAATTTTTTATAGATAGAGTTACAGCTTCTTCTATTAGGGTAGACAAATTACCATCAGGTGTAAAACTGCTTGAAGGAATCAAACTTGCAAAAATTCAAATAGGATCAAAATATTATGATTTAAAGAAATGGGCTGTTGATGTACAATTATTTCAATATAATAATCGCTTATGTTGCCTTATGAAAGGAGGCTGGTATTGCTTTACAAAATCAACCCCAATACTAATGCATAATAATAGTCTTAAACCAATAGAAAAAATAGCCATTGGTGATACAGTAGCATCTTACGACCACCAGAAAGGAAGGCGCAGTTTTGGGATAGTGAAAAGATTATTTAAGCGTAGTGCCAAAC
>JAOARN010000137.1 GCA_025210485.1 Marinifilaceae bacterium | reverse complement strand
AATTCTTGCCTCAAAGAGACCTTCTGTTCCTTTTATATATTTCAAATAATTAGAAGGTATCCGCTCTAAGGTTTCAATTGCTTCTATTATTTTAAATATCTTATTCTGAACTTTTTTTGGGAGATCCTTTAAGAAATCTTCGAAATAATCTTTATAAGCAATTACTTCTCTTATTTTTGATTCCATATATCAAAGGTAACTTTAAAGTTACTTTAATGCAAATCTTTTCATTAATTTTCAAAAAAATAATTTATAATAACACGGAATTTTGTGCATAGATTCAAATGCATCTTATATGCCCTACAACGGATAGGGCTATGCGGAGCTTGGGGTTTCGAAGCACCAAACTTTCATTAACCCACTTAGCAAAAACTGTAATTTCTGTTTTATATTTTTTCACCAAAACCTAAATTATGGTTTTGGCGATGTTTATTTCTTATTCTAAATTTTCAGGCTAGCACGAAACCCAAATTCCGTATCAGCCCTGCCTAGCTAGATGATAATTTTCGATTTTTTATAAAAAATGACTAATATTGTGCTCTAAATGGACATGCAGAACACACCGATAATACAAACACTGCATAATAGGATAGACAAAATTAGAATTTAACGAACATAAAACAAAGGACAAATAGCATATTTGCCTAAGTGCATACTCAGAGTTTATCTCTTTTATTTGCCTCTTCCTCATTAGGTCCAAAACTTGTGTGTCTTAATGATTTAAAATCTATTTCTATTAAACAAAACCGTAATCAGACTATGATTACAATACTCTAGATTAAACATATAATCAACAAGATTGAATATTATTATCTTCATACAATAACTATTTGTAAAGAATTTGCCATTTAGCATATTGTATAAATAAATTTAAATTATGAAACGAATATACACTATTATTGTATTTATTATTCTTACAGGCTTAAATAGTAATGCCCAAATTTTCAAAGACTTAAAAAAAGCAGTAGAAAAGAAAATCACTAAAACAAGCACAAGTAATGCTTTAAGCGAAGAAGAAATAGCTCTTGGTTTAAAAGAAGCATTAAATATAGGAGTAAAAAAAGGAGTAGATCAATTATCAAAACCAGACGGTTTTTTCAAATATCCAGAAATAAAAATTCCTCTCCCAAAAGAAGCAAAAGAAGTTGAAAACACACTACGCAAATTGGGTCAAGGGAAAAAGGTAGATGAAGCTATTGAATCAATTAACCGAGCAGCAGAGAAGGCTGTAATTTACGCGAAAGATATCTTTATTGAGGCTATCAAAAAGATGACCCTAAAAGATGCTCTCGGTATTTTAAACGGAGAAAAAGATGCAGCTACCAAGTATTTGGAGAAATCAACACGTGCAGCCCTAGTTGAGAAGTTTAAGCCATCAGTCAAACTATCACTGGATAAGTATGGTGCCACCAAACACTGGAACATAGTATTTTCTACTTATAATAAAATACCTTTTGTTACTAAAGTTAATCCCAATTTAGATGACTATGCGACCAATAAAGCCATTGATGGTTTATTCTATCAAATTGCAAAAGAAGAATTAGAGATAAGAAAAAATCCTACTGCTAGGGTAACTGATCTTTTAAAGAAAGTGTTTGGAAGTTAATTCTCAAAACCAATAATAACAGTACGAAGAAACCCCAAAAAGCTCATAATCGAGCATCCCTCCTCACAAATAATCGAATGATTTTTTAAATTACCATATAAGAATGCAATATATCAGGTTCGAGTATGGTAATTTTCTTTTCCCCTTAGAAAACTAGCGAATCTTTTCGAAACAATTGTAAACCAATAATTGGCTAAACGTCAAACTGTGTTTTATTTTTATTAAACAACTCCCCTGGTAAGCCGAATAGGATTATTATTTGTAATCTATTGGGTATAACCAACATGTTTAATTTAAGAATATTTTTTAATATGTTGATTATTTATAGTTTAATTATTTTGTTAAATTTGCCAGTATTATTAAACAGAATACAGCAGATAGATAATATAAGCAATAAAGTTAGGTATAATCTGTTGTTGTACCTCATTAAACGAAATGGAAAGAATTGAAATTTATACAAGTAAAAAGAAATCAGTATTGTTATTGATTGGCTCAATAGCCTTTGTTGCGCTAGGAGTTTGGCTACTTATGGAGTCTGATAATTTAACAGGATGGCGAGCAAGAAACCCAATTATTACACGAGGAATAGGTATTGCCTCAATTCTATTTTTTGGACTTGGAATATTTGTTGGAATTAAAAGGTTAATTAAATCTGAGATTGCTCTGATTATTGACCCAATTGGACTTAACATAAATCCCAAAAAGTCACTAACAGAATTTATTAAATGGGAAGACATTCTTGGTTTCGAGGAAATTAAAATACAGAGTACACGAATATTAATTATCGGTGTCAAAAATCCTGAATCTTGGCTTGAAAAAGAAACTAGTACAATAAGAAAGAAAATGATGCAATTCAATATCAATAATTATAATTCCCCTTTCAATATTGCTGCGTCTGGACTTGATATTAGCTCGAAAGAATTAAATGAAAAATTGAATAGTAACTTCGAGAAGTATAAAACGAGGTACAACATACGCCAATAAAGCATAGGCAATTAAGTGCAAAACCTAAACTTTAGAACTTTGAACAAACACCGCCAAATCAGCGATTTGACGGATAATATAAATGACAAAGCGGTGACAAATCGCATATTTGGCTAAGTGCAAAACTAAGAGTTCATCTCTTTGATTTTTGCCTACGCTTCATAGCGTCGAACCGTTATGCATTATTCAAGATCCATGTAAACTAAACAATATGAATAAACCAAATTTATTTAATTGGGCAACTTCTGAACTTTCGCAGGATGCATTTATCAGTTGGCTATTAAGTTGGGCTAATTACCCTGAATATGGAGGCCTTAATAAAACTGCTAAACAATTGATTGTTAAATTGACAGATAATCGAATTGATAAAGTAGAGAAAGTTGAAATTATAAAACAAAAATATAAAATAGATATTCTTTGTGTTGTGAATAGTGAATTTGCAATTCTTATTGAAGACAAAACGAACACAAAAGACCATTCAAATCAACTTGAGAACTATCTAACAAAGCTCTCAAAAGATTTCCCAAGAGAAAAAATATTTCCTATTTACTTTAAGACTGGTGACCAAAGTAACTATACAACTATAAACAATGCAGGTTACAAATTATTCTTACGACCTGATTTTATCGAAGTTTTAGAATTTGGTAAAAATTTAGGTGTCGAAAATTCAATATATCTTGATTTCTATGATTATTTAATAAGAATAGAGAATTCTTTCAAGAGTTATAAAAACTTATCGGTAGATAAATGGCATTGGGGTAGTTGGAAAGGTTTTTACACTGAATTGCAGAAACAATTAAATGACGGAAATTGGGATTATGTACCACAAAAAAATGGCGGATTTTTAGGCTTTTACTGGAATTGGAGAAGAAAAAAATTTGAAGACACTGGATTTGAGTATTATTTACAATTAGAGCATAGAAAATTTTGTTTTAAACTTTATCCGTACAAACGAGAAAAAGCTAGGCAAATTCGAGATTATTACAGAAGCCTTCTATATCCAAAAGCCAAAGAACATAATATAAAAATCTATCAAAACGGAAGGATTGGAAAGTGGATGACAGTTGCTGCTCTCAAAACATCATATATAGAAACAGACAAAAATGGATTTTTAGATATGAAAGAAACAATTAAAACAATAAAAGAAATTCAGAATATGCTGAATGAAATATAAAAAAATGCATAACATACGCCAATAAAGCATAGGCAAGTTAGTGCTAATCCTAAAATTTAGAATATTGAATAAACCCCGCCAAATCTGCGATTTGTCGGATAAAATATAAACAATAAAGCGGTAACAAATCGCATATTTGGCTAAGTGCAAAACTAAGAGATTATCTCTTTGATTTTTGCCTACGCTTCATAGCGTCGAACCGTTATGTGTCATTAATATCAATTTGAACTATAATGATAAAAATAAAATCAGTAGAAGAATACATAAATAAAGTAAATCATATTTCTAACTCGATTAAAGATGAAGCAGAGTTGTCAAATATATGGTTTAGAGGTGAAAGTTCAGATAAGATACTTACTCCATTAATCCCCAAAGCCTACAGAATATATAATGACCCTGATGAATATCAAGCATTTGAACACACTAAAGGTTTGGAGCATAATATAAAATCAGAATTTAGCATAAGGTCGACTCCATTTTTACAAAAATTAAACATATCAGATACAAAGTGGAACAAATATTATTTAATGCAACATTATGGTTTAGAAACAAGACTTTTAGATTGGACAGAATCAGCTCTTATTGCTCTATTTTTTGCTGTAGAAAGTTTAACAGAAGATAACGGCATTGTATGGTTGCTTAATCCACATAGATTGAACAGATTTACAACCAGTAATTTGAAAAGTGAATTTGATGGTGTTGGTATTATAGCTAGTCCTCATGATACAGATGAAGAAGATGTTTTCGCGTATAAAAAAGATTTATATTCAGATAATGAAATACTAAAATTGAATTTAAATAATCTTGCAAAAAAATACTTAGATTTAGAATTTGACAATGCAGATTATCACCCTTTTTGCATTATACCAAATGTCTTAGACGAGCGAATGAATCTACAATCCTCATGTTTTACAATTTTTGGAAATAAAGTTAACGGCATATTATCTATAGCAGAAGAAAAACGTTCTAAATTTATATCTCCAATTAAAATAGAAGGAACATACAAAAGAAAAATTAAAGAGGAATTAAGATGTTTAGGAATAACACATTATACGATTTACCCTGATTTATCAGGTTTATGTAAGTCTATATCAGACAAATACAATGTTGATGATATTGTATTAAAAAGAATAAAATAAGACATACGACACATAACATACGCCAATAAAGCATAGGCAATTAGGTGCAAAACCTAGACTTTAGAACTTTGAACAAACCCCGCCAAATCTGCGATTTGACGGATAATAAAAATGACAAAGCGGTGACAAATCGCATATTTGGCTAAGTGCAAAACTAAGAGACATCTCTTTGATTTTTGCCTAAGCTTCATAGCGTCGAACCGTTAGCAATTATAAAAAGAAAACCATGAGCAAGAAGTTTCCATTGATAAAACCAAACATATTAGAAAGTATTTGTGAAGTTGTAGCTGATACATCAAAAGGATTGACAGGGAGTGAATTAAGTAAGGCAATTCTTGATGCAAAAATGAAAGATATTAATCCTGAAATGACAAAGTGGAAAAGATTATATAATTCTTGTGTCGAAGTACAAAATAGAACTGGTTATTCAAATAATATATTGACACTAATTCAAAAGTCTTATCATCCTTCCCGGTTTTTAAAGGATAAACAAACGTTTGAAGAAAGAAGGTCAGAATTAAATGAAGTTTTATCTTTTATTGGTTTAAAATTAAGCGACAATGGGAAGTATAACCCTGTTGTAAAATCTGAAACTATTTCTGATGCTCAGCAACGTGCGACTTCTTTATTGAAAAAGTTAGAAGACAGAAATGTTCATCCTCATGTATTAGAATTTTGTAAATCAGAATTATTGCAAGAAAATTATTTTCATGCAGTTTTTGAAGCCACCAAAAGCGTTGCTGATAAAATAAGGCAACTAACAGGGTTGACTGATGATGGAAATTCTCTTGTTGTAACGACTTTCAATGTGAATAATCCAATATTACGAATTAATGATTTGAGCAATGAAACGAAAAAAAGTGAACAAAAAGGATTTTCAAACTTGTTAACTGGTTTTTTTGGAATGTTTAGAAACACAACTGCTCATGCACCACGTATTCACTGGACAATTGAAGAACCTGATGCTTTAGATATAATGACTATGGCTTCAATGTTACACAGAAGAATTGATAACGCAGAAAGAGTATGATAAATTACAATTGCTAATCGAGTAGACCGTCCCACCAGTAAATAACTGATGGGATGAGCCTCTCACACCACCGTACGTACGGTTCTCGTATACGGCGGTTCGTTAATGATGACTAATTTTAGAATAATATTCAAGCATACTAATATAAGCTCTTT
>JAOARN010000136.1 GCA_025210485.1 Marinifilaceae bacterium | reverse complement strand
GTTTGAAATCTACAAAAAACGACATCTTCTTGTAAGTCTTTGCTTTGTAATCAGATACAGGTTTAAAATATATAAAAACGAACATATCCACGATAGTAAGTTTCTGATTACTAGAGTGTATTTTGGTCAGAAACTTCAGATACTACTTAGCTTCTTGATGGCTTTTATCCAATGTGATTCTGTAAATCTAAACTTTATCCGCTAATTAAAATATATGTTATTTTTTCTTATGTAAATATTAAATTTTATAATAAAGATGCAGAGTAAAGAAAATCAAGGAAATAGAGAAGAATTGTATGGTCAGGAAAATTCAAAACCAAGTTCACCTAAATCTCTTAATGATAATTTTAGTTATCCTTCATGGTCATCAGGTGGAAGTAGTCCAGTAAAAGAAAATCATATTCTAAAGATTATATTAAAATACAAGCAAAAGTACAATATCCAAACTTATAAGGACTTAATGAAAATTAGTGAGTTTAAAGATGAACTAAATTTATATCTTGAAGAAGCTTATAATAATCAAATCAATGAAATAAATAAGTTATTAAAATAAACCAGAATGGAATCTATTGGTAAATTTCATGATAATAATAAAAACTTAAATTTATCAGAAGCTGATGGCGTTGGTTTTAAGGGAGAAAAACTGTCAGAATATACAAAAGTGACGAATGATAAGCCTAAATCAAAAATAAAAATAAATATAAATGGCATTGGGTATACAGCTTCATCGGATGGAAATATCTTAATACCAAATAATAATTCAAAGAGCTTTTATGAGGCTTATCGTGATAGTGTTAATAAAGGTAAGAAAATAAAAAATATAGATATTAATCCATATTATATAAAATCAGGCTATTTTAAGTCCTTGTTTGCCAATAGGTCTGATGTTTTGTTTTGGGAAACATTTAATCCTTCATTTACGCCTTGCCTAGATGATTTTGGACAAAACAAAAAGTATAATATAGTGTACTGTACTGAAAAACCTGATATTATAGTTGATGGTTTTGATATGATTTGGCATATCAAGGTTTATAAGAAAAAGTTAAATAAACTAAGACTGTGTGACTGTGCGGATATTTTTAATTTTTTAAACGAACCGATTTTTCTCGATTATTATCCATCTTTTTCCTATTTGTATAATGAAATCTCTAGTTTAGTTATTATTATGAAACTCTTAGATAGGGTAGATATTTCAGAAGAGGAAAAATTTGCCATTCGTATGCTTGCAGAATATATATGGAGGCTAAAAAAATCTACCAATATGATAGATTATTTTGCAGAGAAAGGGTTAATCGTGAAACAATTTAAAAAGTATCGAGATTGCTTAGTAGGATGTTTTAATAAAGAATCTAGTGTAGTGTTTGAAGAACTTATAACTAGCATTATAGAAGATCTTGGTTCTTTGCAAGAATTAGTAGATAGCAAAGTAGATGATTTGAAAGTATTTACAGGTGATGAGTATTTAAATAAATCTAAAGATGCCTTTTCTGAACTTGCTTTATCTAGTTTATTAAGTAATATAACTAGCAAGATGATTAATAAGTTATATAGATCAAAATCTAAAGATATTTTGGATGATTATAAATCAGGATATAGTAGTAATGGGAAGTTCTATTACTTGTTGGAATCGGAAGATAAACGTAGTAGATTGCTTAAATTTCACTATCTTTTTTCTCAAAAAATGGATATATGGGAATTAAATGGTTTTTTAGGTGAATTAGGTCTTAGATTTTTTAAATATGATGAGAAATTGTTGAAAAGATATGAAGAAATCTACGATAATTTTATCAAAATAGATACGGTAAGCAAGAAGTCTGTAAAATCAAAAATATATGCTGACTTACAAAAAAATGAGTATCGTTTGAATTTTTTAAGATACTTTATTCTGCATATTCTAGATAAAATTGAAACAATGTCAGAAATTAAATTTTGTTATCAATCCGATACAAATTGGTTAGATTATATTGCGAAAGAAAATGAAATTAAGAAAGCGAATGCTTTATTTGCGGAATTCTACGATGATCTGAAAAGTGAACTATATCCTGAATTAGAAAAATACTTAGAATCTAATGCACTTATCATGAAGATTTTTAAGCGGTATTTAGATGCTTTTAAAACAGAAAATTGTACAAATCTTAATTACTTAAAAAACATAATTTCATCTGTCGAAATAATATTTTTTCTATCTGAAGTGTTTTCGGAGCATGAAAGACAAGAAAAAAAATAGCTTGAATGGGAGTGGGTTGATTTTGTTGCAGTTGATACTTGAATCTACGCTAAAGAATAAATCTTATATAGATTTGCTTTTTTGCTTTACATTTTATTTTGTGTTTATTTTGCAAGTATGAGAAAAGCGATATCGGAACAATATATTATAGAATTACTAGATAAGGATACTGAAAAAGGATTTGGTTTACTGGTTGAAAAATATCAGGCAACACTATCAATATTTGCTCTAAAATATGTTGATTCTTTTGATTTTGCAGAGGATATTGTTCAAGATGTACTTATTAATTTCTGGGAGAATAAAAGATATAAGAATATTAAAACCTCGTTGAAATCCTACCTACTATCAGCTGTAAAAAATAAATCATTGAAATATATTCAAAAATCAGGCAGAATATTAATTTCTGATATTGAAGATGCTAGTGATGAGTTAATTGTAGATAATCCGAATGAACAGTGGATTGAAGAACAGAAGCAAAAATTAAAAATTGAACTTGAAAACCTACCTGAAAAAAGACGAGAAGTGCTTGAGTGTATAGTGTTTAGAGGAATGAAATATAAGGAGGCTGCCGAAGAATTAGATGTATCAGTAAATACAATTAAAACTCACCTTGTTAAGGCCTTAAAACAATTAAGAACATCTTTAAATATTATAGTATGGTTAATATCTTGATCTAACTTATATGTAACTTTAAGGAGAACAGTTTTTTAAATTGTATTTTATTATAAAAGCTAAATAAATTAAAAAAAAACTTAATTTTTCGTTCACCCTTTTTTAATATAAAAGGAACAGTATAATAAAAGGGCATAATTATATGAACGAAGAACAGAATATAGAACAACTTCTATTAGATTATTGTACTGGTCAAATTACTGATGCAGATACAAAGATTTTAAGAATCTGGATTCACAAGAATGCAGAAAATCTGAAGTCTGCTGTAAGTTTTGTTAATTCTTATCGTAAAACTCGAATACTGCAATATCTTGAGTATAGAAATGAAACACAGTTTAATTTAACATTACAGAATTCAGTCAAAAGAAAACGAAAAATTCACCTTATTAGGTGGACTGCGGCAGCTGCAGTTTTATTACTGATAGTTAGTTCAGTTTTTTTACTATTCAAAAATCATAATATACCACAAAACGAGCCTCTATATTCGGAGGTAATAAAGAAAGCTTGGACAAAATCTGCTATACTTACATTACAAACTGGTGAAGATTTAATATTAGATAAAAATTTATCATATGATTTAAAAGAAGGGAATAAACTTATTTCCAAAAAATCAATCTCTACAGGATTAGAATATTCAGCTTCTCAAAAAACTAAATATTCTAATCATAGCTTATATGTGCCAAAAGGTGGAGAGTACAGTTTGAAATTATCAGATGGAACTAAAGTATGGCTTAATTCTGATTCCGAACTAAAATACCCCACACAATTCGATGATTCAATAAGAGAGATATACCTTAAAGGAGAGGCATATTTTGAAGTTGAAAAAGATAAGCAACGTCCGTTTATAGTAAATAGCTCTGACCTAAAGATAAAAGTACTGGGAACCTCATTTAATATTAGTTCATATCTAACAGACAAAAGTCAGGATATAACCCTGGTTGAAGGATCCGTGATGGTAGTGTTAAATGAAAAATCTGAAATTTTAAAACCAGGTCAGCAGGCTAAGGTCAATCGAAGTGATAATAAGATAAGTTTAAAAGATGTTGATGTATATTACTATACCTCTTGGCGTGATGGTATCTACAATTTTAGTGATATCCGCCTCGATGAACTAATAGTGAAATTAAGTAGATGGTATGATGTCGAATTTCAGTTTGTTAATCAAAATCAAAGAAGTAAGCGACTTAATGGAGCGGTGAAAAGAGAAAAAGAATTAAGCTTTATTCTGGAAATGATTTCATTAACAACGGATGTAGAGTTTGTTGAAACTAAAAATAATATAATCGAAATAAAATAAGCTAAATGGTGTTGGCTCCACCAGATAGCTTGTAGTAAAATCACAAATTAATAATTTACCAAATCAAAAGTATGAAAAAAAAACTAATTGATTGGCTCAATATTATAAAAATTGAGTGCAGACATTATTGGATGATAATCAAATTCTGTAGTGTGTTTCTATTTTGTTTTGTCTTTATGGCATCTGCTTCCACTGGATTAGTGGAAGAAAAAGTTAAGTTAAAATTAGGTAAAACCACTTACCAAAAACTTTTTGCCGAAATTCAAAAACAAACAGGCTTAGTTGTTATGTACGGAAGTCAAGTTTTAGACAAAAATGCTAAGGTTGATGGCAACCTTGGAGAATTATGTGTTAAAGAAGCTTTGGATAAACTTGTTTCGGAGGCTGGTCTAAGATATAAGATGGAATCGGGATATGTTGTTCTTATGAAGGCAGAGCCGATAAATGTAAAACAACAAAAGAGATATAAAGTTTCAGGTCAAGTTGTCGATGAAAAAAATATTGCTATACCTGGAGCAAATGTTATTTTGGATGGTACTAGTATCGGTACTATTACAAATGTGGATGGAATTTTTAAATTAGAACTTACCAAACAGTCTGGGATTTTAACTGTTTCCTTTATTGGATTTAAATTGAAAAAAGTAAATTTTAAGGCAGGTGATGATATTAAAATAAAACTTGAGGAAGATGTTTCAGCTCTTGAAGAAGTTCAAATTGTCGCTTATGGTGAACAGAAAAAGAAATTGGTTTCGGGTGCTGTAGCAAGTGTAAAATCTGAGTCTTTGGAGAATGTACCTAGTGCTGATTTAGCTTCTCTATTACAAGGTAAAGTTGCTGGTCTTTCTATTCAGAATATTGGTGGAGCTCCAGGAGCTGCCAAAGTTCAAACAACACTCCGAGGATACAATGATCTATTAAGTAGCTCGGGAGTTGGAGCCAACCCTCTTTGGGTAGTAGATGGAATTCCTATGGAAGATATGGAAAACAGTACTTCTGGAACAAATTTCTTAAGTGAGATAGACCCTAATATGATTGAAAGTATTGAGGTTTTAAAGGATGCTTCGGCAGCAGCTTTATATGGATCTCGTGCTGGTAACGGAGTCATTCTTGTGACCACTAAATCAGGTAAGAAAGGTAGAACCCGATTAAGTGCTAATTTTTCTTATTCTCATTCGTATCGACAACAGGCTCCACCCGTATATGCAGGAACCTATCAACGTAAATATTATGAATTTTTGAATCGAAATCTAAAACCTGCATATTACAATAGTACCACAGGTGAGGTTGGATATGTTGATGGATATAAGGATGCATATGATAAACTGTATAGTCAGGGTGGTAGTAGTCTTCGTGATTTAATCTATGATGGATTTTGGGGCAGTGGTCGTTCGTCTGATTATCAAGGTAGTCCATTATATCAAGATTCATTAAATACCTATTACAATAATGCTACAAATTGGTATGATGCATATGATGAGAATGGTTCTATTATAAATGCTAATATTCAAGCTAGCGGAGGTAGTGATCGTGTATTATACAATATCGGTCTTGCCTATTATGATGAGAAAGGTATAGTTATAAATACTGGATATAAGCGAGCAAATTTAGTATCAAACTTTACAGTTAGTCCTGCAAATAAATTGAAAATTATTCTTCGAAACAATCTTAGTTATACACAGCTCGAAAGTAATGGAACAGATCCTGGAAGTATTGATCCAAGTTTATTGAATACTTCACCTTATTTGCCAGGTCCAGGTTCAAATTTTTATCAAAGTAGAACCGATGCAGCCTTTGGTCAAAACACAGATAATGAAGGATTCAGTGTCCGTACTAGTATGACTTTTCAATATAATATTATTGAAAATCTGAACTTTACTTCTCGTAATGCCTTTGTTTTAAGTTATAATAATACTCATAATTTTAAAAATCCAAGTTATAGTCCCTATAATGAATCAACAATTAGCGATAATATAGGGATTACAAGAAATATGATGACTGAAAATATGTTAAACTATAAATTCAAATTAAATGATAAACATAGTTTTGATATTTTAACAGGTGTAACATATGAACAGCAAATTGCCAAATCATACCATTCAAATGTTACTGGAGGGAGTAATGATTATGTACAATGGGTTACTAACACTTGGCCCGATTGGATAAACCGAGGAACTGATGATAAACCTCAGATTGTAGCCTATAAAGATTTCAACTCAAACAAAGTTGATGCTATAACTATTGGTTATATAGGACGAGTAAACTATAATTACAAAGAAAAATATATGGCATCCTTCAGTTTGCGTCGTGATGGAAGTAGTAAATTTGGTAAAGCCAGACCTTGGGGAACATTTCCTGCTGCAAGTATAGGTTGGATTGTAACGGAAGAGAATTTTATGGCAACAGCTCCATATTTCGATTTCCTAAAACTTAGAGCATCATATGGATCAAGTGGGTCTACATATAAACAAGCTTATCTTGCCTATGGAACATATATGAATGGTGGAATTTTTAATAATATCCCAACTACAAACCTAGCAAGTCAATACAATCCTGATTTAACATGGGAAAAAACTACTCAGTTCAATATTGGTTTTGATACTGATTTACTTAATTATAGACTGGGTCTTACATTTGATTATTATTTGAAAGATACCAAAGACATGATATTGCCTGTTGATAATCCTGGTAATCATAATTTACTTGAAAATGTAATGCGAAATTCTGCTGGTATTAGAAATACTGGTATAGAGTTTTCAATGAAATTTGATATACTAAGGGATGGCGATTTTAAATATAAACTTAATGCAAATTTTGCCAGAAATTGGAATAAACTCCTAGAAACATATGACGGGCGAGATTATAATGGAAAAATAGTTGGAAAGCCAGTATTAGGTTTGTGGGCGCTTGAGAAAGTAGATGTTGCTGATACATACGATGATATCCCATACTGGTATAATAATGATGGAAATAAACAATATATACAAGCAGGGTATAAACCATTTCAGCCTGGAGATATGTTGTATGTGGACCAAAATGGAGATAACAAAATTACAAGTAAAGATGTAGTATATATGGGCTCATCTCTTCCTGAGATAGTTGGGGGATTTGTACACGAATTCAGATATGAAAATTGGGATTTAAGTATTTATATGAACTATTCATTAGGAAGAAAAGGATTTGAATCTCTTTCAACTGGTGGCTTGAGTCCTAATGCATTTCGAATGGATGCTCCATTAAGGGTTGACCCAACAGGAGCTGACTTTTGGACTCCCGAAAATACAGATTCAAAACTACCAAGTTATTTGTCCAAAGGCTCGCAGTATAATTATGGATCATTAAGTACAGATGAGGTTATCAATCTCGATTATCTAAAGATAAAGACTATTACATTGTCATATAATTTTGATAAAAAGACATGTCAGAAAATCGGAATGTCTGGTCTTAAAGCATTCTTTACAGCTGATAATGTATACAGCTTTCATGACCTGCCTAAATACATAGATCCTGAGAGTATTAGTCCTCAGCAAAATACTTACACATTTGGAAACTATCCATTTGCTACGAAATTAACATTAGGTATAACCGCAAATTTCTAACAGATGAAAAAGTATATATTTTATTTATTTAGTTTAGGTTTTATATTCTCATCTTGTGAAGATATGTTGGATATAGAACCAGAAAATTCAATTACACATTACAATTATTATAAGAGTGAACAGGATATAATGGGCCTAGTATATGATATGCAAAATAAAATAAAGGATGCATATTTTGCTCATGACGACGTTCAAAAAAGAGGTGTAATTCACGACCATCCTATTAATTTTGAAGGAAAGCAGATTATTGTAAAAGATCTGGCTATGGGTGCTCAAACAGAGGGTTATAGCTTTGAATCGCATTGGGAATGGTATTATCAAGTAATTGGTGTTGCAAATCTTATACTTGAAAACATTGAAAGAGTTGGAATGGAAAAAGAAAGAGAGAATTTTTATAAGGGTATTGCTCTTTTCTCTAGATCTTATGCATATTTCAATCAAATTAAAATATTTGGAGATTGTATATATATCACAAGTGTTGATGATTTATCACAGAAGGCTGCTATGCCATGGCGAGAGATTCTTAAACTTTCAATAAAGGACATGGAAGAAGCCGCATCATATTTAGATCATTGGAATAATCAAACAGATGCTAATGGGAAGCATTTGATAACACGTCAAATACCAGGAGTAGGTGCAGTCTACGCTTATCTTGCTCATATGAATGCATGGATGGCTACTTTTGGAGGAGAAGAGCAAGGATATTTAGAAAATGCAATTAAGTATGCTAGTCTGACAATTGATGGAGATGAGAGAGGAGCCGAATTTGCACTGGAAAACAACTATGAAGACGTATGTAATAATACCATGATAGCAAAAGGTAGTGAGGTCATCTATGAAATAGACTGTTATCCTTATGATGGAAATTACTTGTTTGATAAAATGAAATTGACCATAATGGATGATTATGCAGTGTATCCAATCAATCCTGTTAGTGGGCCTGCGGATAATGAAAATCTTCCTCATGGTGTTGTTGCGGATGTCGTTAAGACTTTGTATAACTATATTGAACGTGATGGAGCTGGAAATTATAACAGCAGTAATGATAAACGCTTAACATCCTATTTCTATAAATTTGACGACCCAAACTACACTACTGAATTAAATTTGGTAAATCTCTATAAAAGACGTAAGCCATATTATAGTTTAGATTATAATAACCAACAACAATTTTATAGAGCAGATGGGAATTATCCAGCAATGCGACTGTCCGAAATAATTCTACTTAGAGCAGAATTATATCAAATTTCAGGACAAGATTCAAAAGCAATTCAGGATCTAAACACCATAAGAAATAGAGCAGGCCTTCCCAACTATAATGCTGGTTCTTCAATATTAAAAGATGAGATATTCCACGAAAGAGAAAGAGAGTTATTTGCTGAAGGACATCGCTATTGGGATATCCTACGATCAGGAAGATATGAATTATTAAAGGGAGATGTTGTAAACTTTACAAATCAAGATATTGAAGATGGAGCATTATTCTATCCTAAGAATATTCATGCAACTGAGAATAATCAAAAATTAAAACAAATGCCATTTTGGAGTAAATATTTCTAAATATGAAAAAGATAATATTCTTGATGTTAATTGTTTTATTAGCATCATCTTGTAAAGAAGATAATTTTCATTTTGACAGATTAGTTGAAACTGATTATAATGGAAATATGATGGAGTACCTGAAATCCGATGATTATAATTGGAGTATGACTGTTGAAATGATACACCGTGCTGCTACAAATCCTGGGGATGAATATCTTATTGATTTGTTTGAGGCTAAGTCTGAATTAAGAAAGGAAATAACATTTTTGGGATTCACTAATCATTCAATCCGAAGGTGGATGTACGGAACTAGATGGGTGATTCCTTCCGATCAAATTCCAGAAGATCCAGAAAATCCTGGAAACCCGATGGTGAAAACTGAATATGAAAATGTCAGCCAAATTCCTGTATCTGTATGTGCATTTTTTGTCAAAACACATATTTTAATGGAAGCTAGAAATAAAGATTCCTTCGAGGTTGCCAAGTTAGATATGTCTATTCCTGATTATGTTGGAAAGACAGAATTGGAATTGCTATTTGGGAATAGGATTTGGATTTGGAAAACAGATGAAAATGCAGCTAATTCACCTGGGCTTTTACCTACAACATTAACTATATCAACCACAAAATTTAAGAATATACCAGTTGCAAGTTCTGATATTCATCCAACTAATGGCTATGTTCATTCACTACAATATTCTTATACTTTAGGAGATATAACTAAATAAAAGAAATTAATTATGAGCTATATTCAAGCTGATTATATAATTTGAGGAATATGGTTCTTTAATCATTTAACTTAAGAAATATGAGATTTATATATTTAAGTTTGCTATTTGTTCTTTTTGCATCCTGTGATGATATTACAGTAGGCTATCTTGATGCGGAGAATGCAACCTACGGAATAGATAGTCTTTTGGTCGAAAGATCAGCTACAGAACAAATAAATGCTGATATAGAAAATAATGGGGAAACATACTATACTGATTTAATTAATGAATATTATAATTTGGTCAAAGCTCAACGAATACCCGATTATGATTTAGGTAGATATGTATTTGAAGCATATACTAATTTTCAGAAATTGGACGATGCATACGAATTACTTATGAGCAAATCATCACATCTTTATAGTCAGGATGAATTGTTAAAAATAAGCTCTTATTATAACGATGCTCTGGCTTTAAAACTAAGTGCTGATAAAGCCCCTAATTCAGAAATATATCAGGAGCCAATATATAATAAATTTAATTCTGTAAAATCATATTCAAGCTATTATTCAGAAAAAAGACTTAAACGGCATGCAGAGAAAGTTCCATGGGTAACTAATTCATTGCAAGGGGTAGAGGGCTCTTATCCTATTAGGTACGAATTAGCGAGTATTAGATCGTTAAATAATAATGAAAATGCTGAAAAAATGATTAAGCTTTTTTCGGATCCAAATGCAGAAAGGTATACTGGTCTTAGAGGAAATGGAAGTATTCAAATTCCATATGATACTGATCTACCTGCTGATACATATATAATTGATATCAAAATAAGAAATGAAGAAAGAGAGTATATCAAAAAAGATGTATTGAAAATTATTATTAGATAAAATTTAAAAGCTGTACTCGATGTGCAGCTTTTTTTAAATATAAATCATGAAAAAAGTACTGACAATTATTGTATCTGTATTCTTAGTTTTTTGTAATTGTGCAAAAGCTGATAATGACATTATTAAAGGTAAATTCGATAATGGTTTTACATATTATATATATAAGACGAAATCAAATTTAAACAAGGCTAGTGTATATTTTATTCAAAAAGCGGGTGCTTTCCTTGAAGAAGATAATGAAGATGGATTAGCACATTTTCTTGAGCATATGGCATTTAATGGAACCAAACATTTTCCAGCAAATACTATTGGGAAACATTTTAGTCGTTATGGCATTATTAGTGGTAAAAATATAAACGCTTATACTGGAATCGATCAAACTGTATACTATATAAACAATATACCAACAAATAACCAAGAAGCTATGATGGATGCTTTGAATCTAGCAAGTGATTGGTCGGGAGATATTCTTCTTAATCAAAAGGATGTTGAAGAAGAACGACCAGTTATTATAGAAGAGCATCGCAGAACAATGAAAGGGAATAAAAAGAAAATTAATAAATTTAAAATAGCTCAATATAATAATAATAGGTATAGCCATAGATCCGTTATTGGAGATATAAATGTTATCAAGAATTTTAAATTAAAGACAATAAAAGATTTTTATGTAAAATGGTATCGTCCAGATATGCAGTGTGTCCTTGTTTATGGAGATGTGAATGTTAAGAAAATAAAGGAAGAGATACGAAAACGATTCGAAAATAAGCCTCTTGCTAAAGTTTTGCCTGACGTACCATCATTTGATGTGGATAATCATGATGAATTATTGTTTGTTAGATACAAAGCAGATGATATAAAGAGAACTTCTTACCATTATGAATTGCGCATGAAGAACATTTATGATAAATCAACCAAAGAATACAAGAATTATGTTTTAAAAAGAAATCTTTTAACCGTAATGATGAAAAAAGATATTCGTAGAATGATTCAAGACCCTCTTGTACCTTTTACTATACTTGATGCAGCAACCGAAGATTTAAAAGCCGATTACGATATTGTTAGATTTTCTATAATCCCAAAAGCTAATAAGGATGCTGAATCTATCGAGTATATTGCCTCTTATATTAATTATATTAAGTCAGGATTACTCTCAGAAACTCAATTTGAAGCAGAGAAGAAGAAAGGTATAGATATTTATCAAAAACAATTATCTGAAAATATTAAAAGTAGCGAAAAAGAAATTCTTGAGAATATAAAAGCAGAGTTTATTAATGGACATCAGTATAGAAACAAAAAACAAGAAGCCGAATTGATGATATCCTTAATTAAGGAATTAAGTTTTGAGGATTTTAATAAATATATTCAAAGCTTAGATTTTTCACGAAATTCATATGTGCTAATGGAAGGCAATACAAATGCTGATTTCTTGTCAGATATGGAAATTAAAAAAGCTTTGAGCTCAAAGATAAAATGGAAACCTATTGAGATTAATGAAACGAAAACATTGTTGAAAAAACAAGTTTTGCCTATTGTTGAAATTGAGAAAAAACGAATTCCAAAACATGGAGTAGTTAAATACAGTCTTCCTAATAATATGAGGGTTTTCTATAAAAAAGATAGTAAAATAAAAAATAGAGTGCTCGTTTATGGCAAAAGTAATGGAGGATCTAGCGCAATAGAAACCGATGATTTAGCTTCTTCATTATTTGTCGAAAAAGCTGCAATTTTTGGTCTGGGTAATTTAAATTCCATTGAGTATGCAAAATATATGGCAAAAAATAAACTGAAAAGTAAAATAATATTAACTGAAAAAAAAGAGAAAATTCAAGCTACTTGTTCACAAGCTAATATTGAGGCATTAATGAAAGTTATATATGCTCAATTTGAGGAACCTAGATTTGATGAAAATATACTTGATGAGTATAAGGCTGCTGGAATTATAACTAATCGACAAACAAAATCTCTGGAAGAGCAAATGCAAGACGATCTTAATAATGTATTGCTTGGTGAAAGTGAGCGTATAATTAAATTTAATAATGAATTCTATGAAAATTTAAATCTGAAAGATATTGAAAGAGTTTATAAATCAAGAATATGTGATGCAAGTGATTGGGTGTTTTACATAACTGCAAATATTAAAGAAGAGGATATCGAAACTTATTTACAAAAATATCTTTCCAATATAAAAGATATAGTTCGTGATGATAAAGCTCTGAATCATCCTAATTTGTTTCCGAAAGGATATACTAAGAAAATTTATGAGTACGAAGCAGTTGATAAAAAAGCTATTAATCTTATTGTTTATAATAAAAAAATAGAATATACTAACGAAGAAGAATTATCACACTTGCTTGTTAAAAAATATTTAGGAAAAGAGCTTACAAGACTTGTTAGAGAGAAAGAAGGGGGAACATATGCTGTGTCAGTTCAACAGAAATATCAGAAAGAGAAAGATGGCAGATTGGTAACTTCTATTCAATTTTTGTGTGATCCCAAAAGAGCACAAGAATTAAAAATAAAAATGGCAATGCTTGTTAATTCTATTATTCAGTCAGGCTTGCCTAAACAGTTTTTTAATCAAAAAATTAATCAACTACGAGAAAAACTAATTCAAGAAGTTAAATTTAAATCAAATTGGATGGTAGAAGTAGAAGCATATCTTAAAAAAGAAGAGTACACTAAAACCGCACAACATAAACTTAAAACAATAAATAAATTAAAGCTGGAAAGGCTTAATGAAATAATGCATGAATATTTTACTAATGCAGATATATTGGATATTTGTTTTAAATCTAAATCAAAAAAAAAGATCCAAGATGTAAGATAATAAATAAAAACAGAGGTTTTGGAGGGGCTTATAAATAAGTTTCCTTCAAAGCCTATAGTATATTGATAATTACAGTTTTAAATATAAGCAGTGTGTATATCGGGAGTGTGATTGGGAGTATAATTAAAACTCTGTCTGTTATTTTACATAAATAATCCTCAATACTTGAGATTTCAATTTTAAAATATTGAGCTCAATATTTAATACCAATTACACATTAAACTGCGCCTTAAATTCGTCTAAATAAAATTTATGTTGAGTTATTGATTTTACCACCTCATTATTTAGTTTTTCTCTTACAAACTCATGTAGTCATTCTTTAACATTATCTAATTTCTCAAATACTTTATTTTTATAGTGTTGTTTTATATAGTGCCATATCTTTTCAGACGGATTCAATTCAGGAGTGTATGGAGGAATACGAATCAATACAATATTATCTGGAATATTGTATTGATTTAAAGAATGAAATCCAGCATTATCTATAATTATAATTTTAAGTTCGAAAGGTTTATGT
>JAOARN010000011.1 GCA_025210485.1 Marinifilaceae bacterium | reverse complement strand
TGAAGCTTCTATGATTATCCAAATTGAGAATAAGAATGATAGTTCAATAAAAAAATGGTTGAAATATCTTCGGATATTGTATAAGGGAATAAACTTTCCTAAAGAATCTATAGACAAGGAATTCTTACAAGATATATTCTATTCTTTATCAGACACAAGAGCAACAGAAGTTGCCAATGCGATCAATAAATATTATAAGGACTACAATATTGATACTCCAGAACGTATGGCTCATTTTATCGGGCAGATTGGTCTGGAGACCAAAGGTTTAAATTTACTAAAAGAATCGCATAAATACACTGCAAGACGAATAGTCGAATTGTTTAGGTGGACACGAAACGGACATTTATATAAAGAAGCTAAATTTGATAGTATAACTTATAAATACAACTATGTAGATATAAATTTCGATATACACAAATGTGAACTTAGCGGTGCTAACGAGCGACCTTCAAAAGGAGATGCAAGTTTTAATTATAAATCTAGTCAAGAAATAGTTAATGCCTATGGTGATAAATTAGTTAAGGATACTATTCTGGATAAATCAGGAAAAGAGATTGTAATAAATAAATTTAGTAACAGGAATGATATTTTTAGTGATGGGAAAAGTACTAATTTGAAATCAAAAGTTAAGGATAAGAACTATAATTCTGGGAGATTAGTTGTAAAACCTGAATATTTGAATAATTCAAAAGTATTTGATGTTGTTTATGCTTGCAAATATGGGAATGGAAGTATTTCAAGCGGAGATGGGTCTAAATATAAAGGTGTGGGATTTATTCATTTAACCTTTAAAGAAAATTATGAAAAGGTTTACAAAAAATGGAAGAAAGTCAATAAAAACTCAACCATAACTCTAGAACAATTTCCAGAAAAAATGTCAACAGATATTGATATTGCAATGCAAACTGCAATGATTTATTGGGAAATAAAGAGAATTAATCAAAAAATACTTGAAAGTGTCGTTGATAAAAGTTCTATTGAAAAAATTACAGAAAGAGTCAATGGGGGAAAAAATGGATTAGAAAACAGAATTAGTTATACAAAAAAAATATATAAAAGATTATAACCATGAAAAAAAATTATATTTTAATATTATTTACTTTGATTAGTTCATATAGTTACTCACAGATAATTAATAGGAATTCGACACTTTATCATCTTCAGGGAGTATGGGAAATTATTGAGGATAGTGATAAAAACTCTTATTATAAAATCTATAAAGGTTACAGAAGTTTAAAAATCAATTTTTTCAGAGGAGATTTTTTCATTGATAATTATACTATTGGCTACTTAGATGAAGGAAGAAATCAATATAAAGATTTAAAAGACCATGGTAAATTTAATGAGTTTATTAATATGGGGGTTTTGGATAAAGAAACAGGAAAAATTATTGATACAGCAACAACCAATCTTGTTTTCGAAGGAAGTGAAGAAGAGTACTACGATACTTATACAACAGGGACGAATTTTGACGTATATTTTCACAGGGTAAAAAAAGCCTATAATTTGGTTCTATTTCCTCCAGTAATTTGGCAAGGGCTACTTACTAAAGAGGAGAAAGATAAGGAAAACTATATTTTTGATTTTCTAGACTTGGATATTAGAAAAATAATAATCCCAGAAGCCAAACTATACAATGAAAAAAGAGAAGAATTAAATAAAACTCTGCCTAAAAATGAAATAGTAGAAATACTTGCAATTGGTGAAGCATGGGTTAAAGTTAATTATTATACTGATGATAAAAACAAAGAGTCTGCCTATATAAAATATTCATCTATAAGTCCCAAAGCCCCAATTCCAAGTTTCGATCCTGCTAAAGCTAAAACCAAAATAGAGAAAGCAATATGTTCGGATGTGGTGTTGGCAAGTTTGGATTTTAGGATGCATAAAGTTTACAAAAAACTAAAAAAGAACAATACTCCTGACTTAAAAACTACTCAAACTAAATGGTTAAAGACTAGAAATAAATCTTGTGAAAACAAATCAGGAGAGGAGTTAATCCAAAGCTTAAAAAAACTATATAAACTAAGATTGATGGAACTGGGTGAATGATATATTTACAACTCAGATGCAGAAGAAATTTAATTAGGAAAATTTAAAGAGTGATATAACTATCTTTTTAAAGATTAAAAAAATGCAAGCTATAAGTTTAATATTATTTGCTGTAATTGCTAAAACTTAGCCATAGATACTTGTTTGTCTTAAATTAGATGGTATTTAAAAATGTTTGCATTATAATAATTTTGCACTGTTCTTTACTAGAAAAATCTAATAAGTTCTTTGTAAAAAACACAACAAAGCTTATAAAATATTTTAATTAAGGCATATTTTATATAATTTTGTCGTTTTAATAATTCTAAACTACAAAACAGTGTCATCGACTAAATACATATTTGTTACAGGAGGGGTAACTTCCTCGCTAGGGAAAGGTATTATAGCAGCATCTTTAGCAAAGTTGTTACAAGCAAGAGGATATTCAGTAACCAATCAAAAATTAGATCCATATCTTAATGTAGATCCAGGAACTTTAAATCCATATGAGCATGGCGAATGTTATGTTACCGAAGATGGAGCCGAAACAGATTTAGATTTAGGGCATTATGAGAGATTTACCAATGCACCTACATCACAGGCAAATAACGTAACTACTGGTAGGATATATCAAAATGTTATTGAAAAAGAACGCCGAGGAGACTTTTTAGGTAAAACAGTTCAGATTATTCCACATATTACAGATGAGATCAAACGAAATGTAAAACTTCTAGGAAGTAAAGGCAAATATGATATAGTAATTACAGAAATAGGCGGCACTGTTGGGGATATTGAATCTCTACCATATGTTGAGGCTGTTAGACAATTGAAATGGGAATTAGGAAGTGATGCAATGGTAGTACATCTTACCTTGGTTCCTTTTCTTGCAGCATCAGGTGAGTTAAAAACTAAACCAACACAGCATTCTGTTAAGTCATTGCTTGAAATTGGTGTTCAACCTGAGGTTCTTGTTCTTAGAACAGAACATGAATTACCTCAAGATTTGAGAAAAAAAGTAGCCCTTTTCTGTAATGTAGAACCAAATTCGGTTATACAATCAATCGATGTAAATACTATTTACGAGGTGCCTCTTAAAATGAGAGAGGAAAAGTTGGATGTTACTGTTTGTGAAAAATTAAAAATTCCATTGAAAAAAGAACCAAAATTGGTCGAATGGACGAAGTTTTTAAATAGATTCCAAAATCCTAAAACAGAAATTACTGTTGGACTTGTAGGTAAGTATGTTGAATTACACGATGCTTATAAATCTATAGTTGAGGCTTTTGTGCATGCAGGTGCTGTTCATGAATGTAAGGTTAATATAAAATGGATACACTCTGAGAAACTTAAAGATGCAAATTATAAAGAGGAGTTGAAAAATCTTAATGCAATTCTTGTTGCTCCAGGTTTTGGTCATAGAGGAATCGAGGGGAAAATATTAGCAGTCAAATTTGCTCGTGAGAATAATGTTCCTTTCCTAGGAATCTGTCTCGGTATGCAAATTTCAGTTATCGAATTTGCGCGAAATGTATTAAAACTTGAAGAGGCTGATTCTCTAGAGATGAATCCACAAACTCCGCATCCGGTAATCAATCTTATGGAGGAACAAAAAAATGTTACCGAGAAAGGTGGCACCATGCGTCTAGGTTCTTATGCTTGTACTTTACATAAAACTAGCAAAATTGCCGATGCATATGGAGAGACTGAAATCACTGAACGTCACCGTCATAGATACGAATTTAATAGCGAATATAAGGAAGAATTTGAAAAGGCTGGTCTTAAACCTGTTGGATTTAACCCTGATACTGGTCTTGTTGAGGTTGTTGAATTGAAGAATCATAAATGGTTTGTGGGTGTTCAATATCATCCTGAATATAAAAGTACTGTTATAAATCCACATCCTTTATTTGTTGGATTTATCAAGGCTGCATTGGAAAAATAATATCATAAAACTGTCTAAATTTATTTAAAAATAACAATACAATTTAGACAGTCTATTAGTATTCAGATAACTAATTCCATAAATAAAAATTAACGAATGGACAAAAATACCTTATATGGTCTATTGATTATTGGTGCAATTCTTATTGGGGCATCATATTTTAATAGACCAAGCGAAGAGCAACTCGCAAAAGAAAAAAAGTACAGAGATTCTATTGCTCTTGTGAAAAAACAAGAACTAGAACAAAAGAATGCTATTGAAGCTCAAAAAGCAATCGAAACTAAAACTGACTCAGTTCAGTTAGCTAAAAACTATGGTTCTTTTGCTAATAATGTTGCAAATAAAGATAGTATTGAGTTTACTGTTCTTGAGAACGAACTTATTAAACTTAAGGTCTCTAATTTAGGGGGTAAGATATTTTCTGTTGAGTTAAAGGATTACAAAACTTATGACCAAAAAGAATTATTCGTTTGGGGATCAGAGAATAATAAATTTGGAACAAGTTTTTTTGCAGAGGGAAAAACTATAAATACAGAGGACTTATTGTTTGATAAAGGACAAGGTGTTATCATAGCAAATGATAGTCTAAAGCAACTTAGCATGAAATGCTCTTTGGGTGAAAATCAATATATAGAATATAAATACTCGCTTAAGGATAATTCTTATATGCTAGATTTCGATATTAACTTTGTCGGTATGGGAAATATTATTCCTAGAAATACCAGAACAATTGCTCTAAATATTGAAGACGAATTAATTAGTAAAGAAAAAGGTAAAAAGTTTGAAAATCAACACACAGCCCTTTATTACAAGCCTATAGAAGAGAATGTTGAATATCTTTCTATTTCAGGAGACGATGAAGAAAAACCTGAATCGAAGGTAAAATGGATTGGTTTTAAACAACAATTCTTCTCTTCTGTATTAATTGCTAAAGATTCATTTGCGGGTGTAAAACTTAATTCCCAAATGGCAGATGAAGAGTCAGATGTTTTAAAGAATTTTAAAGCAGAAATAGAATTAGCTTATAATGGTAATAATGTTGAGTCTTATCCAATGCAATTTTATTTTGGTCCTAACCATTATTTGACACTAAAAAAATATGGTAAAGAAATAGAATTGCAATCATTAGTGGATTTAGGCTGGAAAATATTTGGCTGGGTTAATAGATTTATTGTTATCCCTATTTTTAATTTTCTTGAAAATTATATTGGAAGTTATGGCTTGATAATTCTAATACTAACTATTATAATAAAATTAGTATTGGCTCCGCTAACTTATCGTTCTTATTTATCTTCTGCTAAAATGAGGGTTCTAAAACCTCAAATTGATGAAATAAATGAGAAATTCCCCAAAGATAAAGCTGTTGAGCGACAACAAGCAACAATGGCACTCTATAAAAAAGTTGGTGTAAATCCACTTGGAGGATGTCTGCCTATGTTAGTTCAATTCCCAATATTGATTGCAATGTTTAGATTTTTTCCAGCATCTATCGAATTGCGCCAAGAATCATTCCTTTGGGCTAGCGATCTTTCATCATATGATAGTATTTTTACTCTTCCATTCGATATCCCTTTCTATGGTGATCATGTGAGTTTATTCTGTCTGTTAATGGCTGTTACCAACCTTATTTATACTCGTATGAATGGTCAAATGACACAAGGTACTCAACAAATGCCAGGCATGCAGACAATGATGTATTTAATGCCAGTTATGTTACTTGTTTGGTTTAATAATTATGCATCAGGTTTAAGTTATTATTATTTTATAGCAACCCTATTTACTATTGTTCAAACTTGGGCTATTAGAAAATTCATGGTTGATGATGATAAAATTTTAGCTATGCTTGAAGAAAATAAAAATAAACCACCTAAGAAAAAATCTGGTTTCCAAAAAAGATTAGAAGAAGCTGCAAAACAGAGAGCTAAAAAATAAAATTTGTAAAAAATATTAAAAACCCAACTAGAATAATTCTGGTTGGGTTTTTTTGTAAGCGTATCCAGAATAATTGTCCATACAAATTGATATAATCCTACAAAGTTCTTGAGGGATGGAAATATTCAAAAACGATTCTATTAGCATGAAACCAACACTGCAAAAGAAAATTTATAGAAATAGGAGATGATACGAAAGCTAAAAAACAGTGAATCTATTTAATAAACTATATCAAATACGAAAAAAAACAAAAAAAAAATTGAAAGAAGATTCCATTAAAGTATTTGAAAAATTAGAAGTTGAATTTAGAAAAAATTGAAAAGAATAATAATTTACCCCCAGATTATAAATCAAGAAGTGCTATGTGTATTGCCTTAACGAATTAGAGGCGATATATAATACTATGGAGTCTACTCAATATGATTTGGATAATAACATCATTGAAACACCTAATCGATATATTAGTTTTAGCAGCTGGAAATTCTTTATTCTGTGGCTCCAATGTTAGAACCATGAGAACTGCTTCCATATCATTAGATTATATGAAATAAATACATATGTTTATTTTAAAAGTATTATTCAGCTACTTGGGAAAATAGAAATCTAACTTCTGAACAGATCCGTGAAATTCTACATAACAAATAGACCTTCGGAAAATTGAAAAAATCCCATAAAATCAATATTGTGTATTTTATGGGATTTTTTATATACGTCAATATAAAGCCTCTTACGACCAGGATAATAATAAATATAAGATTGATTCTACACAGTCCTAGTATATACAGGAATATGCCCGCAAACCTTATTAACATGGAATAAGAATTCTATTTTCAAGAATGTCGATTTCTTTTTCCATAAAATATTATGTAGTGATTAGACAATTCACAAATAAGTTCTCAAAAGTTGAATAAAAGAGTCAGTAAATAAATCACCAACTCTTTTTAAAATTTTTATACCTATTATCTACTCACTTATATTAATTCGAGATGATTTACTATTTGCATTATATTCGGGAGCATAATAAGATTGTACCTTGGCATAACCTGTTGTATATTCACCGATATCATTCGCATAAAGGTCATATTCAAAAACATAAGTACCCTTTGCTAAAGAGTCAAAATAAAAATTAATAGATGCATCTTTAACCGACTGATAGTAACTACCATATGGCTTATGCTTATATCCTGAATATTGTTCTACAGGCTCACAACCAGCAGGTCTTAAATCCTTCAAATGCAAATAATTGAGTTCATCAGAAAGTTTTAATACGATTCTAACACATATTTTATCTCCTAATTTGATCTCCTGATTTTCAACAGGAATTAATTTCTCCTTACTATCGACAATTTTGCGAATAAAAACTTGCTTTTTAATCTGCAATGGATTATTCAAACTAGATTTTACTTGATCAATATTCTCAAAATACTGCCAATATACTGCTCCAAACCCAATTGATTCACCTTTGTTCTTGATTTTTATTTCAGACATACTGTTATTTATCTGATTTGAATTCCATGACTTTTTCACATAATTAGTTATAGAATTAGAAGCTTGGGCCGTATTTTTATCTATACTAAATTTATTTTCACCTATCTCAATATCATAATGTTCTTTAGCATTTAAATTAGTCTTATTTGAACTTAATAATGAATATATTGCTTCACTTGCCGCACGATTCGAATTCCAAGAATGTAATTTTTTACTCTTCAGTATATATTTTTTGATTCCTGTAATCAACTTAGAATTAGGATCAAGTTCATTAAACATCTGAAGAATAAGCGACTGAACAACAATAGGATCTTGATACCAATGCCATGAAGCAATATTAGACTTCCAGTAAATACCATTTTCCTCTGAATCTACTGATGTTTGCTTAAAAGCTTCCAGAATTTTCTTGGCAAGTATTCTTTCATTCGATCTACACAGTATAATTCCAATCATAGATTTTGAATATAAATCCTTGTCTAATCCATATTTTTTTACTGATTCTAAAAATAATTTATGACTTGTGGAAAGATCTTTACTCATAGGGTATTTATCAAAGAAAAAACTTCTAACATAAAAATAATGTACAATATCCCTTCTTAACATAAACTTACTTTGATCTTTTTTGGCACCAAATTTAAACTTATTAATATACTCAGAATCAAGATAAGACAATGCTAATTTAATCATCTTGTCATTTGAATTATCAAGAATACCATATTTTAATAATTGACCAAAGCCCAATAGTATATTCCTAGTTATATAAGAATTTGGACTTCCCCCTTTAAACCAAGGAAAAGCACCTGAAGGCAATTGCAAAGCAGAAAGTTGTCTCCTTGTTCTATTTAATTGATCTTTTAAATTATTAGAATTAAACATAAAACTTAATTTCTGATGATTTTGATCATCACTCAATAAATCCCTAAACCATGGGGTTTCAGAGATAAGGCTTGTCTTTAATTCCTGATTCATATTTAGAGGGGATTCCAATAAAGATTTTTCCTTCCAAATATCGATTTGTTTTTTTATATCTGGATTTTTGCGAATTAGATCTTGAGCCAATAAATTAGCATACAATCTTGCAAAAGTTTCATCCGAACTTTCATTAAAGGATTCCATCATATATGGTAAAGTTTTTAAAACAGTCCAGGACATATTTGCTGTATATTCAAAAGTCAATTTATGATTTTTCAATGTTTTCGAATTGTTACTTAACATATTTTCAAAATTATACAATTTTGTCTTTCCTGGTGCAACATTTAATGCCAAGGATTCTGTAATAAGAACTTTATTTGAAAGTACTGGAATTATTCCCTGTTCGCCATCACTTGACTCCTCTGACTTTGCCATAACTTTGTATTGAACAGCGACCAGGCCATCAGGAATATTAATATTCCATTGAATAATTTTAGAACTATTCCTAGATATAACACCGGTCTTAAAGCCACTCTCTACTATTATTTTTCTGCTAATATCTGTGCCACTTATTGGATCAAAAAACTCCAATTTCAAGCCTGTTTCTAAATCCTCGTCAGTGAGGTTATTCAGTTTTGCACTAAAAACAATCTTATCCCCTATCCTATAAAATCTTGGAATATCGGGCACAATACTCATTTTCTTTCTTGTATACAATCCCTTTTCTAATCTACAAGAATTAGCATTCTTTTTATGTGCAAATAACATTAATTTCCAACTAGTCATAGCTTCAGGACTCGTAAACTCAAATTCCACCTCTCCTTTTTTATTTGTACGTAAATGAGGGTAAAAGAATGCAGTTTCCTTTAAATTTTCGCGCAGCTCTAGGTCATTAAAAACAAACCTATCAGGACTATTCGTTTCATTATTAGTAAAATTTACTTTTATTTCATCCAAGCTTCCCATTTCTTCCGAATCTTCAACTTCCAGTTCCTCATCAACAAATTGTTGATTCCCAGGAGACAGCCCATTAACAGATCCTGCAAATCCAACCATAGCAGACTTCCTCCTTAAACCTCCACCATATGACATATCATACTGAATGCCATACTTATCAACATTCTCATTAAGCTTTAAAATAAAATTATAAACACCTGGCTGGTCGATTTTTAAAATATGGTCCTTACAATTCTCTCTACTTATCATAATTGTATCGCCTGCACTGGTTTCAATAGAATAAAAACCTAATTCATCTGTATACACATATTGAGAACTAGCTTTTATTGCTAATTTAACATCTTTTAAAGGTTGACCACTACTAGCAAAGACAAAACCAGAAGTATTTTTTATAGTGGTTTTCGATATTTTATTTCTTAACTTAAAAATATAATTACTATTCGAATTGTAAAACAAACCAAATCCATAGTTTTTCAAATCTGAATACTTCCTGAATATGCTAACTGGTTCCCTTACATAATCTAAATTTGCTGAATGGAAATTGTTAAGTTTAAAAAATTCATAATAATCATAATTTGAAACATTAGACGAATTATAAACATCTGTAATCAACTCTGCTGGCCACATATTTTCATATGAACCAATATTAGTAGCAATTTGATCTAAAGAGCTATCATACATAGATGCTAGCAACTCTGCATTTGCTTCTAATTTATTATCTTCTTTGATTCTAAAACTCCACTTTTCAATACTCCCAGGATATATTTTATCCCTAAAACTAATAGTTTCTATTTTTAAATCTTTATTTTCTTTCTTTAATTCAATTGTTTCTTTCTTGGCATATACCCTATTGTTCTTAACATAAGAAAACAATAATTGTATTCTCCCAGGATTTACATCTTTAATAGGAATTTTAAGTTTACTGTAATTTGACTTAATATTTAAACAATCAGAATATATTAATTCTTTATCCTTGTATGCTTCTAAATTTAAATACAGATTATCATAAGCTGTACGAAAAACACAAACTAAGTTTTTATCTTTCTTTATATCCTTATTGATAAATGCATAATCAAAAATAAGATTATTAGTTATTGTTCTATTTCTCGAATCAACTATCTCAATAACATTGGATTTTTCTATGGTATCTCCAAATTGAGTTATAGCTTTCAATTTAAATCGATAACAGCCAGCTTTAACGAATTTAATTTCATTAAATTTAATTTTATTCTCCTTATCACCATCATATATTTGTCTGAAGACAGTAGATTTAGCTTCCCAATTATCTTTCAAATCATATTTATCATAAGCTATATATGGAAAGTGTTTAACAAAATCTTGTTTACTAATAATTTGTTCTTCTGGAATATCCCAATATCTAGGTTTTAAAATACGTGATGGCAAGATTAATCTTTCCAAATTTATTTCAATTCTTGACTTTAACTTTACATTATTTAAATCAGTTGTATAAAAACTAGAAGATGGCTCATTGTTCAGATCAATTCTAGAAGGAATATTATAGTTTAGGCTATAATTACGATAACCTATAATAATAGCTTTAGATTTCTCATGAGTTTCGCCAGACTGATCTACAAACTTAAGTTTTGCAGAATAAGTATAATTTAATTTATTAATAGAATCATTTTCAGACAATGCCTTTGCAATAAAACTTAATTTAAAATTCCCAACAGAGTCAGTTTTTACCTTACCCGTTTTAATTATAAAAGATTTTGAATCGTAATATCTTTTTGGTGACCATGAATTCTGAGAAGAACAATAAATTTGATATGAAATTGTGGAATTAGCATTATTACCACCAAATAAAGATTCGGCTTTCCCTGTTATTTGAACAGTATCATTTATATTATATGTTTTCGTAATCGAATTTATATAGAAATTAGTCTTTGCTCTTTTATATTCCTCAATCCTAATATTCTTTCGAGCATAAATTCTGCGTTTATCATTTGGATTCAGCTCTTCTATTCTCAAAGAATAAACTCCTGTTAAATCCCCTTTAGGTAATTTAAACTCTCCACTTACAGAGCCATAATCATTAGTTTTCAAAACTCTATCCTCTAATTTTTGCCCATTAGCATTATACAAACTCAATCTAAGTTCTGTGTCTGCTACTGTATTGGATTCAAATCTATTACACTCAAATAAAATCAGTTTAAAATACAATGATTGCCCTGGTCGATACAAACTACGATCAGTAAAAATACTAGCCCGCAAATCTTTCTTTTCTTTATTTATTTCCCTATTCAATCCAAAATAACTATGCTTATTATATACAATAAATGAACATGTATCAGAATCATTATGTAAATAAATTCTAATATTTTTCCGTTTATATTTTTTAAGATCTACAATAAGTCTCCCATTACTATCCGTTTTCAACAAATTAAGAGGCTTTCTATTATTATCTGACTTAAGCCCATTCTTATCGAGCGATCTATAATCAACCGCCTCCTCTATCCTAACATCAATATTAGGATACACGGCACCACTCTTACGATTCAAAATTTTTAATTCCAGATTTGAATTAAGTCGACGTTTCAAAACAGAAATATTTGTAACATTCAATACACTTGAGGATAATATATCTTTCAGTCCATTGATCTCATTCTTATGTGAACTTATTACCAAATACTTCCCTGACTCTAATTTAGGTAATATAATTTCAGTTGAATGGGAGTAATAATCTTTCTTTTTAGGCAGTTTATATTGATTCTTTTCTATTAATTTAAATTTATTCAGCTTTTTAGCAAAAGCTGAATCGCTCAATAGGTTAAAATTAAATAATTCATCCTTTTGACCTATTCTATAAAAAAACAAATTAAAATCTTCTATATTTTTAAAATCAACACGTGCTAAAAATTCCTTATTTGGATAAACAAAAGCTTCGGTTTTTATACCTATGCTTTTATGTTCCAGCTTTTTTATCTTCAGCTTGGATAAAACTGCAGCCTCAGAATAAGGGAACTCTTTGATTATTTTCGAAAAGATATCATGAGCTTTAATAAGATTATCTTTTTTTCTTAAATGATTAATCTCTTTTTCAAATGATTGTTCACATAAGGTTTTGCCTATTTGGTAATTTATCATTCCTGAGGCTTTACTATCATGAAATTTACTTGATAAATCTTCCAGAATTTCCAAAAACTTTTTGCTTGAAGAGTTGCCATAAAATCTATTGAATTTTTCTAATCTATTTAACAAAACATCTATATAAACTTCAACATCTCTATCAATATAATAGTTTTCAAGCTCTTTATATACTGAAATAATCTTATCTACTATATCATCTTTATTCAAATTATGATTATTAAGATTCTGAGTAGAACAAACATAACAAAAGGATTGTTTATGCTTGATATAGGGAACCATTCTAAACTCTCTCATATCAGAATAGATATCTATAGCTCGGAATGCTAAAATATCATAGATACTAGGTCTTAAGTTTATAGTATTCCTACCATCAGTAAGAATATTGCTATATTTTGTAACAGGTAAATCCAGCAATATTTTTTTTCGCTCCAAAGATTTACTAATATGATAATCAATATTCAACATAAAACTAGCTCTATCCCATTGTTTATAATCCCCACCTAGTTCAGACTTATCAAGTTCAGTCTGATTATCGATTCTATATCGATAATAATTATAATATTTTGCTAAACTCTGTGCATAAATTGAATGTAACAATGCAGAATTGGGAAATTCTGAATTATCAATTCCTTTTTTCAATTGCTTCAAAGTCTTTTCAACCGAATTTTCAGATAATCGATTGGTAAATTTAGATTTATAAAGATATGATTTCACATAGTCGGTTGAGCTAGGATTTGTATTCTCAATAATTTTATCTAGAACAAGATTTGCGTCTTTTATTTTTTCTTGAAGTTCTAATTCTTCAATTTTTTTCCATAATTTGGAGTTTTCAGTTTGTCCAATGCATAAATTTGGACATATTGCAAACAGCAATATAAATAAGTATAATCTCATATATTTATTTTTAATTTGTTGTTATAGGAATTAAAATTCTCTTTACAATTTAAGCTAATTAAAATAAAACTAACAATTATTATGCTATATTTTATTAATCAATAATATTATAAATATCATTTTGATTATGATGGAAAATTTAAGAGATGGTTGCGTAGAATAAATATTAAAATACTTAAGTGTATAGCGAAAACCTTGCAACATAGCCGACCAACCATAAACGATGAAAGGAATTTAAAAGTCCAAAATGCATACCAGCGAAGAAATGCAGAGTATCCCATTCCGACATCCCAACATCTAAGTTGTATAACAAAATCTGAGTCCCAATTATCCGAATTAATAAACAATAATATTGGGAAAACAGCTCAATAATTAAAGTATAGTAGGATTTAAAGATTCCACAACAAAGCTAAAATCAATAAATGTAAATTCTTAAAACACTAAACCACAACATTTTTATACCAAATCGATTGACCAACCATAAACGGTGAAAGCATTTCAAAAACAAAAAAAACACATATTCAATCAATACAGAGCACACTAATTAAACACTTGCAACAACAAAGTCAATTAATAATATTTGTCACCAATCATCTAAATTTGATAAACTATCAATACTCTAAATACAACTCTAGAATTTTAGTATAAGAAGATTTGAAGATTCAATAACAAAACTAAAATCAACAAGTGCGAACCCCTAAGACCCAAAAATACTGTAATTTAAACCAAAACTAACCGACCAACCATAAACGGTGAAAGCATT
>JAOARN010000135.1 GCA_025210485.1 Marinifilaceae bacterium | reverse complement strand
GGGGACGTCCTGTTGAGCTTGCGAAACATCTACTATAAATCAATGAGTCGTGCTTTAGAGATTATGAGATTCTTCATACTTGTATATTTTCCAAATATAGAATTAATTTAAAAGAAAAAACAAGCTATCTTTTGCATAGGCTACCCACCGCGATGCTAAACAATATATATGAAAGAAAAGAAATTCAACATAAATAAAGTATCTGAATTATCAGAATATATTTTTTCATGGATGAAATAAATTTTAATATACTAGCAGATAAAAAAATTCAAGGCAAACAATTTTGCATGCCTTGAATTGTGAAGATTAGAAAATCCTAGATTTATTCTAACAAGTCCTAATTTTATCTAAAATAAAAAATAGAGGTATTATTGCATCAAAATATATTCACCTTCTAATTTTATATTAACTTGGATATCATTTTTTGTAGAATTTTTAAAATACCAACCATGTTTTCCTGTAAAAGGAGCAAGAAAAGTTCCACCCATATTGTCTGAATATGCAACTGTATAACTTTCATAAAAACCTTTAGAATCTTTGGTTTCGCCATGAAAATCAATAAATAACTCCTCTTCATTTGTACTCCATTCGTATTTGACATGTCCTAATTGCTTTGCCCAAAACTTATATTCTATACCCTTACCAGCAGGAACTGTTACATTTACTTCATCAAAACGTTTTGCAAAATTATCTTTAGATAATGGCAATGCTGCCGAATTAGGTCTTGCAACATTTTTGGGAGAGCCAATATTCTTTAGTTCTATTTTACGATGTGCTTGTTTTGGTTTTACTTCCTCTACTTCTTTTACTTTTTCAAGATTAATATTATCTGAAACATACAAGCTTGAAAAACCTAATTTATTCCCCAAACCAGTAATATCGATATTATATTCTGCAGGGAGAACAGCTACAATTAAAACAGTGATCCCTACTAATACTGAGATTAATAGATTAATTAAAATTCTCTTTTTTGATTCTATATTATTATACATTTTGTTTGATTTTTAATTCATTAAAATACAGACCCCAAAATATTGATCTGATCTTTAAATAGTCATTACTTTGATTAATTATTTACTAGATAGCCTACCAATTGATATCCCATCAATACCACTCCACCAATCATTAATAGAGTATTTGTTAGAGTTGAAAAACGCAAGAAGCTTTGATGTTTTCTCCATTTGCTAATAATAAATATTACTAATACCAAAGCCATAAATTGACCTATTTCAACTCCAATATTAAATCCTATAAGATTGGTAAACAAACCATTCTTAGCTAAAGACAACTCCTGTAATTTGCTAGCTAATCCAAAACCATGAAAAAGACCAAAAACCAATACTGCAAGTTTTGTATTTGGTTGTTTTCCAAAGATTTGCTTAAAGCCACCAAGATTATCAAATGCTTTATATATGATACTCAGAGCAATAATAGCATCTATCAAATTTGAATTTATTGAGATATCTGCCAATACTCCTAACAGTAGGGTTGTACTGTGTCCAATTGTAAAAAAACTAACATAAGTAAACACTTCTCTTGGTTTGGTCAGAAAGAAAACCACAGCTACCAAGAAAAGTAAATGATCATAACCTGTAATCATATGCTCCGCTCCTATATATAAAAATGGAATAAAATTTACACCTTCGTTTCCGAGGAGAAAAGTTTGAGTATCTTTATTAACCCCATGAGCAAACAAATTAGTAGTAACAAAACATAATATTGTCACAGCTAAAAATGCTATTATTTTTTTCCTATCCATATTTCGTGTTTTTTTTATAGATTGTGAATATTATGTAGTGAGTTTGTTTTCTATATTATTTTCTCAAACTGTAAATAATAAAAAACTCACATAATAACACTTAATTATTATTTAAGAATAATATTCTGATAATAAATGAATAGAATTAATTCAAGTATTGAATTTGAATTCCTTTTACTTTTTTTATGTAAAGATTCATTCATTTAAAAACTTTTGTATTTAATTTATATCAGTTATATTATCCAGATAGATTCATAAGATTTATTCTTCTTGAGAATTTATCAAACTTGCCAAGATAACATAGGCATTTTTGACAACTACATCTGATTCTTGAATATTGAATTCATCAGGTAATTCAATTGAAGTATACTTATCATTAACAACAGCTATTTTTACTGGAATTAATTTAAACTTGTAGCAATCTTTAGTTTTATTTTTTAGTTGTATTATATATTTAATTCCCTTATAATCAACAACTCCATCAGACATTATTACACATCGTTCCTTTGTGTTTGTTTTAATTTTTGCCTTGACAAACATGCCTGACAAGAAATTCCCCTCAGATTTAATACTCCCTATTAAACTAATAGTTCTATCTGTGTTAATAATCTGACCTATAGAACTAAGAGTTGCAGTATTATCAAAGCTATCACTTTTCACAGTTGAGAAATTAATAGACTGTCCTAGACTTAAATGTTCAAAATCTTTTTCGAAAGCATTAAGCTTAAGTAATAGTTTATCGTTATTTATAATCTCCAACAAGATATCTTTTGCTTCAACATAACTTCCATTATTAATATTAACTATGGAAATATTTCCAGATATTGGAGCCTTTATTGTTAATTTGGAACTAATATTTTCACTGCTAATATTATGTGTATCAAAACCTATACTTGATAGAATTTGTTCGAGAGCCTTTAAATTTGCTTTAGCAGAATGAAATTCATTTGTTGTTTTCTGAAATTTTTTCTCCGAATTAATATTTTGTTTTCGCAGTTTTTCTTGTCGTTTATACTCTGTTTTTAGATATGTTAAATCACTCTTAATCCTCAAATATTCTTTTTGTAGTTTAACATATTCAATATTCTCTATTTCAAACAAGCTTTCGCCCTTTTTAACATATTGCCCTTCTATTAAGTTTACAGAACTAATATTACCCCCTAGTACTGCTGATACAATAACCTTACCACTAGGTGTATTTATTATTTCACCATTTAATTTAATATCTTCTGACATTATGCGTTTTTCAAGCCTCGCTATTTCAACTCCTCCCAAACGAAACTGATCTTCATTGAATAAAACTTCCAAAAAACTGTTTTTTTGATTTAATGTCTTTGATTCTTTACTTCTGTTTTTGCAGGAACTAAATATTGAAACAAAAGCTATAAATAGAATATATATATGATACTTATTCATTTTTTTAAATATTATTGGTGATAGTTTCAATTGCAATAACAACAATTTGCAATTCGTATAATTTATCAAGATACTCTGCTTGCACTGTATTAGCTATAGTGTAATTTTGTAGCATTTGAGTATACGAAATCTCTCCTGATTTAAAGGCAATTTCGGTTTTTTCTTTAAGAAGTTTTGATTGAGCTAATGCGCTATTGGAATAGTAGTTGATTGAATTTAGTATTTTCTCATATTTTACAATCATTGAAGCTAAAGTCATCTCTAAATTTCTCTTTTCCAATTCTATTCGTGAATCACTTATTTCTTTTTGCTTAATACTCGCTTTAATTTTTGATCTATTTCCTCCAGGAAATATTGGAAGAACTATACCTACACTTGCATATGAAAATCTTTTAGTACTATTTCCAAATTCTTTAAAGCTTTGATTATTATAAGCAAAGCTGATATTCGGCAGAAAGCTACTTTTATTAAGTTTAACTTCTTTCTCAAATATACTAGCCTGAGATTTGAGATATTTCAAATTTGCATTGTTTTTCAAATCAACTTCATTTTTAGAAATTGTTGCCATAACTAATTTAGTATCCAGAACATCTATATCCTCATTTGTAGAAATTAAAGACTGTAGCTCCTTCTTTACTATTATAATTTCAGAAGATAACTGTTCTTTTTTATTTCTAATTTGCATTGATTGAGTTTTGGCATTTAGAAATTCGAGATAATTAGTCTCACCTGCGAGATATCGCTTATTACTTATCTCGAATATTTGATTATATATACTATCATTCCGCTCATATAAATTGAACTTTTCTTTCAGATAAACATATCGCCAATAAACACTTTTAAGCTTTTGCTTCAACAAAGCAATTTCAATTTTTTTACTATTCTCAGCACTCAAAATTCTAGCTTTTGCCAAACTCATCCTTTTAAAATAAACAGTTGGAAATGCAATTGTCTGAGAAATACTAACACTATTATCCTTAATTCCAGGGCTATTTATTTCACCAAACGAATAAGTAAAGTCTGTTCTAGGCAAACTAAATGAACCACTCTTTATAATCTGTTGATATTCAATGTTTTGATTCGCTATTTTTATTGATACATTATTCTCAACTGCCTCTTTTAAAGCTTGATCTAAACTTATAAGCCTTTGAGCGTTAGTTCCGTTTGGCAATAATATAATACCAAAAAGAATCATAGCGAAACTTGCCGCTATTTTTGGTGTTTTTATTCGCATGTTTTTTGAAAACAGAACATACAATACTGGTAAAACTATTAAGGTAAGAATTGTGGCAGATATCAAACCTCCAATCACCACAGTTGCTAAAGGCCTTTGAACCTCTGCTCCAGCAGTTGTTGAGATAGCCATTGGCAAAAAGCCGAACGAAGCTAAAAATGAAGTCATCAAAACAGGACGTAATCTTTTCTTTACTCCCTCTTTTACACGCTTGTATATATCACTTATTCCTTCCGATTCCAACTGATTGAATTCAGAAATCAATACTATCCCATCAAGCACAGATACACCGAACAAAGCAATAAATCCGACTCCTGCAGATATACTAAAAGGCATATCTCGCAGATATAGAGCAAATATTCCACCTATAGCAGACAGGGGAATTGCTGTAAAGATTAATAAGGCTTGCTTGATTTTTGCAAATGTAAAATATAAGAGTATAAATATTAATAATAAAGCGATTGGTAAAACTATTGAAAGACGTTTACTTGCGGCCTGTAGGTTTTTAAATTGTCCTCCATATGTAACATAATAAGCTGGTGGCATACTTATTTTTTCTGCAATAATCTCCTTTATTTCAGAAACAGTACTTTTCACATCTCGACCACGTACATTATAAGCTATAATAACTCTACGCTTAGCATTATCACGTTGAATTTGTACTGGACCTGGCTTATAAGATATCTCAGCCAATTCCCTAAGAGGTATTTGCTGCCCTTGAGGGGTCTTAATCAGCAGATTTCTAACATCTTCAATATCTGAACGAGACTGATCTGTTAAACGAACTACCATATTGAATCTACGTTCTCCCTCGTACACCATTCCAGCGGATTGACCTGCAAATCCAATTCTAACAAACTTATTTATATCGCTTATATTCAATCCATACTTAGAAATCATATCAGATTTCATTTGAATCTGAATTTGCGGTAAACCAGTTATTTCTTCAACGTATAGATCATTAACACCTTCAACACTTGCAATCTGTTTACCAAGCTTCTTTGACAGTAAGGCAAGTGTATCTAAATTTTCGCCATAAATTTTTATTACAACATCCTGTTTTGCTCCTGTAAGCAACTCATTAAAACGCATTTGAATTGGTTGCTGAAAACTGAATGTAGCGTTAGGAATTACAGATAATGAATTTATCATTTTTTCAGCTAATTCTTCCCTACTCGATGCATTTTCCCATTGACTTTTTGGTTTTAACACTATCATCATATCACCTGCTTCTATAGGCATGGGATCTGTAGGAATTTCTCCTGAACCTATTTTACTTACCACCTGCTTCACTTCTGAATAGTTTGATAGTATGATTTTCTGAGCTTTTCTAGAAACTTCAATAGATTGTTCTATGGAACTACCAACTGGAACCCTAGTTTCAACAGCAAAATCACCTTCATCTAACTGAGGAATAAACTCACCTCCTAGTTTATTCAAGACTATAAGTGAAAGTCCAAATAATAAAAAAGAAGCTACTAAAACGATTTGTTTCCTCCTTAAAACGACATCTATAATTGGTGAATAAAGTCTTTGAAAAAATTCCATCATTTTATCTGAAAAATTTCTCCTCTTGGTAATTTTCTTACTTATACATAGAGCTGACATCATTGGAACATAAGTTAACGAAAGAATAAATGCTCCTATAATCGCAAATGAAACAGTTTGAGCCATCGGTGTAAACATCTTTCCTTCAACACCAGTAAGTGCCCACAATGGAAGGTAAACTATCAAGATTATTATTTCACCAAAAGCAGCGGATGTTCTAATTTTACTAGATGATTGGTATACCTCTTCATCCATTTGCTGCTGATTAAGTCGAATCACATTACCATAGGAAGTTTTCCCTCTATGAATACCATGCATTACAGCCTCTACTATAATAACGGTCCCGTCTACAATCAAGCCAAAATCAATTGCTCCAAGACTCATTAAGTTTCCAGAAACATTAAACAAATTCATCATCACTATTGCAAAAAGCATTGCTAAAGGGATAACCGACGCAACGACTAATCCACTTCTAATATTTCCCAAAAATAAGATTAGGACAAAGAGGACAATTAGTGCACCTTCTGCTAAATTCCTCATAACGGTCCCAATAGCACTATCAACAAGCTTTTTCCTATCAAGGTATGGTTCAATAATTACACCTTCAGGTAGAGTTTGTCGAATTTGTTCAATTTTATCTTTTACGTTTTTAATCACTTTTGAAGAGTTAGCTCCTTTTAGCATCATAACAATGCCCGTAACTACCTCTCCTTCCCCATTTCTTGTAGCTGCTCCATAGCGCACCCCATGACCAAAACAGACATTAGAAACATCTCCAATCAAAATAGGAACGCCTTTAGGAGTAAGCTTTATAACAATTTCTTTTATCTCATCAAGGCTTTTTATCAAACCCTCTGTTCTTATAAAATAGGAATATGGATTTTTGTTAATATAAGCTCCACCTGTATTTTGATTGTTTTTTTGTAAAGCACTAAATATCTCATCTATTGACACATTTGCAGAACTGAGTCTTTCTGGATCAATCTGCACCTGATATTGCTTTACATGCCCTCCAAAACCGCTTACTTCAGCTACTCCTGGAGTTCCTAGTAATTGTCGCTTGATTATCCAATCTTGTATTGAACGAAGTTCTGTAGCATTATATTTTTGTTCAAATCCAGGCTTTGTATGAACCACATACTGGTATATTTCTCCCAATCCTGTGGTTACTGGTGCTAATTCTGGTTCTCCAACACCATCGGGAATATTTGCTGTTGCTATGGATAATCTTTCTTGCACCTGCTGACGAGCCCAATACAGATTCACATCTTCTTCGAAAACTATGGTCACTATCGAAAGACCAAATCGTGAAAAAGAGCGCATATCTTCAATATTTGGAATCGTTACCATTGCCTGTTCGACTGGAAATGTTACTAGTTGTTCCACCTCTTGAGCTGCAAGTTTGGGAGATGTGGTAATTATCATCACTTGATTATCTGTGATATCAGGAACTGCATCAATAGGTAACTGAGTAAGAGAATAGCCTCCTGATACTATTAATACTAATACTAATATTCCAATAATCAATTTATTTTTAATTGAATATCGAATTATATTATCTAACATAATTTTTATTTTAAACCAAACATAAGCTTTCTATTGTTTTTTTTAAATTTTCAAATAAACAAAAGATAGTTTATGTCCTTATTTATATAATGAATTTATCCCTAAGAGAATATCCCAGTGCTATATGACTGTTAATAAGGGATATCAAAATATCTGCATAACTTAAACTGATTAGAAACAGTAAGTTAACTCAAACTTAAGTTTATTTTACAAATATATTACTATGTTAATAATAAAGGTGGGCCTCTTAACTTATACGAACTAAGATAAATCTGTTCAACAGAAAAATCGAGAGAATCTGAATTATTTAAATTCTCTTCATTTTCAAAAGAATTTAAAGAGAACAATATGATAATCAGACCTACAAAATTAAAATCTATAGTTTGATTATTAAATGTGATAAAATTTGAATCATGACTGCTACTTTCAACAGTATGTGTATGACGCTGAACTAAATCAAGAAACAAATCATAAGCTAAATGTAAATAGCTTTCGGAATTTTCGTCGGTATGAACATGGTTTTCATCGTGATGAGATAAAACACCTGTAAAAGAGTGATGGTGATGAAAATGGGGTATACTGCTAAATAATAATGATATTGAAAATATCATTAAAAACAAAAAGGACAGTATATTATATTTTTTCTTCACGGCGACAAATATATATAAATGAAGTAAATATAACAAGCTATTAATATTTCTTAAGAAAATTTAAATCTATATTTTCAATTAGTCCCTGGTCGAAAAGTAATATTACATGGCTTGGTTGTATTGTTATGTAAAACAACATATATTTCTATATACCATAAATTTCTAAACTGGTTTGTATTTTATGATTTGTGACCTCGAATTGAGATGTAAGAACTTACATGACGCACGTTCCCCTGAGTTTTAAATTTGATTTTTTTTAGGCTGCAATCTTGTGTTCCTAAACTTTAATATCCATATTAATCGATATTTTATCCAGAGTATTCAGATTGTATGACAATAGGCAGTTTGAACTCCTTCAAGATGAAAACAGCTATGATTTGATTTGTCAATAACTCCTATTCCACCAATTTCAACCCAAATTTTGAAGCATTAGCACAGCCACCAATATTTTCCGCAGCCAGATGTATATTTTCCAGATTTAGGAATATAACTTGGACCGAAAGCGATTACTCTTTGACTAGATGAATGTTTCATGATTAATTCTTTATTGAAGTTTAAAAAATCAAAAAATTTCTCGAAGTGATTTCTATATATTTTATCACAATAATCCCAATATCTCTCCAGTTGCTTAAAATTAATTTTATCTTTTATACTAAAAAATGAGAATATAATAGAAATTAAAACTTTCTTTCTTGTCAAATTAAAAATTGGGTTATTTTCAATTATCTTAATAAATAATTTCATCTATTCTTAAACTTAAAAACCACATTCTATTTTACTTGTTTTTCACCTTTAGATGCTGGTTTTTAGGGCTTTTACTTAAATTTAAATCAACTTGTTCTCCTGAATATCAACTGTTCATTTAATTCCTTACCGAACTATTGAATATAAAATATTTCAAATAATATATTTATATACAACAAATGGTAGTAGCTTTATTTTTATAATTTAATCTAAAAAAATAAGAACAAAAAATTGAACTATAATGAATTAAAAAGCATTTTAATATACTATTAACATAACACACAATGAAACTACAAAAAGCTAAAAACATTAGATGGATACTAGTATTATTTATCCTTTGTACCTTTACAGTATTTAACAAAATAGAAGCAAAAATGCCTCCTCCGCAGGCAAAGCCCTATAGAGTAAAAACAATAAAACTAACAAAAGGGTTTGGTACTCAAGACATATTCTATTATAGATACAGCTATAAAAACAATAAGATTAATACAATTTCGGTATTTAAACTTGTAAATGGTAAAGAGGTTCTTTATAGAAAAGCAAATATAGGAATACACCATAGACTTAAATGGTATACAAGTGTAAATTATGAATTTTATCATAAAGTAAATTTCAAGAAATTCAAAAGAACTTTTCATTACAGTCAACTAACAGGTAAAAAGGGCTCTTTTTGTACTGTTAATATAGATGCTAAAAGGTTACAAACGGAAGCATCATTCAAAAAGAATGGATTGGTAAGCTTTGTTCACAAACAAAATGGTAGTCCTGAAGTAGAAGAAAAAGGCTCAAATTATGTTAGAGAATTTGAAATAGAAAATGGAAAATACAAAAGTGGATTACAACTAAGAACAGACCACCAGAGACGATTTAGAAAATTTTTATACAAATACACCAACAATAAAATCACAGGAATTTACAGATCAGAAAGATTAGTAAAAGAATATGATAGAGGTAACAATATATATAACTTTAAAGATTTCTATGAAATAGAGTATCAAAACAACAAACCGATAAAAATAAATTGCTACAAAACCAATGGAGTAAACAATATTATAAAAAACAGTAAAAAGACCATATCGAAATTTGAATATGATTCACAAGCTAGATTAAAAAGTTACGTAAATACAAAAAATACTAAATTCGAGTTTATTTACGAATCTGGAAAAGGTGATGCAGACATATACGATGGTTTTGAAAATTGTTATAGTGAATTTTATCCTGTTTTTATAACAAATGACTTACCTATTATTTTAGATTTTTATGATTACACAAATGTATATTCTATTTAACTTAACTTGCATTCAAAATTAAATTAATTTTATTGAATTTAATTACGCAATTAGCAATTAAGAATACAAGATTAGATTGGGCTAAACAAAATTGTCAAGATATTTATTTTATAGCGATGCAAACTAATAAATAATCGATAGCAAAGTTTGGGTGAACTTGAAAATGACTAAGATTTTTTTTTAAAATAGTCACAGTAAAAGGGTATTTTGTACTGAACTTGTCGAATTGACGCCTATTTTATAACTATTTGATACTAGAGCATACTTAACATAGTCGATTAGATTTTTTTCTATGCCGAAATCTAAAAAAATAAGCCATAGAAGGGGGTACAGTGTATTTTTCAGTATATGCACAAGGAAAAAGATGTCAATTTTTATAGCCCAATCTGATGTCATATTGAATTGTGTTAAAATCCAAATATAATTGCCAAATTTTCATTACAAAATAGGAAAACCTTGGTGATTTTTTTAACCGAAGTTTATCTTACATAGTGAGTGTTTACTTGTAAGCGTCACAATAACTACATCTACAAATTCTGAGAATTTTTCCAGTTCATAGGTAGGAGTTCCGCAAGCTTAGAGTTTTTATAATCAATAATTTTTGAAAAAACATCTGTTAGCCATTCAAAAGGATTAACATCGTGATTAATGCAATTTGCGAAGAAGGAATATATCATGGCGGTATTTTCAGCAGCCTTATCATTACCAGCAAACAAATAGTTTTTACGACCAATAGCTACTGGTCTAATAGCATTTTCAATTAAATTGTTATCTATTTGAATTCTGCCATCATCCAAATAATTCACCATACGATCATGGTTGCTCAATGCATAATTAATAGCTTTTGATATAGCACTTGATTTTACAACTTTAGATTTGTTTTCAATAAGCCATGTTTTAAAT
>JAOARN010000134.1 GCA_025210485.1 Marinifilaceae bacterium | reverse complement strand
GGACAGGAAAATACAGATATAAATGGTATGAAAACGGGGAACTTATTAGAGACGAAAATTCAAATAAAATATCAAATCTAGCGGCAGGAGACTATAGTTTGGAAGTATGGGATAGCAATAACTGTCCATTTGGAAATACCAAGTTTGGCAAAAATAATGGACTTATTAGAAAAACAAGTGTAAAAGGACCAAATTCGGAACTGGTTACAAAGCTTGAATATTGTCACAAAACTAGTTATAGAGGAAAATCTGATGGATTAGCAAAATTATTTAGTTCTGGAGGTTGGCCTCCGTATCAATATTCAATAGATGCGATTAATTGGCAGAAAGACGACATATTCAGGAATTTGAAAAAAGGTATATATAAAATATATGCTAAAGACAATAAGGATATAATCTCTGAAACAATCTTCAATATTGAAGAAACTGAAGCTATAAAAGCTCATTTAAAAATATCAAATCTAAAATGTTATAATGACAACTCGGGTAAATTAGAAATAAATGCTAATGGTGGCATTCCATCGTATATGTATTCTATTGATAATGCGGCAAGCTATACGTCTAATCCCATTTTCAATAATTTATCTGCGGGGAAATACACTCTAATTATCCAAGACATTAACAAGAACAAAGAATATTTCAGTTTTGAAATAAAACAACCAGATAAATTAAACATAAATATACTGACTAAAAAGGACAGCAAATGTGGTAAAAACACGGGAGAACTATCTCTTTCAATTGAAGGAGGAACAAGATCTTATAATCTAATTTGGAATAAACCAGACATGTCAAACAATCTAGTTTTTTCGAATCTGGCAGCAGGAGAATATAATCTAATCTGCAAGGATGCAAATAATTGTTTGGCAGAAAAAGATATAATCATAAACGATGGAGATGGTCCAATCATAAACATAAATAATATACAAAATTGTTCTTGCTATGGTAGTTCTGATGGTATTATTGAAATTGAGATCAAAAGTGATGTTAATATTGATATCATAAATTGGTACCATGACGAAACAAACAAGTCAAAAATTGCTAAAAACCTAAAAAGTGACATATACTTTGTTGAGGTAACAGATTCCAATAATTGCAAGAATAGTTTAGAGGTCGAAATAAAAGAACCTGATAATTTAGAATTGAATGTTTTATCTATAAACAAGCCTACCTGTGTTGGATACACAGACGGAATTATTGAGATAGAAGCTATTGGAGGTTCACCTGAGTTCAATTATTATTACGATGAGAAGAAACTATTTGCAAATAAACTTGATAATATTAGCAAGGGGAAATATTTAATTAAATGTATAGACAAGAACAATTGCCATAGCGAGATTGAAGTTAAAATCGAGGATCCTACACCTATACAGATTAATATCGAAGATAAATATATAATATGTGAAAATCAAACAATACATTTGGATGCAATAGATTGGGCTAATCATTTCGAGTGGTTTCACAATTCGCAATTAATATCAAAAAAACACAAACTAGAAATAGATAGAGAAGGATTGTACAGGCTTGAAGCTTATAATGATAATGGTTGTAAAGCAACAAAAGATTTCTCCGTTTTTTCTCAGTCTGATCTTATACAAGCAAAATTTGTAGCTCCAGAAGAAGCAGTTCCTAATGACACCATAGTTGCAGTGGATATCTCATGGGAATACCCTGATAGCACCAAATGGCACAGACCATCAAATTTCGAATTTATAAAAATAGAAGGTCATGAGTTGTGGTTGAAAACTTCAGATAATGAGTCTGGAATAATCGGTTTAACAGCTTACAAAGGAGAATGTACATCATATTTTGAAAAAGAAATAAATATTAATCCTTTTGCCGAGAGACAAGCCAAACTATTAAATAGTGAAAAAGTATACATTTCAGAAGCCATTATTTATCCTAACCCAACTAATGGAGAATTAAATGTAAGAATAGTTTTAAGTCAAAAATCAGAACTAAGTATTGATATCTTTGATATTCAAGAAACAATAAAAGTATTTACAAAAAAATATGCCGCTGAAACTGTATTTAGCTTCAATTTAGATTTAAAAAATATTATCAAATCAGGCAGATTATATTCTTTCAGAATAAATGCATCGGGAAATATTCGAAATTTAAAATTTTATGGATTATAAATGACAACTACTAATATAAAAAAAAGCTTCTAGAAAATCTAGAAGCTTTTTTGTGCCCAGAACAAGACTCGAACTTGCACGACCTTAAGGTCACTAGCCCCTCAAGCTAGCGTGTCTACCAATTCCACCATCTGGGCAATGAGATTGCAAATATAATATATTATTAGAATAATAAAACCATTTTCAAATAAAAAAACATCATAAATCATATTGAATATAATACTGGAATAAAATTAAAATTGGGAAAAGATTATAAACGAAAAAGAGAAGAAACGAAAACTCGTTTCTTCTCTTTAAATTAAGCTTAACCTTAATCTATGATAAAACTACTTTGCTATTATTTAAAGGTAAATATACTATTTAACATAGTTAACTCGTTTTAACTAAAGTTAAAATATTTTAATTTTGCTTATATTTTAAACATTTTATCATAAAAACAGACATAGCTTAGTTAAAAACTATTTTTATTTAATACTCAGCTAAGATATCTGCCCCAATGGTTCCTACAAGAGAATTTAGATACTCTGTTGTTTGGTAATGTTTCAACTTAGCTTCACATTCCTTGATTTTAGAATCGATTGATAATTTTTTAGACCATTCTGCATTTATAGTTTTTGAGTTATAATCATTCAGATATTTAATCTCTTTTTTCATATAATCAATATCTATCTGCTGTTTTCTCTCAATTCGTTTTTTATACCAATCAGTGCTTAGAACATACTCTCTAGTAAACATTTTTCTGATTTCCTTATCACTAATATCTTTACTATTGTAATGACCATAAGCCATAATATGAAGCAATATTTGCAAAGGAGGAATAGCAGTATTGATACTTTCATCTTCAAAATATTGTAATGCTATTTTCTGCTGAGCTTCTACAATATTATTAACTCCATCAACATAGCTTTCAAGATCCTGAAGCTCTGGTTTCAACATTTGAGTAGAGAATACATTCTGAGGTTCGTCAAATATTCTATTCATATATCTAAACAAAAACGAATCTGTTATTCTATACCCTAATCTAGATGCTTTAACTAATTTTCCCTTATGAATAAAATCATCTAGTCTTTCAAGTGATTTTTCTTTTATCATCAATTGTGGATCTCTTTCCGACTCTTTTAATCGACACCAAAGCTCAGGAACTAAAAGAGATATGTCATGATCAAATCTAGATTCAGTTCCAACATAACCAGCAGCAGTAGAAAATCCATTATATCCAGAAAGAATAAAAGACAATAAAGCATTATTTAGATCGATAGTTGGCAATAACATATTAAAAGGGCCTTTAGTAAGTGCTCCTTCACTTCCCGCTCCAGTAGTGGAAGGTGATTTCCCAGTCAAGCTACAGATATAATCCATAAACAATTCAGGTAGTTCTTGAAAATGAATTGGATTATAAACACTTAATGCTCTAATACCCTCTGCTTTTTCTGGCGGATTATTCCTTCTGCCTGACAATACCGCATTAACAGGGTGATATACAGGTTTATTTGCATCTATTCCTCTTGATAATCTAACTCCCATTTCAGCTAGTCTATCATCTACAGGATTTACTAAATCTGGTCGAATCTGAAGATAACGTGGATTTTTAGAAATCTCTCCATTTATTAATCGAGGATGTGAAGGAGTAATAAAATATTTAGAATTCTTACTTTCAGCTCCACTTTTTATAAGGTTTTGAATTGGTTTTGTATATAAGTCAAAATTTATGGCATCCTGTATTAATTCATCTCCATCATCCTGTGTTAATGGCTGATAATTTGATGTGAAATTATTTCTCAAAGCTAAATCCGACTCTGCTTCTTTATCATAACCTCTATGAATAGCCTCATCAGGTCTTTGGAAGAAACGACTTTCACAATTAGCTGTTAACTTAATACTTTTATTTTTATATTCTGAGTTTAAAGAATCAAATTGATTTGAAGGCAACACAACAGATGCTGTTATATCATCTTCCATTTGTATTTTTGCAGAAGCTATAAAATCTTGTCTTAATTTATGTAAAAACCACGAGTTATCATTTGCGAAACCAACCCTTAAATAACTTGCTACTATTTTTCTATTATTAAATAGTAACTCTCTCCCACTTCTGCCATTTATATGATCAACAGAGAAGAATGCTTTCCAGTCTAAATCGGTTCTTTCAGGTCTGTAAAATCTTTTCACAAACAATACAAGCGCCTTAACATGTTCTGGAATAGAGTCGAGAAATTGATTGTATTCATTGGAATATAGAACTGAAGGTGTAAGCAATTTAACTACACTTCCAAGTGATCTTTTAGGACTAAGAATTGATCTAGATTCTCTAGTTCGATTTTCATCATTCTTCCATCTATCTTTATAATCATAATCGAACACTTTTTGTGCCAAAGCAAAATCTTTTTCAAAATCCTGAATATAAAAAGAACTATATATTATTGCATTCAAAAGTGATTTTGATATTTCTGACTTTCCTCCTCCAGAAACAGTGCAAGGTTTATGACAAAATGTTCCTTCTGATGCAGTACTTACAAGTCTCCATGATGGTGCGCCAGGGTGTTTTTCCATATGAATCTTATATCCAGACGGATGGACATAAAAATGATCTGGAAGTAATTTTATTTTTTGTGCTTTACCCTTGTACTCCCATGTTATTTCAGAATCATATAATTTAATATTCGCATATTCATTTATGTAAATAATATTCTCATAAAGTTTATCAACAGCATAGCCTTGTTCTTTTACATCTAGATAATCAGAATAATTATCTATTATATTATCATAGGAATAATCGCTCTTTAGGATATTTTCCATAAATAATCTTCCATTAAAACTATCTCCGAGATTCTTTCTTGCAAAAGCAATAGCTCCTCCTGCATGCTCCTCTTCCACAAGCCCTAAAAGGTTTGCAGAATAACCAATTTGAGTTTTTATTTCTTTTTTCGAATAACCGAAATAATTATCAGCAATTATAGTAACCACAACTCCTGATTCAGACCTACAGGTTATCTTAAAAGGATTTCCGTTATTATATAATTCATTTTCATCCTCCCAGTACATGCCATCTCTTAGTTGTCTTTCTGTTGCCTCAGACTTGTGCACAATACCTAAATCCTTTTTCTTCATATGTAGAATATCAGGTGCCAGTATAATACATCCTGTATGACCAGTCCAATGGATTGGATCTAAAGCAGCATCGTTTTCAGGAATATTTGGATCACCTCCATTTCCAAAAATTGATTCTACAAAATCTAAATTTGCCACCAATGAACCTGGAACAAAAAATCTTACTTCCATTGTTCGCTGTGGCAAAATACCTTTTACTTCAGGACAGACTATAGGTCTCAACAACATTGAAACCATCAACTCTGCTTTTTTATTTTGACTTTCAGTAAAAGGTAATTGGTTTAAATCGGAACTTGGAGAAAATGCTTTTTCTAAAAATTTAGAAAATACAATCTTAGGCACCTCTATCTTATCAAAAGGAACAGGCATTCCACCCTCAACTATATGAAAAGAACCTTTGGTTGTTCTTCTATCATGTTTAGGATTATGTAATACCCCTTGTTTTATCTTATATGAAGAAAGCAAAGGTGTAATATGCTCATCTTTATCTGGAGGTAAACTTAATACCCTAGCGATTCCCGCATAATCAAGTGTAAATGTAGAACTAGGGAGTCGTGGGGTTTGATTATTAGTATCTGAAAAATACTCATTCAAAAAAGACTGTATTCTCATATCAGCTGGACAATGAGTGTCCCCTAATAAGTTTGTTTTCGCTTTATAATTGTGAATTAAACTCTCAGTTAATTCGATAAATTTTTTCTGCTCAGTATCTATTTTTCCATTTTTATTTAGATAAACAGGCTGGCCCATTGCAGATAACTGTAAATTTATATAACGAGTCAAATCTTTAAGATTCTTCCTCCCCTTTTTGCTCTCATCTGAGAAATTAAATTTAGTCATATCATTCTTATTTAGTCATTCATTCGGTATCAAAATTAAACGATTATTTGAATTAAAAAACACCTATTTTAAACGTTATCGTTTGCGACGAAACACTTTTAACATTTTTTCACATTTTCAATTTTTACTGCAAAATCATACTATATGGACGATATAAAAGTAAATGTTTATATTTTTTAGACGAGGGAATACTCCCCCATCATTACTTCTGTTACATTCATTGAATCTTGAATCTATAAAATAAGGATTTTGATAGCTAAAATAACTTTCTTAAAGCTCGCTAAATGTTATTTCCACCTATCAACATCTTTTCATCATTTTTTTATTTTTTTATGTTATTATAAATCTGCAGTTACTATTTTAACTTAGTTACAAAGCAAAATCTAGGAATCTATCATTCTATATTTAGCACATCAGTCTTCTTTTATAAACTTCTGACTTAAACGAAATCCTAAATAACACAAACCCAATACTTAACTTTTAGAAAACAAACTCACATATATTCAATCAAAGTGAGCAAAGTACTCACTAAAAAAAAAGCTCATAAGTAGCCTATCATTTAGCCATTATATCTAACTTCAACAAATAACTATCACGATTGAAGCACAAAAATTGTTGCCAAGAATATGGGCTATGTGAAACTTAAAATTTCAAAGCACTAAACTTTCTTTTACCTACTTAGCCAAAACAGTAATTTATTCTTATATTTTTCACCAAAACCTCACACTTCGGTTCGCTCAGTGCAAGATTTGGTTTTGGTGAAGATTCTTTCTTATTCTAAAATTTAAAGTTAGCATGAAACATAAATACCGTATAAGCATCAAATAAAACCTAGCTTTCAGCTGTAATTCAACTCGGTTATCAATCATGAATTAAATTAGCATAAAAATCACAAGTATATATTAAGTCAATATAACAGAATAAAAAAAAACTAGGAAGTATCGCTAGCTAGCGAATACAAATTTTTTCACCTTCTCTGGTTGGTGTCGGTATTTTTCGACTGATTTAGCCCTGTAAAGAATAGTAAGAGCAGATATTCCTGTCCTAAACTCCTTTAATGATCGAAACCATGAAACATAAGTCTCTAAATACTTTGTTGCTACTCCTCTAAAATGCTTACAAATCCATTCATTGAATTCAGCTCTATAATTTTCAAGCATAAGAGAACTAGTAAGTCTTTTTTTATCATTACTTAAAAAACGATGAAAATAATTATTAGTTTTCGCAAAATCAGAATATACAGGATCTTTAGAGCTAAATATCAGAGATTTATTCAATAAGATATTTTTAAATTCATTGCTTATCAAACTCAAGCTTAATCCTTTATTGGTTATATCAAATATATTATTATTCCTATCCAATCCATATATAACGTACACCTTCTTTCTTTCCTGTTTGGAATTAAACAAAGCTGTCCTACTCCCTTTAAAAGACTCTTTTAGAGTAAGATGACCACTTTCCACTACACCTCCGATTTTCTTAGCCTTAATTTCTTTCATATTAGATAAAAAGCGATGCCTCCAACGAAAAGCAGTATTAATATGTATATCGCAAATTTCCGCAGATTTAGCCAAAGTCATTCCATCCTTAATACATTCTGCATAGTCCAACCAATGACCTTTTCGTTTCAATTTAGCCAAAGGTGTTTTTGTTAAACTATTAAATGTTTTATTGCATCCTTTACACCTATATCTCTGCAAATCGCTTCTTTTACCCCATTTTATAAAATACTTTGAATCACAAAAGGGGCATTTTAACTTAGATAGCTCGGTTTCCAAAATATTCGATACTCTTTTCTTATATTCTCTTTGCTGTATCTTTTCTTTTAATAATCTAAATTCAAGATTAGATAAATCTGAAATTTTAGATAAAATCTTATTGAATAGATTTCTTTTCATAATAACAAGGATTAAATTTAGCGCCAACCAAAGACGCGAAAAACAGTTTCCTATATGATTGATGAGCAAAATTCAAAAAGACATACAGAGAAACATCTTTTTTTTAAAAAAACATCAAATAACATCCATCTGAAAACAAAGCTATTAAACAAAAGAAATCATTTTACTTAAATTTATTTTGATTTTTCCTCTTGGATTTTAAAATATATCATATATATTTGCACTCGCAATTGAGAAACAAATAACAATTGTTTTGGGAAGATACCAAAGTGGCCAACTGGGGCGGACTGTAACTCCGCTGACTTATGTCTTCGTAGGTTCGAATCCTGCTCTTCCCACTTTTATTATTACGACTGCGGGAGTAGCTCAGTTGATAGAGCATCAGCCTTCCAAGCTGAGGGTCGCGGGTTTGAGTCCCGTCTCCCGCTCCAAATTTTGGAGAGGTGGCAGAGTGGTCGAATGCGGCGGTCTTGAAAACCGTTGTACCGAGAGGTACCGGGGGTTCGAATCCCTCCCTCTCCGCGAAAGAGCTTTATGTTTTCATAAGGCTCTTTTTTTTGTGTAAAATTTTCTTCTAAAACAAAAGACTGTAAATTATACTAGTCGATATTTGTTTGTACTCTCCTTTGTATTCAGATGTTTTATGTGTTTTGCTTAGGCAGAATAATTCTAAAATAGAGTAAAAAGTGATATTATATTAGAAAAATAGTTTAACATTAAAATTAGCTTTGTACATTTGCACTGAAATATTAACACTATAAAATTATAAAAAAATGGCATACGTAATTAATGACGATTGTATTTCATGTGGATCATGTGAGGGCGAGTGCCCAGTTGAAGCAATTTCAATGGGTGATGAGCATTATGTAATTGATGCTGATTTATGCACTGATTGCGGTACTTGCGTTGATGCATGTCCAGTTGATGCAATTCACGCAGAATAAATTTCAATATCTATTGAATTTAAATATTAAAGGAGATAAGTAGCTTATCTCCTTTTTTTTGTTTATGGATGTATATAGGTGTAAGTTAAAGTTTTTGTTTTACTGTATATTAAGTTTATTTTGAACTCTCCTTTTGTTTGATTTTTAAAATCAAATCTTAAATAGTTATTATGTACTTCTGGCATAGTGTTTACTTCTTTTTTACTTGGATTTATTACATTTATTTCTTTTATCTGATGTAACTTGATATCTCTTGTGTTAATCATAAAAAAATCCAAGTCGGATATACTGATATTATTTTCATTCAAAGATAGCTCTGTAGTGTTGATTTCCATTTCTTTGCTAATTATAGTTTTGTTTGTAGATATGTTTTTTAAGTCACAAAAAAACATTAAATCTTTTGATAAGAAGTGTTTAAATTTGATGTATTTATTGTCCAAGTTAAAATTAAAATCGATAAGTAGTTTTGACCACTTTTTAATTTTTTCTTTGTTCTCAAAGCAAAAAACTATTCGATTCGACTCCATTTCTTTTATATCAGCTGTTAATATGGATGTATTGTAGTTTAGTTTTATAGTTGGCTTATTTGATAGATTAATAATATTATCATTGAAATAATATATAAACTCCAATTCCGATATTTTTATATTCTTGATACAAGGAGATATTGTGATTGTAGATTCAAAATTGGTATCTGTCACTTCGTAAGAATAGTCAAAACTTAAGCAATTGTAATTGTCTTGACTATATCCGTATTTGTATATTATTACAATAAAAAGGAAAGCTATGATATTTTTCATAATAAATGGTTTTTTTAAAATGTTTAGCCATATATTACTTGTACGAAAAATATAGTAAAAGGTTTGTTAAATAATTATAATTGTTCTATTTGTCTGTAAAATAGAAGAAAAACTAATGGCAATCTAATAAGATTTTTTTATTGTTTTATGTTCATGTTTTAGGAGTAAAGACAAAATAATCTAAAAAAAAACATAGCATGTATGTAAATATAAAATAATAATTAGCTTTGTGTTGTACTGAAATATTTATTTTTATAGAAATGTCCAATACATATAGCAGTTTTAAGAAGCTAAAAATCTTTATTGTAAAGATAGTTTTTCTTCATATAATTATCTTTTTTGCAAGATTGTTTTTTTCCATACTTGAGATTTTAGTTAGGTCAGATAAATCTTTGATTCTGATATTTATGTCTGAAAATTATTATTTTGATAATTCAAGATATTATTTTGAATATGTTAAAGATAAGTCTGATTATAAGCATGTTCTTTTATGTAAGAATAAGAATTTATATAATAGTTTAAAATCTAAAGGCTATAATAATGTTTATTACGCAAATACATTAACTGCTTTGTGTATTTTTTTAAGGTCGAAGACGGTTTTAATTAGTTATGGAATAAGTTCGGGTGGTTTTCTTCCTTACTATTTAAGTCCTAGATTCAAAACGATAATATATCTAGGGCATGGAGTACCAATGAAATATTTGTCATTGCAAACTCCTGTTTGGCGTAAAAATGCTAAGCATTTTCAATTGCAAAAATATTCTATTTCTATAGCTTGTTCGGATATTGAAAAACTGATTCATGCTGCATGTTTTAATATTTACAATAAAGATGTTTGGGCAACAGGTTTACCACGAAATGATTATTTACTCTCCGATAATAATCAAAATCCTCAATTATTGGCAAAGTATCCCTTTTTAGCTAAAAATATTATTCTATATGCTCCAACTTGGCGAGAAGAAGGTAGAAGTACCGAATTTTTTCCATTTGAAGACTATGATATTGATAAATTACATGGATTTCTAGAATCTACAGATTCATATATATTGGTAAGGGGGCATAAGGAAGATGTAAGAATGGATAATTTTAGTTCGAAGAAAAATTATTTTGAATCTGATAGAATCATATCTGCCAATCAGGATATGTGTGAGGATGTCTATCAATTGTTAACTTTTGTAGATGTTTTGATTACGGATTATTCTTCATTATGGATTGATTTTCTTTTACTTGATAGACCAATCATATATTTTCCTTACGATTTAGTTGATTATCTGGATTATAAAGGATTGGTGTTTGAATTTGAAAAATATACCGCAGGAGAGAAAATATATAGTCAGGAAAGCTTTATTGAATCCCTTCATAAATATATTAGTGGAGAAGATTTATATGCAGAAAAGAGAAAAGAAATAAGGGATTTTTATCATAAATTTCAAGATGGTAGATCATCTGAAAGAATATACAATATGATAAGATCACAATTGAAATAAAATATTGTTAAGTGATAGAATAATATATTTAGATCCAATTTATTGATTTAGAAAGCTACATAATCTAGTTTTTTTGATTTCATTTATTCTATTTGAAATTAATGATAATCTAGATTATTTTTATATAGAATTGTAAAATGAGACAGAATAGACAAAGTAAAATTCTTATTTTTATTAGAACATTTTTAGGGTGGATTTTTATAGTACCAATTTCGTGTTTAGTTCCAAAGTCAAAAAAAATAAAAATAATATATGGTTCCGAGGATGGTAGATTTTTGGATAATGTTAAGCATTTTACTCTACATGTTAAAGAGATAGAGAAAGATGATAGCTATATATATCTTAGTTCGAATCCGACGATTTGTAAGTTAATGGAAGATGCTGGTTTGTCAACAATAAATAGTAGAAGTATTAGCGCATGGTGGAAAATGCTAAGAGCCTCTTATTTAATAGTTGACAATTATCAGTGGATGGAGAATAATAGATTCCAGTTGATGTATAGGGCAAAAGTAGTTCAGATATGGCATGGAGTAGGGGTAAAAAAAATACAATTGAATAATAAGTTTTTTCTGGGAACAAAGCGCGTTTGGTTGAAAAAGATAATACTTAATTTTTTGGGGAAACTTCCTACTTATTATGCAGTTGTATCCACATCGGAATATTTCACAGATCAGTTTTTCTCACCTTCATTTAAATCAGATTTTTTTATAGAGACAGGTTATCCACGAAATGACATTGTAGTTAATCCTCATAAGTATAGAAATGAGATATTGAATTGTGATTATAAAACTATTAAATTTCTTAAGGCAGTAAAAAATCAAGGAGCAAAGTTAATACTATACGCACCAACATTTCGAGATTCAGGAGGCGATGCCTTATCTGACTCGGTATTGCAGATTTCGGAATTAAATAAATTTGGAAAGGAGAATAATATTTACTTTGTTTTTAAGATGCATCCTTTACCTCGATATAAGTTAAATTTAGATGAGACTTCAAATATAGTTTGGTATAATAATTCATCAGATATTTACCCTGTAATGCATATGTTTGACTGTATGATTTCGGATTATTCATCCATAGTTTTTGATTATCTTTTATTGGGAAAAACATGTGTGTATTTTATGTATGATAGAGAAAAGTACGAAACAAAGGATAGAGAACTTCACGACTATTTTGAAAACATGATAGTTGGTCCAATTGCAAAAACACAAACGGACTTATTTGATTTGCTTACAGATATTGATGAATTGAATGATGATTGGTCTGAGAAGAGAGAAGAAATAACAAATCTATTATATGAACATACAGATGATGATTCATCTAAGAGGATTTATGATTTTATTGAAAATAATTAATGTCGATTAAACCTTTTTGGAAAATAGTAATCAAATATATAGTACAAAAAAAGATTTAATATATTTCTTGCACATTAATTATCTGCGAGACACAAATTATACTATAGTTTATTATGGGTGATATTGAAGATAAAGATATTCTTTTGCTTTTTTTTCAAAATAAAAAAAGAAACGAAGCATTTAAAATATTAGTTGATAAGTATAGTAAGCAATTATATTGGCATATCCGAAAGATAGTTCTTATTCACGAAGACTGTGACGATGTACTTCAGAACACTTTCGTTAAAATTTGGAAAAATTTGGCAAATTTCAGGAAGGATTCCCAACTTTATACATGGATGTATAGAATTGCAACAAATGAAGCTCTTAGTTTTATTGAAATCAAAAAAAAGAAATGGAATTTGAATACAAATGAAGAATTTGTTGATTTGATGATTACTAATCTTAAGTCAGATTTGTATTTTGATGGAGATGAAGCAGAATTACGATTACAAGCAGCTTTGTTGAAATTACCTGAAAAACAGCGTGCAGTGTTTAATATGAAATATTATGATGATATGAAATATTCTGAAATTTCGGAAATACTAGAAACTTCTGTTGGTGCACTAAAGGCATCATATCATCATGCAGTAAAAAAAATAGAAGGACTAATAGAACAATAGTAGTACCTGTATAGGTGTTAAATTAAAAGTAATAGCCTTATGAAAAATAATAAAGCTTTTAAAGTTCCTGAAGATTATTTTGATAATTTAAATCAAAAATTGGATGATAAAATTAATGAGGACAATATAAAAGTACCAATCAGGCAAATGATAAAACCTTATTTGTGGATGGCAGCTTGTATTGTTGGAGTTTTTTTGATGGCAAAAATCACAATGAACTTATTTGTTTCAGAAGCAGATGAAAACTTATTGGTGAATAATACAAGTATTGTAATTGCAGATAGTTCGAAAATAGAAAAGGAAACAGATGATTCATTTTTCAGCTCTGGTTCTGATTTTAAAGATACTAGTTCTGAAGAGTTGATTGAATATCTATCGGACTGCGAAATATCTGATGATTCGGTTTTAGCTCTATTGTAAATAATAAGAATAATACTTTGTTTAATTAGTAAAAAAAGAAATGATATGAATAAAAGTCTAAAGATATCTGTATTATTTATTCTACTATTATGCTTAAGTAATACCAGTGGTTTCGCTCAATATGGTAAACACTTAAGGCGAGATTTTGATAAAAAAGAAATGCGTGAAAAGATAGAAAGTAAAAAGATTGCTTTTCTAACAGATAAATTAAATTTGAGCCCAGAAGAAGCACAGAAATTCTGGCCACTATATAATCAGAATACAAAGAATAAATACGAAGATAAGGATGGCTTCCGAAAGCTTATGAAGTCTATAAAAAGAGCAGATGAAGGGCAAACTGATAGATATTATGAAAATTTGTCAGATTCTTTAATGAAAATGAGAAAATTACAGTTTGATAGAGAACAAAAATTTTATATGGATTTAAAGAAGATATTGCCAGCGAAAAAAATATTCATGTTGTTTAGAGCCGAAAAAGAGTTTCATAGAGTATTATTGCATGAACTAAGAGGAAGAAAAGGAGGACATTCTCATTGAAGGATTTTTTGTATTAAGGAAAAAGGAATGATTTACAATCATCCCTTTTTTGTGAAAGTTGATAATTAAATTAGGTTTTAGGTTAAAACTAATATTATGATTTTAAAGTTTGTTAAACTCGTCGTTAAGTAATTTGTTGTCAACTTTTCTTTGTTCTTTATCCTGCGAGGTTGCACATGATATACCCTTGTCTTTCATATCTTTATTTCTGCCGATATGTATTTCAGGGAATCTTCCATTTCTCTTAATAATCATGCTAATTGCCATTCCGACAATACATAATCCAACCAACACAAGTGCAATTAAAACGGTTTTCATAATTCGATAGTTTAAATATTTTTACAAAAATATAGAAAATTAGTAATACGATTTACTAGATTTTAGTTAAAGCTTTTAATAAAGCAGGAAATTGTAAAATACCAATCTATCTTAAATTATATGAAATTATACTCTGTCAAGGTAATGGTCAATTGCAAATAGAAGTTCTCTTATTTTTTCTGATTCGTACTCTTTGTATTTTGTCAAATTCTCAAGAGTAATATGTGCGTCAGCGACGGCTTTTTGGTCTTCTTCGCTATTGAATTTAGCACCAGATGGAGAGGTTCCCATACCTACTATGTGTTTTGCTGCATCTTCGTATCTTCTGCTGATTAATAATTTTCTTAAATCAACAAATTCTTTTCTCATGTTAGTTTTATCGCTCATGGTTTTATGTTTTGGTTTTTTTTTAAATCGCCTGCAAATCTATGTAAATATTTTTCTTAAAAAAATTATGTATATATGGTTTTGTTTAAATAAGCCTTCTGAAAGTCCTTTGTGGTGCGGGATATTAAGATAAGTTAAGCTCTAAACGTATGTTTTTATGATAGATAAAACAGAAAAAGGTTTTATTTTGTATAAATTCCAAATAAGTTATTTTATAATGAATCTATATAACAATATATATGATTGCTTGTTAAAAATACCAAGTTTAAGCTATTGTTTGATAGTATTTAGTATATTTCACATGTTGTTGTTTTGATGCTAAATTTGTTTTATTGTTATGTTAATATAAATAAGACTAGATTGTCTTTTATTTAACATTTACGGTAATTTAAGTAAAATTAAACAAAACAATATTATGTTTTTATATTAATCTAATCTTATGTTATTGTTTCTGAATCTTTATAATCAATAAATAAAAAAGGGGCTACACTTGTTAATTTAAGCGTAGCCCCTTTTTTGATGTTTTATTTAAATATTAGATGTTCTCAAAGAAATCATTTCCTTTATTATCTACTATTATAAATGCAGGGAAATTCTCAACTCTAATTTTTCTTACAGCCTCCATGCCTAATTCAGGGAAATCTACAATCTCGATTGATTTTATACTGTGTTTGGCTAATACGGCAGCTGGTCCTCCTATTGAGCCAAGATAGAATCCGCCATTAGTTTTGCATGCGTCAGTAACAGCCTTGCTTCTGTTTCCTTTTGCTAACATTATCATAGATGCACCTTGTTTTTGGAATTCATCTACGTATGGGTCCATTCTAGAGGCAGTAGTTGGTCCAAAACTTCCTGAAGGCATTCCTTTTGGAGTTTTAGCTGGACCAGCATAGTAAATTGGATGGTTTTTGAAATATTCTGGCATCTCACCACCATCTTTAAGTAATTGGCTTATTTTAGCATGGGCGATATCTCTTGCAACAATTAGAGTGCCTGATAGATTTAATCTAGTTTTGATCGGGTAATTGTTTAAAATTTCTAAGACTTTTTCCATTGGTTGGTCTAAATCAATGTCAATAGCCTCTTTCATAGTAGGAGTATCTTTAGGTAGGTATTGCAATGGGTCTTTTTCTAGTTGTTCTACGAAAATACCTTCTTCTGTTATTTTAGCCTTAATGTTTCTGTCAGCACTGCAGCTTACTCCTAGACCTACAGGGCACGATGCAGCATGTCTTGGCATTCTGATAACTCTTACGTCATGAACGAAATATTTTCCTCCAAATTGAGCTCCAATATTACTTTTTCTGCAAATATCTAATACTTTTTCTTCCCATTCTAAATCTCTATATGCTTGTCCTCCTTCGTTTCCTGATGTTGGAAGATTATCATAGTATCCTGTAGAAGCTTTTTTTACAGTAGCCATAGTTGCTTCAGCCGAAGTTCCACCAATCACTAATGCTAGATGGTAAGGTGGGCAAGCTGAAGTACCTAAATCTTTAATTTTTTCCTGGACAAATTTAGTTAGATTTTCTTCTGTTAGTAATGCTTTAGTTTGTTGATAAAGGAAGGTTTTGTTGGCCGAACCACCACCCTTGGTAAGGAATAGGAATTCGTATTTGTTTCCTTGGTTTGCGTATATGTCAATTTGAGCAGGAAGGTTGTTGCCAGTGTTTTTTTCATCAAACATTGAAAAAGGAACTACTTGAGAGTATCTTAAATTTCTGTTCTGGTATACATTGAAAACACCTTTGGATAATTGTTCAGCATCGTTGCATCCTGTGAATACATTTTCACCTTTTTTTGCAACAACAATTGCAGTTCCTGTATCCTGACAGGTAGGAAGCTCTCCATCAGCGGCAACTACTTGATTCATTAACATTGTGTGAGCTACAAATTTATCGTTGTCTGAAGCTTCAGGATCATCGAGTATTAATTTTAGTTTCTTTAAGTGAGCTGGTCTTAAATAAAAAGAAACATCACCAAAAGCTTCTTTAGCTAGTAGCTCTAATGCTTCGGGTTCAACTTTTAATATTTTTCTACCATCAATTTCGATAGTTGAGATATGTTCTTTTGATACTAATCTGTATTCTGTATCATCCTTTTGAATAGGGAATGGGTTTTGATATTTGAATTCTGACATGTTGAAATTTTATTAATTATTCTTGTTTAAAAATATGAAAATAAAATAGTTTATATCAATATTTGAATAGGGTTTTTAATCATTAATTTTGCATTTAGTGATTAAAAGTTAATTGATTTTTACTATCGTACTTTAATAACAAATATATATTATGGATTAATTAAATAAAACATGTTATTCAATACCAATATTTAGTGAAAAGATGTTTTGCTCTTAATTGGGATTGGTTTGTATGTCTTTATTAAATAAATCTTGTCATCTTTATTGGTTGGTGACGATATTTCTCAATTGATTTTGCTCTGTATAAGATAGTAATAGCCTTAATTCCAGATTTAAATTCATTTATGCCTCTAAACCATGAAACATAATTTTCTAAATATTTTGTGGCTACACCTTTAAATGTTTTGTTTATCCATTCTAAAAATGAATACTTATATCTGTGAGATTTTATCTTCGATGATAGTTTGGTAGGTCGCTCAGAGAAGAATGCATATTTGTACTTGTTACTTTTTGCAAATTGTTTAAAGGAGACATTTTTATCTGTCAGTATAAGAGAATTGTCTAATATTATATCTTTGAAACCATTATTTATAGAATCGAAAGAAAAGCCTTTGTTTGTAATATCGAATAGATTGTTGTTTCTATCGATTCCATAGAGTATGAATATGTTTTTTCTGTATCTTGGGATATTTTTTTTGTTTTTACTTCCTTTGAATGATTCTTTGGTTATTAGATAAGTATTTTCAACTATACCTCCTAGTTTTTTGGCTTTTATAAACCTTGAATTAGTTAAAAATCTATGCCTCCATCTAAATGCAGTATTTTTGTGAATCTTGCATTCAGATGCAGCTTTTCGTATACTTAATCCTTCTTTTAAGCATTGGCTATAATCCAGCCAGTGTCCTTTTCTTCTTAGTTTGGCTAATGGAGTTTTAGTTAGACTATTAAATGTTTTATTGCATTTTTTACATTTATATCTTTGTAAATCACTCCTTTTACCCCATTTTATAAAAATGCCATTAGAACAAAAAGGGCATTTTAATTCGTTAATTGGTGTTTCAAGAATGTAGGATACTTTCTTTGAATGGATTCGTTCTTCTATCTTTTCTTTCAGTAATCTGAATTCTAGATTGTTGAAATTATCAATTTCTTGAATTAACTTCTTGAATTTTTTAGTTTTCATAATATCTAGTTAAGAGGTTTTACCAACCATAAAAGGTGACATATATTTCAATAGCGTCGAAACATAGGAATAGTTGCAGAAAAATATGGTGTTTTTTAGTTCGGATTCCATTTTACAGGGTATGTATTTTTTGATATTCTTGTTTTGGGTGTGTTAAATGGGGAGTAAATTTGTTTGAAATTAAGGAATGGATTTGTAATATCTATCCGAATTTTAGTTTTTATTATTTGATTTAGGTGTTTAATTTAAAAAAATATCCTATTTTGTTTCTGTCTTTATGCTACTTTTTTGGATAAAAAGTTAAGTGTGATTTGAAAATATTCAAATTTTATAGCTCGAGAGAAGCTCTAAAATCCCCTGTATTCAGTAAGAGTAAAAAAAAGCTTTAAAAAAACATGAAATTTTTATCCTTGATTTTCAGGCTTGTAAATAAATATTGCAAAAAAAGTTAAATAAAAATTGTAAAAAATTTTGCACAAGTGGATATTTTATCTACTTTTGCTACCGCAATCAAAAACGGAGAGGTGGGTGAGTGGCTGAAACCACTGGTTTGCTAAACCAGCGTACTGTGAAAATGGTACCGGGGGTTCGAATCCCCCTCTCTCCGCCAGATTTTTTTCGGGGTGTAGCGTAGCCCGGTCATCGCGCCTGCTTTGGGAGCAGGAGGTCGCAGGTTCGAATCCTGCCACCCCGACCGAAAAAAACCTAGGGAAGCAGAAGAGCTTCTCATTTTTTATGACCTTTCCGGGGTGTAGCGTAGCCCGGTCATCGCGCCAGCAAAGGGAG
>JAOARN010000010.1 GCA_025210485.1 Marinifilaceae bacterium | reverse complement strand
TATCTGATGAATTCATTAAGACAATTGAAGATAAACTAAATAATAGGCCTAGAAAAAGATATAATTTTGAAACGCCTATATTTGTAATGGAAAAATTATTGTTTAATCAGAATGTTGCATTTGTCAGTTGAATTCTGCATGCAAAAACTATAACAACTACAGAAACAGCCGAGAAACTAAAATACCTGTCTGAACTAAAATGGAGTAACAATGATATAGATAACAGGGTTAAAACAGGCGAAGAGATAGAGTTCTGCAGGGAGTATATACTAAAAGAGTTACCTGATAACAACAGAGTAATAAATATTAAACATGCCGATAATACCTTTGATAAGGTATACAAAGGAGGTACAAATAATATTAAGTATCAGGTAGAATGTATAGATTGTGACCACTCTGAAGACTCATGTATTATAATAGCAGAAGATGAAGGAGTCCTGTTTCTTGGTGATTCGCTATATATGAATCTTCATACAAAAGAGTGGACATATACAGAGGAGAAACTAATTCCGTATCTAAAAAAACTGCTAAGTTATAATGCTGAACACTACATTGCATCGCACCAACCACCTCTGTTAAGAAGAGATATTGAGTGTATGTTAGCCACTGCCGAACAGGTATATGAGCTTATTAAAAGATATGGTTACGACAAACAACTCATCAGCAATAATATAAACCATGACCATAAAAACTATTCAACCGATTTTGCATCAGATATTATAGATGGATTTATAAATAACCACAACTTAGTTGTTAATAATTAATTATCAGCTATTAACAACCTCAATTTCATAACTATAAAGCCCCGTTTATCAGATTTTACAAGAGTATTTGAGCCTCATCAATCGACCTACAGTATTCTCTACATCTAAAATCCGGAATTAACAATTTGTATAAGGTATCTACGGCTTTATATAGTCCGGTTTATCATGTTCCCCATTGCTATTGTTTGTTACTAATAGTAGTTTCTTATTATTTATCATTAATAGCCACAACTAAACAACAAATCTTACAAACAATTGGTGCAATATTATAACAAATATTAAATATATGCGTAAAAGATAGTGTTGTGCCTAAAACATACTGCACTACCAATACAAACATTTATATAAAAGATAGTTATGAGAAATACAATATACCTGTTAGTTACTTTAATTACATGCAGCTACACATATGCACAAACAGATCTTAATAACCTTACAGCATTCCTTAAAACACAAAATCAGTTGCCTAAGGATTATGTTATAGAGCTGTTTAAAACAAACGATATAGTTATTATTGGCGAAAGAGACCATAGAGATACAACACAGTACGACGTATTGATTGATATAATCTCTGATCCGTATTTCATTAACAATGTTGGTCATATTTACACAGAGGTAGGTGTTATAAATATGTCAGAAAATGTGAACAGAGTACTTAAAGGAAAATACAATAGCTGTCAGGAATTTGACAAAGAGTTTACAAAAATGTACAGAGACATGGACTATAACCCGATATGGGAGAAGTACAATATGTACAAATTTATGAGGGCTATATATAAAATAAACAGTAAAACAGATAAAAAGATAACCATTACACTTATTGATAACGAATTTAATTGGGAAGGTATAACAGCTAAAGAGTACAGATACTTTAAAAATGGTTTGCGCAGAAATTACCACTACAGAGACAGTATACTGGCTTATAACTTTATGGATAGGTACGAGATACAAAAGCCTGTAAATGCAAGAAAAAAAGCCCTTGTTATAATAAGCAGACCACATGCTGTAAAGATGGATATGATGTATAACAACAACATTATTAAGAGTACAGGAAGTTATATATACGATAAATATTGCGACAATGTAAAGGTAGTTCTGTTTAACTGGTACAAATGGATGCCTCCGGGATGGTTTGACTGGATGCCTGAAAGAAAATATGAGCTTACTGCCGATGGAAAATGGGATGCTGCTTTTGAGTTAACCAATAATACACCTGTTGCTTTTAATATTGCAAGCACTCCTTTTGGTAAAACAGTATTTGACTATAACTACGAGCAGTTAATCCAGTTTCAGGATGTTGCAGATGGTATAATGTACTACAAACCATTCTATAAGTTTGTTGCTACAAAAGGTATCCCAAACATAATAGATAATGATTTTGAGGATGAATTACTCCGCAGAGTACTGCTATTCAACGGACGCAACGGACTTGGCGATGCATATAAGAGGTTATTCTCTAAACGCTACAAAAAGGTGTACAGAGAATATTATAACACAATAACGTATAGCGAATGTGTAGACTATAACCAATTAAAAAAGCAGATGAACATATGGCTATCTGACAAATACTCCAATTCTGAAGATGCTAAAATTGCAATTAAAGAGGTTGATTAATACCATAGGAACAGTAAAATTCAGCCGTATGCAACAAATTATTCAGGCTATTTGTACAGATATGTCTAGGTATCTAAAATTGATAATAACTGTGACTATCTTTTTCATCTGTTTATAATTGTTTTTTTATTTGCCAGATGGAACTCGCATTTATAATCATCCTCGTGTGTGTGAATAACTATTCTCATGCTTCGTTTCACGATCAATCTATTTTCTGCAAGCAGAAATATCATATACAACATCATAAGTAATATTATCACGTTGAGCGGACTAGAAATATTACAAATCCGCTCAACGTAAAATACATTACCCACAACTGATACTATTTAAGTATCTCTTCTAATTTTTTGTATAACTCTTCACCATCCAGACCACGGCCAATAATAATACCATTCTCATCTATCAGAAAATTATCTGGTATTCCGTTAATTCCATAAATTAACGAAGCCTCATTTCCTTGTCCTTTTAAATCACTGACATGTATCCAGCTCAAGCCATCCTTTTCAATTGCCTTCAACCAATTCTCTTTATCCTCGTCCAGAGAAACTGCAAAAATCTCAAATCCTTTTGAGTTAAACTGAGTATAAGTTTTTACAAGAGCAGGATTTTCATGACGACAAGGACCACACCATGAAGCCCAGAACTCTAAAAGAACTGCTTTTCCTTTAATATCTGAAAGTTTCTGTATATCTCCTTTTGAATCTTCCATCTGAAAGTCTACAAACTTATCTCCAATTTTAGGCTCTTTGTTTAACTCTATGTATCTGAGTATTTGTTTACCATACTCTGTATCTTTATTATCCTGCGAAAATTTCCCGTAAAGTTCTTCTGTTTTCTCTTTTCCCCAGGTTGTGGTATAAACAGATAACAGGTATACACTAACCAGTGAATTAGGATTCTCTTTTATGAAGTTCTGATAAATCTCCACTTCTCTTTTTTCCAGTAACATGTATTGCGCTCTTAAAGAATCCATCTGTTCTCTTGTCATTGTTTCGCTGTACGAATCCTCTAAAGCTATTATTTCATCACGTACAGGTTTTAGCTGTTCTGATAAAACATTATTCTCTGTTTGTGTTTTGCAACCCGTTATTACAGCATCTCTAAATTCCGTTTTACCGGCATCAAAAGTCATTTCACTGTTTTCAACCCAAAAAGCTCTGTAGTTTGAGAAGTCCTTATTATGCAACCATACCTGAACTGGCGACGATGGTAACTTAGTGTTAAACACAAACAAATTATTCTCAATTGTGGTTGAGTCTATTATTTCATTTTTGTGGGCTAAATATAATACAGTACCATTTTCAAACCCATTTGTAGTTCCTCTAAGAGAGAACTCATTTTTCTGATTTTCATTACAGGCAACAGCCAATAAAACAGTTAATCCTAATAGTAGTTTTTTCATTTGATTATAATTGTTTTTTAGTTGTCATATGGAACTCGCATAATTTAGTAATTCCTGTGTGTGAGAAAAGTCTTTACTTATGCTCGTTTCATTTATTTATATTGTTTTACAGGTTATATTAACATCACATTTACAGCTAATTCTGTGCTCTACAACTCCTTTACAGCCTTATTTAGTAGCCATAAGCAGTACTGTTATATACATCTTCATAATTTATATTATCTACTATAGCATTAAACCAAGCCGGATGTAATAAAATAAAGAATCTTTTTACTTTAAAAGGGTACTCCTTATTTGCTTCTACCCACTCTGAATCATCATCTTTCCAGTATTCAAAGTTTGATTTCACTCTATCTACCCACCAGCAATCTCTGTATTTATCAGAAAAATCAGTATCATCTAACTCTATAACTATCTCTTCACTCTCTTTAATACCCCAAATAAAACCTTCATCTCCATCAAATTCTAAACTATCCTCTCCATACTCTATTCGCTCTGGATATTCAGGATATAGGTTTCCTTTTTTTGAGTTAAACCAATTTTTAATTGTACGTTATGAATCTGGTACTTCACGTTGTAAATCGTTTAAGACCCTTATCATGAACTCTCTGTATACAACTGAATTAATCCCCAGACCACGATGATTAGGAAATGCTATAATACCATCATGATCCTGAGCCAACTCTATATCTAATTCGTGAACAGGTAATACTTTAAAATCTTTTACATTTAAGTCTCCTAAAATATTATTCCAAATTAAATGTAAAGGGTGAATCAAATAGGATATATTATTTGCACTATAACTATCTATCAATTTTTTAAACTCATCACCATATTCGTTTATTAACGGAAGAAAAAGATCATCACCCCTCAAAACATGATTCTCTTTCAATATCTCCAAAAACCTATTATAAGTCAAATCCCATAGAGATTCTGTTTTATCCAGTTTTATTGACAATAAATCAATATACTCCTGATAATCAAAATCTAATTCTGGCATCTCAAAACAATAATCAACCAACTCATTAGTCGTTATTGTTTTCTTATCTATACTGTTAACCTTTACTCTGAATATATTTGCAGCCATTTCTGTTTTATTATTACTTATAATTTGCACCATCATTAAGAAGCTCAGTAACATTCTAATTATTAGCAGTGCTTATTGCTTTCTTTTTACTACCTAAACTTTATTGATAGTATTAATTATTCCAACTCAAATATACTATCATCAATTTTTCCGTTCAGTTCATACTTAATGTTATTACTAATCATAATATCTTCTCCAATAATATTCTTTGATGATTTAATCAACCTTACTCCATCTACAATTTCAGTTTCTAACACTTCCGTTATAAACCCATCTGAAACAATATGAAACATCACAAAACCATCCTTTTTTATAAGGTAATTAACCTTCTCTATATTAGTAGTAATCTCAATATTGTACAATTTATTTCCATCAACCACAGTATCATTTTTCAATACCATATTATATCCAAGTTGTTTAAAATAAGTTTCCGGAAATATAAGTGACATCTGACTAAACCTTTCAATATCACCTTTATTCATAAATTCAACTCCTTTAGGAGATTTAATAATACCAGCATCACCATTCATTATATAGATAACTTTCTCATTATTGGGATACTCAATTTCTGAATATACTTTGTCGGGATATTTTAATTTGGCAATACTTTTTATCTCACCAAATTTTGTTTTAACAATGTCTGTATTTGAATAAGTTCTAACATTTTTAACTGTCTCATAATCGCCAAATGTTTCAATATATTTTGTCCAGACTTCATCTACTGTTAATCTTTTGTCTTTGTTTGCTGAACATGACGTTAGAATTACAATTATCGAAATAAATATTACGCTTTTCATTTTTCTGTTTCCACTACTATTACTCATAATATATTGCAACTATTTACCTACTCATTTCTTTGATAATTCTTTTAAACGCACCCATTGTTCCGTCATGAATTGTTCTTTCAACAGGTGGAGGCATCATATAAGAGTTTCCACTATATGTATTGTGTGTTGTAGATATCTGGAGCTCTCCCATATTATTATATAGTTTCATCTCAACTTCTGTATCAAAATTTTGCATAATTGGTGCATAATAGACAGAATAAGTTACATGAATAAATTTTAATCTTGTAATTATTATTCCATCCAAGTTATTTTTAACACACTGTTCAACAATCCGTTCTCTACTCACATTATCAAATGACAAACTAGCATTTATTTCTTTGCCATTTATTAGCTCATTCTTATTAAATGCTTCTTTCATAGTTAAACAGTATAGTTCTTCTGTTTTTGGTTGAATTTGATTCAATGTAGTATCCCAGTCAAGCTTTGTAAAGCCCAGATTCTTCAAATTAATAGCCTTATCTACTTTATAAATTGTTCTTGTTCCAACAGCAGCACAAGAGTTTAGTATAAAAAAGATAATTATCAGCTTCGATGCATTTATAAAAAGTTGTTTTATTGTCATTGTTTTATCAAAAAAGGAGTCTCTGTTTCGTTTCTCTTTTGAAGAAGAGATTAATTCTGTACCTGTCATTTATATTATTTTTTCCGATTATGTATCTAATTCTTATCGTAAAACTAAGTCTATCAAATCTGTATCGTTATTAATCACCATCTACTTGTTATTGGGTTCTATTATAACTTCTCTCTTAATATTCTGTCCAGGTTTTAGCCAGGTTCTATGATAATAAACAATTGTGTTAAACTCATTAGCTACTAATTTACCAATCTCTTTTATCTCTGCACGTTTAATTTCTGATTTAGTAATAGAAATTCCAAAGTTGCATCCATCAGGAACCGTATCATCCCACTCCTTAAGAGTTCCAGTTTCATAAGGTCTACTAACATTTATATGTAAATAATCCTTTTCTGACTCTCCCCATTCAGTTTCATTTTCACAATCAAAAACAAACTCTGGCAGTTCAAACAAAACAGAAATTCTATTACAAAAATCTATTAAACTTAGCTCACTATATAATGCTAAATGTTCCATTCTAATTAGTTTATATAATACTCCTAATCAAGAGTATTCTTAGCACAGATAAGTTGAAACAAATCAATATCCCTGAGTTTCAAACTATAATATATTCACTTATCTTTTATCTACTTTTATGAAATATTTTGTCTTAACTTTTATACCATTAAAGGTACCAACCGAATATGGTTCCTTTGATTTCAAAAAATCATATATTACTTTATCTATACCTGTAGTATCTTCACTATAAGATCTGTGGTTAATTACTCGTCCTGTTGTATCAATTACTACTTCACAGTTTATAGGATTATTAATTGATAAATCGTCTATAAATACCTCATAGTCTAAAATGTAATCTTCTGCACCAATTGCTAAATAAGGTATATTTCTTTCATTAGCACTGAATTCAATATCATTTATATCTGGTCTTGATCTTAAAAATTCTATATCTTCAGATCTGAATAAAGCGTATTTTCTTGTCAACTTACATCCATTAGTAGAGTAGTTGCCAGTACTATCTTTATTTGCAAATATTATCCAGTTCTCATTTTCTCTTAAGAATATATCTAAGTCTCTAAAGTACCTGATAGTGTCCCCATTAGCAACTTCATAATAATCCTTCGGAGTACTATATACTGTGAATGTTGAGATACTATCGCCTCTGAAAATTTCATCTATCTCAATACTAACCTTATACCGTTCTCTTTCTAAAGAGAATACTCGTTTAACTTTACCAGCCAAAACTACATCAGAGCTGAAATAATCATTTTGAACACTTACTGGTTTGCAACATGCAGTTCCTTTTACTGAAATTACACATATAAATAAAAGTATAATTACAATACTACTGTTTCTATTTCCAGATACCGATAAATTATATAATACAGGCATTATTGTTTAGTTAGATCATAAATATAGAAAACTATAAACAACACACAATGCAAAATACAAGCTATTTATTATAGCTACATAAGCCTATTTTCGTCATTTACAGCATTAGGCTATTAATAAACAAATGGATATACATTGTATTTATATAAACATCTTACTGTTAGGTTATGTTTCATATGTCTAAATTTGTTTTTTAAAGGTCATATGGAACTCGCATAACTTAGTCATTCCCGTGTGTGTGAAAATTCTTTCTCATGCTTCGTTTCATCTTCTTTTTTCTGATGGGATAATTTTTTGTGCATAGATTTTATTTTAATCGAATTAATATAATTCAATACATATTGTTCTCCCGGGCCAAAAAAGCAAACTCCAATAGTTCTATTATTCATTGATATAATAAATGAGTATGCTATAATAGGTTCTTCACAATCATTAATATGTTTTATATATTTAGATTCAATGTATTTAAAGTCTTTACGAAATCTCATTCTGGAGCCGAAATAATAGGTTGAGTCAGGCTTTGGTTCAGTACAAGAGGTTGATCTTTGATTACCAATCAATGACCAATATACCATACTATCAATCTCTACATAAGGTTTTATTTCAGACACGTTAATAAATCTAGCTGGATTTACTGTATCTACCAGAAAAATGCCTTCTGTGAAACTCGACATTTTATTGCGTAACACCTCATCTGTGTTTTGGTTAATATATTCTCTTATTATTCCCTCTTTTTCAATTTTATATTCCCAAGGTATCTTTATAGTTGTATTAATTGATTTTAGATCCATCTCCTGTAAAGCAGTTTTTTTCCTACAACTCGAAATTGTTATCAGAATCAATATTATGTATGCAAATCTTGTTACTCTAATTCTAATCATATTTTGTTTAATCATTACTTAATACTACAACTACTCCTTCACTATAACTTTAATATTATCTACAGTTTTATTTGAGAAATCGTCAATGGCTGTAAAAATCATATCAAACTCACCTGCCTCATCTGGTGTTAAGGTTAAGATCATCTGTTCTGAATCGAATTTAGCCCAATCAAAGCCTCTGTTGTTAAAAAGAATACTTAATTCTTCACTGTCAATATCCTTAAAATAATCTGCTGGAATTGGCAATATCATCTCCTCCTCAACCTTTATTGTAATTGGTGAAACTGGCTTAAAAACAAATGGCTTGAATACCTTATTAGTATTTACCCAGTATATATCAGATTCTGCATATCCTTTATCGTCAAAAATCTGCTTTGTAAAAAACAGAAATTTATTGTCTACTGACACAAATGGTCTCCTCTCCCAATCAGTAGTATTAATTGCAGAATCAAGCAGTGTCGGTTTAGTCCAGTTACCCTTAAAATCCCTGTAACTAATAAACAAATCTGGTCCATTCTCATTTGTTGCATACCTGCTAAAAATAATGTAACTCTCATCTGGTGCAACAAATATGCTCTCTTCATCACGAACAGTGCATATTGAGTCTAATCGTTTTGCATCCCTGTACTCACCATTATTTAATGAGGTACAGTAGAGATCAGCTAATCCGTTTCCATCTCTGTTTGATGAAAAATAGATAGTATTATTCAGAGTTAAACAGGCTGTTGATTCTCTTGTAAGTGTACTTACCGGGCTTTTTAACTTTTCAGGCTGCTCCCATTGATTATCACCCCTCTTCAGCATCCAGATATCTGTCAGATAATTACTGGTATCTGGTCGGCTTTGTGCATAAAGCAGGTATGCTCCATCTGGTGAGAAGTATGGCAAAAAAGCACTCTCATCTCTTAATGGTTCAAAAACTCCGGGTGTTGTCCATCTATCTCTGCTTTTCTTAGAGTAGTAGATTGTACCACTAAAGTCTCCTTTATTAAAAATTCCGAACGCTAACTCCTGTGAATTTGGCGTAAATGATATCCCGTGCTCAAACCTTCCTTTTACTGAGATAATGTCCTTAGCAAATATCTCTGGAGTATTTCCCGGCTCCTCTTGTCCAAAATAGTCTACAGTTAAGTTATCTGCATTACAACTCATCAATACAACAATGAATACAAAAGGGAGTATTTTTTTAATCATAGTTTTATGTTTTTAGTATAGTTTTTTATACAAGCTTCTCAATCTCATTACTAATCCAAAGACCTGACTCTCTGGGTTTATCAAACCCAATCCACGAACTGTTTTTTGTAATATTTGATGCTTGACACCACCAGAAGCCACTCTTTTTTTGTTTGCTTCTCAGATAATCCTGAGCAACAGAACACCTGTCATCGTTAAGTAACTGATTACTGTTTAAAAGCCTTAGTATCTCTATAATGTTTATTTTCCAGGTAAAAGGGTATGTAAGCTTTGTTATCTCTTTTGTTACAGGTCTGTTATCTGACGTTCTAAGAAAGACTTTTTGATTTAAAATATAGTCTAATCCATTGCTCAGCTTTACCTCTAAATCGTTATCAATTTTATAATAGTCAGAATGTTTATAGTCACTAAGTGCAATCATTGATTTTACCAAACCGATATAACAAGGAGTGCTTTTCATACAACCTCCATATTTTTTCAAGCCAGCTCCTTTCCAGTCACATTTTTCACCTCTCTTTACGTTTTGGTATCTCTTAATCCAGTTAATCCCTGCATCTATCTTATCCTTATCAGGATAGTTTAACTTTATCAGAACACTTGTAATCATCCCATTGTAACATGCAAGCAGATAGTCATTTTTACCATTCAGTGAAAAGCCATCACCGGTAAATGTATAATTAATCAACTTCTCAACCCATTCTGCAACTATCGGATTATTATTAGAGAATGGTATTTCAGACAACTGCGTAAGTCGCCATAATAAATTTAGTACACTAAAATCAAAATCTGTCAGTAGTTGTTTATACAAATCAGAGTCGTTCAGATACTGCTCTGCTTCTACAAAACTATTAACCTCGTTATTCTGAAATTTAATTTTAAGTTCTAATGCTCTATCCATTTTCGTTTTTTCTATGTTCTTTTAAATCATATCAGAGTTTTGTTTACCAAATTTGATATTTTCATGCAAAGATCTTTCCGAATATTATGTTAAATATCGTATACTAAATAACATTTTTACTTATTTCGAGCGATACAATATATTCCGTCGCTTCAATATTATAATCTTTAATCTTAAATAGTTCAATGGGGTATAATTCATTACCGTTTACCAACCAGATTTCATAATTTTCTTTATTTTCTTCTCCAAATAATTTCTCACTTTTTGAAATGTAGAAGTTTCCACTATCAAAAGATTTTACTTCAACGTAAATCCATTTTACTCCATCTTTTGTATACCGAATGTCATAATGTAATCCTTCGTCTTCTTTTGCTTTATAGGCAACAGAATCATCTCCGTATAATTCAATTAGTTTTGCATAAACCTTTTTTTCAGCTTTATTACCTTTCTTTTTATTTCTTTTGTTTGAAGATGAATTGTGAGTATAAGCACCTTTTTTCTTTTGTTTTTGACTTATCGCCTTGGCTTTGACTGAAAAGTCATTTATAACTTCAGTATTTTCAACTTTCGAATCTTCTTCATTTATAGTTTCATCTTTTTCGATAAAAGGTTCGATAAGTTTTATTATCCGTTCTTTGTTATCATCAAAAAACAATAGACTTTTTGCTTTTATGTTTTCTTCAATTAAATCTTGTTCTTTAAGTGAATATTCTGATTTGTTATTTTTATAAATAGTATCGATATCTACTTTTTCTGCTGTTTCAACAAATTCAAATTTAAAACTATCATTTATATATAGTTTAAATGCATCTTCAAAACCAAGAACAAATTTGTATTTATTTTTAGTAGAAACTTCACTTATGAATAAATCCGATTTTTCATACGCTGACAATAAGTCTAAAAATGTTTCTTGATTTGTAGATTCAGCACTTAATTTTACCCATAGTAGGCTTTTGAATTGTTTTTCATTTGTGTAGAAGTAGTTCTTTAATTGTTCTGAGTGGTATTTAAATAAATCTATTTTCTTTAGTGACTTTTTGTTAAAGTCTTCGATAGAAATACTTAGTTTGTGAAAGATACTTTCAATTTTCTTTACATTAATTGGAGCTGACAAAAACTGATAATCAATTGAGTTAATAATCGAATTAATATTCAAATTGAAGCTTTCAAAGATTTGTTCATTTAAACTTTGTTTGGGGTTTAAACTTTTCCCTTTAATTGAAAATATGGTTTCCCAAAAAAGTCTTTGATAATCAGAGATATTGAGAAGTTCTTTTGCTTCTTGAAGCAATTCTTCTCCATATTCAGAGATAGAATGATATTCAGTATCTTCAATTTCATTTCTAAAGCAAGTTCTAAAATCTGCCTTATTTTCATTCACTTTGAAAGTGATTGTAATTATTTCTGAAATAATATCACTAAACCTGGAATTTTTCTTTAATTCTTTGGTTTCTGAAATTGAATTTAGGTTTATATAGAACTCGTTCTTTACTCTTATAAAATCAAAATCTTCTAATTCAATTTCTTTCTCTTCGATTAAACACGTTATTGATTGGCAGATTTTAACATTTAAGTCCTTTATTGCATTAGATTCACGATTAATTTGCTTTTGCTTATCAGCAGTGATTTTGCTTAATCTAATAGTAAGAAGATACGGTTTAATATCTGATAGATAATTATTTATCTCAGTTGTTAGTTTTTCATTTAATTCAACATTATTTATCTCAATATTATAATCTTTAAAAGTTTTTATTCCAAAAAATTGAGATACTTGAGATTCTCCTAGTCGTTTGGGGAAGTTTAATATAGGATGCCGTTTTATTATCTTTTGAGGAAGAGTGATGTTGTCAGTATAAAAAACTTCTTCAATTGGGTAGTAGTCTAATTCATCTCCCTTTCTTGCAAACAAAGTAGTATTATCGTTCAAATTTAGATTTTGTTTGTTTTTCTGAAAATGTTCAAATGCCAGTTTGTATATTTTTTGAGCATTTTTACCTTTAAAATCTTTTTCTTCAAGTTCAGTAATTATTTTTGAAACTCTTTCAATTGAAAAATTTTCAAAATTTTCTTTTGCTCCCAGTTCAAGTAAGAGACCATTTATTTCTTCTTCAGTTATATCATATTTTACAAACAATGGATGTTTATAGTCTATCTTTAAGTTATTAATAAATGCAAGCTTCTCATTATCAACAAGCAAGGATAAAAAGTTAAATGGTGAATTTGTTATGATTTGATATTTTATATATGACGGTTTGGCTTCTAAACTGTGATGATAATACCATTCTCTAGCTTTCTTGTAATTAAACGAATCATCATTAAACCGATTATCGATTTGTTGAAATGCATATTTGTCTTTAAGCAGCCACAATATCAAATTTTCGATATTTATTTTGCTATGAATAATTTCAATGTTTTCAATTCTGGTAATGCTAATTGATGATTCAGAGTAGTTAGTAGGTCGCTTAACATTGTCAAATACAAACCTTTCATAGTCATACTCAGGAATAATTTCCGACTTATATTTTGTTTGAACATTGACATTTAAAAAATCAGTTAAAAATGTTTCTACTTCGTATTCATTTTCTTTCTCTAAACCAATCGTTTTTCTGCTTGCAATAAAGAAGTTCTTTGGGAAAACATTGTTGAAGATATCTTCAGTTAATATCCCTGATGGATAATCGGAGGAGAGATAAAGACTATTAGCATTATAAGCTTTGCCGCTTTTTGTAATAATTTGAACCTTAGATGTATCTGGTCTAGTTGTTTCCTTTAAGTCTTTATAATTTAGAAATAAGGATTTTATCATTTTACGAATTATTTCATTCGCTTGCTTCTTGTCTTTTAAATTCCTTATTCTTCTATTAGATTCATTAATTATTTTATTAATTACACTAGCTGGCTCAAAAGAACTAATATTAGTAATCGATTTTAATTCTCTTTGTATTTCTCTCGCTTTTTCATAGTTGTCGTTTAGTGCAAATCTATCTAAAAGCTTACTGTATAAATTTTTATTTATAAAATCAATCTTAACAAAATCAGGCAAATTGAAGTCTTCCGATTTTGTTGTTGGTGGAGTAAATGCAGATTTTTTCTTATTTATTACCTCTTTTTTCTCATTTATCAATATTGAATAACGACTATTTTCAATTTGTAATTCTTCATTGTTAGCCAATATGTAAATTAAATCTGCTCTATCATTTATCGTTCTTAATTTTGTACTTAATAAGTCTATATAACTTACTACAAATTTGTCCTTTAAAATATAAAAACTAAATTCTTCAATACTATTCAACCATTGTTTTAAATCAGCATTAATGGGTAAAAGTAAATTTTCGAAGTTTTCTTTATAATTCTTTTCGTAAATGAAGTTTGTAAATTCTTCATTATAAATCAGTGTATCCTTTATTTTACGGTACTTACCATCAATACAAGGGTAAAGAGATAACTCCTTAATTTTGTCGTTGACTAACTCATAAAAGCCTAACTCTTCTAAAACTTTGTTTTTTGTACTGTATTTTAGTAATTCAATAGGAGCCCAATTTGTCTTATCGAAGGATATTTTTTTTGCAGTTTCAATAACGAGTTCGATAAGTATTTCAAGGACAAATTTGTTTTTATCTGATTTTATCAATTGGTTTCGTGAACCATCAAGGTCAAATGTACCGTGGACAATAAATGGAAATTCTAAATTAACTTTGGTTGGAAAGAAAGTATATAGAACGTCAGTACTGTTTTCTGAATTTTGCGGAATAGCAATTTTTACTTGATAGAACTCTTTTTCTGTTGAATTTTCATCTTGATATTCCGGGGCAAGTTTTCCAGTTTTTTCAAAAACAATCCATTCTTTATTGGCAATTCTTAATGGTTTTTCAATTTCCTTTTCTTCATCTATTATAATATCTTTAATATCATCATCAAATCCCACAAAATGAATAGCTTTTATATTGTTTAGGAATAATAATACTTCTGGTTTTAGTTCTTTTACTTGTTTTATTATATCCTTTAATATCCAATCTCGATTTCTGTATTTTATCTCAATTGTGGTTGTAAACTTGCCATTTGAATAGTCTATAATTTCTGGAATTGCTAAGAAGGGAAAAGGTATAGTTGTTTTTGAAAAACTAAACTCATCCCTTATCTTTTCAATTGTATCTTCACGATAGAGTTTTATATAAGTGTTTTTTCTAATTTTGTCAGAAAATTCAACAGATATGTCATTGCTGTGAATTCTAACACTTTCAGTCCAATTTATGATGGAACGAAAACCTAAACCTTTATTGCCAATAAATGTTTTTTTAATTTTTGAAGATAACCCAGATAACATCAAAGAACGATAACCTTCTTTAATAAATGGTTCTCCGTTATTAGAAATAGATAATGTGCGCTTTTCTTTATTGAGGGTTATTGAAATTATGTCAGATTTGGCATCATCTGCATTTTGAATTAATTCAAGAAGTTGTCTGCCATTATAATCATTAGTGATTGCCGTTTCAGTTTTATACTCTTTAATCATTCGAGCATAATCCTTTTCAAAAATATCTAGAGAATCCCTCTTTATTCTATCAATATATTGTTTCATTCACCACCTTTATAATACAGCCAATTGCATATATATTAATTGAACAAAACCTTCGCACTCCATATCACCATCTCAATCATGAAGTTTAAATTTTGTTAGTGTTTCTGTATTGCATCTGTTAACAATATAAGATTGTCATCTTCCACTATTTTTTCAGAACTTGACAAATCATAACGAGTAAAATTAAAATCAAATTTGACTTTATCCTTATCTATTTTAGTGTAATCACCATTTAATATAGATGCTGGAAAAATATCAAAAATTAATTGACTACCTTTCTTATGATATAAGATATTATTCCTCCCAAATGGTAAAAATATCTGAAATAATAAGTTAGCAGTACCAATTAAAAGTACATATTCTGGATATTCTTTTCCTTCTTCATGTATATTCTTTGCTTTATAAATAGATGCAAAAGGCTTTGAATACATCTTATTTATTCTAGTTCTAATCACTTCTGTTGAATAGATAACATCATTGTCTACCCCTTTTAACCATTCGATTGTATCAAAACAATTTTCAACTTCACCAATTGGCATAAGTGATATTCCCACTTTAACAAATGCCTTATAAACTAATAAAGGGATATAAGGTTTTTTTCTTAATTCTATAGAAACTGAATCAATATTTCGACTAAAATCTGTTAAATTTCTACCAAAGTCAGCATGAAGCCCTTCATGGGTTCGATAAATCTTAGTCAAATTATTACGATCATCTTTTCTCGATTCAAATTTTGGTATCTTCTTTTTTGTTTTTATGCCACAAATTGTTAAATATGGTTGTACAAATAATGCTAAATGGTACTCTGCTTCACCAAACATTTCATTGCAAGAATCACATTCATCATTCGATAAATAATTGTTTTTTCCCAATAATTCAGGAATAATATGTGGCCGATTATTAAACCTTACCTTATTATTAGATTGACCACAAAATCGGCATGTCTTATAAATACCTTTCTTAAACTCATTTATTTCGAGTTTTGTGGTACTTGCAATCTCTGAATAATTATTTAAAAACATTGAATATAAGTTTATTATCACTGAATACTAACTCTTTATACACATCTTAACATATCTTTTAAAGCACTATCATTCTAACCTATACAGAAGTTAAATCGCAAATTTAACAGGGTTCAGAAAGTCCTCTGCTACTCACTAACATAAGCTAACATAAAATATACATTTTGTTAGCTTATGTTTTATTTATCTCAATCTTAATGCTTTTCTATCATCATCATCTCCACCATAAATTTCTTTCTCTTTCTTCCTCCACTCATGTTTCATTATTATCTATTTTTATTCTATTTAAACCTAACCGGATACATCATTTTAACTCTTACAACTTTTCCCTTTAGTTTCCCCGGTTCCCACTTCCTCATTAAGTTTATCACCTTTAATGCCTCTTCATCAAATTCAGGGCAGAGTTTACTTAACAAGATTACGTTACTTATAACTCCATTTTTTTCTACAATAAACGATACGTAAACATTTCCCTGGCATTCTATTTCAGTATCAGGAAATCTCAGATTTTTTTGAATAAAATCCTTTTCGTCTTTGTATATTCTACTGTCCAGAATAAGTTTAGGTTTTTCATCTACAATAATAAATGCAGTAGTATCCTCTTTTGCCAATTTGTTCTTTAAAACAGAGTCTATTTCTGATTGCGATTTCATCGATATTTTAACATCTGAAATCACTCCATTTTTAACCATACACAAGAAGCTGCCTGAATAAATTGAGTAGTCTGGAGACTCTTCGCATTCATTATCATTATAGTCTAGAAACTCACCATAATGTGTATTGATACTTGATGAGTACCAAAATGCAAAAACGCCCTTATCATTTACCTGATCTTTATTAAAGAAGATACTCAAATCAAACTCTCTTACCTCATTATACCCATCAGTATCATTTTCTAACTTTATCAGATAAAGGCTATCATTTATCACTTTCCATGTACCATGATAACCTCTATTACAAATAGTTGTCTGCCAAGGAAAATTATCACTCAATTTAGTATCTAATACTACATTTTCAGCTCTGTATTCTTCTAACGGAAATTCATTTATAACTAAAGTATCGCCATTATAGATTAATGTTTCTCCAACCTGTGGCGTTGCAAAAATATAAGATGGGAGTATCAGAAGTATGAAAATAATTAATTGCCTCATATGTCTGTTGTTATTATGATTATTCTAATCTATTTCGGTTTACAATTTTATCATTTTAATTTCCGTTTGCTCAATTAGAACCCCATACTCATCATATTTGTATTCTATGACCAAGTTCTCCTGAGCTTAAACCCTCTTTAAAAATTAAATGTATAAATTTCATTATTCTTAAATAACTATTTTTCCACTCTTCCAGTCAATACAGGTAATATAATTATCCCAAGTCAGACTGAAATCACCAAATGAAAATTGCCAATCCAACCAGACGCTTGAATCTTTGTAATCAATAAGCCCACCCAAACAAAACATATTACTATCACTCAATTTGTTCTGCAAAACTAACCAGTTATTAAACAGCTCAACATTATAATCAATCTCAACTGATTGTTTATCTTCATGTCCAACTACACCTGAATAGTCAAGCCTTAACACTTCATTATTAATATGGTTAAATATCAATTCGCATTTTCCAATTATTATTCCTTCATCAATATTTTGTTCTGCATAATCACCAAGTTTAGCCTAATCTATTGTTAAGATTAAAGAGTCCTGACTTCTCTGAATCTTATCAAGATGAGAGTCATGGAGACTTAATCTATCTATATATTTAAACACCTCTTCCTTCATAACCCGTTACATATCATAAAATTACAGCTACCGAGTTATAAAAATATTCTGCAACTCTATTATGAAGATTATTTTCATACAGAATAGCGGTAACTCTCCTGTTACTGTTTTTTGGTTCTGATAGTTTAAATGATACTGGCATTATTGTTTAGTTAGATCCTAAATATAGGCACAATAAAACAACAGACAATATAAAGTATAGGTTATTTGCGCTACATCACCTATTTACATGAAATACTAAAACGGGTAGGTAAAAAATACTTTTCTGCGTATTTAACGGGATATTATACAGAAGTCTACTCACAGCTCTCTCAATCAGTTTAATACTATAATCAATTATACAGGAAGTTTTTACAAAAAAGATATAAGAATATAAGTGATACGTATAAGTTTCCAGATTTATATTGACATAATTTTGTCTCAAACTTTTGAAACTTAAAGTTATGATAGAATATTATTATCAATCACTTAAATTAATATATCATGAATAAGAATTTCTCAAAATTTGGTTTAAACATTATCGTAGGTTTATTACCGGCAATAATTTTAATTAGCTGTATTTCAGGGAATAAATCAACAAATGGTATTAATAACAAAACTAAAATAATGGAACTTGAAATTATGAAAACATACGATTTCTCAAAGGAGAGCGATTTAAAATTGTTAATTGACAACAACTCAGCCAAACATACAGGAGCTAAAGTTGTAAATGATAATCTGGAGATTTACCCTGTTAAAGTTCCGGGTATGAGAGATGGTTGGTTTTCAGATGGTGAGAGTAGCTTATTTTACACCGAAGTAAGCGGAAACTTTATGATTGAAACAGAAGCAACTGTATTTCGTTTGGATGGTACTGATGCATTACCCAAAGGAGAATTTACGTCAGCAGGTTTAATTGTTAAAAAGCCAAATGCTAAATTAGGCGAAGCTTCATGGATAATGTACAATATCGGATTCCAAAGAGGACTTTGGGCAAGGGAATTAAAAGTTACACATCCGTCAGTAAATCCGAAAATGATTTTACCGGATTGGGAAACTCTGTCATTATCAACTCTTAAATTAATCCCGGCTGAAAATGAGTTGAAATTTGCAAAACTAAGAATAGCAAAAATCGGAACCGAGACCAGAGCCTACTATCAAGACCGGAATGGGAACTGGGTACAAGAATCGCCAAAGAATGTTACTGAAACAAGTGGATTTGGAACTGATGTACCAATTGAAGGATTCAATGAAAATGAATTAAATCCTAAAAATTATGGACTTGAAAATATCGTGCATGCAGGTATTATTACAAATCCGGGAACCAGAATTACTGAAAGTGACGGTGGTGGTAGATTTAAAGGACTAACTATTTATAAAATTAACAGTTTCGATGACGCATTAAAACAGAAATAGTTCAGCAAAACACGATACCAAAGTCCGCAATAGATTTACGCATATTAATTTATTATATTTAAATTAGTTAATTAACAATATGAGAGACGGCATTCTTAAAATAGCAAGCATTAGTGAACTTCATTCTTATCTTGGTCTGGAAAAACCTATATACCCCTTGGTAAGTGTGATAAAGCACGATGATTATGAAAGAAAAAGCCTCTACAAAGAATCAAAATATTCAATGAACCTTTATTCCATTACCTTAAAAAATGGAATAAAGGGACGTTTTAAATATGGCAGAAACTCTTATGACTACGAAGAGGGCACTTTGATTTTCACCAGCCCCAATCAAATTTTGAGCATAGGAAAAAAGGAATATACCGAGGAACCCAATGGATGGTCTCTATATTTTCACCCCGATTTGTTAAGACATTCAGATTTAGGAAAAAATATAGATAATTTTAGTTTTTTCTCATACAGTATTCACGAAGCCTTACACTTGTCTGAAAAAGAGAAAAACATTCTTACCAACACCATTCATACCATAGAAAATGAATGTGAACAGAATATTGATAGTCATAGTCAACGATTAATAACCTCAAACATTCAATTATTGTTAGAATACTGCATCCGATTTTATGACAGGCAGTTTTATACACGAACGAATATTAATAAAGATACCCTATCTTCATTTGAACGTTTGCTTAAAGATTATTACAATTCAGACAGACCTTTAGAAAAGGGATTACCGGGTCTTAAATATTGCGCAGAGAAGCTAAATATCTCCACAACCTATCTAAGCGATTTATTAAAAAAGGAAACAGGAATAAGCGGAAGAGAGCATATTCATAGGTTTGTAATTGAGAAAGCAAAAACGAACCTGCTAAATTCCAATGAACCTATAAATCAAATTGCTTATAATTTGGGGTTTGAATACCCCTCACATTTCAATAAATTATTCAAAGCTCACACCGGTATGAGCCCTAAGGAGTACAGGGTTTTAAATTGAAGAAACAGTCAATAGTGTGTATCGTTTAGTTCATTTCTGGTTTGTTCAAAAACCCTAATTTTTTAAACAATGATATATAATTATCAAGCTTTCAACCTTTCTATATTATTCGTAAATTTAATAATGACAAACAAATAGGTATGAATTTACAATCAATGCTCAATGAACAGCGAAATCATTATTTATCAGGCAAATGAATTATCTTCAAAAATTGAAGTACGTATTGACAATGATACAGTTTGGGTAAACCGTAAGCAGTTATCATTATTGTTTAACAGAGATGTAAAAACCATTGGTAAACATATCAACAATATTTTTTCTGAGGAAGAACTTGTAAAGGAAGTGGTTGTCGCAAAATTTGCGACAACCACTCAACACGGGGCTATTACAGGTAAAACGCAAACTAAAAACATTGAGTTCTATAATTTAGATGTGATTATTTCCGTTGGTTATCGCGTAAAATCAAAACAAGGCACCTAATTCCGAATATGGGCAAACAAAATTCTTAAAGATTATCTACTCAAAGTGTATATATTAATAAGTAAGTAGCCCATCTATTAATCGAAAAGTATACCACCATTTATTCACAAAGAGGGGTTAAAAACATTTCTTTAATACATGACAAGAAATAATTATCAAGCTTTCGACCTTTCTATATTATTCGTAAATTTAATAATGACAAACAAATAGCTATGAATTTACAATCAATGCTCAATGAACAGCGAAATAATTATTTATCAGGCAAATGAATTATCTTCAAAAATTGAAGTACGTATTGATAATGATACTGTTTGGGTAAATCGTCAACAGTTATCATTATTATTTAACAGAGATATAAAAACTATTGGTAAACATGTAAATAATGCTATAAATGAAGAACTGTGCGGACTTCAAGTTGTCGCAAAATTTGCGACAACTGCATCAGATGGAAAAGTTTATCAAGTAAAGCATTATAATTTAGATGTGATTATTTCCGTTGGTTATCGCGTAAAATCAAAACAAGGCACCCAATTCCGAATATGGGCAAACAAAATTTTAAAGGATTATTTGCTGAAAGGATATTCTGTAAACAGGCGTATTGACAGAATTGAGGGCAAGGTTGATTCGTTATCGGATAAGGTTAACAGTATTGATTTGCAAATAAACACCTCACTCTCTCCCAAACAAGGAATCTTTTTCGAAGGCCAGATATTTGACGCATATGCTTTTGTTTGCAATATTGTTAAACAGGCCAAAGAATCTATAATTCTTATCGACAATTATGTTGATGAATCGGTATTAACTCTTTTATCTAAACGAGCCAGTGGAGTTGAAACTACCATATTTACTAAACTTACAAAGCAATTACGACTTGATCTTGAAAAACATAATAAACAGTATCCTGAAATAGTTGTAAAAGAACTGAACAAATCTCATGACCGTTTTATAATTATAGATAAAGAAATCCTATTCCATTTTGGTGCCAGCCTTAAAGATCTGGCCAAAAAGTGGTTTGCTTTTTCTAAAATGGAGATGAATGCATCAGAAATTTTGGAAAAACTCAAAAACGGTTCAAAATAACTATTTATCTGTTTCGTCATTTTAAATCAAATCAATAACATCTGAATTGTCACACCCCTTATTATGTGCCTATTAATGTTTCTCTGAATTCTTATAGTTTAAATGATACTGGCATTATTGTTTAGTTAGAATGTTGCATTTGTCAGTTGAATTCTGCAATGAAATTATGCCAGTAACCTGTATAGGCAACCGGCATTTTTAATTATCTATTTCAGGTTCAGTTGCCATGAAACACCAAACCTATCCTGTACAAATGCAAACTTTTTACTGAATCCGTAATTATCAAGAGGCATCATCACTTTTCCTCCTTCAGACAGTTTTTTAAAAGTATTAACAATCTGTTCTTCGGTATCAATCTCTACAAATATTGAAACTGCCGGGGTAAAAGACCAATCGTGTTTAATATAACTATCGCTACACATAAATGGACTTCCGTTTAATAAAAACTTGGCTACTTTTATGGTACCAACTTTTTCTGTTTCGCCCTCCTGATAACGCTGTATATCAACAATTTTTGAGTTATCAAACAAACTTACATAAAAGTTCATTGCCTCTTCTGCGTTCTCTTCCTGAAATGTTAAAAAGCTAACTATTTGACTATTACAATTGAGCTTGTTTTTATCAATTGTATTTAAAAGGCTATCAACTTTATGCTGCATTTGATTTAACTCTTCCGTTAACTTCTCCTCTGTCTTTAAACTGGTACAACTAACAAATGGAATCCCAAGAATCATAAGTATTATTATTCGTCTCATAAGTAATAGTTATAAAATTTCTACAATCTGTATATGGTTACCACAGGTATCGTTAAAAACAGCAATTTTAGCAGTTCCCATCTCTGTTGGTTTTACACTAAATACAACTCCTAAATCTGTTAATCTCTCATACTCTTTCTGCACATCTTCCACATCAAACTGTGTGTATGGTAAACCGGCATCAAAAAGAGCCTTCTGATAAATTTTTGCCGGCTCAAAATCTTTTGGCGAAGGCTCCAATAATAGTTCCGGACCATCCTGCTCCTCGCCAGAAACCAAAGTCAACCATCTATTCCCATCACCCACAGGAATATCAATTTTCTTTACAAAGTTTAATTTCTCTGTATAAAACTCAAGTGCTTTTGCTTGATTCTCTACCGGGATACCAGGGCAAACGCATATAAAACAATTTCAATTAAGAGTATATAATATATTGATATACAGGGCTGTATATTTGTTTTTGTTGTAATTTTTCTGTATATTTAACTCATAATAAGACGATTATATGAGTGATAAGGAAACAAAT
>JAOARN010000133.1 GCA_025210485.1 Marinifilaceae bacterium | reverse complement strand
CTAGTAAGCCTGAGAATCAGATTAGACATTTCAATTGCAGAAGTTTTAAAATTAAGTTTGATGCAAAATTATTGAATTTAACATTTCCATCAAGCAAAGCTAAAATCGACACAAACATAGCTCAAAGGCTCATAAACACTCTAAAATCAAGGCATACAGCTCACCAACCACAGATGCCAAAAGCCTAAAAAGAAAGCCACACTAGTAAGCCTGAGAATCAGATTAGACATTTCAATTGCAGAAGTTTTAAAATTAAGTTTGATGCAAAATTATTGAATTTAACATTTCCATCAAGCAAAGCTAAAATCGACACAAAAATAGCTCAAAGGCTCATAAATACTGTAAAATCAAGGCATACAGCTCACCAACCACAGATGCCAAAAGATAGAAAAATGCCCAAACACAAAATAAAATCAGGCGATACAGCTCACCAACCAGAGATACTAAAAGCCTAAAAAGCACGCAATACTAGCAAGCCTGAGAATCAGATTAGACATTTCAATTGCAGAAGTTTTAAAATTAAATTTGATGCAAAATTGTTGAATTTAACATTTCCATCAAACAAAGCTAAAATCGACACAAACATAGCTCAAAGGCTCATAAACACAGTAAAATCACGGCATACAGCCACCAACCAGAGATGGTAAAAGATAAATATTCTTAAGTTCAAATATAAATTTTATAGAACCAAATAGTTAATTAATGATTTAAATTTGAAAATAAAATCACCTTATAGTGTAATGATGATTAACCAGTAGCTTTCGATAACAAAATAAATATTTCCCTATACCGAGTTTTTCCTCTTTAATTTGAAAAGAAGATAGACTTACTATTTATCATAACAAAACCCTAATACATCCAAGAATTAACGCTAATCAATTTACTTGTATCTACGGTATAATCAATAATATATTTTCAAAATTAAAGATAACAAACAACCAGTTGTTAAAATTCAAAACAACTAAATTATTTTACCGGATTGATATTTTGTTTTATTTCCCATTCATTTTTATGTTTTTCAAGACTATCATATGAAAAATCGGGACCATAGAATTCATAGTATCCCTTGTATTTAGGTTGTGAAGGTGCCAAATGATCGAAAATAAATTTATTTTTTTTGTAATTAATATTCATTACCGTTTTTGTAGAATAATTAAATATAATTCTCTTGAGATAACGATTGTTGGATTTTATTGACTTCACTCCTATTGTGATATTATTATCTTGATCAAAATCAATGACTTCAAGTATTTTTCTTTGATAATTATCAATATTTCCATCCCAACCAACGAGGAAATATCTGTTAGGATATTTTTTTGCATATGGTATAATATTATAATACAATGCCCCATACCATGATTTTGCAGTATAAACTGATTCTCGTTTTAGCAAAGTTTTGGAGTGAATCAAATTATGTACTGTAATATTATTTTTATTTCTTTTTTGAATAATGCAGTAATATCTCCATTTCCCATCAGACAGCTTAAATCCCCAACTAAAGAGCCTAATTTTCTGATCAGAAGATGATATTATCTTTACTCTATTCAATCCCATAAAATTATATTCGAAACTATTTGGAGTTTTTAATATATTATTTAAATATAAACTTATAGAGTCAGCATATTGTATTCGTGATTCATCTGATATATTTAGATTATCCACATCTTGGATTAGATTTTTAATTTTTTTTACATCTTGACTTTCTTGAGCATATGATATATTAGAAAAAATGGCAAATATAATTATTAGACTGTACTTCATAATAATAAACTAATTACTTAATGTTAAATAAATCTACTCCGCTAAATTAACAAAAATAGAAAATCGTCAAAAATATTTTTCCTATTAGAATACAAATTATCAAAGTGAAATTTAGAGAGTTTTATCTCTGTTTTAGTTTTATTAATCAAGTTTTTTAATATTTTTGTCAAACACAATCAAATATTCCTTTTAAAACAAAACTAAAAATTATGAAAATACTAAAGAACTTTTCTCTTATATTATTATGTATTTTATCATTATGCGCATGTGATAGTGATGATGAGAATTCCAATTTAGATCCTAACAGCCCTGAGGCTAATATTGTAAAAATAGACCAAACAAAATTATTAAGACTTGTAAATGAAGCTCGTAGCAATGGAGTTACTTGCAAGGGAGTTAAGCATCCAGCAGTAGAAAAAATAAAATGGAATAACAAATTAGAGGAAATGGCTCTTAATCACAGTAAAGTAATGTATCAAAAAGCAGAAATGAAGCATAATTTTGATGATGAGCCTCAGTTGGGAGAGCGTGCAAAGATAGTAGAATATAATTACAAAGCCTTAGGTGAAAATATAGCTTATAATCAGAAAACAGAAGAGGAAGTTATACAGGCATGGCTAAATAGCCCAGGACACTGCGCAAATATAATGAATCCAAATTTCAAGGAAATGGGAATCTCAAAAGTTGGTCCATATTGGTGTCAAAACTTTGGTACTCAGTTAAAAATTCAAAACTAATATTCTAACTTTATATAAAAACCAAAAAAGCAGATATCTTAGTATCTGCTTTTTTTATATTTGATTTTAATTTCGACTATGCATCAATATTTGCATAGGTTGCATTTTTCTCGATAAATTCTCTACGAGGAGGAACTTCATCACCCATAAGCATAGAGAATACACGATCGGCCTCTGCTGCATTATCAATAGTAACCTGTCGAAGAGTTCTAAATTCCGGATTCATAGTTGTTTCCCAAAGCTGATTAGCACTCATCTCACCAAGACCTTTGTATCTTTGAATATGTAAAGAACTTTCTTTACCTCCAGCCCATTCGTGAATCAATCTTAATCTCTGATCTTCATTCCAACAGTATTCTTGATTTTTACCTTTTTTTACAAGATATAATGGTGGAGTAGCAATATATAAATACCCATTCTCGATAAGGGGTTTCATATATCTAAAAAAGAATGTCATAATCAGTGTAGCAATATGACTACCGTCGACGTCGGCATCACACATAATAACAATTTTATGATATCTTAATTTATCTAAATTTACAGCTTTAGCATCTTCATTAGTACCAAAACTAACACCAAGTGCGGTAAATATATTCTTGATTTCTTCACTCTCAAATACTTTGTGTTGCATTGCTTTTTCAACATTCAATATTTTACCTTTTAGAGGAAGAATTGCCTGAAATTTTCGGTCACGACCTTGTTTTGCAGTTCCACCTGCCGAATCTCCCTCGACAAGGAAAATCTCGCAACTAGCTGGATCTTTATCTGAACAATCGGATAGTTTTCCAGGTAATCCAGAACCCCCAAGCACAGTTTTTCTTTGCACAAGTTCTCTTGCTTTACGTGCAGCATGTCTGGCGGTTGCAGCCATAATAACTTTTTGAACAATTGCCTTGGCATCTTTAGGGTTTTCTTCAAGATAATTGTTTAGAGATACACTTACAGCTTGATCGACAGATATAGATACTTCAGAGTTTCCAAGTTTTGTCTTTGTTTGACCTTCAAACTGTGGTTCTGCGACTTTAACAGAGACTACAGCTGTAAGCCCTTCTCGGAAATCATCACCAGATATATCAAATTTCAATTTAGATAACATTCCTGATTTTTCAGCAAATGTTTTAAGTGTTCTTGTAAGACCTCTTCTAAATCCTGTTAAATGAGTTCCTCCTTCTATAGTGTTTATATTATTGACATACGAATGCACATTTTCTGAGAAAGAGGTGTTATACTGTAAAGCTAATTCAACTGGGATATTATTTTTTTCGGTAGAAATATGAATTACCTCATTGATTAGGTTTTCTCTTGTTTGATCAAGAAATTCAACAAATTCTTTTAAACCTTCGTCTGAATAGAAACTATCATTTCGGAACTCTCCATCTTCGTCTTGGTCTCTAAGATCGGTAATATTAAGTCTTATTTTTTTATTTAGAAATGATAATTCACGCAATCTAGCTGCAAGGATATCATACTTGTATTCAGTGGTTAGAAATATTGATTCATCAGGCTTGAAGGTAATAATTGTACCTGTTGTATCAGTTTCTCCTATTACAGATATATCAGATAATGGTTTTCCTTGTGAATATTCTTGCACATAAATTTTACCTTCTCTATGAACCTCTGCTCTGAGATGAGTAGATAATGCATTAACACAAGAAACACCTACTCCATGAAGTCCTCCTGAGACTTTGTATGTGTCTTTATTAAATTTACCTCCGGCATGCAAAACAGTCATAACCACCTCTAAGGCAGACTTATTTTCTTTTTGGTGCATTGCTGTAGGTATACCTCTACCGTCATCTTTTACAGTAATGGAATTGTCAGCATTTATACTTACATCGATTTTATTACAATATCCTGCAAGTGCTTCGTCGATAGAGTTATCTACAACTTCGTACACTAGATGATGTAGACCTTTGACATTTACATCACCAATATACATAGATGGTCTTTTTCGAACAGCCTCAAGTCCTTCTAAAACCTGAATACTATCAGCAGAGTAATCAGCTCCTCCTGTATTTTTGTTTTCAATATCACTCATTAACAATATGTTTAATTTCAACGAATTTTTACAATTTTTGTTTTTTTTGGGGATGTGTATTTTTCGTTCATCCTCAAAAAACTGATATTGGATATAAATAAATAGACTTATATCCAAATTGGTATATTAGATTAAATATAATAAAATATTTTATCTAACAAAAGATTATGTAATGATAATAATGAATGACTCAACAAGAATGCTAATTTTGATGCTAAAAACCTATATAAAGTAGTGTTTTAGCGGCTTTCAATTCTCTTGTTTTGTCTATAAAATGATTACATAATTTTAAATTTTTAAAAAGCAAACAAAGATAATAAAATTCATTGGTTTTCTTGTTTTATTTTAAACATATTTTTTTCTCAATAAGACACTAAGGCGCAAAGATGCAATGTACTTGTTTTTTCTCTCGCTAAGATGTGAAGAATTACTATTTATCTCTCGCAAAGGCGCTAAGATGCAAAGAACTACAATTCATCTCTCGCTAAGACGCTAAGACGCTAAGATATACCTATTTCTCTCGCTAAGACGCAAAGAACTAATATTTAATTCTTGCTAAGACGATAAGACACTACCGTTTTTATTTTCAACACACAGAACGTTTATACAAAAAAACATGCCACTGATTGTATACCTAAGTTTGAAATGGACGTATATGTCATTGTATATTTTTAATTAATATTTATTCTTATGACTGAAAACGATTTGGCTAAACTGGTGGTTGATGTTGCTTATAACATTCATGTTAAATTAGGTCCTGGATTACTTGAGTCTGTTTATGAGGAAATTATGTTTTTTGAACTTCGAAGAAAAGGCTTAGAGCTTACTAAACAGGAACCTATACCTGTCTTCTGGGATGGTTTAAGGATGAATCTTGGGTTTCGAGCGGACTTGATTGTAGAAAAGAAACTTATTGTTGAATTGAAGTCTGTTGAGAGAATTGCTCCTGTACACCCTAAGCAACTGCTGACTTATCTTAAAATTACTGGTTTGAAATTGGGTTTATTGATAAATTTTAATGAGAAATTAATTAAGGATGGAATATCTAGGGTGGTTAATAATTTGTAGTATTTATTGTATCTTTATATCTCGAGAAGATTAAATGTACTTATCTTTTTAACTCGCTAAGACGCAAAGATGCAATATACTTGTTTTTTCTCTCACTAAGACGCGAAGAACTACCTATTTCTCTCGCTAAGACGCAAAAATGCAATGTACTTGTTTTTTCTCTCGCTAAGACGCAATGACGCGAAGAACTACCTATTTCTCTCGCTAAGACGCAAAGATGCAATATACTTGTTTTTTCTCTCGCTAAGACGCTAAGACGCGAAGAACTACCTATTTCTCTCGCTAAGACGCTAAGACGCGAAGAACTACCTATTCTCTCGCTAAGGCGCAAAGATGCAATGAACTACCTATCGTCTCTCGCTAAGGAGCTAAGACGCAAATAGGTGGAATTGGAATGAAATTTTATAAGAAAACAGGTCTCAAATTAATTGAAATTTGAGACCTGTTTGAATACTTTATTACACCTAAATTATTCTATTCTTCTTTTGAATCTGGGTTTGAATTAAAGTCACCCAAAGATTTAAATTGATCTATTTCGGTTTTAAATATATTGCCTTTAAATTTTGCGAAAAAACCTGCTATAATAGGAGGTATAGAAAGTACTGATAGATTAGTAAGTGACATATCCGAAAAGAATACTGGATAAACGCCCATACTATCTACCATAAATATCCACAACAAGCCCATCTCTATAAGGATACAAACACATATGACTACAACTAAGATGGGGTTTGAAATTACCCAATCCTGAAATCTGCAACACAGAAAAAACAGAGCTACTGCAGCTAACAACATAATGACCATAACGATGATTACAAGGTAGAATATTTCCCAATTTTCAAAACTAAAGTCATCTGAAACTATAAGCTCAGTTAGATCATTTGACATTCCATTTAAATCAGAGAAATTGAAATCGGAACCGTAAAATTTATTTTTTATTTGTGAAATTAAACCTGTCTTATCATTATAATAAGAGAATACCCATGAGTCTTCAGATGGGATTCCATATTGATCATATGAGTTAAAGTATACACAGTCGACATACTGTAATATAGCTGAATAAAATGTAGTATTTTCCTTTTGACTTGGGCTAAGACTAACACTTATTTTGTAATTTGGGGCAATAGAGTCTTTGGTTCGAGGCGTTTTGTTTAACAGATATAATTCCTTAAAAAACTTAACGAAGTTATTTTTATTGGTTGCATTATAATCTGGGAAATAAAAGTTTATTCCATCAGGTTTTCTTAAATGCTTTGTCGTATCAGCTATACCATAACCTCTAGATGCTCTATTTAAGACATTTTTTAGACAAGTAATTCTAGCATCCCTATTTGAAAGGAAAAATTCTGTTGAGCTTATTCCACGACATAATACCATTAAATCAATTGAAGTTTCGCTGAAAAAATCTTTATCTATAACTGTTTCATTCTCTAGGGAATTAACTAAAGAAGGGCCTCCTGAAATGGGATCAATCACGTAACCTAAATATGCAAGAGTATTTACATTTTTAACTTTTTTTGAAAAGACAAAGTTATATAAATCTCCAAGCCAATAAGGGTAGACTATAATATCATGTGTTTTTTCGTAAAATCTTTTAATGTAATTTTCTTTTTCTTTATAAATGTCTTCGTGATTTTTTCTAATTATTTTCCAAATTGGCTCAGGTCGATAATGATAAGGTTTATACATATCATATGTTTCGACCAAATCTCTACTAACAAAAGCAGTATCTGGACTATATTGTTTTATTTTACTAGAAACACCATACTGATTAAAGTCACAAAAATAGACACCATCAATCTCATCCAGAACATCTTGTGTTTGTTTTGGGATTGGTGGCAAGAAACTTGGCAAGGTAACAATTATATCAATATCTCGCTTGCTTTCGATGTTGCTTATATATTTACTATTCTGAAGACGTCTGATGAATCGACCTAAATATGGAACAAGTGTAGAATTAATATAAGGCATATAAATATTAATTCCATCAGGATTTCGAAAATTAGACTCTTTATTAAATGACTCTCTGTTCATACAGTAATACAGGTATTCAAAACATCTATTTTGCAGAGAATCAGTTAATAGAAATTGCTTAGTTTCATTCAGACCAGAACAAAAGACTACTAAATCCATAGGTTTAGATGCTAATTTATCATCATCGATGATGCATGAATCAGCTAATAGATGGATGCTTTTAGGAATTGAATTTGTGATATCTACGGGGTAGACAAAATAACCTAATCTATCTACCTTATCATAATTAACGTCTTTATGTATACTTCCCATCCAAAAAGGATACATTAGGTATTTGTATTCAGAACCACTGACAAGCTGATTGTACAAATCAATTTCAGACTTAGCAGAAGCACTAGCACTCCAGGTGCTATCCCACTGCTGTTGCGTAAGATGCTCGTATGAGCGACAATACTCATATGCCTGATAAAGACTCAGGGATTGAGCCTGATTATTGAAATCGTTCTCAATTTTTGAATTGCTTCTCCTAGCTGTATTTTTTTTATCAGCTATATTGGTTTTTTCTTGTGAAAAGACAGAATGACTACACAGAAAAAACAAAATGATAATCAGTATGTTCTTGAATAGTTTCATAATTGTTGGGTGTTTTAAAATATCCTAAAATCAAAATCTCTCGCTCTATATTATTTGCCCATGTTTAAGTAACTCTCTTCTGATGCCATCTACTAAAATAGTTTCAGTAAATTTCAGGTTTTTTGATTTCATTTTTATTGCGCAATACAATGCAACATTAGTCATCGAACCTCCTGATAATTCATATTTTATTGCTATTTTATTTAAATCCACATGATTATCTTCAAACCATACTTTAGGTAGAATTTCTTGCCATAATAAAAGTCTTAAACTAGAATCAGGCATAGCGAAATTAATCGTTGATTGAAATCGCCTAGAGAATGCATCATCAATATTAGATTTTAAGTTTGTTGCAAGAAGTATGACCCCTGGAAAATCCTCAATTCTTTGTAAAAGATATGCCACCTCTTGGTTTGCATGTCTATCATTAGATGAATTTCCCGAACTACGTTTTCCAAAAATAGAGTCGGCCTCATCGAAAAACAATATCCAGTTTTTATTCATTGCTTGATCAAATACATTAGCAAGATTTTTTTCTGTTTCACCAATATATTTTGATACCAGCATAGATAAATCGACTCTGTACACTTCCATTTTATTAAACTTACCCAACAGAGAAGCTGTTAGAGTTTTTCCAGTTCCTGGAGGTCCATAAAATAGAGATCTATATCCTGACTTAACAAACTTATCGAGCCCCCATCCTTCAAGGATTGATTTGTTTTCCTTAATCCAATAATTAATATTATCTATATTCTCTTTCACCTCATTTCCAACAACTAGATCTTCCCATTCAAGTTTAGTAGTAATTTGTTGAGCTGGGAATTTCATAGAGTAAGCAGGTCTTTGTTTATCGCCAGTATACACATAAGTAAGAAATTCAGATGAAACAGAGACCATTCCACTAAGAACGGGCTCATCGTTATCTTGGGCATTCATTAGAAGAATATTATTGACAGTAAAAAAATGATCTGTATCAAATATTTTCAAGACATCAATTCTTAGAGATGTGCTTTGACCAGCCAAAATAAAAGCAGCCGTTTCTCCAGTAGGTAGGAATCCGCTATGAGTATTTCCTCGGCATCCACCTACCTCTGAATAGGTTCTATTTGTTTTCATATTAACCTGAAAGAATGGGTCAAATATCTCTGGACGTAAATGCGGCACTAATCCAACCATTAAGACCACCTTTTCCATAAAGCTAAGTTTATTTTCGACCATATCTTCCAGATAAGTATCTTCAGGAGGATATATTTTATATACAGAATCCCTATTGATATCATCACCAAAAAAAGCATCTAAAGAAACCTTCACTATAGAATCGATCCAATTTAAATAGTTTTCGATTGGATGCGATTTATTAATTTGCATTTTAGGAGCTTTAATTTCAGGATCTAAATCTCCAAAAAAATCCTCATCAGAAGGCAAATCTTTCCATCTATTATTCATATCGCTTTTGCTCTTAAGTAGTTTTAAAATTTGGATAAAAAAAGGATGATATTATTTAAGATCCTTATGTTTAAATAACCATTCCATAAGATACTTTTTATGCTTTATCACCTGTTCTTCAATACCTTCATTATGGAGTCTTCTCCATTGGAAATAATGGTTTTCAAATTTTCTAAATTCGTTTACCCCAGCAACAATTACATTTGTGCTAATGTGAGCTGGAATTCGAATTTTAATAATATCAATCAATTTATTTCTAAATTCGTTATCGTGCAGACGAACAGTCCAGTTAGGGACAATGATAGTTGCCTTAGAGTTCATAAAATCAGACTCAAAGCAAATTTTTTCATAAGGTTCATAAAACACTTTTATTTCTTTAAGTTTTTCATCTGTATCATTGATGTATCTATTCAGAACTTTTCGTTTAAAAGTTTTATCAATAGAATGGGTATTGAGGAATTCCAATAAATTAAATTTCAGATAGACAGTTTTATTAGCTTTATTTGTTCGAATAATTGTTTTGTAACAATTTTGTTTTTCGTTTTTGTACGGTCTTAATAGATTATGCTCTAACAGATAAAAAGTTTCACAGCTTTTGTCAAGATATTTAATAAAGTCAACCAGTTGATTTACGGCAATAATAGCATCTTGTTTATTTTTAAAGTACCCCATTCGAATCCACTGCTTTGCACTCATATCGCGAAATAATACTAAATAGTTTGAATCTTCGGTCATATGTGCAATTTTATACTGAGCTAGATTATTTCCTTTGTGCAACAGAGGTTCAAATAATACGTTTGATTGTAGTATATAAAACTTAGATTTAAAGTCAGCAAAATCATCTTTCCAAGAAGGATAACTATTTATTGGAATAATATTTTCAATTCGAGTGTAAGCAATATCGCTAAAAAATTCGTCGGAGATAAAATATATTTTCCATTTCTTAGCAACATCATTATAAAATTCATTTTTGCATATTACCTCGATACCATAATTTACGAAGCTATTTGTAACAGGGGATTCAGATTTTTGTTGAAAACCGAGCAAACAAGCAACGTATTTTTTCAAACCAGGAACGAGATTTACATTTTTGCCAGAGATATCAATTCCGTGTGGTTTCTTTTGACCTATTTCAGGAAAATTTTGGTAAAAGCCAATACGTCTTTTCAGTTCATCAAGAATGGATTTGTCTCTCAATTTAGGATCCAAACCTGGATCTATCCTAGTATATTCTCCATACAATTTGTCCAGACAATCAATAACTACTAATTTTTGGGAGATAAAATCATTTAGTCTAACGATATTTACATTTTTAAATTTGTCCTCATCAACCAACTTGGTCCATAGAGTCATTTTCTCATTTAGTTTCGGATATGTAAATTGCGCAGACTCCTGATCAATTCTGAAGAATTTATCGAGATTATTAAATTTATAGTAAATTTCAGATATTAATAAATCAAAAATCAACAGATATCCTTTAAGTTGAATTATTTTATTTTTTTGTTCCTCAGAGAATGCAGAAGAATCGAAATTTATAAGAAGCTTGTATATTTCAGGAAATTTTTTCTGAATACTTTCATAAGCTTTCGAATTAAATTTTGGAGGATTTTTAAGTTTGGTATTTTCTTGCAACTTTTTGATATTGCCCGAAGACTTATTAATATTTCGGAGTTTGTAGAAAAAAACTAAAACCGAATTAATATTAATCTCCACCTTTCCATTCTTCTTATATAAGTTAATATGATTATTTTGAATATATTTAGGAATTATAATTATGTATGATTTAAAAATATCTTTTTGACATAATTTAGAAACAAGTTCTCCATCGCTTTTTTTAAACAAGATATTGCGAACAGAATACACGCCCTCGACATCCTTGATGATGCGATATAAATCAACGGCAGTAAATTCATTTTTAAATTCAGTGAGAGAGTTCTCATCTACAATTCCATTTACGGGAGCAGGTCCATCATAAAGAACACTCAAATCAATATTATCATAATTACTATAGTTTTTGTAAGAAATTCGAGGTGAAAAATAATTTAGAACTGCCATATAGACAGAAGCCAGAACTTTATTATGGTCAGCATTTTCATATACAAATACATCACCAGTAATATCAATAAATTCTCTATCGATTGCTGAAATTTTATTAATATCTTCTCCAACGCATCTATTTTTATGATAAAGATGATAAGCTTTATTTAAGGATTCCTCCATTTGAGAAGGAGTAATATTTTCGGCAAAATCCAAGACAACATCATACAAGCCATTTAGAAAGAATTCATCTTTTTTGACCTTAGATTTTAGACTAACAGGTAGAAACCACACATTACTTAAACCTATAATATTATCAAAAAAAAGCTTTCGGTAGTCTTTAATGCTAACAGCTCCAGTAGGATAGATTTTATCAGGTGTGAAAAATCCGTAATCATTAATATCAAACTCATCGCCAGAATTATTCAGACAGCTCAATATGGGTAAATCCACCATACTATTGAGTTCATTCAAAGCTGAATTTACAACTTCCATAATCAAGACCCCAGGATCAGAAACAGACCTAGGATTCCAAAGTTTTGCAGATAGTATAGATAATAACTCAACACTTATTGCTTGTAGTAATTCCAAATCTATCTCAGTTCCATCAGGCAATAATGGTTGATCACTATTATCGATAATATGTTCAAGAAGTTTTTCCATTATAAGTTATTTTTCTAATCTGGCTTGCTTTAAAGTAGCTAAATTGCTAACAAGTATTTACATTAAATCTTAATACTGATTTCTTTATTTGGCTTATAGCCCTATAGTGTTGATAATCTCCTGATCCCAAAGTTTTGATACATTAATTTTTATTTTCGTATCATCGTGATAGTCACATCTTGATTTTACTTGCAGAATATTACCTTCCTTAAGCTTTAGCCATCTAAACATCAGCTTCTTACAATTACTACCATACCATGATTGTTTGATGTCAATTACAGGTCTTTTCCCAAAACAGTTGATAACCTTTCCAACAGCTAATGCAAATCCATTTCGTTTAGGATTACCACAAGCGGCAACTATTTCCAATGCCCAACAACCTTTCAAAGGATTAGTAATATTTTGCCATTTACCATCAGCTGGCAATACGGTTCGAATAAAAGTTCCTGCTCTACCTGCCATGCCGACCATTCCAGTAGTTTCGACCTGATATTCTTTAGCTTCGTCTCCTATTCCAACTCTACCTTTCGAATCAATACAAAATGTTATATCTTCTTTATCTTCATCTTGCTCATCGGACCGACTAATAACTAAACTATCGGTTGTTTTAGCTAGATTGAAACTAAACAAAGGAAGTTTATCAGTAATTTTTTTAAAGAAACCAATAAGTCTACCTTCATTATTAATCGGATGTACGCATAGTCCGTTTTCGGAAGTATTTTCGGCACCTTCGTCAACTATGTTCACCATAGAATCGATAAGGTCTGAGAAATGCTCTTCGCTAGGCATTTCACCTTGTCTAAAATACTCTTTAAGTGTTGCTCTATTTCTTTTTGCCATCTTTCACTATATTATAAATGTTTGTCCAATTTCCATTAGATTCAGCCCAAACATTTCCTGTTTTTGATACTCATTATAAAACAATATATTTTGACTTACAGGAACTAATATGCTCCAGGGAACTGAAGGTTTAATTAACATATTTTTCTTATTCCTTTCCTCACTAAAAATATCTAATTTGTATTCTCGATTTGACTCTGAGGTAATAACAATAATAGAGAAATTACTTACAGACTCAACTCCCTCAAAATCTCGAACTGTGCAAAGTATGTCCATAAAATGAATTTCTTTACCAAGATCGGGCAGGCTGTTTGTTTCCATCCAAGGAGCAATATAATTGATTAAAATTCTATTAATTTCTTTAATTTTTTGGCTAGGCTTATTAACATCAGGAGTAAACTTAATGTCCGATTTAACTAATATTTTTTCGTATATAGGATTAATAACATCAATTTTAGCAAAAGGGCTAGCAAATGATTTTATATAGTTCTGTATATCGATTAGTTTCTCGCTACTCATATTATGAATAACACCATCATTTACCTCTGTGTTTTCAACAAAAACGACTATACATAAATATCCTGGAATATTTATATTCTGTCTTGATTCACCATTAAAGCATTTTACTTTTTGAACATACTGGAATTTCTGAAGAATTAATTGTTCGTAATCTGGACCTATAACTGCCCTATTTTTATTGGATATACTTTCGGTTATCCGAAGTTTAATATCCTTATATGTTTCAACCACTTGTCCTCCTTCCGAAGGTATTATTTGTGTTATTTGGCTTATATTATTAAGTTTTTCGACACTTGAATTTATAGTACCTGCTGGAAATCCAGATTGGATAATTTCGTCCGAAACATTTTTATTAGCCGAATAGTAAACAAAACCAGCATTATTGTACACCGCAATTAAATTTGCAATTCCTTCAAAATCATCAGGAAGTTCAGCTCTAAGAAGTATAGATTTTGTATCTGGATTAGTATATAGTTGCGATGAAATTCTACCAGGCATTTGTAATTGCACCACTCCACTTCTAGTAAAAGTCATAGTAGTATCTTCATCGCTATCTATTAATTCATCCCAAACATTACCATTACCGATACTCCAAATTGTTTTATTGGATTTGTTAGCATATAGTTTACATCCACTATTTCTGATATTGAAATATAAATTCAGACTCAGTTCAGGACTGACATTATCTAGATTTAAGAATATATTTTTAGAATAGTTTAGTTTATATAGAAAACTAAATCCCAAATTCCTATCCAAAGGATATACCTTAATCAGATGTATAGGCGAAAAATGGAAAAGGCTTGTTTCCTTATCTATTTTGCCGTATCGTTTCACTATTTCTTTGCCTGTCTTATAATTTATTTTTATGCTAGACGCATTTGGTGTAAATGGTTGATTCAGTACAGCTCTAGGCTTTGGTTTTTTGCCTATCAACTCCTCAGTCGACTGCAGAGCTCTCATAAAAGTATCGTTTGCAAATCCACCGTATGGAGCAACCAATACCATTCTCAAAAATCCACCTTTACATGAATCTGTATATCTAAAATTATTTAATTCATATTCGACAGGCTTGAACTTACTGGTATTAATTAGCCTAAATCTGGTTTGAGCTTTTAGCTTTCCTAAGGCGCTAGGCTTATCGCTACTATCAGAAGTTCGATATAGGTAATGTTCTTTACCATCATCCAAATCGACCCAACTATTGCCTATTAAGGTTTGGAATTTGACCTTAAAGCTTTGGTTATTTATTTCGATAGGATATCCTTTATAATAATCGTAAAATCCATTTTCCTCTTCGGGTATTCCCATCCAATTAATTGTAAGATCAATATATTCGGCACCAAAACGAGCCATATTATAATCCGAGAATATCATATAATCGCCTTTTTGGGGAGTTAATCCAAATAAGGCATATGGGACATCAGTACTTACAGCACCCGATTTTGTTGAGACAGTGCTTAAATTAATATTACTTACATTTAATTTTAGATTTATAGAGTCTATATGCAAATTGCTCAACCAGGAATAAGGATATAACCATGCTTCAGGATTCATAGTTATTCTGATAGAAGCATATTCCAAGTTGGTATTAGTAAGTTGATTTTCAAAGTCGGGAGTATATGGAACTATTTCAGGAAAATCATCCTCCACTTTGATAAAAACATTCAAAAGCTCTTCCCCATTTTGCTTTGTCCAATCAACTCTACTATTATTTACAATTTCGTATCCCGATTCAGTGCTCAACTCAATTCTAATGATTTCTGAAAAAACCTTAGTATAGGCTTCCTCATACGAAAAAGCTAATATTTCTTGTATTTGATTAAGAATATATGGAATAGAGTATCTATACTCAAATGAATTTTTTTCGGCTGATTGTATTTTCAAACATAAAGAAATCTCCCTTGAGCCAGAAGGTAGTTGTATATTTTTAGATTGTATTATCAAACCTAGATTATCTGAAAAATAGGAAGTATTTTCATCAGCACTTTGATCAGAAAACATTGGATTTTCGGGTGCTGACATAGGGCTTGACAAATTGGCTTCTATCGAATCATCCAGTTTTGTAATATATATACCCGTAATAAGGTCTAGCTTATTTGCTGGTGATATTCTAGAATCTCTTTTTCCATATAAGCTAAACATACCCGACAAGTTAATATTATTAACATAAATATCCGACTTGTTTTTAAATAAGATTTTTCCAGTATCTTTATCTGCACCAGCAATAAAACTTGTGTCTTTTTTTATTAATTGCTCATTTGTGTCCCCCACATTATAGGATTGAAATTGCAACACTGTGCGATCGGGATCTTTTTGTTTTGCTCGTATTTTTAATACATCAAGAAAATAAGAATCAGGAAATCTCAACCATTTTTTATTAAATTCTCTATGAATAACTGTTTTATTCACTAAAAAGCCAAGCATAATAGCCATGACAGGATCAACATAGCCTGTCAAAAGCACCTCTTTGAGGTAGGTAGGAAGATTCTCTTTTAATTGTTCTAATATCTCCAATACCCCGTAAAAAAGTCGAGTAATAAGAGTAGAGTCAAGACTAGGTATATTCTTTGAGTCGAAGCCTTTTCTCCAAATTGGATTTAATTCCTTAGCTTCTATTTTAAGATTTCTAAGATTATTAAGATACAGTATATCCCAATATATGTATTTAGCATTGGACTGTATATGATATTCAATATCAGTAAACATTTTAAAACTAGTTAAATCCTCACGATAGTCTAACATAGTTTGATACCATTTATCGAGCATTTCGACAGCTGCATATAGCTTTACAACTATTTGCTGTAGCAAGTCGTTATCAATTTCTTCGAAACTAAAGTCAGAGACTCCAGTTTTAATATATTCTGATTCGATATCATCCAATCTACTACTGCTAATTTGTAATATAATTCCAGCTATTTCGTCGGAAAGCACACCACTAAAACTACCATCCTTCTCACCCTGATCGTTAAAATAATTAATACAATCAGATAAATCAACAGCATTATATATCTGATGAAGAAAATTTTCGTTCAATATTTCTATATTTTCATCACCATCAATAAACTTCTGACGCTGTTCTCTACTGTATCCGTATATTTGAAATAGCTTATTACTCATCTTACAACTAAGTTTTTTTTTAAAAAAAAGAAAATATTAGGATAAGACTAAACCTAGTCCTTCTCCCTGAATATCAGATATCATCTCCTCATTATATTCTATATTTATTTCCGACTCTTCGTTTGTTTCAATTATTTTGTATTGAATACAAAGTTCAATTAGTCCGTTTTTACCTGACTCCGAACCTTCTATTATATCAATCAACTCAATTCGGGGTTCATATTTGTCTATATTGTAACTTATTCTCTCCTTAAGTTTTCTAATTTCTTTATCAGTTAAATCCCCAAATAAAAAATCCTGAATACCAACCCCAAAGTCTTTATACAATGGTCGTGACTCAGGAATTGTCCATAATATTGTTTTGATACTTTGTTGTAAACTATCATATCCATCTATTAGCCCTAGGCTCATACCATTCCATAGTTTGGTTAAATTGGTATGAGCCTTAAACTCTAAAGGAAATCTTATACTTTTATCATTATCTTCCATAATAAGTTATAATTTATTTACCACAAATGACTGAAGTTGGAAAGCCCGAATAGGTTCCAGCATGATTAGCCTGATTAAAAATTGCCATAGGCATACCATTAATAAAAACAGATTTAGATGGATCTGCAATTTTAATTGGTGGTCGTTTAGGATCCACAGTATCAGGCAATGTTGGAGATAAAAAACAAACAGGAGATCCACAAATTAAAACATTGGGCACTATGGTAAATAATTTGGACATCAAATGCGGAATGCTAACTGGCGGAACAGTTTCTGTAATATATATCTCAAAACAATTAAATTGTGTAGCTGCTGTTAATATAAATGACATAATTAGTTTAGTTTTATAATTGCTCCTTTAATATCTGTTTGTCCATTTGACTTAATACTAAATTCTATATTTGAACTAGCTTTATATATTTCAGCATACTGTTGAAATTTTCCTTTAGAAGAAATTTCCATATTATTATTTGAATGGATTGTTGAATTAAATGCTTCAATATTTAATTCATTTGAAGCTTCAAATTTAAGATCATTCATTTTTGCATGTATATTTCTATAATCAAAACTAAGCACACAGCTATCGTTTAGCTTTAATATAATGCTCTGATCTTCTTCATTAATCTCAAAAAACATATCAGATTTTTCTTTCGGTATTAGTTTAAAAATACCATTCGCATCATCCATACTGAATATAGCACCATTCTTACCTTTCCATTGTTTGATATTATTATCATCATCTGTAATTAAATTTTCATTAGGAACAACACCTATAACAATAGGATATGACAAATCTCCCCCTATAAAATCCAGATATACTTTTTGATTAATATCAGGTAATATTGTAAAGTTTGCATTTTGCTGATGTACAGCTGCCCAAAGTTCTATTCTTCCATTGGAACCAGGCATTTCAAAACTTACTTTTATTCTTCGGTAGCCTTTTTCGCCTTCATTTAAACTCTCTACATTGGCTTTTATATATTTTAAATCAATATATGCTTGTTGATATTTCTGCTGTACGTATAAATGTCTTGTTTTATGATATCCAGCCTTAACAATAGTATTCCATGAACCTTCTTCCAAAACATGCTCAATATTTGTAATTATATGAATTCCTTCTGCAACACTGCCCTCTAATTCGATTTTATTAGCTAGATTATAGTCTTTCAGTCCTTCCGTTTTAAAAGATAGCTTTGCTCTACTATAGTTTGACCAGGTATGAATATTGGAAGCATATTTTTTTAAAATATCATCAGACTCAAAATTTGAAAAGAATAAATAATTTTCAACAGAACTTTCTCTCTTCTTTAGATAAGTTTGAGTATTAGTTTTGGGTTCAGAAGACCCGCGCAATATATCTTTCCCTTCAAAATCTTGACTTAAATATTCTATATTAGAATAGATATTTTTACATGATGAAATTATTTTACAATTTGACAAATCTCCTATACTTAATTCACGTTTAGCCTTAGGCCTATTAACAGCACGAACTTCAATACCATCAAGTCCACATATAATATGAGCAAGACTTCTATAAGCTAGATATAAAATAAAATCCCAATCAGTAATATTAATTTGAGCTAATTGATTATTAGTGATATCCTCAATATTAACACTACACTTTCTTATTTCTGAATAATCTTCACATATATTTCCAATGGCAGATTTATATTTAGTTCCTGATTCAAACACTCTGCTTCGTTTTGACAAAGTCATAAGATAGGCAGGGTGAAAAATTCTTAAATTATAATAATGATTAAGACCATTAGTAGAAGTATACTCAATATCCGTAAGAATGCCTTTAAAAATAATACCTGTATTACCTTCATCCTCTCCTGGATTATCTAATTTAATCTCGATATTCTGTCTGAAATAGATTATTTTTTTAGCTACTAAATCATCTCCTTTATTATCCAATATTTTAAGTTCACAATATGGAATCTCATCAACAGCAGAATGCAAATGAAGAGAAACAATATTTAATTCCAGATCACGTCCTTCGGATAATATATAGGCTTTTGACATTTTTTTAAATTATATTATTTTTATAGTAAAACACAGACAATATCTATTTTTTCATTCACACAGTTTCCAATTTAACAAGTTGAAATCCAAAGCTAATTTTCAATTCATTATTTTCATCAACTTCTTCTTTACTATCTATCTGTACTTGATAAGTTTTTCCCCGGTATGCTAACTCAACTAAATTTGGTATTTTCAGATCTTTATCCTGATAAATAATTTTAAGAATCTCTAATAATTGATTTTCCCTATTAATTGCTGTTTTAACAAAAAAACCAGGCTTATCTTTACAAAACTCCTCCCATTCCGAAGGGGATTTAAATTTATCCTTTAATATAAATGAAAACTTAATTGTGCTTGGAGGGGTGAAATTATAATTAGACAGACCTTTAGAAGAATCACCATAAACAGTAGTTTGATTTACATAGAAGTAATTTGGATATATAGTTATTTTAGAATCGCTATCTTTTACACTTATTTCGAGACTTTCTTTCATAGCTAAATAATATTAATCAGATTTCGACTATTAAATTTTCAACATAACACAAACTACTAGGTTTAATTTCAATAATCTGAAAATAATCAGATGATTTTTCATAATATTTACTAGCATCCATTAATAATTTTGTGACATAGACATCCTTTAACAAAACACTAAAACCGATTTTTGTTTGATCCAAAATGGGCTTCCTAGGTATATATTGCAAACACATTTGTAAGGGCTCTCTAATTGTATTGTTTAAACATTGCAAGGTCCATTGTATATTATTAAAATCATACATGTTTATAAATAGTCTTATAGGTTCTACAAACTCACTTATATTAGCATTCTTATTAACTGCTGGAACTATAATTTTAATACAATTTAGTTCTTTATATCTTTCATTTTTGAAATCAAAATAAAAAATCTTAGTGGACACTAAACCAAACACAGGATTAACATATTCTTTTTTTTTACTCATAAGCCTTTAGTGTAGAAAATACCTAGGTTCAAAATGAACCTAGGTATATTAACAATATTACTCATTACTGTCCGCAGTTCCAGTATTAGTCATAGGTATCTGAATATGCACAGTAAAAGATCTATTACCTTCAACAGCTTCAGCTTCAGCGATGTCATATACTTGGCCCTGTAAAACAAAACCTACACTTTTCCCATCTTCTACCACTTTTAATTTCGTTTGATCAAGATTAATTTCTGTTCCAGCTAATGCTTCAATAGCATCATGAGTGGTTGCAAAGGGAAATTTATAAGCTACCACAGAAAATGATGCCACAATAACTTCGGAATTACCTTCTTCAAAAAAAGTCTTTTTAACTAAAATTCCTTCTTCATTCAAATAATCAACTATTTTAGATTTCGAAGAAATTTTAGTACTTTTAGATGCAGTATATAATTCAGGTATTTTACATTTTCCTGCTAATTCACCAATATTAATATCTATTTCACTTGGTAATGTATCTATTTTTTTTTCAGCCATTTTTTAAAATATTCTATTCGTTAACAATTTGTTCAAAATTAATTTCAATAAATTCAGCAGGTCTAGTAAATGCAACTTTAATATTTAATTTCATTATACCATCTAAAATATCCTGCTCTTCCATTGTCTCACCAAGACCAATCTCAACCAAAAATGCATCTGACTCCGACTCTCCTGCTAATACTTTATCTCTCAGCAGGTTGCGTAAAAACATCTCACAACTAGCCTTAACAGACAACCAAGTATCAGAAGTATTAGGAGAGAAGATATATTGCTTAATCGATTTTTTGATAGACTCACGAATCATAAGCATAGCACGACGCACACCAATATATCTCCAGTCTACAGAAATACCCTTGATTGTGCGCACTCCCCAGATTTTTGTTGATCCAAAATCTCTAATAGCATTAATAGATGTCCCAAGTTCGTGAACATTTAATTCAGCCTGCTCCTCATCGCTAATTTGGAAAGGAAGTTTACCAGTTATACCAAAGCCACCAGGAGAGTTTTGCACACCCTTAGATCTATCATTTGTACAATATATACCTGCTACACCAGCTGCCGAACCTAGTAAATTCTCTTTACGTGCAATTTGCTTAAGCAGCTTAACATAGGCTGGAAATTTCGCCATTAAATAAGCATTTACATCATTGCTCTTCTTAAGCTTATTGTATTCTTCAGCATCAGGGTTGATAGTAGTAAATAATCTGTTAAAATCATCTCCTTCAAGCCCTATAGTTTTCTGAAGTAGTTCCTCTGTGACATTCCAATAACCTAAGTCATTTGTAGAAATAACAGAAGTTTGCAAATAAGGATAATAAGCAGCTGCATAATCAGTACCTACAGTATCCACATCAATATTGCTACGGAAACGAGTAATAGGACATTCAGCATCATTGCTTATCTCTTTGTCACCTTCATAAACATCGATTACAGCAAAACGAACCTCTGTTTCAACACAGTGCTTAAGCATTTCCTTGTAAAGGCGATAACATTCAGACTCCTCAAGCTTAATAGATTCTGGGATACAAATAATTTTAGCTCTATCGTCACGCTTAAAAGTCTCTAAACCTTTAAGAAGATCCTTATAGGAGATTTGATTTGCTACCGACTCTTTTTCGTAAGCACCAACAGAAACAATATAACACAAACCGCCTCCATTTTCGTAGAAGTGCAATAAGTTTTTGTACAAACTAAACTCAGGACTAGTTAGTTCAATACTATCTCCCGAAACACCATAAATTGGTTTTGGAGCACCACCAAAATATTTTTCGAAATCAGCAAGATGCTTAATTCTTACTACCTTATTAGTAAGATCTTCGCCATCTTCATTAATCGCTTTCTCAGTGTATCCAACAAAACCTGCAACAGCAGTAGCTTGCTGAACAAATGAAGAACTTGTAGTTCTTGCAACTTCCTTGGTATAAACACCAGGAGTTTTTCTATTTGCTACCATAAAAAATTAATAAATAAATGTTTATATATAAATATATTTAGTTAATACTGCTTTATCGTCAACAGTACCACTCACACTACCCGAAAAAGGAATTCCTAATTTGGAAATCAGTCTGTACTTATTTCCAAATCTTTCTCCCCAAAGCTCCAATTTATTAAGGTAGTGTCGTCTTATTGCAATGGGGTGTTTTGATAATATTTCGTATGACCTAAAGTAAGGTTCGATAGTTTCAATTTGTTCCGAAGGGTGAAATTCATATTCGAGCTTCGAATCAGCAATCTCGAAATTGATAAAAGGCTCATCATTTTCATCTCTGAGTATAATTACATATCTCCAGTAGACTTCTTTAAGTTCGAAATTGAATATATACTTATGTCTTTCACCACTTATATATGTTAAAAGTATATCAGAATTTATTTTAATAGGAAGCATGGCAAAATACTCATGAGGAGCAAACTTATCGTGCATCACAATCCTTGCTTGTCTTGCTTCGCTTAGGTTAATATTATGATGTATTATTCCCTGCTTTTCACTTATATTAGATTTTCGATCTCTAATCTTATAAAAACCCATGGGGTCGTAATTGGGTAAGACTGTATATTTTAAAATTGCCCTATCCCTTAATCGAAAAAATATTTCAAAGTCCTCCTTCTTATTATCTTCATTAAACCATAATCCAATACGTTCAGTATTTTTACTTTCACTATTGATTAAAAAAGTCCACAAATTTTCCTTTAGCCTATCTCTAGACACCACAATATCATAATATTCAAATATTTCCTTGGTATGTTTTGATAATAGTAATTCAAAACTAGTACAAATATTATCTTTAAAGTATGAATGAAAAATCTCTATTTGGAATAGTATATTATACATTTACTTAATCTTATTTTTGATTTTAAAACTAGTTGAGGTGATTTTACCCGATTCAAATTCTTCTTCCCCTGCATCCACAGGTATATTAGTCAACTTAAATATCAAACTAGGATAATAAGATCCTCCAAAGAGGCCCCAAATATTAGAAAGGTCCTGAAAACTTGGATTTTCAAAATCTATTTTGACACTAAATTCCTCATCCTCATTAATACTAACCACATAGTTGGATTTGGTTTGAAAATATTCTAATAAACCCCAGAAAATAAGTAAACTTTGATTATAATTTTTTTCATCGAATACAACAGCTACCATAAATCTCATTAAAAGCATATATTTCTCATAACCAGCTTTACCTTGTTCTCCCTTTCGATCTTTATCTCTCTCGAAACTAATTGCAGTAACAACAACCTTATTATTATAAATACTCAGTTCAGAACCATCTTTTCTAACTGGAGTGAGAACAACAATATCGTCAGTCAAGCTATATCTAAGTCTCAAAAATTCATTTAAATCTGCACATATTTCCTCTAGGATATAATTTATCATACCGCCTTTTAGTTAATATAACTTACATTTAGTTAAACTTACATTTAAAACCACAATTAATACAGAACATAATACCACTCTATTAAATTTTAAGAAAACAATAATATACAATATAGTTTGGTATTATATTCCTGTTATTCTAAACTGAATTACATTTCATATTTAAGGATTATTTTATTTGATTAAACATTTTCAATAATAAGACTTCGGCACCTAAAACTAGGATTAAGGAAATCCTCAATACTAATTAATTCCATACCCTCAATATCTTGTTTGAATCTAAGACTATCAGCTCCGTATCTATTTTCAAGTAGTTCGTATTTTTCCCAAACCACATAAGGTTTTTTATTTACCGAAATGAAATAATGTAAAAGTCTTTCCGTATTTAAATATCTAACCTGAACAATAGTTTTCTTTCTAAGAATTGCTTGTCTAAGCGCCTCAAGTTTATACCCAATAAGGTCATTTTTCTTAAGCTTAAGCAAAGAATATATTTCAAGAATTCTAATATTAATAGCAATAGAATCATCCATATTATTGACAAGCTTATCTTCCCGCAAAAATTGAATAATATGCGAGTAGTTTTGATTTTTATAAGCTAATACCAATCTATAGTACATAAGTTTAGCTCTATCCTTATTTCTATAGTTATTTTGAATTAACTTAGAAAAAACCGATTCAGCATTTTTATAATCTTTAGAAAGAAAGCTACTAGTAAATTCGACATCCAGCATCTTATACTCAATATGATCCGAGAACTGATAATTAGACTTAAAGTACTTCAGTTTTTCGATATTGAGTTCCGAATTTCCGGAATAGGAATTTAAATTCATCATACGATATGCTAGTTTCAATTTAAACTCATTATCAATATAATTGATAGTTTCAATAGACTCGAATTGACTACGGGCTAATTCGGCTGCATGATTATAATCTCTATTATTCCAAGCTTTAATTTTCTCGGCTTGAACATCTAATAATTGATTTTCCTTTTCAGTTAAAATCTCATTTTCTTTATCTTCAGGAATTTCAACATCCGATAATTTACGATATTTTTGTAATTTTTCGTATTCAATATCGTTTAGTAATTGAAACCTTAGTGAATTTATTGTTTCCAGCGTTTGATTAAGTTGTTCTAATCTTTGATCTGGAGATTTTTGTTTTAATGTGTATCTATTTTTCAATTCACATAATAATAGATTCTCGTATGATACTTTTTTATTAGAACAAAGTTTTTCAGCTGTTTTTAATTGTCTATTTAGTTCTGACTCATTTGATTTTTCGTAATAAAACTTAGACAATATTACAGACCTATAGAATTTATCCTGATCAAAATCTTTTATTTCTCCATCAGAATTTAATTCTCTCATTAGAATTAATGATTCTATATCATTTCGAACTCTTCTTTTACTTTGAGCATATGCTCCTTTATTATATTGACTATGATTCTTTGTGTTTCCTTTAACTAAAGCATCATATAGATTATATCTAGTTGAACTTGTTTTATATTTAATACGATATAATACTTTTAATAGGTACTTATCTATTGTACCAAGATATTGATATATTTTCGACAGCTTCTGCATCTTTCTACCTGTTGTTTTTTCAAGTTTGTAGAGTAAATTTATAAATTCGCATGTGCTTTTTCCAAATCTATTCTAGTATGAAAATCTTGATTTATTTTACTTCATTTTATAATTAATTCTCTGGATAAGATATCCGTATTCGTAGGCTTGTTGAATAATTAAGTTTCTCGTTTCATTTTTCTATTTTATTATTTATTAGTAACTTACAAGTTTCTTTACTTTTTATTAAACTTGCTTTATAATTGTATATTATTGTTTAACTTTTATTATATTAAAACATCTTTATGAATTATAAACCAGTGAAATATAATAAGCACAAAAAAAACTTTTCGATACATATATTTTGTGCTTAAAATTATCGAGTTAAGTATTTATTTTTAAGCCTTTTTGTTATCATAACATTAGGTCTAAATTCACAATTTCACAGCTTATTTCGAATTAAAATAGTAAAATACAATCAGATATATCCGTTTTCGGAGAGCTTTTGATAATAAAAAAAAATCGGTCAAATAGAACTAATAATTTGAAAACCTGAATTTTGGTATGAAAATTATAATTTTACATTTACTATTGTTTTTTTTTACTGTTTAACAAAAATTGAATATAAAAATTGACATATTTCGCAAAAGTTTAAATTTGAAAACATCCAAACTGCAAGAAGAAAATATAACAATACAAGAAGAGAAAATTAGTATTAGTATGCCTCTAGAAAAGATCGAATTAATTTACAAAGTATATGCAGCATTGTAATCGAATTCTAATCTATACTATAGACAAAAATTCTAGTATCTTTTGATTTTTGAATTAGGTATGATTCTTCATATAGACTATAATCCGATATTTTTATTAGACTGCCATGTTTGTCTATATTTATAAATATTGCTTATTTTAAAAAAAAGATATAAATTGTATCCTAGTGTAAATTCAAAACCCATAAGCATGCTTCGAAAACTAAAATATCACAAATTTAAGCCAATCGATTATCTAAAAGCAAGTAGTAAAATACTTAGTATAACAAGAAAATCAGATAAAAATGAATTATCTAATTTCGAAGCATTGGTATTACTTTCCAATTCAGTTGATCAACTAGAAATATCAAAAGAAGATTTAAAACATGATGAAAATATTGCAGATATTATTGAATTAGAATTTAAAAGAGAAGAATCTTGGAATCGATTATATTATTATATAAAATATAATTCATTTAACGATAATAAAGAAACAAAAGATGAAGCTTACTCTATTCTAAATTTAATCGGCTCTGCAAAATATCATATTCAAAGAAGAGATAATAACAAGATTTTAAATAAGCTTTTCACCCACGTAGATAATAATGTTGACTACCTTTTATATTTGAAAAGAATAGATGCTTTTTATTTATATCAAGATTTAAAGCGCTCGCATCAATTATACCTAAACATATGTCGTAAACACAAAAATCACAAAAAGGCAATTATATATAATAAAATAGTCCAATCGGTACGAAATATTCGACTAACGGTAAATCATCTGGACAGACAGATAAATCTTAAGCTAAGTTATGCTGGCAATAATAATATTAGCTCAATAGTAAAATTGATAAACAGAGCTATAATTAACTTCAATAAGAGACTGTGTTTCAATTACCAAACACAAGATAATGACAATTAGAGACTTAACTAGTTAATACAGTCTTAAAGAGAACTCAGTTGTATTTTTTATGTTTAATTAAAAATAATATAGATTTGTGCCTTTAATAATCATAATTGCGATATATTAGATAAGTCTTCGCTTGAATTTATTTTACCAAATAAAATATTAGAAAAGATTTAATTAGGAGTTATTGCAAAGAAACAAGGCAGTACGACTCACCAACCATAAACGGTGAAAACAGGTCAGGATCATTAAATATTCACAATACTGTTAATCATCGCTACTAATTTTAAACAAAGATTTTGAAAATAAACATAATTGTCAGTTACCATAAGTATATCCAATTATAAAATGGAAATATAAGTCTAAAAGATAAATAACAAGAACACAGCTTAAAAGCTCCAAATCGCTCTGATATCAAGAGATACAACTCACCAAGCATAAAGGGTGAAAGCTCAAAAAATATGTTAAATCAAAAAACCTAATCTACCAACCACAATTGATAAAAGATAGGCAAAAAGCTCAAACAGACTGCTAAAATCGAGGCATACAACCCACCAACCACAGATGCGAAAAGATAGTAAAAAAAACATAACTTCCAGAGCTAGTAATAATAATATATATATTGATACTAATTTCTTGATTTTTAACACTTACTTAATCACATCAATAAAAGCATAACTTAAAACTGAAATTTACTATAAAACAAGCTAATACAAACACCAACCATAAATAGTAAAAGCTTAAACACACAGTAAAATCAAGGTACATAAATCACCAAGCCTAGATGTACGCTATGCAAAAGTCATATAGAAATCAACTTGTTTTTCTCAATACTCTTCTTCTCTTATATGGTTGATTTTAGATATTTTATTGTCTTTTCAAGTAATTAAAATTTTTAAGAAAAATCAATTTTATGCTTATTCTTAAAGTTGATATCAAATTTTCGCACACTCCACTAATATAGAAGAAGTTATTAGCTGAAAAAAACACTTAAAAGGATTAAAAATAGAAAAGAAAGAAGCTTTGATAAATTCAACGAATCCTAATTGGAATTTCTATAGATTTGATGATTTGTAATGTATGAGATCTTTCGCTCGTGCCTCACTTCAAGATGACGAATAGTAGTAGAGATAGTAGGAAGAGGGAACGTCCTGTTGAGCTTGCGAAACATCTACTATAAATTAATGAGTCGGCTATATAAATTATGAGATTCTTCATGCTCGTATATTTTCTAGATATAGAAATAATTTAAAAGAAAAAACAAGCTATATTTTGCATAGGCTACCTGTAGGGCTGATATTTAATTTATTACAAAATTTAATAAAACAATACATTGGGCTGTGGTATATATGTTGTTTCAGGTAAGGTGATGAAGTATTATTTTCAGAATGAAAAATCATATTCCTACAAAATGAAATCATCCTGACTTCTTCTGGAAATAATTTAATATTTCAGGCTTATAGCCTTTTTATTTATAAATCATTTTAGTCCAATGCCTTGCATTGGGCTTTGTTGTATATGCCTTTCAGGCAAAATGAATTAATTTCTAATAAAAAATATGTATTGGATTCTATTTCTTTTTTCCTGTCAGTCCAGGTATTTGTTATCATTGTACCTTTTTTTAATGGAAATTTGCCTGAAAGGCTTTTATTGTATAACATCAGGCATACTTTGTTTTTCTTGAAGTTGATATCAAATTTTTGAACACTTCAAGAATATAGAAGAAGCTATTACCAGAGAAAAACATTCAAATGGATTAAAAAGAAAGAAGTTTTGATAAATTCAATGAATTCTAATTGGAATTTCTATAGATATTATGATTTGTAACGTATGAGATCTTTCCACTTCGGGAAGCTCAACGCAGTGGCTCGTGCCTCGCTTCAAGATGACGATTTGAGAGGCGAGTAAAGTCAGGTGGAACGTCTTGCTGAGGTACGAAGCATCTTCTATAATCAAAAAGATATATTCATGATAGTTTATGAGATTCTCTATATCCATTATCGCTAACAATGACATGTTATTCACTTTTAAAAGAATTATATTCAATTACCAATAGAGCAATTTATCCGCCTGTGTCCTTATGTCTTTTTAGGGAAGGTATAAGTTTTCAATAATTCTTTCTATCGCATAATTACCTGAAAGGCTTTTATTATAAAGCATCAGGCATACTTTGTTTTTTCTTGAAGTTGACATCAAATATTCCTTCTTTTTTTCTAATTTAATTAATATTGGCAATAATAATACCGCTGTTTTGTCACCATTAAGTTTATTTTGAAATTTTCTAGATTTACATTTATTTCTTCCAAATGTAATTTAAAAGAAAAAATAAGCTATATTTTGCATAGGCTAACAGAGGTGGTAAAAGATAGGCAAAAACATGAAAAGAATTAAATAGAAAATAAGCGAATAGATATTAACTCTTAAGTTCTGAGTAGAAATTTCAAAAATTATATTAATCACTGAAATTATTTACCATAACATAAAGCTAAATCCTAATACACCCATAAACTATCACTGATTCCAAAAGGAATATTATAGGATTCATATAATTGTCAATATGAATAGCATTTGTTGATTAACAAATTTCCAATTACAGGAAAGAATTGATGTGATTGACAAAAAAAAAAGAATTTATTAATTAACATATATTTTTTTGCACGAAAAAAAGCCCCTAGTATGTTTTTATACTAAGGGCTTTAAATTTAAATATCTAATGAATAGAACTTATTTGAAATAATTTTGTAATGCTTTCACAGTTAAAGACATTTCTTTGGCTATTGCCTTATATGTTTTTGTTTTAGGCACAGCAGGATTCAGCTTAAAATAGGCAGCCATAGATATTTTGGATTTAGACTTTCCTGCATCTTTTACATAATAATGAATACAGAAATGACTAGTTGAATATTGCGTCTTCTTGGAAGAATAACAAATATGTTTACCTTCTGGATGAAAAACCACAATTTCTTCAGCTCTTTGCGTTCCGTCAGAAAATTTACACAATCTGTAGGAATCAAGACCATCACCTTCCTTTTCAACTGATTTAACCCACAATGGGTTATACTTTTTTATATTATCATTAACAGATATTAATTCCCATAACTTATCAGAACTAATATTAACAACTGCTTCCTTCTTCAATTGAGGAGGTAGCATTTTTGCCGGTTGTATAGTTTGCGACATAGAAATAAAACTAAGTACACAAAAAAATACAGAATAGAATATTTTTCTTAACATAGTTGATTATTTACCAAATACTTCTTCTAATTTTTTAGCCATTTTCTCACCTCTTAAGTTTTTAGCCATGATTTTTCCGTCCTTATCAAGCAAAACAATAAAAGGGATTCCTGAGAATTGATATAATTTCATAATATCCTTTCCAGATTTAGGAGCATTAACCTGAGGCCAGTCCATGTTTTCCTCACGCATAGCTTTCATCCATGCATTTTTCTTTTTGTCGATTGAAACGCTCAACATTTTCAGACCTTTATCCTTATACTTAGCATATTCGGCTTTTAAATGAGGAATTTCGTTTCTACATGGACCACACCAAGAAGCCCAAAAATCAATAATCACATAACTACCTCTAAAATCTTTAGGTCCATAATTCTTATCTCCATTTTTAGTTGGGAAAGAAAAATCTGGAGCAATACTACCAATTTTCATTCTTTCGGCAGCTTCTTTAGCTTCAGCACGATCTTTTTTATACTCTAAAAGAGGTGCATAATTAGGATTTTTAGCTTCAAGGGTTTTTAAGATATTCTCGATTAATGGCTGATCAGATTTTTTACGCAAAGAAGACAAAACTGAAAGGATACTATTTCTATCAGCATAATTTCTGGCAATATATCTAGTACGCTCCGACACATCATCAAATAACATATCATAACCTTTGTTAGCATAATCTTTCCATGCTTGACAATCCGATTTAGATGCTTCATAAATACCTCTACCAGTTTTAATCATTAACTGATAGTTCCTATATGAATTGTAAGCCATCAAATTAAGGACTTCATTATTTGGTCCACCCTTAACGTATACATAAGGAGGATTTTTAATTTTGATTTTGGCAGTATCCCTACCTCTAAAATTAATTTCCAGATCCTCGTCTTCTGCCCAGAAATTAACAGATTGCCACTTTTGGCAATCTAGAGTATACACGCCAGGCTTGTCATATTTAAAGTTAAAATTATAAGTCCCATCAGCATTCAACTCTATGGTATCCAAAATTGTTTTATCAAAGCCATCTCGTTTAATAATGGTCATTTTAAATTTATTATCAGGAAATTGCACCTTTCCCTTAATATTAATTATATTATCATTTTTAGGAGCTTGTTGGCATGAAAATGCGAACATCGCCAATAGTAAATAAAGAATGTTTTTCATAATATTTGTTTTAATTCTGATTATTCATTTTTCCACCAAGTGGTTTGGATTTTCGTAAAAGAATTAGAACTATTGCAAAGAATAACTTATCCATCAACTTTAATTTATACAAGTTTCTTGAAATCAAACATCTATTACAACACAGATATTTACGCACAACAAATTGGATGTGAAACACAGAGTATCAACCTAACATAAAAAATACTCTAATTATGCGAGTAGAAAATTTGTAAAAATCAACAAAATTCAAACAATCTGAAAATAAGATGAATTGCGAATAATAAGAGTAATAACTATAAACCTATATTTAATTTTTAAAACTTATGTAAATCAACACACTAAAAAATGTATCATAATCTCAAAACTCAAATTTTACTCAATATTACTTTTTCATCTTATCATAAAAATAATGGACTAACAAATTATTCTTTAACAATATGTTCTAATTACAATAACAATTATATTTATAATGATTTTTTATTTTCCTCCCATTTTTATCATAGGAATACTGTGTATTTTCGTGCCTTTTTTTTCTGCCTCTTTATCAGCATTAGCAGATTCTTGATTAGCTTTTTTTGCCTCATCAGCTTTTCCTACAAGTTGTAAAATATCAGCCTTTGTCTTCAGATAACCTGACTTATGTTCAACCCTATCTTCATTATCAGCAGCATAAGTCGCCCAAGCCAAAGCCATTTTTAATAAATTTGGTTTTTTACTTGCCTTTGCCATTTCGCTAGCAGCCTGATTAAAGAAAGAGAATTTGCCCGCGTAGTATTTTAGTGTATTCAAATCCATTGCAGCTTGCACGGTATAAGCCATTTCATCCCATTTATTCTGTCTTGCATACTCAGTCTTTATCATTCTTGTAAGCAGCTCCGAACTATGAATAAAATCGCCTTTCATAAGATCTGATTTTAAATTTAGAAAAGATTCAGTATCAAATTTACTTCCTTCCTGTGGATAAAAATATGCAAACTTCATTATGCGCTTGTCATAAGTTTTATATATTTTCTGCTCCAATTCCTTCTCTCCGACTATTTTTGCAAGCTTTGTTCTGTGTTTAACAATATATCTAAATGCATCAGTTAGTGGGTCATTCAAAAAATATTTAATTAAATTCCAATTCTCTTTATTTAAAAGATTCTCTTTAGGTAAATTACAGATAAATTCTTTTGATAATTTGGATTCTAATGCATTTTGATTTGCAAGTCGTAAACTTCTCAAATATTGAAACATAAATTCTCCTGTTCTTTCACCATTGTCATATTTTTTTTGAAGAGCAAGCGTATTCAAATCCTTAGTAGTTCCTTCTTTTAAATAAGTGAGAAATTCCTCAGCTTCGTATGCACCAACTATTCTATGAACCACTTCTTGTTTTGAATTTACTAGTAATAAAGTAGGAAAAGCAGTCACTTTAAATTTTTCTTTTAATTTAGGACCTTCGCCTTTCTCCATATCACATTTAAAGTTTATGAAATTCTGATTCATATAATCAGCAACTTTATCTTGAGTAAAGACTTTTTTCGCCAACATCTTACACGGGCCACACCAAGCTGTATAACAATCAATAAATATTAATTTATTTTGTTTTTTTGCCATTGAAAGGATTTTCTTCCATTTAGCGTGTTGAAAATTTACATTCTTAGTCTGAGCATAACAATTAGCTGACAAGCTAAGTGTAATCAGAAGCACAGTTATTCTAAATAATTTTTTCATGTTTTATCTTTTATTATGATCTAAATTATAAAGCTTTAGTTAGATTATTTTATGTATAATGCGAATTATTAATTTAGTAGCTCTACTTGTAACTTCTTAAAAGCAGGGATAAATTCTTTTTGTACATTTTTATCTTCTATGGCTAATTGAAGCCAAGCAGCTGCTTTTTTTGCAAGTTCTTTATCTAGATTTGCTATTCTATTTAAAGGCAAGGCATAATTATAAATACTTAGACTTGATTTATCTATTTTATTATCATTAATACACATATCTATATGGTTGACATAATTAGCCCAATCATCAGTAGTTCTGTATAGATTTAATAATGTATAGTTTATAATCTCGTCAGATTTTTCTATTGTTTTTTCGTTTAGATATTTCTTAAATAGCCCTAATTTCACATGGTCTATCTTTATGGCAGACCCATTAGTAATGGTGAGTGATCTGCCTTTGGTCATCATTAGTATGTATATTTTACGATCTACTTTCTCTTTTGTATATTTTTGATAGAAAATTGCTCTATTATTCAATAGGTATTCGAAACATTCTATATCTGGAGTATTAACATATGAGACAAATAGATTCCAGTTATTAGCATCTAATAATTTATTGTTAGCTATGGTGCTAAAATAATTTCGCACAACCTTCTCCTGCTTTTCTTTATCATAAGCTTTAGCTAAAACTTCTAGATATTTTTTTATGAAATCATAATCTTTATTTTTATTTAGTTGATATTCTTTATTATACTTAGATAGTTCTCCACCAGACTCTACAACTTTCTTTGCCATTTGAAGTAGTTCATCTTTTGTCTTGGCGCCAACCTCTTTATGTACAATTATATTATTCCCATCGATAAAAACAAGTGTAGGATAAGCATTTACGCCTAAGGATTTTTTTAAATCTACACCTGGTTTTTTTTCCATATCTAATTTCACGCTTATAAAATTAGAATTGAAGTATTGACCTACTTCGTTTTGAGTAAATACATCTCTAGCCATCATCTTGCATGGGCCACACCAAGATGTATAGCAATCAACAAATATCAATTTATTTTGGGTTTTAGCCTGTTTCAATATATTTGACCAAGAGTCATGACTAAATTTAATAGCTTGATTATCTTGGGCTGATGATAATACACTACAAAATACTAGAAACAAGAATGCGAATGATTTATATTTCATATTTTATTTTTTTATATTATGATTTGAAAAAAAATATTTTAAAATCAACATAATTTAAAGAGTATTTAAAACGATAGACTTTCATAAAATAAGGCACAAATAAAAATTCTGATATAAGTTTAATATAGCATAACATAAAAACTGATTTTACTTACAAATATATCGGAACAGAATACCTGTACCTTATTTTTAACTACCTATTTATAAATAACCCAAATTCTGCTTTATAATTCCATTTGTAATATTTATTTCATATTGAGGAATTGGTAAAACATATCTATTCTCAGGAACATAATGTTTGTAATCATCCTTATTAAATCCTGGCTTATCTTTATTATCTTCAATTAACTCCTCATCAAAATAAAATAACTTTTCACCTGTCCTTATCATATCATATCTATAATTTGATTCAAAAGCTAGCTCTAGTTTTCGTTCCAGTAATATTCTATCAATTAGATCTGTTGGCTTTGTAAAATCAGATGTTTTATATTCCACAAAGCTAGGATTAGCTCGTTTTGCAACTTTATTTAAAAGACTAACAGCATCTTGATCAATACCGTTTTGACGTGCTAGACATTCTGCTCTGGTCAAACATATCTCTGCAGATCTTAGAATTGGAATATTATCTCTATTATCTTCATTAGTAAACTTCTTGGTCGTTTTTGTAGTAGAGATGTTTGGATTTTGATTCGATATATCTGTATCATTTTGAATTAACTGAGTATATCTCTTATCATTTGCTTGATCTAATGAATTTTTATAATCATCACTTGCCACAAAACTATTCTTGTTTTGGTAGTAGAAATTATGACCACCATACATATAGGAACCGCCATTGAAAGAAACAGGAATAGCGAAAATATGTTCTCTATCTATATCCACCTCTTGCCCATCATTTCCAACAGCAAACAGATCACCCATATTATTAGCTAAAGGATACAAGTCTAGTTTATCGGTAATATGTTTTGCAGCTTCGGCAGCTAAGGAGTATTCTCTCTTGTATAAATAAACTCTAGATAAAAGAGCATAAGCAGCATAGCTAGTAGCACGTCCTCTATTCTCAACATAATCTTCTTCGTTTTCTCTATATCGCTCTGGTAAATCTTCGATTGACTCCTTCAAGTCACCTATAATTTGTTTGTATATCTCTTCATTCGAAACTCTGGGAGAAATATCATTAGCATCGTATTTCTCACCTGAGTAAGGTTTCAATATCAGACATACTCCTAATCCTTCCATATTGCCAGTTAAAGCACCATCTCCAAACAATTTCAATAGATTGAAATAGGTAAATGCTCTTAAAAATTTTGCCTCTGCCATATGTTGTTTCTGTATAGATTCGTCATATTTAGCCAATTTAGGAATAGAGCTTACAAAAACATTAGCCACATTAATAGCAGAATAGGCTTTTGCCCAAAAATTTTGTACAAAACTATCGTCTACCAATACCTCACCCTTAAGGTAAGGATAAATACTGGTACCCCTGGGGCTTATGATATCTGTAGTAAAATCACCAATAGTGTAAGCAGTACCCATATGACTTTCATATACAGTATGATAAATACCCATTAAAGCTGACTCTGCATTTGATGCAGACTGAAATACACTTTCCTCAGGAGTGACATCCTCTGGTTTTAGATCTAACATATCATCACATGAACAAAAACCAAGAACGAAGACTATATATAATATATATTTTTTCATATTCGATGTTTTATTTTATTATTGTAAACCAAGTCTAATTCCTATTTCAATTGATTTTTGTTGAGGAATGGTCAACTCATCCATACCAGAAGTGATAGCTGAAGAACCAAAAGCATTAACCTCTGGATCTGGACCAGAATAATCAGTCCATGTATAAATATTAGTAGCTTTCAAAAATACATTGGCCTTGTTAAGTCCGTATTTTTTTAATTTTTGAATAGGAATATTATAAGAAAGCGATACATTTTTGAGTCTAACAAAATCGCCACTTTCAAGAAATCGATCCGACTCTCTTGATAGAGAATAGTCCATATTTGCATTTGCATCGTAAGAACTATGATTCAGTTTAGGAATATCTGTTTTATGACCAGGCAATAACCAATAGTTCAATATATCAGGACTAAGGTTTGGTTGGGCATTAGAAGTATATTGGTAAAGACTAGCTTTGGTTCCATTCATTATTTTAGATCCAAATGAAAATGAAGTTAAGAAAGTTAGATTCCAATTTCTATAAGAAAGGGTATTGGTCAAGCCACCAGTCAGCTTAGGTAGTCTGTCACCCATATCAAATTTATCTTTCAATGGACGTTCTTTTTCGTTTCGCTTCTGCGAAGGTGTGGTTCCTGTAGATCCGTCCTCATATTTCCATAATGGATTACCTGTCATAGGATCCACTCCTACCCAATCATAAAGAAACCAAGTAGTTGCAGAACAGTTAATTTTCTTAATATTTTCACCAAGAGCAAAATCACCTACAGAAATATCTCCATAGTTTAGAGCAGTGATTTCATTTTTATTATAAGCCATATTAAAGTTTGCACTCCATTTTATCTCACGATCAACAACCAATGCATTTAAGGAAACTTCAAGTCCTGTATTATACATATCAACAATATTTTGTTGTTGTGAAGAAAAACCAGTAGTGTAACTCACAGCAGAGCTAGTTAACATATCAATACTCTGTTTGTAATAATAGTCAATATTTGCTTCAAGACGATGCTCAAAAAGACTCATATCCAAGCCAATATCCAAAGTTCTTGTTTTTTCCCATTTCAAATCTGGATTACTTGGCTGAGAGTATTCTAGTATAAGTTTATCTCCATATTTCTTATCTTGAGCTTTACGCAAAGTATATCTTCCGACATTACCATAATAATCTCTTGACGAACCCGAAATACCACTAAAACCAAGACTCGCACGTAATTTCAAATCATTTAACCACACATATGGTTGCATAAAATCCTCTTGTGAAATTCTCCATCCAGCAGAAAAAGAAGGGAATCCAACAAATCTTTCATTTTCATTAAATCTAGAAGAACCATCGACACGATAAGTAACTCCAAACAAATACTTATCCTTTAATCGATAATTAACACGACCAAAGAAAGAAAGCATAGCCCAATCTTGATATCTAGCCTCATCTACTCTTTGTTTGATTGCCGACCCTATACTCATAACACTATTACTAGGGAATTCACTACCTCTAATACGAATAGTATTTTCCATAGACTTTTCGAAACTTTGTCCAAAGACAGCGTTTATTTGGTGTTCGTCAAATTCCTTGAATATGGTTGCTGTATTATTAAAAACATACTTTAGATTTTGAACATCAGTTTGACTAGCATCTCCACCTTTAAGATGTGGGCTATTGGGATGATCAAGAGTTCTATTGTAAGATTTGGTTGTTATTAAATCAAGACCAAATTCGGATTTATAAGTAATCCAAGGTTTTATTTTATATTCAGCATACAGATTACCAAGAACTCTTTTGTCCTGAACATAATTTATTCCTGTTTCAGCTGTAGCAGCGGGACTTGTAGCATTTCCTGTTTTTGGAGTTGGAAAATTATAATTCCCTATCTCATCTTTAATGTCCATATTTGGAGGTGCAAGAAAAGAATTCCTGTATACCGATGCTGAATTTAAAGAGTTATTATCTGTATAGCTGACACTCACATTACTTCCAAATCTGAGTTTTTCGCTAGACTTGTAATTATAATTTATACGAGCTGTGTACCTTTGAAAATCATTTTTCTTGATATAAGAATCTCTATCCAGATATGAAAGAGATAGAAAATAAGAGCTTTTATCTGTTCCTGCGGTAACTCTAGCCCCTAATTTATAGGTTATCGCCGTTTGTGAAACAGCATCAAACCAGTCAGTATTTTTCCCAGAGCTTACTCTTTCCTTACCTACAACCTCATCAGCAAGAGTATTGTAAATTGTAGCATATTGATCTCCATTCATAACATCAGGAGTTCCCACAGGACTTGCAAAGGCGGTTGACATATTTATATCGACCTTTGGCTTGCCTTTTTTTCCTTTTTTGGTAGTAATTAAAATTACTCCTGTAGCGCCTCTCGAACCATAAATTGCAGTAGCATATGCATCCTTTAAAACCTCGATAGATTCAATATCATCCATATTTAGATTTGCTAATGGATTTCGCTCAAATTCTGATTTTATATTTATAGTTCCAGAAGCACCTCCACCGTCAACTCCTACCATTGGAACGCTACCAGCATCATGCGAAGTTGTAGCACTTCCACCTGTTCCATACACAGGAACTCCATCTATTACAAACAGAGGATTATTATCAGCACCAAGTGAAGTAATCCCTCTGATGGTAATAGCTGTTGCACTTCCAGGCACACCACTACTAGTGTTAATCTGAACACCTGCAACTTGTCCTGAAAGAGCATTATCAATACTCAAAGCCGAATTATCAATAGCATCAACTTTTATGGAGGTTACGGAACCTGTCAAGTCTCTTCTTTCTTGAATACCATAACCAACAACAGCTATTTCTTTTAAAGCAACATTGTCAGCTTTTAACTTAATATTATATTTATTTTTACCATCGACTTTAACTTCCTGGGTTACAAACCCTATGCAGGATACAACTAAGAAATCGCCTCGATTGGCAACTATTTTAAATTTACCATCAAGATCGACAGCTACTCCATTGGTAGTTCCTTTTACTAATACGGTACCTCCTATTACAGGCTGTTTGTCGGCTTCAGATATAACGGTTCCGCTAATATGTATTTTTTTTATTTCCTGTGATTTCTGTGCTTTCTGTGATTGTGCAAAAATATTTGAACTCAACAGACAGAAGAAAATAATATAACTAATTATTATTTTTTTATTCATTTTATTATGTTTAAGTGCAAATAACTGACCCAATTTCTACTTTTATAGAATTATTTACTCCTTAAGCTATTATACAGAGTTAATAAAAAGATTATAACAGATTTAGTGAAATTATAGGAGGAGTATTAAAATCCTCCTATAATTGCATATACTAATTAAGTGTTCCTCTCCATGAATCGGTTAAAATACTAGCATTACCTTCCTCATCGTAACTAACACCTCCTATAATGGTAACTTCATTTCCATTAAGGATAGTTACATGATTAGCTCGAGATTTGAAACCTTCAGGTAAGATATCTGTTTTTTCTTCCCAAGTAACACCTCCATCTTCCGAAACCCAAAAGTCTGAATATGAGACATTCTTTTCATCACCATTATTATCAATAACAGAACGACCTCCTATTAAATACAATCTACCTTTATATGCAAAACATGACATTCCTGAACGAGCAGGGAAAATAGATTTTGTTACAACTTCTGTCCAATTTTCAAGATTTGTAGATTTGTAGATCTTATTTGTGAAATGCTCAGGTTTAAAAGCATTTTGATATTGTCCGCCAATAAGGTAATAAGTACCATCAAGTTCAACTCTTCCTCCGTAGTAAGGTACTTCAAAATCATCATCTCCAGGAAATAAACTTTCTGCAACTTCTGACCAAGTAGCACCTCCATCTGATGATTTAACTATAATATTGGTTCCTTTCATAATACTTCCAAAAGATGCACCTCCTGAGCCACAAACATATATATCATCCTGTTTAACAAAAACATTAGGATGAACAAATCCAGGTATTAACTCGTCTCCTGTTTTCCCTTCTGTTATTTTAGTCCAATTTTGACAATCTGAAGATGACCATACTGCTCTAGCGACATTAGCCTCATTAAAATCAGTCATGCTATAATATCCAGACCCACCAATTAATAGAACTTGATTTTTAAAAACAACAGGAGTAAATCTTGAAGTAAAACCGAAATTATTATAATTATCATTAATTAATTCTTGAAAAACTTTTCCATCTTCTGATTGATAAATAGAATATCCATTACCTTCAAAATTTTTTATTCCTCCAGCTAAAAATATTTTATCATTCAACATAAAACCAGTCATATCAGTATACTGAGGGTATCCAGCATCAGAAGCAGCTAGAACATTCCATGAAGAAATATTTTGCGAAACATTTACTTTAATAGTATACTCTATACTATTAGTATTGTTCTCAGCAACTACTTTTAACTTTACATCATTAGTGAAATCATATGCTTTAGCACCACTTGTTGCAAGCTCTCCATTTATATAGACCTTTGTTTTGTTAACAGCAGTCCATACAGGGGTTAAAGAACTAACATCATATTTATAGGCTAAAGCAATCTTATTAGAAATGGTCTTAGCTGTTTGATCAACGGTAAACTCATAATCCTTAACTGTCTCATCAGTAAATCCATAAGTTAACAAACCAGTAAGATCACTTTTTGAATCGTTATCACTGCAGGAGCAAAAGAAAGATGATATTGCAATAATCATTACAACAAAAGACCATCTATTAAAAATTGTTTTCATAAAACTAAATTTTAGATTATTTAATCGGGTTAATTATTTTAAGTAGATTAGAGCATAATTCACCTGTTACAAAAACCTATACATCTAGTAATCTAAGACATAATATGATTTTGTTTATTTTTTTCAGGCATAGGTATCACAGTACAGTATTTTGATACTGTGTATTCTATCTTGAATTATGTAAAATGGTTTTTATTTTTTAGAAGATATCATATTTTATTCTGCCAAATAATATAGTCTATTTTCTAAATTAAAGATTGAGCATTTTGTTTTGGTTTTCATTGTTTGCGCTGGTAAGGCGTTTTTTCATGTCAATCTTATTTTTATTTTTTTCGTATAGTGTATTTTTTAAAGGGTTAAACTTACTTGACTTTATTTTAATTTATAAACTAATTTTGACTCCAATAGATATAGACTTTGACTGAGGCATAGTAAGTTCATCATTGCCTGACAATAAGCTGGATGAACCATAAGCACTGACCTCTGGATCTGCACCTATATATTTTGTTATTGTAAACATATTTTTAAACCTAATATATAAACTAAAGCTTTTCAGCGATAGTCTTTCACACAAATCATTAGTCAAACTATATTCCAAAATAATATTCTTAAATCTTAAAAACGAAGCATCTTCCAGAAATCTGCTACTCGTTCTACTGTTAATATAATTGAAATTTTTCGTTACTGATTTATTTGCAAATCCAGGTTCGTCTGTAATATCTCCCGGCTGCTTCCAGTAATTTGCCACTTTAGGACTTAAATTATATGCTTCAGGAGAAGTATAGGTAGATAACAGCGACATACTGCCATTCATCATATACCTCTTGTATGCATAAACTGTATATATATTTAAACTTAAATTTTTATAATTAAAGCTCAGATTAATTCCTCCAGAATACTTTGGCAAACCAGTTCCAAAAGGATATCTATCATCATTAGAATCTGTAGGCCGAGTATCAACAATTTCACCTTTTGAATTCAACCATAAAGAATTGCCTGTTTGAGAATCGACTCCTTGATAGTTATATAAATAGAATTGAGCTGCCTCTTCACCTTCTTTAAAATATTTATATGCCTGATCATGTCCCCAAGCCTCATATCCAAAATAATTAATCTCTTTTACAATATTGAGATTATAAGCAGCTTTCAAAGCATAATTTATATTTAACTCAGAACTTTTAAATAATTTACCTGATAATGATAACTCAAAACCTCGATTCATCATTTTTCCGATATTCTGCCACTTTTTCGTATATCCAAATACTAGAGGCACATCAGCATAGATTAACAAATTATCGACATATTTTCTATAAATATTGAAACTCAAATCAATATTGTATCTATAAGATTTTAAGTCGAAACCTATATCATAACTTTTTGTTATTTCCCAATTAAGATTGCGAAGCTCTGAATTAAGATTAACATATGCTTCTTTACCAATATACTGATAAGAAGACAGATGATAGTCCTCAGGTTTATTGGAAATATCTGTTGTCTGTTCAACACCTGACAAACCACAACTAAATCTAAACTTCAAAAAATTTAAGAACTTATAACTTGAATTATTTATTGGCACAAATGCCGTTGAGAATGCTGGAAAAAAATGATAAGCATTTTTTAAACTCGAATTGGATGAACCATCCAAACGTCCACTTAAACCAATAAAATATCTATGTTTAAATCCATACTTTACTCTTCCAAAGTAGGAAACTAATTTTGATTTATGACTTTCTGTTTCCAGATCTCTATCTTTTCTTTTATTCGTATTATTATCTATGCTATATTCTAAAAACTCATTTTGCATATAGGTTGATTCATAACTAAAGCCAGTTACTGTTGACAAATTATGATCATTGTTTTTTTTATCATATGTTAGCATATGAGAATATGATCTCCTTCTTGACTTACCTTCACTATCAACCCCTATCAGGGTTTCAGGATCAACTGGAAACAAATATTTTGAACAAGCATCTATATCCAAAGAATTAAAACCATAGTTAAATTGATACTTAATATTTTTAGTTATATTATATTCAAAAAGCCCTGTAAATAAAAATGATAAATCTTTTAACTCTGCTTTACTATCGCTGACTAATGACATTGGGTTTGTATAAAACCCTCCAAAAGGATTATCATAATTATCAAACACATAATTTCTGTCATTATCATAAACAGGAATATTCGGTGCTTTCAATACTGCATCTCTATATATTTTTGGTGCAAGTAATGCCGTATTTTTCACTCCTGATAATGAAAAGTTAGCAACTAATTTTAGTCTAGAACTTGGATTATAATTGAAATTAAACTGTCCATTATACCTATCATAATCTCCTGATTTTATATACGATTGCTCATAATTTCTTGAAACACTTGAATAAAATCCCCATCTATCAAAATACTTGTCTGCTGAAAGATTAAAATTATGCAAAAATCCACTCCTAGTCACCAAATCATACCAATTTGTTTGATGATTCTCAGGGAAAAAAATCTTATCTCCTGTTTTGAAGCTATAATACTCAGAATAAAATTTTGCATATTCTTTAGCATTCATTGTCTGATATTCATCAACAGGCTTTAACACTCCAAATTCAGAAGAAATATTCATTTTAAACTCTCTGGATTTTGGCTTTTTGGTATTTATCATTAGCACACCTGCTGCTCCTCTTGATCCAAATATAGATGTTGAGAATGCATCCTTTAATAAATGTATAGACTCAATATCTACTGGATTAAAAAGGTTTAATCCATTCTTGTAAAACACAGTACTCTCTCTGATATCGTCAACGACATAATTAGCATTAATATCTATATACTTACTATCAAGCGTACGATAAACGACATTATTAAGTTGCTCATTTGCACTAAATAAAGGCACACCATCAACTACAATCAATGGACTATTTATAAATGGCTGCAGTGAAGTAACTCCTCTCACACTTATAGATGAAGCACTACCAGCAAGTCCCGAGCTATTCTGAACCCACATACCACTAGCGGTACCACTTAAACAGTCATCGATACTGTTTGGAATAAATCCTCCCATAGATGGGGGAATTTTGCTAATTGCACCCATCCTATCTATCTCGAGTTCCTGTCCATAACCAATAATATTTATTTCATTGAGATTGACCACTTTTGGTTTCAATCTTATATTCTCAACTGTTCTTTTTCCAGCCACAAATTGATATGAATTATAACCTATACAAGAAACAGAAACAGTATCACTATATAAACAATTTAATGTATAAACCCCATCGGCGTCGCTAATACTTCCTTGTCCTGTTCGTTTTACAGCTACATTAGCACCTATAAGTACTGCACCAGTCAAATCATCAAAAATCCGACCTACGAGAATAATATCTTCATTTGACCTATCATTGCTAGATGATATTATTTTTGCTAAACTCGATATTGCAACCATAGGTACAGAATTATCTCTCTTTTTTATAATAATCTTTCTTCTATATACAATATAATCTAAATCAACTGGCAACAACACCTGTTTTAAGAGACTATCTAATCGTATTCGATTTGATTGAGGCACAGTAATCTTTTTATCACTTACCGAAACCGAACTATATACAAATTCATATCTTGTATGTCTTTGTATGTAATTGACAAATTCTTCTATTCGTATTGGAGATTTGAATTTTTTTATGTTTAGTTTTTCAGACTGTCCAAAAAGACAGGAAAAACTACTTAAAACGATAAAGGAAGTAAACAATAAACGCAGAATCATTCTATATAAAATCTTAATATCTTTTTATTACATAGATTATTAATTAAAAGATATTTTTTATACTTTTGTTAGATAATTCTACTGAAATAATTCCCAAAATTATTTCTAGATTAAATTTACTTGACGAGTAAATATTGACTTTTAAAACCACCAGAGAGCTGCCACTCTTTGGTGTTTTTTTTTATCTTCCTATTTTCATAATCCTTCCATCCAACTCTATTTTCAAATCATTTGTCAGGTTTAATATTTTAACTATTTCTTCTATTTTTTCATTATCAAAACTTGCTGTTATCTTAATTCCTTTAAGATCTTGGGTTTTAAACTCTGGATATACACCATAAATCCTCTTTATTTTTTTTGTTACGGATTCTAAATCCTCACCTTCAAAAAGCATCTTCTTTCTCACCCAATAAAAATCTTTCTCACAATCAGTCTCACAAAGCTCAAGACTCTTGTTTGATATATTTGCTTTATCTCCAGGCAACAACACTATTTTGGTCTCCTCGTATTTTTCAGATGAAAATTCTACTCTCCCTGTCAAAACAGATGTACAAACACCTTTTTTATCATCATAAGCGTTTACATTAAAGGATGTTCCTAAAACACATATTTTCGAATCCTTTGCATTGATAACAAATGGTTTCACTGGATTTTTTTTCACCTCGAAAAAAGCCTCCCCTTCTAAATAAACATATCTTTGATTAGAATTAAAATTCTTTTTATACTTTATTCTTGACTCTCCATTGATTTTGACAACAGAACCATCTGGCAGCACATATGACAAAACACCTTCATTAGCCTCAACACACTCGTATCCCACCGTTCTAAGCCATGAAAACTCATCAACAGCTTGTAATACCATTAATATTGAAATACAAGCTGCTGCAGCAACATTTATTAATATTCGCATTTTTTTGCGAGTTTTTGACTCTTGTATTTTCCTCTTATAGGTATCTTTTACTCTATTTTTTAAACCTTTATCAGATTCAAGCATTGCCAACTCCCACGCCAAAACTGTTTGCTGATAATAAGTGTTATTTTTATTTGATTCATTTATCCACTTATTTAATTCAGCATCCTCTTCACGACTAATCTCGTTAGTCAACCTTTTTCCAATCAACTGACAGTAATAATCCATCTCTTAAAATTCAAATTTTATTAGCTTTCATTTTTAAGACAAAAAAAAAATCCAAACCCACTAAAAAAAATTACATTTTTTTTAGTTTTTTTTTAATTCACAATAAAACTCTTTAATTCGAATACTTTAAAAACAATTATTATTTCTTAAACCACAAATAATATTTATCATAATACACAAACTCCTTGTCTTTAAGCGTTTTCAACGCCGAGCTTTGATTGCAAATCTATCAATCCCTTGTCTTTAAGCGTTTTCAACGCCGGAACAGTAGCTCTAAAAACCAAATGCAAATGATTACTCATAATCACCCAAGCAAGAAGCTCCATACCTTTATGCTGAATACAATATCTCAAGCTATCAACCACAATATCCTTATATAACTGCCTTGAAAAAACATCAATCCAACTAACAACAGCAAATGTTACAAAGTAAACACCATCTGGATTTTTAAATCTTGTTGTTATGTTAAATAATATTAGATTAAAGATCGGCGATGAAATCGCCTTACAGCTTTAAATCTAAATTAAATATTATTTTCTATTTATGATGAAATAAAAAATCATTGTTTTACTGTTTTGTAGTAATCTACATAACATAATTAGCGTGTGATTGTTTTCAAATTATCAATAAATAAAGTAATAGACTTATTATTTATAATTTTTTATGCTAAATTGTGAAGCAAAAGAAAATAGATGAAACTACAAATAGCGCAAATTTCAGCTTTTACCGATAATGTATTCAAGGGAAATCCAGCCTGTGTGATTCAATTAGAAGAATGGTTAAGTGATGATTTAATGTTGCAAATAGCAAAAGAAAATGCTGTAGCAGAAACAGCATTTTTCATTTCTCATAATGAATATTTTGAATTAAGATGGTTTACTCCTGATATAGAAATGGATTTATGTGGACATGCCACACTGGCAACCGGTCATTATATATTTACAGAATTGAATTGGGATAAAAAGCAGATTGAATTTAAGACAGTTAGTGGAGATATAATAGTAGATAAAGAGGGAGACTATTATGTTTTAAATTTTCCTAGTAGGCAAGCAAAAGAAGCTCAACTCCCTGATTGTATATATGATTCACTTAATATAAAACCAAGCAAGGTTTTAAAATCACGGGATTATCTTTTGATTTATGATAACGAAGACGATATTAGAAATATCAAAGTTGATAAAGAAAAACTAGATCAGATAAATATCGATCCAGGAGGAGTTATTGTGAGTGCAAGTTCAAATCAATATGATTTTGTTTCAAGGTTTTTCACTCCACAGTCAACCATTCTAGAAGATCCCGCAACAGGTTCTGCACATTGCAGTTTATCACCTTATTGGGCTTTGGAACTCAATAAAGATGAGATGGTAGCGGCTCAAATTTCAGAGCGGTCTGCTATTTTAAAATGTAGAAACACCGATAAAATAGTTTATATCAGTGGTAAAGCATGCACATACTTAAAAGGGGAAATCAATATATAAAAGGAAGAGTAATGAGATTATTACAAAAATTAAGAAATAGAAATAAACAATATTTTAAAATCAGTCATGACTTCGAAATAAAAAAGACTTCCCTTAATAAACTGAAGATTCAAAAGACAGGAAAACTCGAATCCGATATCCTTGAAACGATTGATACTTTAAAGGCATATTCAATTACAAAAAAAATATCTTTTTCATATTCTGTTGTTTATAGTCAATTAAGTGATGAAGGAATATTAAATATCCCTTTAGCTTTCAAAATGGATGAGAAATCCTATTCTGTGTTTTACATATATTCGGAAGATGAATTAAGTGTGCTTGAGGATTTTAAGAAGAGAGTGAAATTTACAAAATATCCTAATTTGATAATTCTAAATTCATTAACAAATACTAGTGCTAAATTTAGTAAATCGGCTGTTTATGACTTTCAATTATCTGATCTATATTGGCTTGAAAAGATTAGATATTATGGGGAATATGCGATGTGGAATTTTTGTAGAAATGAGGATAAGTATAGTAATTCCAAAACTTCTGTTTTATTGAACGAAATATATTCTGTGACGAAGAACTATTCATCTTATTTGTTTGGATATTTGGTGAAACAAGCTGAAATAGGTGATATGAAAACCTTAAATAGAATACCATTGCCTGAAGAACCAAGAATATATGTATTGAAAGCTCCTGAGGACATTGATATTTTATTGCAAGTTTCGCAAAAGAAAGGATTTCAATTTTTGTTTCCTTCAAAAAAAGTTGACAATAAATATAGAGAGTTGTTTTTGGATGGAGTTTTAAAAGAATTTCAAAATATTGAAAAAGAGTTGAGGAGAATTAATATAAAAGCTGACAAAGATTATAAGTTTGCAAATTGGTTTAGAATGATGTCATTACAGATTTTAAAAAAGGAGAAAGATGGGGGTAAAATTCAATCAATAGAAAGCATTACCATAGATAGGGATTGATCATAAAATAGAAAAAGGATAATAATATAGTTTGATTATTATCCTTTTTTATATTAAATATATGTCAGTTTTAAAATAAAGAATCTACAGACAGATATCTTTCTCCTGTATCATAATTCATTAAAAGAATATTAGAATTTGGTTCAAGTTTATCTTGAATTTTGTATAAAGCCGCCACACTTGCTCCTGTTGAAATTCCAACAAATAGTGCTTCTTGAGTTGCCATTTTTCTAACCATATCGAAAGCTTCATTTTTTTCAACCTGAATTATATTATCAATAACAGTTTGATCTAGGACAGAAGGCACAAAGCCTGCTCCAATACCTTGAATTGCATGAGGTCCAGGATTTCCACCGCTCAAAACAGGAGAGTCTGCTGGCTCTACACCATAACATTTTATGTTAGGGAACTCAGATTTTAATACTTCAGAAACACCTGTAATATGACCTCCTGTACCTATGCCAGTAATATAATAATCTAAACCAAGAAGCTTGAAATCATTAATCACCTCTATAGCAGTTGTGTTTCTATGTATTTCAGGATTTGCTGGATTGTCAAATTGACGAGGAATCCAAGAATTTTCAATTTTATTGTTAAGTTCATTTGCCTTGTCTATGGCACCCTTCATGCCTAGAGCAGCTTCTGTAAGAACTATTTCTGCACCATAAGCTTGCAAAATTTTTCGTCGTTCTACAGACATTGATTCAGGCATTGTTAAAATAAGTCTATAGCCTTTAACTGCGGCAACCATTGCCAATCCTATACCCGTATTACCCGAGGTAGGTTCAATTATTACAGAGTTTTGTTTTAATATAGATTTATTTTCGGCATCCTCAATCATCGCCAATGCAATGCGATCCTTTATACTGCCTCCAGGATTTTGTTTTTCCAATTTGATAAATACATTTATATCTTTTCTAAATATATTATTAATTTTGATACTAGGAGTATTACCTATGATTTCGGTTATGTTGTTGTATATCATATCTAAAGTATTTTAAATTTGAAAGTCTAAATTCTTTTCAGGTTTATTGGTTCTAATTTTTTGTTTATTAGAATGATAAACCAAAGAGTTGGCATCTACGCTAGATGTAAGCCAAGTATTACCTCCTATAATAGAATCGTGTCCAATAATAGTTTTCCCACCAAGTATGGTAGCATTTGAATATATAATTACATTATCTTCAACAGTGGGATGTCTTTTTACATTTTGCAAATCCTTGCTTACTTGCAAAGCGCCAAGGGTAACTCCCTGATAAATTTTTACATTATTTTTGATTACGCATGTTTCTCCAATCACAACACCAGTACCATGATCTATAAAAAAGTTTTCTCCAATTTTAGCTCCAGGATGAATATCTATTCCTGTTTTTGAATGGGCGTATTCACTAATTAATCTAGGCACAATCGGGATATTCATATTATGCAGTATGTGAGAAATCCGATATACGGCAATTGCCCAGAATCCAGGATAGGCAATAATGACTTCCGCCTCGTTAGTAGCCGCAGGGTCAAAGTTTTTTATTGCAGTTGCATCCTTGATCAACATCGAGTATACATCGGGAAGTGCAGAAACGAATCTGTCACAAATATCGGAAACCGAACTAGTTAACTTATCTTTGAAAGGACTGAGAAGTTTTCTTAACAAGGATTCTAAATTTATAAATAAGAATTCTTGATTACATTCCTTGTGTTTATATTTTGCAAAAACAGGAAAAAGAATATCAATTACGGTATCTGTAAATTCTATCGCTATATCTTTATGCGGAACCTCAATATCGAAATTCATTCTGATCGAATTAAGTCTCAGTATTGTATCTTCGAATTTATTCATTAGTTGAGAATATTTATATTGATAAGTGTATCACTTATATAATTAATTTTGTGTGTGATTATTTTGGTAATCATGTAAGCAAAATTAATCATCTTTTTTGTTTCAAATCTTAAAAAAATGCAAAACAATATAGAGAAAATAGAAGCAGAGACATTAATGATTAATATTATGTAATCAATGTAATATACATAATTATAAATCTATTACTTTTTCTAAATTTTCAAATACTTCGTCTTGATTCGCATCCCCATCTATTTCGCTAAATATGCTGTATTCTAGATATTTCCTTATTACAGGTAGTGTTTTTTCCTCGTGTTCCTGAAATCTTTTTACAATTTTGGAAGTATCTGTATCATAGGGCATACATCGGTCTGTTTTGCTACGTTTAGCTAATCTATCTATGAGTTTTAAATTAGGCACATTTAACAAAATTATTTTTGAAATCCCTGAATTAAATTTTTGTAATAATCCATCAAGAATGTATGATTGAACTAGTGTTCGTGGAAATCCTTTAAAAACAAAACCTTTTTTATTTTGATTTTCGGATATTTTTTTCTCAATCAGTTTCACAACTATCTCGTCAGGAACCAATTCTCCATTTTCATATAATATCTTAATTTGCTTACCTAGCTGACTATCCTTTTTAATTTCCTGGTCAAGCATTTGCCCAGTTGCAATATATTCCAGACCATATTTTTTTGCTAATTTTATCCCTTGTGACCCTCTTCCTGAACCAGGATAACCCATCAGTACAACATTATATAAAATATTTTTCTGTTCTGCTTTTATTAATTCCTCTAATTGTATTTGAACATTTTTAATCGTCTGTGAACCATCCACAGCTTTGTAAACCCCCTTGTTTTTATAAAAATCAATAACTGGAACCGTCTTGTTGCGGTATTCTTCGAGCCTATGTTTTATTACCTGACTATTATCATCCATTCTTCCTGACGACTTGCCTCGGAGCAATAGTCTTTGTAAGGAAACAGATTCAGGGGTTTCAAGATTTATCAGTAAATTTAATTTTGTGTTTAATTTTATCATTAAACCCTCAAGTATATATGCCTGAATATAAGTTCTTGGAAAACCATCAAACAAAAATCCATTTGCTTTAGGGTTTTGAGTAATTGTGTTTTCTATAATTTGAACAATTATTTCGTCAGAGACAAGACCTCCAGAAGATATTATATTTTGAGCCTTTAAGCCTAGTTCTGTTTCTCTTTGGATCTCTCGTCTGAGTATTTCTCCTGTTGAAATGTAGAATAAATTATATTTTTCGATTATGTTTTGTGCTTGTGTGCCTTTTCCAGCTCCTGGAGGACCAAATAGTGCAATATTTAACATGGCGTATTATTGAATTTAGTTTTATAATTATCTCTAATTTATCACTTTTTTTCTTTAATATATATGACCATAATATAAATATCGAAATAAATATATATGATGAATCTAGTATTTTGTTAAATTTACACTCATCTATTTAAGTATAAAAAATCATAATAAAATTTCATTGTTCTAAACCTAACAATGAAATTATCATAATACACGCAAATATTAAAATACTATGGCAAAAAGAGGATTTGGAAGTGATAACTTCTCGGGTGTTCTACCTGAGATAATGGAAGCGTTAAATTCAGCGAATCAGGAGCATGAGCTGGCATATGGAGATGATGTTTTCACCAAGAAGCTTGAGCTTGAATTTCAAAAACTATTCGATACAGAATTGGATGTTTTTTTATGCTTCAATGGGACAGGAGCCAATGCCTTAGGCATAACCTGTATGGTTGACTCCTATCATTCTGTTATCTCAGCAAGTAGCTCTCATATATATGTTGATGAATGTGGTGCAATTGAAAAGTCTGCAAACTGTCGTATAAGCACTATAGAAACAAGTAATGGGAAAATCACGGTGGATCAAATAAAACCAATGATGCATGTTGTGGGTAGTCATCATCATTCACAACCAAAGGTAATATCAATATCGCAATGTACCGAATTGGGAACAGTATACACAGCTCAGGAGATTAAGACTCTTTGCGATTTTGCTCATCAAAATAGCATGTATGTACATGTTGACGGAGCAAGGATAGCTAATGCTGTTAAAACTAAAGAAGAATTGAGGGCAATGATTGTAGACTCGGGTGTTGATATGTTAAGTTTTGGAGGAACTAAAAATGGATTAATGTTTGGAGAGGCAGCTTTGTTTTTTAATAAAGATTTGGCTGAAAAAGCATTATTTTACAGAAAGCAATTGAATCAACTTAGTTCAAAAATGAGATTTATAAGTTGTCAATTTTTAGCATTATTAAAAGATGATTTATGGATTAAGACAGCTCAACATTCCAACAAAATGGCTAAAATGTTGGAAGAAAAGATATCTCATTTAGATAAAATACAGATTACCCAAAATGTCGAGTCCAATGGCATTTGGGCTATTATACCAAAAGAGTCAATTAAAAAACTACAAAAAGAATATTTCTTCTGGGTATGGGATGAGGAAAAATCAGAAGTGAGATGGTTATGTTCTTTTGATACAAAAGAGGAAGACATAATAAATTTTGCTAATTTATTGCAGAAAGAACTAGCTTAACAGTATTAGTTGAGAAATGATGATTTAGTGAATAAAAACACCAATTTATTTGTGAATTATCCTAAGAAATACAGCAGTATATATATTAGTTATGATTTATATATTGCTGTTTCTGTAAATCATATATTCTTTTTGAATTTTTTTATTACGAATTATTTTTATTGCTTGGAATAGGCTAATTAATAGTTTTTATGTAAGATATTAAGCATGTAAACTATGATGTTCTAATATTACTTGTTTTAAGGCTTAGATTTTGAAATCTTGACTTTCAAAATTGTTTAGAATGAAAGATTCGCCTATTTTATAGTTTGTGATATATCTTAAATAGTTAATTCCAATTGCTTTTATTTTTCATCTAGAAGTAAATATTTCAAGATTTGAATAATATAATAAATTTTTATTTTTAAAAATTTTCATTTTATTCGTTCAGGCGAATTATATTAAAAAGCTTTATATATTTGCAATCAGATTTTTAAAGAAAATAAAATGCCAAGACTAGAAGAAAACTTCAACCTAAAAAAATTTAATAGTTTTGGAATAGATGCTAATTGTAAATTCTATTTCCAATTCGAAAATACCGACGAATTAATCGAACTAATCAAAAAGAACAATCTAATAGAATCTAAGTTTTTTATACTTGGAGGAGGTAGTAATATATTGTTTACCGAGAATTTTGATGGCCTTGTGATTCATCCTAATATCAAAGGGATTGAAATAGTTAAGGAAACACAAGAACATGTTTATGTTAAAGTCGGAGCAAATGAGAATTGGGACGAATTTGTAAACTGGGCAGTTGAAAAGAACTATCAAGGTATTGAAAATTTATCTGCCATACCAGGTGTGGTTGGCGCAACACCCGTACAAAATATTGGTGCATACGGAGTTGAAGCCAAAGATAATATTGAACTTGTAGAAGGAGTTCTTATTGAAAATGGGCAAGAACTGTCTCTTTCAAATGATGAATGCGAATTTGGATATAGAGATAGTATATTTAAAAATAGTTTTAAAAATGAATTTGTAGTTTGTTTTGTTTACTTCAGATTAAATAAAAAACATGAGTATAATTTATCTTATGGAAATGTTGAAAATGAATTAAGAAAGAACCATTCAAAAATAAATTTGGCTAATATCAGAAAAAGCATAATAAAAATAAGAGAGTCTAAAATACCAGATCCTAAATTACTTCCAAACGCAGGAAGCTTCTATAAAAATCCTATTATTAATGCTAATAAGTTTGAAAAACTAAAAGCGAAATTTCCTGATATAAAATACTATGAATTAGAAAATTCGGAATATAAGATTCCTGCTGGTTGGTTAGTTGAGAAATGTAATTGGAAGGGTGTAATCGAAAACAATGTTGGTGTTCATAAGGATCAAGCATTAATTATAATAAATTACAATAATGCAAAGGGTGATGAAATTGTTGTGTTTTCAAATAAAATAAAGAAATCTGTTTTATTTGAATTTGGCATTATGTTAGAGCAAGAAGTTATTTCGATTTAATTCTTAATTGAGAAAAGCTCAAATAAATAATATTATTTGAGCTTTTTTATCATTGTTTTGTTTATTTTCTAATTCCTTTTTTATTTAATTCTCTTCTGTATTTTATTGCGTTATTATTATGTTCACGCAAACTTCTTGCGAAAATATGTGTGCCATCAAATTTAGGACTTGCACAAAAGTAATAATAACTATGCTTTTTATAGTTTAGTACAGCATCTATTCCTTTTACAGACGCCTGTCTTATTGGTCCTGGGGGTAAACCTGCATTTTTATAGGTATTGTATGGTGAATCTACTTCTTTATGTTTATTTAAAACTCTTTTGATGGAGAAGTCCCCTACAGCAAATTTTAAAGTTGGATCTGCCTCCAATCTTCTTCCTTTCTTTAATCTATTAATATAAACACCTGCAACAATTGCTTTTTCAGGATTATAATTAGTTTCAGCATCAACAATTGATGCTAGAGTGGATACTTCTTGAAAACTTAATCCAAGCTGTTTTGCTGTTTTCATTCTTTGGTCATTCCAAAATTTTCTATATTCTTTATACATCTTCTCAACAAAACTATCAATACTAATATCCCAATATAATTTATATGTGTTTGGGATGAATAAGGATATTATATTTTGAGAATTAAAACCATACTTCTCTTGTGTTTCTTTGCTTTTTAGATATATCATTAGACTTTCGGAATCGAATTCTAGCTGAGAAGCAACTTTGTCACAAAATTCTGATAATGTCCGAGTATTATTAAATGTGAAATTAACAGATGTTTGAGAACCAGATCTAAGCAAATTTACAATTCCATTATTGGACATTTTTTCTTTTAAAATATATCGTCCCGATTTGACTAGTTTATGATATTTCTTTTTATTCATAACCCATTCTAAACTGCTTATATCCTTGATTATATCTTTGTTTTTAAGCAAAATTAGTACATCTTCCATATTTGAATCTGTCGGAATGTATATTTCAGCAGTCTTAAATCCAGGTTTTGTATTGTCCACAAATATCATTGTGTAAAAACTATGACCTATTAATGCAAATGCAGATAAAATAATACAAAATGATATAGATAAAATAAGTCCTCTCTTTTTCATATTCTAAATTAATTATTATCAAAAAGCTATAATTATATCCTAATTACAAAAATTTATAATTGGCTCAAAAATACTACAATTTGTTAAACTACAAATAAAAAAAACATATTATGCTAAAGAACAATATTCAGAAACAAATCAAAAATCAGTACGAAAATTCTGCAACTCCTCCTCCGATTAGTCTATCATTGATATAAAAAACAACTGGTTGACCTGGAGATATTGCCCAAGCAGGATTATCTAATCTCACAACTAAATTATTTGAGTCGATAATTTCAATTTTCGAATAAGCTTCGGGATTCCAGCCAAAACCTCTAACCACAGTAGATATATTAGCTAGTTTGATATCTTCTATATTATGAAAAAAATAAGAAGAAACATTAATTTTTTTAGTATATAACTCCTCATTATCACTTAAGTAGATGCTATTTGAATTTGCATCTATTTTTTTGACAGCAAGTTTGTTTGTATTGTCAAAAACAAAACCTTTCTTCTGACCAATAGTGTAATTTATAAAACCTGTGTGTTTACCTAGTAGATTGCCAGTTTGGTCATAAACATTACCTTGATTGAAAGCAGCTTGATTGTTCTTGTTTCGTTTGAGTAAAAAATCTCTATAATTTTGCCCCTTTAAAAAGCAAACTCCCATGCTCTCTTTTTTCTTAGCTATTGATTCAATTCCAAAATCAATAGCCAATTGCTTAATTTCTTTTTTTGAGTATGAACCTAAGGGAGTAATCATTTTTGCTAATTTCGCCTGACTTAAATTCCACATAAAATATGACTGATCTTTTATCTCATCAACAGCTTTATGTATATAGTAAGTTCCATCTACTTTATTTATGTTTATATAATGACCAGTGGCAATCCCAGCGCAATTATGTTTTATAGCCATTTCGTTTAATACAGTCCATTTTATTTCTGAATTACATTTGATACAAGCAGTGGGTGTTCGTCCCTGTAAATATTCAGATTCGAAATATTTAATCACTGTTTTCTCTATTCGATCTCTAATGTCAACTATATGATGTTCGATACCTAAACTTCTCGCTAATTCTTGAGCTTCTATTAATGAATCTGGAATTTGTTCTTCCCCTTGATTGTAAATCCATAAAGATACTCCAATAATATCATAATCTTCCTTTTGAAGTAAAATTGCAGCAACTGAAGAATCCACCCCACCACTCATTCCTAAAACTATTCTTTTTTTTGACATTTTTTAGTTGATTTTTACTAATACTCAAATAATGTATAGAAAATAAAAACTCAGCTTTATTTATAAATTCATTTAATAAGCCATATTTTTTTATTACTTTTTGTTTGAGTAAATCTACAGGAATATGTCAAAATTGAAAAATTTAATATAGCTAATTTTATATAATATTAAACATGTCTTCGTGCTTGCATTTGATTACAACAGAATTTAAGGAACTAAATGAAGACTCTGTCAAATAGATTAAATAAAGAAATTAGAACTCCATATACCATAGCGCAATTTGTTCTCATTATGTTTTATTAAAATCACATATAATTTTCTTAAAGCAAACAAATTTAATTGGCGAAAACAATTAGTTAATTTCATGAAAAAAATCAAGATTTAAGTTTAATATATGCTATCTATTATATATGGCAAAAATAAAATATTGAGATTAAAAAGCTCAGCTTAATATTTTATGTATTTTCGCCAAGGATATTTAAAATATAAATAAATTAAAAAAACGATGAATAAATCTGAACTTATTGATTTCTACAAAACTAATATAAGTCAGCTATCGCAAAAATTACGAAAAATGAAATTTAATCGTAACCTGTATAGCTTTGGAAAATTAATTATATTTTGTTCTATATCTTACTTTTTCTATAGATTTTTAATTACAGAAAATTATAGTCTTTTATATGTTTCTTTTGGCTTATCTATTGTTTTTCTTGTAATTTTCAAATTAGAGCAAAAACTATTAAGTAAATTAAACATAAATAAAGAACTAATAAATATTCAGCAAACAGAGATAGACTATAAGAATAATAATTTTAGTAGTTTAAAAACAGGAAGTGAATTCTTAGATTCTAGACACAAGTATGCTTTAGATTTAGATATATTTGGTGAAAATTCTATATTTCAAGCAATTAATAGGACAGTCTCCAAAGCTGCTTATATGCTTCTGGCTCAAAATTTACTTAATAGTTTAAATTCAAAACGAAGTATAACAAATAGACAAAGAGCTATAGATGAACTATCTAGTAAAATAAATTTTTGTCATATGTTAAGAGCTATTGGTGGGAATTCTAATTTGATTAATCAAGATGATAAATCTATATTCAAATGGGTAAAGTCTGAATCAAATATTAAGATTAACATATATTATTGTATATGTGCTGTTTCTATACTTAGTTATGTTTTATATCTAGTAGGGCTTATAGCTTATCAGATTGGGCTGATTTTTTTCTTTATCCAATTATCCATATCAATTTTTCACACAAAAAAAATAAATAAAATCCATGCAAATCTTAGCCATTATTGTAAGACTACTAAAATTTATGCCGATATTTTCAAACTAATTGAAAGGGAGAAATTTAGCTCTGAATTATTGCTTAACCTTCAGGCAGACTTGATTAATGATAAAATTGCCTCGAAGGAAATAAAAGAGCTTAATAAAATATTAGATAGTTTGGATCAAAGATCAAATATATTAGTGTCAATAGCGGCAAATGGATTATTTATGCGTGATATCTTTTGTGCTAATAAGCTTGAGAAATGGAAACTAGCTAATAAAGACAATCTTGAGAAATGGATAAATAATATTTATGAGTTCGAGCTGCTTATGAGTTTTGCTAATTATAAATTTAATCATCAGGAATTCAACTTTCCTGAATTGATAGAGAATGAGACGTATATAAAAGCCTTGAATTTAGCCCATCCAATGATTGATTCTGAGATTGTTGTCAAAAATAATTTTGAAATTGATAAGGATAATAAAATAGTTATAATAACAGGTGCCAATATGGCTGGAAAATCAACATTCTTAAGAGCCATTGGTATTAATTATGTTTTGGCATTAACTGGAAGCGTCGTGTGTGCTGAAAAGATGGAAGTTAAAATTGCCAATATATTTACATCTATGCGTACAACGGATAATTTAGCAGAAGGAAAATCATATTTTCATGCCGAACTTTTAAGGCTTAAGCAGCTAAAGATTGAATTAGAATCGCATAAAAATAATTTTATAATACTGGACGAAATGCTAAAGGGAACGAATTCGCTTGATAAATTGAATGGTTCGTATAAATTTCTAAAAAAGATAATAGAATTTCCTGTTTCGGGAATCGTAGCAACACATGATTTAGAATTAAGTAAACTTAGTGATGAGATGCTTGATAATTTCAGTAACAAATGTTTTGAAATAGAACATATTAATGAGAAAATAAAATACGATTATAAAATTAAAGATGGGGTGAGCCAAAATATGAATGCCAGTATTCTTATGAAACAAATGGAATTAATTTAACATTTTTGGAAAAAATAGCATATGTCTTAGTTTTTCAGTAAACAAAGTCATATGCTATTTCGATGCTTATCATACTGTTCAATAAGATATTTTAACCTTTATAGGTCTATTTTTAATTTTCTTATTAGATATAGTTTTTAATAGTTTTTTGTGTTTTTTTCTGTTGACAGCAATGTATGAACAGTAATCTTTAACATCGATCAATCCTAATTCGGATTTGTTTAGACCTCCCTCTTTCATGAAAAAGCCAACAAGATCAATTTTTCGAATTTTATCTTTTTTGCCTTTTGCTATAAATAAACATATTGACTCTGGTGGAAGGATTTCCTCATTTAAAATTTCATTTGAGATCTTTGTATAATCATATATATATTCAGGTAATTCATCATCCACTGTTTTTATAATGTATCCTGCTCCTCTATTGTTCATACGAGCAGTTCTACCATTACGATGAATATACGACTCAGATGAGCTAGGTAAGTGGTAATGGATTATATTTTCAATACCTTCAATATCCAGGCCTCTAGCAGATAAATCTGTAGAAATTAAAAAATTACAACAAGAGGATCTGAATTTGAACAAACGTCTTTCTCTTTCATTTTGTTCTAGACCTCCGTGGAAATATTCACTTTCTATATTTTTAGTTTTTAAGTAATCATAAACTCTGACTGCTGATTCTCTATGATTAACAAAAACTATTGTTTTAGCCTCTTGAAAATTACTAATTAGTTTATATAGATCGTATAATTTATCTCTGTTCTCAGTCTCAACCAGCATCATCTTAAAATGACTTGCTTCTTTTCTTCGTTCTAAAAAATTAAGTGTTTTCACTGATTTTACGTTCATAAAATCAGGTAATTGATCAATAATTGTAGCTGATGTTAATATTTTTAAGTCAAGAAAATCGAGCTTTTCAACAATTTGACTCATCTCATTATGAAAACCAAACTCAAGACATTTGTCGTATTCGTCTATAACTAAAGATTCTATATTGCTAATGTTTATGGTTTCTCTGCGAATATGGTCGGCCAATCTACCAGGAGTGCCAATAATTATATCTAATTCATTTTCAAGACTTCTACGCTCGCTCGAAAATGGATGACCGCCATAACATGATAATATTCGGATATTTTCGGAAACATCCCTCAGCATTTTTTCAATCTGAATTACTAGTTCTCTCGTTGGAGCAATTACCAATGATGTGGAGTTAGTCTCAGTTTGTTGCATTCTTTCTACTAATGGGATTAGGTATGCAAGAGTCTTTCCAGAACCTGTTTTTGAAAGCAGTACAATCTCACTCTCGGTCTTTGCACACTCAATACTCGCAAGCTGCATAGCATTCAACTTCTCGATATTAGCTTTCTTTATATCTATAATTTTCTTCATTCGGATGATTTTAGGGCACAAATATAGTTCTGTTTTTTTAGTATATCTAGTTATCTTTTTTCTTATTTGACTCTTTATGACTTTTTTGTGTTTTTGAAAAAATAAGTTTTAAATCCAAGGAGTATAGTTTTGATAATTTAATGGTATAAGAAATAAAACTATTTAATAATCAGTATATATGCAATTGTATATTGTAGATATCAACAATATACTCTATGTGTAATTGTCAGTAAAGAAACCCAAATCTTCTGTTTTTCAAAATAGATAGTTTCTATATGATAAATTTTATTTCGGTGATTATAGAATCAAAAATCTTGTAATATTTCAAACTTGAATTTTTGGAATATTTTTGATTTTTCATAAGATTATGATTAGTATTTATATTTGCTAGATGAGTTCTTTTTTGTAAACAAACAAATTGTTAAAAACACTTAATTTGCATAGTTTTATTCTTATGTTTAATATCTAATTATTATATTTACTTGCCTTTTATTTAATTTTATAGAAACACCTAAGCTTGAAAATTATTGCTGCTTATTGAATAAACAATAGACTTCTCTATTCTCACAAACTAACTACTAGTGGTTTATGAATGATTTCCTGCACTCGTTTCAATTATATACTAAATTTTCAGGGCAATCTTAAAACTAATTATCCATTTTATTATTATTTATCGTAGAGTTTAATTCCGAAAATAACATCCTTGTAATTAAATTTTATGATAAAGATCTAAACTAAAAGTTTATGCAAAAACTAAAGTACTTTACCGTTGGGCTAATATCATTAAGTTTATTAGCGACCGAATTACTATGGACAAGAGTCTTTTCGGCGGAGTTTTTTTATACTTTTGCTTTTCTTATAATATCTCTAGCTATTATGGGAACAAGCATGGGAGGGCTTGCGCTACGCCTATTTCCTAAAATGAACAATGAAAAATTATTTGGATTTTATTTAACATTATCTGGTTTACTATCTTATTTGGCTCCTGTCTTAGTCTTTAAGATAGATCTTGATATTGCAAATATGTTTGCATCATTTGACTCAATTTTAAAACTTATTTTATGTATTTTAATATTGAGTTCCTGTTATTTTTTCGGAGGAATTTCGTTGGCTATTTTATTTCGAAACAACCATAAAGATATGCCACGATTATACATGTTTGACCTAATTGCTGCTGGGATTAGTGTATTGTCCTCTGTTTTGTTAATGAATTTCGCAGGAACACAGTATGCTGTTTTTTTATTCTCTATCCCTATTCTATTTGCAGCTATAATACATACAAAATCTTATTTTAAGATTTTTCCTCTAACATCTGTTGTTTTCATGTTTGTTTTGATTAGTAATGCCGATTCTTTACTGGAGAAGGAAACTAAAGAACCAGCAAAGATTATTTACAAACATTGGGACGCAATGTCAAAGATTAAACTTTATGAATATGATAAATCAGCTAGAGGGATAAATATTGATAATGTAGCTAACACTCCTGTTTATGCATTTGATGGCAATTTTGATACTATAGCTAATCAAAACCCCTCTCCATGGATGATTGATGTTAGATATTTAATTGAAAAATTTGATAATTGCAGTTTCTTGTCTTTAGGTGCTGGTGGCGGTGGTGATGTGCTTCAAGCTTTAGCATATGGTGCTACAGACGTGCATGCCGTCGAAGTTAATCCTCATATAAACAAAATGTTAGTCGAGGGTGATTTGGATTCATATCTACAAAAAGATTCAACTAATTATGATTCATTAGTTAGCTGCAAAGATTTCACAGGCGGGCTATATTTAGATCCAAGAGTAAAAGTAGTTTCTGAAGATGCAAGAACTTATGTAAAACAGTTTGAATCTAAATTTGATTTGATTTATTCGTTGAGTTCAAACACATGGGCAGCTTTGGGATCTGGTTCATTTGCATTTGCAGAGAATTATATTTTTACAACAGAGGCATTCATAGATTATTGGAATTCTATGTCTGAAAAAGGTTTTTTAGTCATGGAACACCAAATATACATGCCTAGATTAGTGAGTTCATTAATTGATGCTTTAAATGAATTAGGAATAAAAAATGCCGAAAAGTATTTTGCAGTTTACTCAATGCCCAAAGCACGACGAAAAATATTATTATTATCAAAACGAGAATTGACCGCTGACATAATCCAAAATGCTTTTGGCGAAAATCTTGAGTCTTCTTATAGTTTTAAGAAAAATATCTTCCCTCTTAATAAAGATGAAAATAATTTGATTAATGATATAATCAAAACTGGATGGGCTACAAATATTGATAAGTCAAAAGTGAAGATATCACCAACCACCGATTTAAAACCTTTTGTAGCGCAATTGGGTAAATGGGCTAATTTTAATTTCGAGAATTTATCTAAAGTTAAAAAATATACCGTATTCTCAGGTTTTCCAGTAACTAAGGTAATTATATTGATTATTATTGCATTATTGATTGTATTATTTGTACCTCTAGTTGTATTGCCCTATTTTGTGAAAGGACCTAAATTAAGTTTACCTTCATGGATGTTCTTTTTTATTATTGGTGCAGCTTTTATGATAATTGAAATTGTACTGATGCAAAAATATGCTTTATTTATTGGAGCTTCTTTTTATAGTATAACTTGTGTGTTGTTAAGTCTTTTGATTGCATCTGGTATAGGTAGTCGCTATTCTAAACTATTTTCGAATAAAATTGTTTTCGGCTCAATTATATTATGGTTGATATTGGATATATGTTTATTTCATATAATATTAGAAAATATGAGTTTTCTTCCTATTTATCTGCGTTCGGTATTGGTTTCTTTAATAATTCTTCCATTAGGATTTTTTATGGGGATGCCATTTCCTAAAGCAAGCTTAAGAGTTGGGGAATTGGTTGATTGGGGCTTTGCTGTAAATGGTGTAGCTTCGACTCTAGGAGCTAGTGCTATTTTATTAATAGTATTTGCTTATGGATTTAACATAGCGCTTTTAATAGGAGCAGTCTTGTATTTAGTTGCATATTTATTGATAGATAAATTTGAATGGTAAGATATAAAAAAATGCGAAACGATTAATATCGTTTCGCATAAACAAACTTAAGCAACACAAACAAGATAAACACATCTTGTAAATTTTTATATAATTAGTTTAAATTATCGTCGATTATTCTCTCTAAGACATCCTTGAGTTTTATATCAGCTGATGCAAGTTGTTTCGGAATAAAACTATTGCTTGTCATTCCCGGTATAGTATTTACTTCAATTACATATATGCTATGCTGAACTACCATATAGTCGATTCTCACAATTCCTTTACAGTTGAGCTCTTGGGCTATTTTTATACTCGTGTTTTGAATATCGTTTTTTAATTGATCTGTTATTCTAGCTGGAGTAATTTCTTCAGCCATTTTTGGATCATACTTAGCTTCATAATCAAAAAATTCATTCTTAGGCAGCACCTCTGTAATTGGAAGAGCAAATGCACTATCCTTATTTATTATTACACCGCAGGTAAATTCAAGGCCATCAAGAAATTCTTCTATAATAACTTCATTGCTTTCCTGAAATGCTTTTTCAATAGCAGGAATCAATTCTTTATTTGTCTTTACTTTCGATATTCCAAAACTAGAGCCATTTGAGTTGGGTTTTACAAAACAAGGTAAACTTAATTCTTTGATAATATTCTCAGAATCGTAGTTTTTATTTTTTAGAAGAACTGCTTTTGCTGTTTTAAAACCAAGCTTACTAAGATAATTATTACACTGATATTTATTGAAAGTCAATGCTGTAGACAACATATCTCCAGTAGAATAAGCTATCTCTAATAAGTCGAAATATGCTTGCATTGTTCCATCTTCACCGGGATGACCATGGATAGCAATGTACGCAAAATCGAATTTAACTTTATTTGAGTTGAAAGAAAAACTAAAATCAGATTTGTCAATATTTATAGATTTGTCATCTATCTCTACATACCATCTGTCTTTTGATATTACTACAAAGTATAAGTTATATTTAGTAGGCTCAATATGATTATATATGTATTTTGCTGTGAGTTTTGAAATTTCTTGTTCTGATGAGTAACCTCCAGCAACTATCGCTATGTTTTTTTTCATTTAAATAATTTTACTTGCGAGATAAAAAATTCTAGAATTTCAATTAGTCTTGTCTTGTCGAAACATAGTTTCTCCATTTATCAAACAGATTTTTCATGTCATCTGGAATTACCGAATTAAATAAAATCTCATCTCCCGTTTCAGGATGCACAAAGCCTAGTGTTTTAGCATGCAATGCTTGTCTTGGGCAAACCTTAAAACAATTCTGAACAAACTGTTTGTATTTTGTAAAACTTGTCCCTTTTAGAATTTGATCTCCTCCATATTCAGCATCGTTGAACAGAGGATGCCCTATATGTTTAAAGTGAGCTCTAATCTGGTGTGTTCTTCCTGTTTCAAGAATGCATTCAACCATATTTACATAGCCCATGCGTTCCAAAACTTTATAATGAGTAACAGCATGTTTGCCATAATCCCCATCAGGGAAGACGTCCATAACTTTTCTGTTTTTTAAATTTCTTCCAATATGACCAGTTATTGTACCTTCGTCTTCTTTTAAGTCACCCCAAACCAATGCAACATATCTACGTTTCGAAGTTTTGTTAAAGAACTGTAATCCTAGTTTTGTTTTAGCATTATCTGTTTTTGCAATTACTAAAAGTCCCGAAGTGTCTTTATCAATTCTGTGAACCAATCCAAGTCTTGGATCTTCAGTATTAATATGTTCCTGATCTTTAAAATGATATGCTAAGGCATTAACTAGAGTTCCATTATAATGACCATATGATGGATGTACTACCATACCTGGTTTTTTGTTGACAACCAAAAGACTTTCATCTTCATATTCAATTTCTATAGGTATATTCTCTGGGATTACCTCAATTTCACGAGCAGGGAAACTCAGTTCTATTGTAATTACCTGATTCGGTTTAACTTTAAAATTAGATTTTACAGCTTTACCATCAACAAAAATGCAACCTGCATTTGCAGCTTCCTGTATTTTATTTCTCGATAGATTCTGAATTCTATCAACCAAATACTTATCTATTCTAAGCATGCTTTGACCTGGGTCAACCTCGAAACGATAATGCTCAAATCTCTCTTCTTCAGTATTTTCTATTTCTGAATTTTCCGTATTGTAATCTTCCTGTAACATGTTTGTTGTTGTATTCAATTGAAATAATAAAATATAGAAACCAAGAACTAATCTACTGTTTGGTTTCTATATATAAGCCGTATTTTATTGTGGACAAAAGTAATATAAGAACTTTTATTCCCAAATAGTTTTTGTATTCAAATTAAATAGATTATTCTGTAGAAACTGATTAATCTTCGTTTTCCTGATTATCTTCATCGTTTGATTCAATAAATTTAGGCTGAATTTTCAGTTTTGTGCTGTCAAGACTTAATTTTATAGATATTTTACTTCCTGGAGTTAATTTGATATCTTCATTATAATGAGGAGTTTGCTTGTATATTTTTGCTTTCGTTCTATCTTGTTTCGTTTTTACTGATTCATCATATTCTATTTTCCCAATATTAAATCCAGAGCTTAATAATGTTTCAATAGCTTGATTTTTATCCTCTTTAAATAGATTAGGGATATTAATTTTTGATTTATTTCCTATACCAACTACAAGATCAATATTAGAACCCTGTTTAATTAATTTACCTGCTGAAATACTATCATTTTTGTATTTAGCATATAGAACTAAGTTTAAAAAATTATTCTCAACATAAATCAACTTGTTTATGTTAAAACCACTTGTTATTAGTCTTTCGTATGCTTGTCTCAATGAGTTGTCTGTTATATCTGGAAAAACAACATCTTTAGGATATTTTGAATTTATTATAAGATTTATATTTCTATTGCTTTTAACTATAGATTTCGAACTAGGAATTTGTGTAACAACCTCTCCTGGCTTGAAATCAGGATTGTATATTGAATCATAAACTGTATATCTTAGTAATAAGGGTTTTAAAATACTTTCAACTTGTTCAATGTTTTTACCTTTTAAGTTTGGCACTGTTATTTTTTCACCATGATTAGTATAATTCTTCACTGAGAATAATGCTACATTAACAATTATGATAAAAACAAAAACCGAAATAATTATTTGGTATAAGAAAAACTTACTCTTGTAGAAAGGTTTTACTGGTTTATTATCCATGACAGAACAAAAAAATTAATTAATAATGTTAAAATAAAGCACTAAAATAAGAAAGTTTTATGAACAATTAATAATTAATAGTATATGTTTATTTAAGATAATTAATTATTCTTTAAAATTTGACATAGTAGTTCAAGTCTTAGCTTTCAGATTTTCAGCTTGTTTTGTTGGTGGTTTATAAAGGAGTTTAGTTTTGTGCAATTTTAAATTATAATGATTAGTCTCTTGGTGTGAAGTCTAAGCTTGAAAATATATTATAGCATTGTTTAGTATCAGTTTAAATAATAGGTGGACTATATAAAATTATGCATAAAGTAAAGTTAAACTGTATAAGTAAAATGTAAATCATATTACGAAATAAATATTTATGACAAAAGTAACAATGAGTAAAGATATTACTGTTAGGAAATTCCCAAAATTACAACACCACAAATACAACATATTGTCTTAAAAATACATACAAAAAAACCCAATGAGTTGCATTGGGCTAAAAAGATTAATAAATTAAAAACTGTAAACTAGCCTATGCAAAAAACAGCTTGTTTTTTCTTTTAAATTATTTCTCTATTTGGAAAATATTCGAGCATCAAGAATCTCATAATTTCTATAGCACGACTCTTTGAATTATCGTAGATGTTTCGCAAGCTCAACATAACCTTCCCTCTTCCTACTATCGCTACTACTATCCGTCATCTTGAAGCGAGGCACGAGCGAAAGATCTCATACATTTCAAATCATTAAGTCTATAGAAATTCCAATTATGATTCATAGAATTTATCAAAGCTTCTTCTATATTCTTGGAATGCTCAAAAATCTGGTGTCAACTTCAAGAAAAAGTATAGAATATATATTTAATACAAATTTAATTACTTGAGAAGATAATAACATATCTAAAATCGACCATATAAGAGAATAAGAGTATTGAAAAATGCAAGGAAATTTCTTTATAAGTTTTGCATAGGCTAGCTGTAAATCTGAAATAAGCATTAATAAATATTTTTTTTAAAATTAAATCAGCCTGTAGTTATACTGTTCCATTGTTTATTGATTAATTTCTTCTGTTATTTAAATTGCTTTAATAGTTTTTCTATATCTGCATATTTTCAATAAAATTTGATGATTGAGCTCTCTTTTCTTTTTTGCCAGATGTTTGCTTATTTCTTAATTAAGATCAGCTTGTATACAGAATTTACAAGTCAAACCTAAGCCATTAACATAATAATGTAGTTTGTATGTTAATTTCCCTGTCTTAAAATCAAAGTTTCCTTAATATCTGAGTTTTTTGCAAATATCATACAAATAGATATTAATATATATTAAACACCATAATAAGACATTAAAACATTAATTTGCATTTTATATACAAAAAAATACTGATTAAATAAAAACTATTCCACTGGTCAAAAAACACAGATATTTTCTAGTTTAATATTAACATATTATTAAATTTAAAGCAGCTTATTATATTGTTTGCTCTTTCTAAATCTGTAATTAAATATAATGCGAAATAACAGATTTAGTATGCAAATAACTTATTCAACTAACCAGATACTTCAATATAATTGAGGCATCAGACGAAAACACCTAAAATGAAAAAAATTAGTATTTTAATTCTGCTAGCAATTGTATTCTACAATTGCTATGCACAAAAAGAAAAGGAAGCTCCAAGTTTTGAGCAGGTTTTATCATTAAGACATTCTTATAATCCGATTATTTCACCAGATTCAAAAGCAATTATTTACTCTCAAAGATATACAGATTGGGAAAATAATTCATTTGATCGTGAATTATTTTTAATCAAAGAAAATTCGGAGGCCTTTCAGCTTACAAATACACTGAAAGCTTCATCTTATAATGCAAAATGGTCGCCAGATGGGAAATGGATATCATTCATTACTAAGTCTGATAAGTTGCGACAGATATTTGTAATTAGGAGAGATGGTGGGGAATCTTTTCAGGTTTCAAAATCAAAGACAAATATTTTAGATTATAAATGGTCACCAGATGGTAAATTTATAATTTATTCGGCAAACGAGGATATAAAGAAGAAAAACAAGGAACGCAAACAAAATTATGGCAGTTTTTTTATTGATGAAAAAAATAGTGTAAAATCAAAATTATACATTATGGATTTCAATTCTGAATTATTAAACAAGAGTTTTACTCCTGCGATGATAAAGGATACATGTTTAATAAAAGAAGATAAGCTTTTATTGGAGGATGACAATTTTACAATCGGGTCATTTATGTTTGCAGATAATGGGACAAAATTACTTTTTGAACACAACGTGAACGATTTGGCTAATAATTCTCATAAACAAAATATTTCTATCTTAGATTTAAAAACTAGCTGTCATAAGCTTATTGTTAATAATTCTAGTTGCGATTTTTTAATCGATGTATCACCAAATGGGGATCAATTCATATTTAAGTCAAATTTGAATGATACAACAGGTTATTATTATGCTAATACACATATCTTAGTTGCTGATCTTAATGGAGAAAATATAAAAGAATTGGCTAAGAATTCGGATAATGAAATATATAATATTAAATGGACAAAAAATGGTATTTATGGTATACGAAATCATAAAACTTTTCGTGAGTTTGTTAATATAAATCCAACTACTGGTGAGCTTGCATTAGTAAGCAACAGACTGGGACGAATAAAATCTTTCTCGGTTTGCGATAATTCTAGTATGATTTCGCTTGCCGTCATGAATGAGGATGGATTAACTGAAATTTACAAAGCCGATTTAAATTTGAAAAAATCTAGAAAATTAACAGAATATTCTAAACAAATTAGTAATTGGAGGTTACCAGAATCCGAATTGATACATTGGAAAAGTAAGGATAATATTGAAATTGAAGGGGTTTTGTACAAACCAGATAATTTTGACCCTAAAAAGAAATACCCACTATTGGTTGTTGTTCACGGTGGACCAGCTATGCAGTCATATCCTAAATCTACACCAGGTTATGTTTACCCTATCATTCAATGGGTTAATAAAGGAGCCATTGTCTTGGAACCAAATTATAGAGGTTCTATTGGTTACGGTAAGAAGTTTATGTCATTGAATGTTGAGAATTTGGGTGTTGGAGATTCTTGGGATGTGCTTTCAGGAGTAGGTTTTTTGGAGAGCCAAAATATTGTTGATTCTGATAAGATCGCTGTTATGGGGTGGAGTCAGGGAGGATATATTTCTGCTTATTTAACAACAAATACAAATAAATTTGCTGCTGTTTCTGTAGGTGCAGGTATTTCTAATTGGATTACTTATTATGTAAATACAGACATTCATCCATTTACAATTCAATATTTGAAATCGACTCCTTGGCAGAATCATGGAATATACGAAAAGACTTCACCTATAACAAATATAAAAAATGCCACAACACCAACACTAATTCAGCATGGTGAATATGATAAACGTGTTCCTATAGCTAATGCATATGAACTAATTCAGGGTTTAAGAGATAATAATGTAGAATCTGAATTGATTATATATAAAGGATTTGGGCATGGAATCACAAAGCCTAAAGAGAAATTAGCTGCAACTTTACATAATTGGGAATGGTTTGGAAAATATTTATGGGGAGAGAAATGTGATCTTAAAAATCTATCGAAAAAATAATTGTGTTATGATAAAAAAAGCGGAGTTTGACACTCCGCTTTTTTAATATTATTTAGTAGGTATATTTTTCAATGTTTCAACTAAGAAATCCCAGAATTTCTCAACAGTATCAATTTTTACTTTCTCATCTGGAGAGTGAGGGAATCTAATAGTAGGACCAAAAGAAATCATATCCCAATTTGGATAAACAGCACCCAATAAACCACATTCTAAACCAGCATGAATTGCTTTAATATCAGGAGTTTTACCGTATTTATCTTGATATACATTCTGCATAGTTTTTAGAATTGGAGAATCCATATTTGGTTTCCATCCTGGGTATTCTCCTTCTAGTTTTACTTTACCACCTGCTAATTCAAAAACAGAACGAACCATTTGACCTAAGTCTTCTTTTGCAGAATTTACAGACGATCTCAATAAAGTTTGAATTGAAATTACTCCATTTTCACTTACAACTCTTGCAAGATTGTTAGAAGTTTCAACCAATCCTTCCATATCGTCGCTCATTCTGATTACGCCATTAGGACATGCATAGATAGCATTGATAAGATTTTTTTGGTATTTCTTTTTGAATACTTTTGATGGTAAGTCAACAGTTTCAGTAAAGAATACTAAATCTGGTTCTACAGCTACTAATTCTTCTTTAAAGATAGTTTCGTATTCTTTAACAGCAGCTTCAAAATCAGCAATATTTTTTTCTGGTACAGCTACAATAGCAAATGATTCACGAGGAATAGCATTTCTTAAAGAACCACCATCAACAGAAGCTAATTTTAATTTAAATTTCTTAGTTGCAAGTTTTAAGAAACGGAATAAAAGTTTGTTAGAGTTTCCTCTTCCAAGAATGATTTCCATTCCTGAGTGACCTCCTTTTAATCCTTTCATATTTAATTTGAAAGCTTTATAACCACCTTCTAATTTTTCTTCTTTGTACTTCATTGTGACATTAGCATCGATACCACCAGCACATCCTACATATAACTCACCTTCGTCTTCAGAGTCCATGTTTAAAAGAATATCGCCGTCAAGAACACCAGCTTGAAGACCAAAAGCCCCTGTCATACCAGTTTCTTCATCAGCAGTAAATAATGCTTCGATTGGTCCATGTTCAATATCTTTGCTTTCCAATACAGCCATTGCAGCAGCAACACCCATACCATTGTCAGCACCTAATGTAGTACCATCTGCAGTAACCCATTCACCATCGATTAAGGTTTTGATTGGATCTTTTTCGAAATCATGAACAGTATCTGCATTTTTTTGAGGAACCATATCTAAGTGACCTTGTAAAATAACACCTTGACGGTTTTCCATACCTGGAGTTGCAGGTTTTTTGATTATAATGTTTCCAACTTCATCTTTGATAGTTTCAAGACCAAGGTCTTTACCAAATTTTTCCATGAAGTTTTGAATAGCTTCTTCGCTTTTAGATGGGCGTGGAATTTGTGTTAATGAATAAAAATGTTTCCAAACAATTTGTGGATTTAGATTCATAATATCATTACTCATAATTTATCCTCCTATTTTTTTATTATTAAGTTTCATATATATATCAATACTAAAGGTAAATATTGATTTTTATTAAAAAAATTATTGAGATACAATGAAAAAGGAAATATCATTGCATAACTAGAATTTATTTCGCTTTACGAATTTAGCCTTAAAGTTAATATTTTTTACTTGTCTTAATAATTTATTAAAGGAAATTAACAGTTAAATTTTGTTTTTATACTTATGTTTATTTTTATAATATTTATTTTAACAAAATACTCTAATTCTAAGTTGTTTTATTTTCATATTTCCTTATCTCAATCAGGGCTTTTCTTAGTGAATCAGTCTCTGTTTTTATCCCCAATTTACTTAGTAAATACTTGCTTGCTTGTTCAATACTAATATGTTTATAAATATGCTGATGAGAATAATTCATATATTTTAATACTATTACCAAATTGAATATATTGAAAAAATTATGTTCAAATTTTTTAAGTGAACCTGTGTTTTTATTTAAAATATCTATTTTGGAAATAAGATTTTCGGAACATATAAAATTAAAAAAATGATTATTTATATTTGACTTTATAGTTTCTGTATTTTCTTCAATTGATTTTTTATAAAGTTTTGGAATTAACTCTATAAATATCTTAACATCATCAAAAGCCTTATAATTAAATACTAGATAATTTTCATATCCCGATTCATTTATTTCTGTTATGGTTCTTCCTGTTCCATATGGCGTACGGTCAGATATTCTTGATGATGGATAGATACATATATTATTATTTTCTATAAAATTACCCATACTCACAATTTTTTGAATAAAATAGAAATCTTCTCCGGCTTGTCTTTTATTCATTCCCCCTTGTTTTACATACGCATCGGCCGTACACGAAAAACTTGAACCTACAGTATAAACAGAATGTTTATGACCAGCTAATTCATTACCTAGTTTATAGTACCTCATATATAATTCGTATGCAGTAATTGAGTCATAGGTTTCTATATTGTGTTCTGTCCCCTCAAGAGGATGTTCGAAACAGTGGGACATTCCATTTAGCTTCGGATTCAGCATGTATGTTTTCTCTAAATTTGAAAAAAGGTTTTTTGAGCATAACGAATCTGCATCAAAACTTACAATTATTCCATTTTTATTGTTGATTTTATTAAATCTATATATGGCATTGTCCATTAATATTTTTCGGGCTAGACCAACGCCTGCGTGTTTTTTAGGGAGATTTTCTATAATGCTTGGGTATATGTCAATTTTTGCTCTTTTTTTATTCTGAACCCAAGATTTAAGATTCTCGTATTGATTTCTATTTATAGATCTTAATTCATGACTGTCTTTTTCGCTAGAATTGAATAATATGTGAATTTCGCAGCTATTTATAGTATTCTCACATTCTAAAATGCATTCTAAACTCTCTATTATGTTTGGTTCATCATATGCTGGAATTATCATAATCAGATTAAGATCTTCAGGAATTGGTGCTTCGCATAAATCTCTCTCTATATTGTGCTTTTGTAAATATTTATTTGCGAAAGTCATATTTAAAATTGTTTTATAGTTCTGTAAACTATTTGTTAGTCTGCAAATTTATTCAAAAAAAAAGAGAACATATTAATATGTTCTCTTTTAGTGTATATTTATCTAAAATGTTTTTAATTCATTGCAAACATTTTTTTAATAGATTCTAATAATTCGTATGATTCTACTGGCTTGGTTATAAAGTCATCACAACCTGCTTCCATTACTTTCTTACGGTGTTCGGTATGAACAAAGGCTGTTTGACCAATAATTGGAATATTTTGTTTGTATCCTTTTATCGCTTTAGTAGCTTCATAACCATTCATTAATGGCATCTGAATATCCATCAGCACAACATCAATTTCTAAAGATTGGCAAATTTCAATTGCTTCTAAGCCATTTTTAGCCCATAATACTTCTGCATTTGTCTTTTCAAGTATTGATTGGAAGAATGCAAAATTGTTTTTCTCATCCTCAGCAATAAGAATTTTCTTACCTTTCCAGTTGTATACAACTGGTTCGTTAGTGTTTCTATCCGTAGAACAACTTAGTTTTTCATACTCAAGAGCGATAGTAAATTCAGTACCTTCGCTTACAACAGATTTCACATTCATTTCACCGCCTAATATTTCAGCGAGTCTGTGAGATATTGTTAAACCAAGACCTGTTCCACCATGTTGACGAGTATCAGAACCATCTCCTTGTCTAAATGTTTGGAAGATATCAGCTAAAGCATCTTGTGCAATACCGATACCCGTATCTTTTACAAAGAATTCTATTTTAGTAGAAGATATTATATTATAACCGAATTCAACATAACCGTTTTCTGTAAATTTAACAGCATTTTCAATTAAGTTAGACAACAACTGCTCAAGTCTTTGTGGATCAGTATAAAGTAATGCTTCTTCATCATTAAGTGCTTTCTGAACTTTTAGGCCAATATGTGGCTTGTCATTAGCATTTTTGAACATATAGAATTTCTCATAAAGAATAGCAAGGCTTTTGTTGATATTGCAAATCTCTTTATTAAGAGTAATTTGTTTAGATTCAATTTTCGATAAATCGATAATATTATTGATAAGGCTCAACAAATTAGCTCCCGATTGTTTGATCATCGCAGCATACTCTAGTCTGTCAGCTTCTTCAAGATGTTGAGAGGTCATGATATCAGTAAATCCGAGAATATGGTTCATTGGAGTTCTAATCTCATGTGACATATTTGCAAGGAAAGCAGATTTAAGTTTATCAGATTCCTCAGCACGTTTCTTAGCGTCACGAAGGTGTTTCTCGTATTCTTTTCTAGGGGTAATATCACGATATACTCCAAATATTGCAATTTGATCTTTGTCAAGAACAATAGGATTACCCATAATAGAAACATCTAATTCTTCGCCAGCCTTATTTATACGTTTAGTTTCAAGTTCAACAAGCTGTCCGCGGGCAGTAATCGCATTAAGTTTCTCAGCTTCTTCTTTTCTAGCATCATCTGCAAGAAGATCGTCAATCACCTTTCCTTTTAGATCTGCTAATTCATACCCAAACAAACTAGTGAATTGTTTATTGATTTTAATAGCCTTACTCTCATTGTCTGTAACAACAATTGCTTCAGGTGAATTTTCAAATAACTGTTCGAAATATGCTCTCTCTATATTGAGCTCATGTTCAATTTTTCTGCGATTACTTACCATCTCATTTGCAAGTTTACCAAGCATTTTAAATTCGGTAAAGTGTAATCGAGTATCATCAATCATTAAAGCTTCAGTAGCTGCCTTTTCGTAAAATTGAGTAAATATATTAAGACCTGATTTTGTAATTTTAACAATATATTGCGTGATTGTAAAAATGAATACGAAAGCTAGTATTAATATAAAGGTCGCTTTAATCATATAATTGTATACATATGATTTTAGTTCGGATCTTTTTCTTTCAACAGCCTCTCTAACCTCGTTGGTTTGCATTCCACTTGCAACAATCCATTGCCAATGCTTGTATGCTTTGGAGTACATTAATTTAGGATCCTTTTTTTCTCCTGCATTTTCATTAAAAGGATCAAGGAAACGAACAAAACCTCCATCTTTGTCAAGACCACGAGTTACTATATCTTGCACATACTTTTTGTTGTTGTCATCAATAACACTAGTCATGTTTTTGCCAATTAATGTTTTGTTAGTATTGGCTAAACAAACATTACCAAAGTCATAAATTGCTATTGATATTTTATCATCAAATCGAAGTTCTGTTATTTTACTTTTTACCTTTTCTTGTATCTTGTTTCTAAAAATACGCATATTCTGTGTGCATCCAATATACCAGTTGAAAGGTTTGAAGATTTTAACGAAGCCCCAGATTTTTTCTTGCTTTTTCGATTTTAAATCGCTGTCTCCATATTCAGAGATACCCTCGCCTTGTTTTTTAACAATATTGATTTCTCTCTTAATATAATGGACTCCATATGGGTCGTGCTTGGTGATAATATTTTTCCCAACCTGACTTGGATTAGTAGGGTCCATTACTACATTACCACTAAGTGTATTTATATAAAAACATCCTTCCCCATCATTAAAACGTACAGAGTTAAGTGCGTTAATAATCATCTGTTGTATTTTGGCAGATGGTAGCTCGTTTTTGTATTTTTTATACAAATTAGTTGCAATAGCATGAGCTTCATAAACTCGTGCTTTAAGATCATTTTTTAAAGCAGTTGACTTTGCAACACGTTCATTTTCAATAAAATTTAATAGTGTGCGAGTTTCATGCTTTAATGTGTTTTTTTGAATGTTAAGATAAGTTTCTTGAATATCTTTTAATTCTCTTTCAAATTTAGAATTTTCGTGTTGAATCCAGAAAACTCCTAGAAACACAATCAATAAAAATGAAACTGTTAATAATGAAAATAAGAATACTCTCGAAATACTCCTATCTTCAACAAATCGCGCAAATATGGGTCTCATAAGTATACAATAAATAGTAGAACAGATTAATATCTTTCCTTATATTAATAATATTCAGGTTTAATATTCGATGTTTTATATAATTGTAGCTCCTACAAAAACTTTTTCGGCTTCAGCCTTAAGCCATATGTTATTGTATGAACTATCAGTTTGATTGAAGCAAACTTCAAGAGTGCCTCCTTTAGTCTCGATTTTAAATTTGTCTTTATTTAGTTTTTTGCTAGCACAAATTGCAGCTGCTGTAACACCAGTTCCGCATGAGTGGGTTTCATCCTCAACTCCTCTTTCAAATGTACTAACAGTGAGCGTATCTTCTTTGATTGATACAAAGTTTACATTTACTGAGTCTTCTTTGTACTTTATAGAATGTCTTAACTTGTGCCCTTCGGTTGCGGTATCAAAATTATCATGTGTCTCAATGAATTTAACAAAATGAGGTGAACCCGAATTTAAAGCATATCCATCATTTTGTTCTTCTATTTCATTTACATCCGACATTTTTAGACTAACAATAATTTTGTCGTCTCTTTCTTCAATTTTTGCTTCATGTTCGCCATCAATAGCAATAAACTTTGTCTTATCTGCAATTAATTCAAGATGGTGGGCAAATGCCACTATGCATCTTCCTCCATTTCCGCACATGCTTCCCTCGTTTCCATCGGAATTGAAGTAAATCATCTTGAAGTCAGAAATACTTGATTTTTCTAATAAGATCAAACCATCAGCACCAACTCCATATCTTCTATCGCATATTTTTGAAATAATTTGCTTATTCTCTTTAGGGAAGAATCCTTCTCTGTTGTCTACTAGGACAAAATCGTTTCCTGTTCCTTGGTATTTAGAAAAAATTAGATTCACTATAATTAAGTTAAAATAGATAAATTGCAAAATTAATAAACTAAGTCAGATTTCTATTTAATTTATTAAACAAATAGTTTTATCTGTATTTTTAGTTTATAATCGACAAAAGTAAAATAAAAATTAAATAATAAGTCTATTATTGATTCAAAAATAACATTTAATTTAAATTTTAATGTGCGTGAATTATTTAAATTATCAATTTAGATTTTTAGTTTGTCCTCTTGTGGTTGATACTTATCAAAAAAGCTTGTTTGTATTAAACATAAACAATTAAGTGAAAATATTACAATTATAATACATAATTCTAATCCGAGTTTCTTGTTGAACAAGATAAATACATTTAAATTAATTTAATATAATGATTGTCATTTTACTTTTGCTTAATGAGTATTGGTTTGATTAAAAAAACAGTGAGTTTTGTATTATGATCATTACATACTGGTGAATTTAGCTTTTTACATTATTGATATATGTACAGATTTATTGATTTGAATTTTTTATAGTTTAAAGATTAAGGATTGAATATTTAGATTTCAGTTTACTTTTGGTTTAATCGTCTAGTTTCAGGTAATTTATATTTATTCGCTGCTTTTTATTTCTGGAGCTTATTTTGAATCAGTAAAATTAAGTTAGGGTATTGGATTTTAACTTAATTTAATATATATACTCTTGTTTATTTTGTAAAATTATGTCCTGTTTATTTGTTTTTATTAATAGGTTTTAACTTTATTTTAATTAAAAAGATACAGGCTTTATTATATATTGCAATCTCGAAAAAAGATTAATATTAAACTGCTTTTTTCTTTGATCCAGTTAGTATAAGGAAAGAGATGTTTATCCCTACTTCCATATATGAATTAATTACTTACTAAAATATTCAGAAACATAATGAAAAAATATCTATTAAATTTCTTCGTCGCATTATTAGGAGGCTTTATAGCTTATGTTGTTATGTATAATTTACAAAAAACGGATAAAGCTAATCTTATTTATCACGAATACCAACCACAGATAAAACCAGAGAGTGTAAATAATAATTTCCCAAATTTGACATTAGCAGCTGAATCTTCCGTAAAGTCAGTTGTCCATGTCGAGAGTGTATATCGGGTGCAAAAAAGATACCGAACTCCTTTGCATGAATATCTTTTTGGTAATTCTGATTCTAGGTTTAGACCTAAAACAACTATGAGTACAGGTTCTGGAGTTATTATTTCTAAGAATGGGTATATTATTACAAATAATCATGTTGTTAGTTCAGCCAAATATATAAATATCACTTTACATGATAAGCGCAAGTTTAAAGCTGAATTGATTGGAAAAGATAAAAATACAGATTTGGCACTTTTGAAAATTGAAGCAGAAAATTTACCCAATATTAATTATGGCGACTCCGAATCTTTGAAATTGGGTGAGTGGGTTTTGGCTGTTGGAAATCCGTTTAACTTAAAATCAACAGTTACTGCAGGGATTATTAGTGCTAAAGCTCGTAATATTGGAATTATGCAAGGACAGTTAAGTATTGAATCGTTCCTTCAGACTGACGCTGCCGTAAATCCTGGCAATAGCGGAGGCGCTTTAGTTAACGACAGGGGCGAGTTGATTGGGATTAATACTGCTATTGAGTCTCGAACAGGTTCTTATTCTGGCTATTCTTTTGCTATACCTGCAACTATAGTTAAGAAAATAATTTCTGATTTAAAGGAGTTTGGGCAGGTACAACGAGCATTTTTAGGAGTAGAAATGGCAAATATTGATTCCAAATTAGCAAATCATCTTAAACTTTCTGAAATAAAAGGAGTCATAATAACTAAAGTTAAGCGCAATAGTTCATCTTATGATGCAGGATTAAAATCAGGTGATATTATCTTATCTATTGCTGGGAAAGAAATTAATTCAACTTCTGAGTTGCAAGAACAAATAAGTAAGTATAGACCGGGTGAAAATGTAGAAATTATTTTTATCAGAAATTCCAAAGCACAGAAGGTGAATTTGATCCTAAAAAATCAATTAGGGAATACAAAAATAATTAAAGGTGGTATAAAAGAAGTCTTAGGGGTAGAATTTAAACCTTTATCAATGCGAGAGAAATTTACCTATTCTGTTTCTAGTGGTTTGAAAATAAGAAAAATACACAAAGGAGGAAAGTTTTTTAATGCAAAAATAGAAGAAGGATTTATAATATATAAGATAAATAATCAGTTAATTAATCAGATAGAAGATGTAGAAAATGTTATCAATGCGTCTGATAATGGAGAGGTCTTTATAATTGGATTTTATCCAAATGGACAGGTTAAGCATTACTCTTTTTCAATTTTTGATTAAAAATACAAGCCATAAAGATAATAATTATAAAATAAACTTAGTATTTTTTTGACATATTATTCAAAAAATCTAATTTTGCAAAATATTTCGATGAAAAGGGACTATGAGACAATTAAAAATAACAAAATCAATAACCAACAGAGAAAGTGCTTCGCTAGATAAGTATCTTCAAGAGATTGGTAAAGAAGATCTTATCACGGTTGAGGAAGAAGTTGAGTTGGCTCAAAGGATTAAAAAAGGAGATCAAAGAGCCTTAGAAAAACTTACACGTGCCAATTTGCGTTTTGTTGTTTCAGTTGCTAAACAATATCAAAATCAAGGTCTTAGTTTGCCTGACCTTATTAATGAAGGAAACTTGGGTTTGATTAAAGCAGCTGAGAAATTCGATGAAACAAGGGGATTTAAGTTTATATCCTACGCAGTTTGGTGGATTAGACAGTCAATACTTCAAGCTTTGGCTGAACAATCTAGAATTGTGCGACTTCCGCTTAATCAAGTTGGTTCATTAAACAAAATTAACAAAGCTTTCTCAAAATTTGAGCAAGAGCATGAAAGAAAACCATCGCCTGAAGAACTTGCAGATTCTTTAGAATTACCTGCCGATAAAGTTGCAGATACACTTAGAGTTTCAGGACGACATATTTCAGTGGATGCTCCATTTGTGGATGGTGAAGATAATAGCTTGTTAGATGTTTTGGTTAACGACGACTCTCCTATCGCTGATAGAAGTCTTCTTAATGAATCATTAACTAGAGAAATCGACAGAGCTTTAGCTACTCTTACTGAAAGAGAAAGCGATATCGTTAAATTGTTTTTTGGAATCGGTATGCAAGAGATGACTCTTGAAGAAATCGGTGAAAAATTTGGTTTAACTCGTGAAAGGGTTAGACAGATTAAAGAAAAAGCAATTAGAAGATTAAGACATACTTCGAGAAGTAAGTTGTTAAAAACTTACTTAGGTTAATTCCTAAAAAAGAAGGACAATTTTATAAGTTGTCCTTCTTTTTTTTAAGTATATCTTTAAGTTTGTATATTTCATCTCTATACTGTGCTGCTTGAAGATAATCCATTTCTTTGGAGGCTTTCTTCATTAATTTCTCTGTTTTCAGAATTGATTTTTCTAATGATTCTGCACTCATATATTCTATTACTGGATCTGCTGCGATATGGTTCTCTGTTTTTTCTGTATTGTATCCCTTCTTGTTTTTATCTAGTTTATTTAGAACACTTTCTGTATTTTTTACAATTTGTTGAGGTGTTATGCCGTTCTCTTCATTGTATTTTATCTGTTTTGCTCTTCTATAATTAGTCTGATCAATAGTTTCTTGCATACTTTTAGTTATTTTGTCAGCATACATTATTGCTCTTCCATTGACATTTCTTGCAGCCCTCCCAACTGTCTGAGTTAGTGATCGGGTAGAACGTAAAAAACCTTCTTTATCTGCATCTAATATAGCAACCAAGGATACTTCAGGTAAATCAAGACCTTCTCGAAGTAAATTAACACCAACCAAAACATCGCAAATCCCTTCTCTTAAGTTTTCCATTATTTTCACTCTATCCAGGGTGTCAACATCCGAGTGTATATATTCGCACTTTATTCCTAAATTAATTAAATATTCGCTGAGCTCTTCAGCCATTCTTTTAGTTAATGTGGTTACAAGAATTCGTTCATTATTTTCTATTGTTGCATTTATCTCCGATATTAAATCGTCAATTTGATTCAAACTTGGTCTAACTATTATCTCAGGATCTAATAAACCTGTAGGTCTTATAAGTTGTTCAACTATAACCCCCTCGCATTTTTCAAGTTCGTAATCTGCCGGAGTAGCACTTACGAATATAGTTTGATTTGTTACATCTTCAAATTCATCAAATTTCAGTGGCCTGTTGTCAACAGCGGCTGGCAATCTAAATCCATATTCAACCAAATTGACTTTTCTTGACCTATCTCCGCCGTACATTGCTCTTATCTGAGGAATTGTTACGTGACTTTCATCTATAACCATTAAGAAATCATTAGGGAAATAGTCAATCAAACAGAATGGACGACTTCCTTCTTCTCTTCCATCAAAATATCTAGAGTAGTTCTCAATGCCAGAGCAATAACCTAATTCTTGAATCATTTCAAGATCAAGATTTACTTTTTCTTCAATTCTTTTAGCTTCTATATGCTTGCCATTGCTTTTAAAGTGATCAATCTGCCTGCCTAGGTCTAGTCGGATTTGCTTTACGGCTTCTTTTGTTCTAGATTCACTGGTTACGAAAATAGTTGCAGGATAAATAGTTAAAAAATCAATTGATTCTATCTTTAATCCATCTATAGGGTCAAAGGAGAATATCTCTTCTATTTCATCATCCCAGAAAATAATTCTGTATGCAAAATCAGAATATGCAGGATGAATATCTATAGTATCGCCTTTTACCCTGAAGGTTCCTCTTTGAAACTCATTTTCATTTCTAGAATATAGCGCTTTCACAAAATTATGTAATAATTTATTTCGTGAAATTACCTGACCTATCTTAATCCTTATTACATTCTCATGAAAATCTTCAGGATTACCTATACCATATAAACAAGAAACAGATGAAACAACAATAACATCCTTTCGTCCAGACAGAAGTGCAGATGTAGCACTTAATCTAAGTTTTTCAATTTCATCATTTATTGATAAATCTTTTTCTATATAAGTGTCCGTAACAGGTAAATAAGCCTCGGGTTGATAGTAATCATAATAAGAAACGAAGTATTCTACCGCATTATCAGGAAAGAATGATTTAAACTCAGCATATAACTGAGCTGCAAGCGTTTTATTATGACTTAGAATTAAAGTTGGTCTATTTAAATTCTTTATCAAATTTGCTACAGTGAAAGTTTTCCCCGATCCTGTAACCCCCAATAAAGTTTGATACTGTGTTTCAGAATTAACAGCTTCAGTTAATTGTTTTATAGCTTCTGGCTGATCACCTGTGGGTTTGAATGGGGATGATAGTTTGAATTCCATCTCGACAAATTTGTAATATTAATAAATTAAATCATCCTTCTCTATTTCTTCAAGAATAAATTTAGATAATAGTTTATGTATAACGATTCCTTCTTGTACTGTTTCTTTATCAATAGATATTTCTGACTCTATATCATTTGCTGATTCCAGAAGGAACTCATCATTTCCTAAATTTTCGAAATCTTGTTCGATAAAGAAAATATCAGTTAGCTGTAGTATGGGTATTCTATTTAATACTTGTTTACGTTGTTCCAGATAGTCCTCTCTATTCTCAGAAGGAGTAGTGGAAAAATAAATATTTATTAAACTGTCAGTGAAAAAATCATCAAAAAGTCTGAATAACAGTAATCTTTTTTTCCTAATTTGGAAAAGTTTATCCTTATCCTCTTTGAATAATTCAATTGCTCTTGAATAATACAAATATGAAAGATGAATTAAACCAATGTTTTTTTCTTCTTTTTCAAACATGTCATAATGAATATATAAACTCAAACAATTCCCCATCTTAAAAGAATATTCGCTATCCATTAAAATTAGAGGGTCATTATTTAATATCCTATACAATTCATTTAGTAAGTCTTTGCTTTTGACCAGTTTACCGCTCTCACTGTATTGACTAATTTTTTTAACTAGTTCAATAGTTTTATCCTGTATTTTCATTAAAATTTCATTTATTGAATAGCAAAAATAACTTAATAGCTAGTAATAACAAAAGTAGCTAGCTTTTTAGGATAAATTTAATTGAAAAGCAAATGTGAATTCTTAAAATATAGTTTTTTTATACTTATCATATCATTATAAGTAATAGTATTAATCTATTTATTCTACTATTATATTAAATGGTATTCAGTGTTTTATATCCCAATTAAATTGTTTAAATTTATAAATAGAGTTTATAAATTGATTTTAGACAGACTGAAATTGTAACATAAACTTAACTTTAGTGTAACATTCTTGTAATAGATTCATGTTAACATTGCAGTGTAAAAAAATACTAATACTAAAAGTGATGATTTGCCTATATAATCAGTTGTATGGAATTAATTGTTTAGGATTCCAGATATTGAAAAGCAAGATTTACTTTTAGCATATTATATAGTTATTTTAACAAGAAACCATAATCTTATCTGTCGTAAAATGACATTGATGTGGTGTATTTATAAAACTGAAAATTTAAATTAATTGCGATATCATGAAAAAACTTAGATTTATTACATTGTCACTTCTTGTAGTTTTTATGTTTGGTTCATGCCAGAATGGAGCTAACAATAAAAAAGCAAAAAGCATTACTGGTGCTGGAGCTACTTTTCCTCAACCTTTTTACAATAAAATTTTTAAAACTTACACTAAAGAGAAATCTTTATTGGTTACTTATGGTGGTATTGGCTCAGGAGGAGGAATAAGAAGTCTTAAAGATATGATAGTCGACTTTGGAGCTTCTGATGCATTTTTAACTGACTCTAAATTGAAGGAGATGCCATCTGATATTCTTCATATTCCGACTTGTCTTGGAGCGGTTGTGGCAGCTTACAATATTCCTAATAAACCAGAACTTAAATTTACTCCAAGTTTACTAGAAGGTATTTTTATGGGTGAAATCAAAAACTGGAATGACCAAAGAATAAAAGAGGTGAATCCAGATATTAGTTTGCCAGACCTGAAAATTACAGTTGTGTATAGATCAGATGGTAGTGGTACTACTTTTATATTTAGTGATTATATGAATAAAGTTAGTTCTAAGTGGAAAGAGCGTGTAGGGAAAGGGAAAGCTTTAAAATGGCCAGTTGGTATAGGCGCAAAAGGCAACCCTGGTGTAGCAGGTACAATTAGTCAAACAGAGGGAGCTATTGGTTATATTGGTTCTGAATATGCATTCTCTCAAGGAATATCATTTGCTAGTATCCAAAATAGCGTAGGTAATTTTATTAAACCATCTATTGAGTCAGTAAGTGCTTCTGCTTCTGGTGTACTAGCAAATGATACCAGAGTGAGCTTGACCAATACAGACGCAGAAATGGGATATCCAATTTCAAGTTTTACTTGGATTTTAGTTTATGCGGAGCAATATTATAACGACAGATCTAAAGATCAGGCTAAGCAGACTAAAAATCTTTTAGACTGGATAATTGGCGAAGAAGCACAAAAGCAAACTATAAAAGTTCACTATGCTCCACTTCCTCAAATTGCGAGAGAAAAAGCTAAGGCTATACTGTCGAAAATTACTTATAAGGGAGAAAAATTGTAGATTATATTTATACTGAATACAACCTATTTTTCGGTTTATCATAATACAATGGGAACAAGTTTAGTATAGCTTGTTCCTGATATTCTTATCCTGATTAAAATTAAAAACTATCTTTTTATGTTTTATTGGATTTTATTTTATTGAAACATAAAACAAATATTTTTGATAGTTATAGTAAAAAACATGCATCTTTTGATAACTATGTATAGTGAAAAAATTTTTAGAGTATTTCTCAAGTTTAGTGGAGTAATTGTCCTTCTTATTGCTATAGGTATTTTTATTACTTTAACATTGGGAGCAATACCCTCTATAAAAGAGTATGGTTTCGAGTTTGTATTTTCAGATAATTGGGATCCTACAGAAGGAAGGGAAACTTATGGAGCTTTTCCATTTATAGTAGGCACTATTTTAACTTCAATATTAGCACTGATTATCACCTTTCCATTTTCATTCTCAATTTCATTGTTTTTAGGTGAGTATTTTAAAAAAGGTAAACTACCTGTTGTCTTGCGCGCATTAGTCGATTTATTAGCAGGTATCCCTTCTGTTGTTTATGGATTGTGGGGATTTTATGCTTTACGACCTTTTATAGTTTCTTTAGGATTAAGCGATCAAGGTTTTGGTATTTTCACTTCCTCTATTATTCTTGCTATAATGATAATTCCATACGCTTCGTCAATTGGAGCTGATATCATTTCTATGGTACCAGGAACACTCAAGGAAGCAGCATATTCTTTAGGTGCAACTAGATTCGAATTGATAAAAAAAGTTATTATTCCGAATGCTGGTTCTGGTATTGCTGCTGGATATATATTGGCACTTGGTAGAGCTATTGGTGAAACTATGGCTGTTACTATGTTAATAGGTAATTCGAATGATATGCCAACAAGTATATTCGATGTTGGAAATACTATGGCTAGTTTAATAGCAAATCAATTTGGTGAAGCCGAGGGGCTTAAATATAATTCTTTGGTGGAGATAGGACTCATTTTATTAATTATTACTGCTATGGTAAATCTCATAGGTAAAATGATAATGAAAAGTATGTCAAAATAAGATGTTTGGTAGTTAATATAATTTAGAAAGTTTATTTGTGAATAACTAATTTCTTTTAGTTATGATCAAATAGATAGATGTATTTTTTAGATAGGTATAATGAAAGCGATAAATCAATATTCATCCAATATAAAAATTAGATTAATAAAGGATAATTTATTTAAATATTTGGTAATTACTCTAGCAGGTCTAACTAGTTTTCCTTTGTTTCTGATCCTATATCAGTTAATTGTAAAAGGCTATAGACAGCTTAATTTAAGTTTTTTTACAGAAGTAGCTCCTGATACTATGCAAGCGATGCTAGCAAATAAATCAGGGGAGTTAATACCTGGAGGAATAGTAAATGGGATTTTAGGGACATTGTTAATTATTGGAATGGCTAGCCTTATGGCAATACCTATGGGTGTTATTTGTGGAGTTTACTTATCTGAATATAAAGACACAAAGTTCGCTGGTTTAGTTAGGTTTATAGCAGATATGTTACAAGCTGTTCCATCAATAGTTTTAGGAATTATTGGATATATCTGGATAGTAAGACCATTAACTAATGGATTTTCTGCTTTTGCAGGGAGTATTGCTTTAGCCATCATGATGTTACCTGCAATTATAAGGTCGACTGAAGAGAGCTTAAAAATGCTTCCTGAAAGTCTTAAAGAAGCTGCAATTTCATTAGGTGTTCCTTATCACAAAGTGGTTTTAAAACTGTTATTGCCAACAGGCATCAGTGGAATATTGACAGGAATTATACTAGCAGTAAGTCGTATTGCAGGAGAAACAGCACCTTTGATGCTTACAGCATTAGGTTCTAATTTTATCAACTGGGATATAAGTAAGCCTACAAGTGCAATTCCATTGTTAATCTGGGAATTTTACAATGACCCTAATTTAATTAATATGATATGGAGTGCATCTTTATTTTTATTAATATTAATATTTATTTTAAATATGCTTGCCAAGTTTGTAACTCGTAAGTGGAGAGTTCAGCATTAATAATTATGTGCAATACTAGATGGTGAGTTATGAATATAAAAATGTTTGTTTGCCTCTATATGTATAGAGATAAGCTAAGTTGATATTACAATTAGGAATAGCTTACTGTAAAGCTTTTTGAAATTAAATAAAGTAATGGAATTGTTAGATATAAATAATACAAATAATATTGATACTGATGTTTTTCATTCAAATACAAATATAAAAATGAAACTAAGAAATCAAATTGAAGAAATTGATAATCCAGTTCTAGAAATAAAAGATTTAGCAGTTTCATATGGTGAAGAAAAATACGCTATTGAAAATGTGAGTGCTAAAATTGCAAAGAATAAGATCACTGCAATTATGGGACCTTCTGGTTGTGGTAAAAGCACATTATTAAGATCTATAAATAGAATGCATGAGCTGTATCCTAACACAGGTAGTAAGGGGGGGATTTTGCTAAGCGGAGATGATATTTATAAAATGAATCCGATAAACTTAAGACGTAAGATAGGTATGGTTTTTCAAAGACCCAATCCATTTCCGACTATGAGTATATATGAAAATGTTATTGCTGGATTTTTGTTAAATGGAATCAAATTGAAAAGCTCAGAAAAGGATGAGATTGTCGAAAAATCACTAAAAGATGTTGCTTTGTGGGATGAGGTTAAAGATTCTTTACATAAAAAAGGTAGTTTTTTATCAGGAGGCCAACAACAAAGATTATGTATTGCTCGAGCCTTGGCATACACACCAGAGATTCTTTTACTAGATGAACCTACCTCTGCTCTTGATCCTATTGCTACAGCTAAAATTGAAGATTTATTAGTAAAGCTTAAGGATGATTTTACCATCGTCTTGGTTACACATAATATGTCTCAAGCTGCTAGGATATCTGACTACTCAATGTTTATGTATTTAGGAGAATTGGTCGAGTATGGAAAAACAAAAAAGATGTTTACAAATCCAGTCGATAAAAGAACCGAAGAATACTTAACAGGACAGTTTGGTTAATCGTAGCTTTTATGTTAAATTCAGGCTAGCAAATTAATAATATAATAATCATTTTTAACGCTTTTAATTGTATTTGATATGTCAATATTAAAGGAAAGTAGGTACTTGAAGATACAAACAGATTTTAACAAAATGAAGCTTTTGTTGTTAGGTCAATTTGAATCTATATACCTAATGATAAATAATCCAAAAAAATCTCAAGAATTAGATTTTGCGAAAAAATTTAATAAAAATGAAAAAAAGATTGATGTTTTTGAATTAAAATTGAGCGAAAATCTAGTTCAGACAATAGGTCTAGAACAGCCGATGGCAAAGGATTTAAGAATGTTAATATCATATTTTAGAATGATTAATCATCTGGAAAGGATAGGTGATCAATTGTGTAATGTGTATGAAAATATAAGTATGATTACTAATTATGATTCCTATGACAGCATTGTTGATATGGTTAAAGAAATGCTTTATGATAGCGAACAAATGGTTAGGAAATCTTTAATAGCTTTTGATGATGAGGATAAGGATTATGCTCTGTGGACAATTAGAAGAGATTCTAAGATTGACCTCAAGCAAAAAACTATTCTCAAAAAAATAATAAACTATAAGAACCAAGAATTGCTTGATGAATCTAATCTATATAATATTATATGGTTTAATAATATTATAAATGCTATAGAACGAATAGCTGATAATTCGACAAATATTGCTGAGGTCGCAATATACTTTTTGGAAGGAATTGATTTGAGACATAAATTGATTGATGAAGAATTTGAAATATAAATCAAAGCATAGTTATTCCTTTCTAAAGCTGTAAAATTGAAGTTTAGGTTTAAGAAATTAACTATTCTTATGTTCGTCGGAAAAGTTTGTAATTATTTAGTTTTGATTAAAATGGATAAGACAAATATTATGATAATCGACAAGAATGATGAATTAGTAAATTCTTTAACAGAAGAATTATTAATTCATGATTTTCTTGTTATTCCATCCAATTCCTTAGAGTCTGCATTAAGATATGATTTAAATCTTGTGGATATATTTATTGTCAGCACTGATGGTTACGGTTTACAACCATCTATATTTAGTAATCTGATAGCTCAGATTAAAAATACTGGAAATGATTATATTGTTTATCTTTCTAAAGATAAATCCTTGAATAAAAAAACTGAAGCTTCTGAATATGGAGCTTATCATTTTATGTTAAAACCAATAGAATTAAAAGATATTTTGAAGATAATATCTTCTTTGAATAAAAAAATTATCAATAGAAAAAAGGAGTTAAAAAAATTGGAGTTTAATGGTCTACAAATATTTTTTAATTCAAAGACAGCTTATTTACATAATAAAGATATCAGCCTTACAAAAACTGAATTTGAGATTTTGAAATTACTTTGGGCAAATTCAAATCGAATTTATTCAAGAGATGAAATATTGTCCATTATTTGGAGGGATAACTCTAGTGTCAGTAGCCGAGCTGTAGACGTTAATATTAGAAGAATAAGACATAAGCTAGGTTCTTATGGAAGATGCATTAGGACCAAATCAGGTTATGGATATTTTTTTAAGCCAATTGAAAATACGATACTTGTTTAGCATTAGTAACTTCATATTTTAAACAAAACTGTTTACTGAACTATATATTTATACATAATTTTATGACTAAATCTAATCAACAACCTGGGAATAGATACCGCAAACGCTTATTTATTATCTATTTCTTAATAGTATTTCTTTTTACATTTTCTATTGGACTTGTTCAGTTTCGACAAGAAAGAATACAGAAGAGAGAGAAGTTAGAATATGCTTTAGACATTTATACTGAGCAGGTACATAATATCATTAAAAAAAATGAACTTTTAGAAAAGAATAATTTTTCAATTATAGATTCCTTAATCTCTGTATTTCCAGATTCGGGATTAAGAATTAGCATTATCGATAAAAATGGAAAAGTTAAATATGACTCTTATATGAAAGATGAATATTTTCTAATGGATAATCATTTAAGTCGATTGGAATTGCAGAAAGCATTACATGATAAAAAAGGAAGTAATATAAGATTCTCAAACTCAACAAAACTAACATATTACTATTATGCCAAGTTTTATTATACATGTTATGTTAGAGCTGCTTTACCTTTTAATCAGAGCTTAAGTGATTTTTTAAAAGCAAATTATGTTTTTTTCTATATACTTGGTGCAATGTTTATTATAGTTCTAATCTTATTGGTTTATGTTAGTGGACATTTCGGTAATTCAATCTCAAAACTACGTAAATTTGCTGTTGATGCAGGACATAACAGAATAATTGACAAATCTGAATCTTTTGGGAAAGATGAATTAGGTGAAATCGGTAAACAAATAGTGAATATCTATGATAAATTATCGAATACTACAGAAGATCTTAAATTGGAGAAAGCAAAATTAATAAAGCATTTGAAATATGTTGATCAAGGGGTTGCAATTTTTGATAAGGATAGAAATCTTATTTTATGGAATAGCCATTTTGTTAATTATATTAATTACCTAACTAGTGTTACTAAATATAATTATTCGGAAATATTCAAAATTAAGGAGTTGAAATCCTTAGTTGATTTTGTTGATTATTACGATAACGAGGAATCTATAAAAAGGAAGGAAACTCTTACGAAAAAACAAGAAGTTTATGTTGCTGGGAAGATATTATTATTTCAAGTAATTATTTTTAATGATCAGGATTTCGAAATTTCTATACTTGATATTACACATCAGGTAAATGAAAGAAAAATGAAGCAAGAAATGACATTAAATATTGCACATGAATTAAAGACCCCGGTAACAGCAATATCTGGTTATTTGGAGACAATTCTGGAAGATCCTGATATGGATAAAGAAACACGAGAACGATTTATGAAACGTTCAGTTAGTCAAATTGATAGGCTTACGGTTTTGATTAAAGATATTTCTGTTTTAACAAAAATAGAGGATGCTAGCGAGATGTTTAAGTTGTCAAAAGTGAATTTAAGCAGAATGCTGAATAATTTAGTTCATGATTATCAGCCAAAATTAGAGTCATCAAAAATGAAAATAAATCTAAAAATCGAAGAAGAAATAGAATTGCAAGCATGTATTGAATTGTTAGATTCCATATTTCGAAACCTAATTGATAATTCTATTAAGTATGCTGGTGAAGGTGCAGATATACATATAGCCAAACATTTTGACGATTCAAATTATATTTATTTTACTTATTCGGACACTGGTGTAGGTGTTAAAGAGGAGCATCTTGCTAAAATTTTTGAGAGATTTTATAGGGTAGATACTTCTAGATCCAGAAGCATAGGAGGTACAGGATTGGGCTTGTCTATTGTTAAAAATTCGGTAAGCTTTCATAAGGGAAAGATATATGCTAAATCGAGAAAGAGTGGAGGGGTTGAATTTTTCTTTTCATTAAAGAAAAATTTAGAATAACATAAAAAAATAGGTTTTGCACCGTGGTGCAAAACCTATTTTTTTATGTTGCATTTATATTAAAGTGATTTAATATAAGTTTCGATATTATTTTCAATCCTTGATTGAATATTATTAAGATCCGCTTTAATGAATTTATCACCAGTAATCTGTTCGTATAATTCAATGTATCTTTCTGAAATTTGATTAATTTTTTCATCTGTCATCTCAGGAATCTCTTGACCTTCTTTACCTTGGAATCCATTTTCAATCAACCATTCACGAACAAACTCTTTAGATAGTTGTTTTTGAGCCTCATTGTTTTGGAATCTATCTTCATATCCCTCTTTATAGAAATATCTAGACGAATCAGGAGTGTGTATTTCATCAATAAGAACTATTTTACCATCTACCTTACCAAATTCATACTTGGTGTCAACTAAAATAAGTCCCTTCTCATCTGCTATTTCAGTACCTCTTTGGAAAAGTGCATGCGTATATTCTTCTAATTTTTCATAATCTTCTTTAGAAACAATATTTTGAGCTAGAATCTCTTCTTTTGAAATATCTTCATCATGACCTTCCATAGCTTTTGTTGTAGGAGTAATGATTGCCTTATCAAATTTTTGATTCTCTTTCATTCCTTCAGGAAGTTCAATGCCACATAAGCTTCTTTTACCTGATTTATATTCTCTCCATGCATGCCCTGTAAGATATCCTCTTATTACCATTTCAACCATAAAAGGTTCCGCAAGGTGACCAACAGTAACCATAGGGTCTGGAGTAGCAATTTTCCAGTTTGGAACTATATCAGCTGTCTTGTCTAAAAATTTCTCAGCTATTTGGTTTAAAACCTGACCTTTGAAAGGTATCCCTTTTGGAAGAACTACATCGAATGCTGAAATTCTATCCGAAACAACCATAGCTAGGAATTTGTCATTTATATTGTATACATCACGAACTTTTCCTTTGTATACACTTTTTTGATTCGTAAAATTGAAATCTGTTTTAACAATTGCCTCTTTCATAACAGAAGTAAAAATAATTTGATTTTTGACTAAGTTTTAAATATGGATTTAGATCACATGGTTGCAATCTTTAAATGATTGTTAATCAACCAACAAGACTTAAAAACAATACAAATATAGTTTTATTTTATCTAAAAATTAATAATAAAATTAAATTTTGTTTAGAAATGTTAGGCTCGGTATATTATGTTTTTGAAAATAAGAATTTTATTCTGTGTATCTAAGTATTTAAAAACAGTTTTGTCAGCTAAATATTTATTGTAAAGAACGAAACTTTGAAATTTCGTTACTAATATTATAGTTCAACTTAATTAGTAATTAAGTTCAGTTTTATTTCTATGTATTCGAATCAAAATATATAAATTTAGTACTTTTGTTAATAGTTTTAAGTTGCACATTCTGCTTAAAACAAATTAAGATTATATTTATTAGAAATAACTAAGAAGTTAAATGTTTTTATTATGATTAGATTACTATCAAGTTTGTTTTTTGTTTTTTTCACCATGATATCTTTTTCTCAGAATAGGGATTCTTATGTTGAAAAGAGATATGATAATGGACGTTTGAAGTATACTGCAAATTTTGTAAAAGGCAAACCTGTTGGTCTTTTCAAAAAATATTACCCATGTGGAATGTTGAATGTGAAAATGAACTATTCTGATGATTCCAGACATGCTTCTGCTGAGATTTATGATAGAAAAGGACAAATGATTGCAATAGGTAATTATATAGATAAGAAAAAGGATGGAGTTTGGAAATATTATAACAATAAAATTCTTAGCTCTAGCGAATCATATGATAAAGGTCTTAGAAATGGGAAATCATATATTTATTATAAGTCAGGGAAAGTTTCACTATTAAGTGAATATAATAAAGGAAAAAGAGATGGGGTTTATAGGCGTTTCTTTAAAAATGGGAAAGTGTATTTTGAATGTATGTATAAGCAAAATAATTTAAATGGTTATTATAGAAGTTATAATTCAATAGGATATATTGAAATATCTGGCTTTTATAAAAATAATCAGAAGCATGGAGATTGGTTGTTTTACACGAAAGATGGCAAAATAAAAAAACAGGTTAAATATTTATTTGGAGTTCCAGATAAAAAAACCGAATTAGATAGTCTTGAAAATATTAGAACAAAAATATTATTAACAAAATCAGATTCAAATCTTTTTAATCCTGAGGCAGAAAGACAAAAACATAATAAAAATGATTCTCCATATTAAAATAATTAATCTCTAATTATGTTGTTTATTTAAATTTAGTAAATGGATACTATTAGTTTATACGAATTAAATTCTAGAATTAAATCAGTAATTAAATCCAATTTTCTGAACGAAGTTTGGCTAGTGGCTGAGATTAGTCAGATGCGTCAGGTTAGTGCTGGACACTGCTATATGGAATTAGTTGAAAAGGATGTCGAGACAGATAAGATTATAGCTAAATGTCAAGCAAATATATGGGCATACAGTTTCAGGATGCTAAAACCTTATTTTGAGACTACTACAGGAGAAAGATTTCGATCAGGCTTGAAAGTTTTGTTTAAGGTTAGTGTCGAATTTCAGGAGTTGTATGGATATTCTCTAACAGTAAAAGACATCGACCCTAGCTACACTTTGGGTGATTTAGAGCGAAAAAAAAGAGATACCATTAAACAATTACAGGATGATGGTGTTTTTGAGATGAATAAGTCGATTACATTAGACCGAATCCCCAAAAACATTGCTATTATTTCCTCAAAAACAGCTGCTGGATTCGAAGATTTTATTAATCAACTTCACAGCAATGAATTTAACTATAAATTTCATACTAAACTATTTCATGCTACAGTACAAGGCGAAAAAGCCGAAGAATCAATAATTAATGCTCTTGAATACATTTATGAATATGAAGATGTTTTTGATATTGTTGTTATATTAAGAGGAGGTGGATCTCAGTTGGATCTAAGTTGTTTTGATTCGTATTTAATCGCTTCACATATTTGTCAATATCCAATTCCTGTTATTACAGCAATTGGACACCAAAGGGATATCAGCATCTGTGATATGGTGGCTTGGAAGTCTCTTAAAACACCAACGGCTGCAGCTAATTTTTTTATTGATTATTTTGCAGAAGAAGAAAAACACATCAATGATTTAAGAAATCAATTTGTAGATAAGATAGCTTTTCTTTTAGATGAGAATAGATCTTGTTTGAATTCTATGTTTTCAAGTTTTTATCCAATTGTTAAGGAGAGATTAACAAAAGAAAAATCGAAGACTGTAAGATTATCAAGTGCAGTAATTTCGGAAGTTAAGTTTATGTTGAGTAGGCAGACTAATGCAATTGAATATAAAGCACAAAGTATTGAATCATCAGTTAAACAAAAACTAAAGAATAGTGAAGAGAGTTTGAATAAAGTTTATTATAACTTACAGCAGACTAGTTCTAGTTATTTAATTAAAAAAAACTATGATTTAGGGCTTATTGATCAATTTATTACTTACAATAAGCCTGAGAATATACTAAAAAAAGGTTACGCTATAATAAAAAAAGATAACAAAATAGTAAAATCAAATCAAAAACTTAAGCCTGATGATAACTTGGAGATATTATTCAAAGATGGCAAAACTGATGTTATTGTAAGGTGAAAAAAATTAATAATATGGCAAAGAAAAAATTAAGTTATAACGAGAGTATTAATGAGATAGAGACTATTGTTGAGGAAATAGAAAATGGAGAACTTGATGTTGATGAATTATCAGCAAAAGTTAAGAGAGTTTCTGATTTACTAAAATTATGTAAGGAAAAATTATCAAAAACAGAGAAAGAGGTAGAAGATATTTTAAACGATATAGTTGGTGAATAAAAAAACAAAAGCTACTATTAAAATAATATTATTTGATTCGTAGCTTTTGAATTGTTTTTATTCTTATGTTTAAAGTATATGTCTTTCCCTTGGAATAATAATATTCTAATATTAGACTGTTAATTGTTCTTTCCAGCCTGAAGATTTAGAACAATAATCTCACTTTTAGTTCCTAGTCTAAATGGAGGTCCAAAAGTACCAATACCTTCTGAGACAATTAGTTTAGTTTTACCTGTATTGTATAAACCCCTGTTATAATCGAACATAAAATGGGCAGCAAAATTAAATGGAAATATTTGACCAGCATGAGTATGTCCTGTCAAGAATAGGTCAACTGATTTTTCATTTGCATATTTTAGTCCATTTGGTGAATGATGTAATATCACTGAGGCTTTACTTCTATCAATTTGAAGCGAATCTAAACATTCTTGAATAGTTGGCTTATAAGGAGATGCATGCATATCAAAACTTTCTCTGTCCGCAATCATGTGACTAAGACCAATTATTTGCAAATCATTGTATTCTGCTATTTTATTGTTTAGTACGTTAACGCCAGCATTTTGCATAAACTGATATATTCTATTGTTCCCAGTTGCATGGTCATGATTTCCATCAACGAAATAAACTGGGGCATTTAATTTCTTTAGAGGTGAAAAATACTTTTTATCCAAGGCAAATTTACTGTCAAGAAAATCACCTGTTATAAAAATAACATCAGCTTTTAACTTATTTGTACTTAGTACTAAATTTTCAAGATATTTTCCAGTTCTGTAATGCCCAATATGCACATCTGACCAATGTACTGCTTTTATATTATTGTTAAGTTTGCGTATTGTTAAATTATATTCAGTTACAACTGTGTGATGAGCAATATAATACGAGTATAAGGACAATAATATTGTTAGACTGAATGAAATTAGGCCAAAGCTACTTGGTTTAAGCTTGTAGAATAAATTAATAAAATCACTTATTAGAAATGAGATAATTAAGAATAGAAACACCCCCATACCAATACTTGCAATTTTAAATATTATATTCCCCAAGTTGGATGTAGAATTAATTAATCCAACAGTGCCAAACATAAATAAAAAAATTGACACGCCATAAGATATGTATAAGGGTATTGTGTTATTAATTCCAAAAATCAGAGCTGTTCTTCGAGATAAGTATATGATTGATATAACCAAGGCAGCTATAAAAAGTATGGATATTAGGTATAAAGAAATTTTCATAATGTGATATGTTTTAATATAAAAATGTAAGCCCAAAAATAATAATATTGATTTTAGAAATATTTATATTTTTTGGTGAAATACTTATACATTTCTACGAATTTTATTGATGGATGAAAGTTGTATTTGGGTAGTATGTTTGTCCTTGGCGGTATGTGGAGTATTTAAATCAGAGGGATTTTAGTTTTAATTCAGAATTAAAATTAGTGCGTGGTCATAGAATTGGATTAAACAGTGAGTCCTATTATTATATTTGTAGACTATTTGTCGTCTTGTGTTTCATATCTCTTGAATTTCAGATTCTAATTTCTTTTCATTATTATCTTCTAACTGAGGGAAAAAATCTATGTGACTTAGCTCTTCTATTTCGTCAACTGTACATTTATACATTTCTAGTTTATCATCTATTTTTTTGTTGGGAATTAAATATGCAATCATTTTATTTAATTTGGGCAGAAATGCAATTTTGTAAAATAATTTAGGAATAGAAACGTGATCGCCAATATATTTTAGATTTTCCGTCAATATAGGTCCTGTTACTATATAAATACTGTCATATTTAATTGCTAGATTTCTGAATTTTTGTTCAAGCATTTTCCATTTGCCTCTATTTAATCCAGGTTTTTGAGGAGACATATTTGTAAAATAAAACGATTCCATCATATCTTTTGGATTACTTACACAATCTGCTGCTGGTTTTAAATGACCTCTGTCAAATCCACTTTTATAATAATCAATTTTATTCGCTTGATTGAAATTTAGGTTTTTATCAATACTAAATTTATTCTTTCGTTCACATTTTTTCACTAAATCATTTTTAGTTAACTTGTAGTAAACCCATTCCGATTGTTTATGTTTAGTTAAATACGAAATTGTATATGAGTTATATGATATTATGTTTTTATTTTCTGTAATAGGTTTGTATTGAGCAGTAAGATTTGTTGCTACAATTAAAAAAAGCAAATTAAGGATTAGTTTGAAGTAGGTCATTATGATATCAAGTTTTGTTTTATATAAATATTTTATTCACAAATTTAATTTAATGAATTTACAATCCAATTAATGTTTATGTCTAATAATCTTCTGTTATTTCAATAATGACTATAAATTATGTAAATTTGAAATATATTTAATAGATCAATTATTTTAGGATATATGAGTAAAGTTAAATTTAAAGATATAGGCTTTAAGCTAGCTGTTATACAAGAGCTTATGTATAATCAAAATCTTATATCAATGCCTTTTGATATTTATGAGTTTATACAGGCCAAATTTAATATGACAGAAGATGAGGCTCAGGAGTATGTGGAAGATAAGGGGTATGAAATTATTCCTGTTGCAATGAAATATTTTTCGGATATAGAAATTGATGCAGATATGCTTAAAAATATCACTAAATTATGTTCAGATGGTGGGGATGATATTTATTTACATATTATACCGTTTTGGGATGGAGAAGATGATGTATTTGATATTAAAACTGCAGATGACATTAGCTTATTGCCTAATTTGAAGGAGGCTGTTTTAATGTTTAATAATGATAATGTAAGACAGGAATTTGAAAAAAATGGGATTATTACAAATTATGTTTAAGCTTTTTGCTAATAAATTATGAAAGTAAATCAAGTCGAATTAAAAAACAGAATCAAGTCTATTGCATTTAAGATGATTGTGAATATTGGTCTTAAGGCATTTAGCATGGATAAACTTGCCCATGATTGTAGAATTTCCAAAAGTACATTATACAAGATTGTTGAAACGAAAGAAAAGTTGATTGAAGATCTTTCAGTTGGTATTTTCGAAATGAATGCAAAAAATATATTAGAACCGCTAATGAATGGTGAGAATCCAAAAGATTCTATTAATGAGTTTCATGAAAGAATATATTCGTTGAGAAATGATCTTCAGAGTAAATTGATAGTACAAATATTTAGAGAGTTTCCTTCTATTGAAAATAAACTAAGTGCCAGATTTAGTTCTAAATTGGAAAAGGTGATTCAAAATATGAATTTATGGAAAGAAAAGTCTTATATAGAAAAGGATACAGATGTTGAAATGTTGATTAATTGTCTTAGAATTGTCAATGAGTATCAATTGAAGAATAATTATCCTGATGATAAAATTAAAGATACTTTAATAAAAATGTCAAAATACTTTTTCAGTGGAATTTTGACTAAATAAGGAATATTATTTTCTATTTTTTTAGGGAAAATTATTTTTATTATTCAATTTGTTATGATTAGGATACAATAGAATCTATACAACATAAAAATATTTTGACACGACAGTCTTTTACGATTATCAATTTTTAAAATTATTTAATATAAGATATTAGATAAAACTTTCATATAGATTCGATTACGTTTAAAATCGAACTGAACAATAAAATTAGAAAGAAATTTATTCCCAATAATACCATTGTATTTTTTTGAACTTTTACCAAACATCCTCATAGCTACAATAAAGGCTTTGCGGCAGGTGAATTTATCAATTTTGAAATAATCAGGAATTAAAATTGCTAATTTGGTTTTGTGATTAGGTTTGAATTTAGTAGTGTCTTTTAGTTTGAATTTTTCAACTTTTTGTACGAAATTTTCAGATTGCTCATTATCTCTATTTAAGAATAGGTGGTTTGGTGCACCAAGATCTATTAAAAATTTACCCCTTAATTCTTCTTTGTTATTTTCTTTATCATAAAGACTCAGTGTTGATTTTATGTATAATCCTTTTAAATTCGGATCATAATATGCTTTACACTCTAAAAAATCAGTTTGTTTATTTTTTCTATGTTTATTTATAATTAGCTCATTATTCTGAATATTTATTTCAGTAATACCAGGTAGATATCTTATAGGGAATACCATGTCTATCTGCTTCCAAGCTTTTGAATCTGTCATATCTGCAATGAGAGCATTTATATATATGATATTACCTTCAATAGAAATACTGTCCTTGATTATATGATTAACCTCCATTGTTTTGTTTTGCCCCCATAGCTTTATTTTTCTTGGACTTTCTAATTCTTCTAATTTATTTTTAAAGTGTTTGAAGGCATATGATTTACTGATTACAATTTTGGGAAAGCCAGTTTCAAGCATAATTTTGGTAGGAATTGAATCATTTATTTTCCACTCTGAATATAAATGTCCCTTTTTAAAATTCAATGGCAATTTCACTTCATTAGAATAAGCTATCAGCTGAAAGAGCATAAGTACTAAGCTTAGACTTGTCTTCATTTTTTTTGGTTTATGTTAATAATAATTAATTTTTAATCACCTAGATATATAGTTGACTTTTTTTTGAGTTTTTAATTTGACTAGCTAAAAATTCATAGAGAGGTTTGAATTTCGACTTTTTTCAAAAAACAATAATAAAAAGAATGATTTTTAAATATAGAAATAAAGTTATGATAATCAAATCCATTTAGATTATTTAACATATATTCATTTTAATACTCAGTATCTTTGTTTACACAATTAAATTCTTTTTTATTCATAAAGTTGATTATATTTTCAACAGCCTCCAAAGACATATCTTCTCGTGTTTGTTTTGTTGCAGTTCCAATATGCGGAACCATTAAAACATTTTTCAATTTCTTGAGATTTGTATGGATTAATGGTTCATTTTCAAAAACATCAAGAGCAGCAGCTTTTATAATATTATTTTCCAAGGCAGCAGCTAAATCAGCTTCTTTAATTATTGCTCCTCTGGCTGTGTTTATTAGTATTGCAGATTTTTTCATTATAGAAAATTCCGCTAATGTAAGCATATGTTTTGTTTCTTCTGTTAAAGGGCAGTGAATACTTAATATATCGGAAGATTCAAGAAGTTCTTTAAAATCTACGAATTTAGCAGAGAAATCTATATTTGTAATTTTTTTTCTATTGTGATAAATAACTGATGCTCCTAATATTTTAGCGATTTGAGCTACAATCTTACCAATTTTCCCCATACCTAAAATACCCAATGTTTTGCCTTTAAATGTATTTCCAAAATTATAATTAGCACCAAACTCAAGCTTGGAGTTTAATTTTATCGATTGATCAAACTCGCTAACTCTTCTCATCATATTTATGCATAAACCAATACATAGTTCTGCAGTTGGTAGGCAAACTGAATTTGGAGTATTGCAAACTTTTATGTTCATTTTATTTGCTGTATCAATTGGAATATTGTTATAGCCAACTCCATAATTGCTGATTATCTTGAGTTTTTTAGCAGTTTTGAGTATTTCTACATCTATATTCTTGTTAAATATAGAAATAAATCCAAAGCAATCAGGCAGGTGTTTTAATAGTTCATCGTCGGTAAAAAAATCATTTTCCGGATATATTATTTCAAAATCATTTTCTAGCTTAGATAATGGCTTTGGTGGAATAGCATAATGTATAAGTATTTTAGGTTTTTTCATCATTCTAAGTTGAGTAATTGTTTTGTTTTAGCTCTATTTATTTTATCAGTTTCGGTGCGAATAAAATTATCAATATAGTAAATTTCTTTAGGTTGACTGTACTTACTTAATTTACTAATTGCATCTGTTATAGCTTTGGAAGTTGCATCTGTTATAGTTGTTTCGACTATCAGAATAAGTTTTTCTCCCAATATTTGATCTTTTAAGGAACTTACAAAGAAATTATATTCAATAAACTCCGATAGGTTTTGTTCAATTTCTTCTGGATAAAGTTTAATACCTCCCGAATTAATCACATTATCAAATCTGCCAATCCACTTGAATTTATTATTATCTTTAATGATGACGATGTCCTTTGTTTTTAAGTTATTAACACCAATCTCAGGAGAATGTATTATTAATTCGTTATTATCATCTGTATTTATATGGACATTTTTCAGACATTTGTAATACAAACTTCGGTTTGCTTTATTCAACTGCCTGATTGCAATGTGTGTTATAGTCTCTGTCATTCCAAAACTCTGAAATACATTTGTTTTTGTATTTTGGATTAAATTGTTTAGTTCTTGGCTTATTTTTGCACCTCCAATTAATAAATTTGAAATTAAGCCAGAATCTAAATACTCTATACAATTAAATGCTTGACTTGGAGTGAAGGCTGCAAAATCATAATGTTCATCAATGACCAGGCTTAAACCTGGTTCTCGTATTATTAAGTTCATTTCCCAATAAAAGGCCCTAACTATTTGTAGCTTGCCAGCAATGTATTTGGCAGGTAGGCATAATAATATTTTTTGATTTTTTTTAAATTGAAAAAATTCACCTGTTCTAATTGCTGATTCAACTACATGCTTTTTATTATGCTTTATTATTTTTGGCTTTCCTGTAGATCCAGAACTTGGTGCATATATATGGTTTTCCTCCGAAAACCATTCTAAGATAAAATTGTATATATCTATTTCCCAACTATATTTTGAATTATTTATTCTGTTTTTTGAATAATCAATCAAGTCCTCTCGGGAGTATGTTTTTGAATTAACTGTATATCTATTTTTCATAATTCTCCCCATTCTAAATTGTTGTCATAATATAATTTTCCAGACCTTATACATAAAGGTGAACTAATATTATTTTCATAAAGCATACCCGTTCCTAAACCTTGTGCGAGTTTACTTTCCATATTGTATGTCCACTGGGCTATAGCATTGAGTCCGATATTTGACTCCAAGGCGGATGTTATCCACCATTTTATATCATTCCTTTCTGCTATTTCAATCCATTCCTCGGAGGATTTAAATCCGCCTATTAGAGATGGCTTTAAAATAATATATTGAGGTTTTATGCTTATTAGTAAATTTTCTTTTGACACATAGTCATGAATACCAATAAGTTCTTCGTCAAGCACAATATCTGTCTTTGGAGAAATACATAAGTCAGCCATATCTTTGATTTGACCTTGTTTTATCGGTTGCTCTATACTATGTATGCCTAAATTTTTAAGTTTTTCAAGAACGAACAAGGCCTTGTTTTTATCATAAGCACCATTAGCATCTACTCTTAGCTCAATATTAGGTAGTTGTTCCCTTATGTATTCTAAAAGTTTGTATTCAGTATCAAAATCTAAAGCACCAATCTTAAGTTTAATACATTTATAAGATTCTTTGATTTTAGTTTTTATTTGATCCAACATAAAATCTCTATCTCCCATCCATATTAAACCATTTATATCTATTGAATCAAGTCCGCGAGAAAAATTATTATCGAAAATAATTTTTCTTCCACCATTTTTTATGTCAAGAATAGCTGTTTCAATTGCAAATTTTATCGAGGGATAATCGAATAGTTCGTTATCCAAATTATCAATATAGTAGTTTATATTTTTGCATACTTCAGCTAGTTTTTGTTCAATACCTGAATTGAAGTCTATGCTTAATTTTGGAATTATTGAAACTTCTCCAATACCTTCTACAGATTCATTTTTTATTTTTAAAAACCAGCTATCTTTGGTTTTCAGAATTCCTCTTGAAGTTCCTGCATTAAATTTGAAAATGAGTTTGTGATATTTAAATTCTGCTGTATACATAATAAATTAGAATAAAAACCAAATGCTTATTGTTATGCTAATCAAAAGGCTTAGGATGGAAACTATTTTTAATTCAGAGTCTATTTCTTTTAAGTTTTTTGTGTAATATACTTTTCTGTAATGCAAAAAAGCTGGGATTAGTATTGCTAAAAATAGAAATTGCAAGTTTGAGAATCGATTAAAAACCAAATAGATGCTATTAAGTACAAAAGGGGTAAAAATTAAAAAGGCATGATATTTTTTTGCTTTTTTTACTCCTAATTTGACAACAATTGTGTTTTTATTGTATTTTTTGTCATTATCATAATCTCTTAGGTTATTGGTATTTAATACCGCTGCAGCCAAAAGTCCTGAGGACGTAGCTGGTAATATTATGTAAGGATTTAAATAGCCTGTTTGTAGATAATAACTTCCCAATACAGAAACAAGACCGAAAAAAATAATTACATAAAAATCTCCATGCCCTTTATATGCATAGGCAGATTTACCTATTGTGTATTTTATAGCAGCAATTATGGCAAAAATACCAATAATGAATAGTATTATGCTGCTAATAATTCCAATTATATGATAAGCAAGATAAATAAGATATAAACCTGATACTAATGACAGAATAGTAAATGAAAATATAAGTTTTAACATTTCGCTATATCCTACCAAACCACTTTGCATTCCTCTTTCTGGACCAAGTCTATTTTTATTGTCAGTTCCTTTTTGAAAATCGCCTAAATCATTAGCTAGATTTGATAGTATTTGTAAGCATAATGTTGTAACTAATGCCATTGCGAAAATATTGTAGTCTAATTTACTCCCTTTGTCAATTAGAAAGCTACCTAATAATATTCCAGAGAAAGATAATATAAGGGTTCTTAGTCTGAATATATTTAAATAAATTCTGAGTTTTTTAATCATAAATATTTTTTTTGCATAATTACTAATTTAAACTTTTATAATAAATAATTATACATATTATTTTTTTCTATTCTGGTCTTGAAGACGCCTGATAACAGCAGGAAAATATTATCGACTATAGATAAAAGCTGGAGGTACAAATAGAGAAAAAGGAATCAGTATAACCACAGGCTGTTTTAATTTTAAAAATTATTTATTAGTACTTATTTTAGCCTTTTTATTTATAAATCTTTTTAGCCTTTTTATTTATAAATCTTTTTAGCCCAACGAGTTGAATTGGGCTATAGTATATATGCCTTGCAGGAAAGGTAAATGAATTCCCAATAAAACCATGTATCCGACTGTGTGCTTATGCCTTTTTAGGCAAAATATAAACCGCTATTTTATTTACATAATAAAAGATTTAAAACAAACCAGTAGACTGGTATTTATTTTATTACTGAATTTAATAAAACTATGCATTAGATTGTGTTATATATGCCTTTCAGGCAAGATAATGCACTTGAAATATTATAATTATTAAAATTTATTAACAATAATATTTTATACATTTTTACTTTTATCATAAATATTTCTTAGCTAATATGATTTATATTTTTTCTTATACAATTTAACTATACTATATGCATAATTAAATGTAGTCCCCCTATTATTTTAAAATGGACTAATTCTTTATATTAAAAAATTAGATATACAAAAAAAGGCTTTCTGTATTCAGAAAGCCTTTTATCTATTGTGAACATGGAGGGATTCGAACCCCCAACCTCTTGGGCCGTAACCAAGTGCACTATCCAGTTATGCTACGCGTCCGTTTCCTTAAAAAGGCGGTGCAAATATAAGGAAAATTGCTTGACTAATGCAAGTGTTTTTAATGAAAAGTACGAAAAAACATTCTTTTTGTTTTACTATCAGTCAATTATATTTTGATCATTTTAATGAAAGTGCTTACGTTGTTCTGATTTGCAGTTAGAGAGTTTGGACTTTAGAATTTCTGGTTTCAATATTTAAGAATTATAAATCCTAAACCAGAAATTCTGAAATACACAGGAGCTGGCAGCAGGATTTTAATTCTGAAGATGCAAATGGTCAGAATGTGGAATATTTGGAGTGGCCATCGCACAGGTAGAAATAAGGCTTGATGCGATTGAAATTAAAGGCATAAAAAAAGATCTGTTAAAAATAACAGATCTCTTGGTGAGCACGGAAGGACTTGAACGAAAGCTCAAAATGATTGTATTTATTGATATTTCAGCAGTGTGAATTTTGGCTGTTCATCTGAGAGTTCAACTATGCGTATAAATTTTACCATTTGTTTCTAATTGATCT